>NZ_JAUTAZ010000001.1:1819129-2425506 GCF_030818905.1 Microbacterium sp. SORGH_AS_0888
GTCACATCGCCGCCTTCCTCGCGGCACGCATGCAGAAGGCGATGCCGGCCATGGCGGCGAAGCAGTCGGGCGGTGTCGATCCCCGGGACCGGCTGCCGGAGTTCGTCGCGGAGCGCAGCGAGCTCGTGATCCCCGTGACGCCGGCGGCCCCCGCCGTCGTCTACCGAGCGGCGGCCGGTTCCGGGCCCCGCCCCGTGCACGTGAACTTCCACGGCGGCGGCTACATCATCGGGCAGCTGCACGGCGACGACGCGCTCTGCCGCTGCATCGCGCAGGAGGCGGGCGTGGACGTGGTCGACGTCGACTACGCGGTGGCGCCTCAGCATCCCTTCCCGGTCCCCGCCGCGCAGGCCTACGACATCGTGCGGTGGGTCGTCGCGAACGCCTCGGCGCACGGATGGGATGCGTCGCGCCTGACCATCGGCGGCCAGAGCGCGGGCGGTGCGCTCGCCGCCGCGGCCGCGCGCCAGGCGCTCGACGCGGGGCGACCCGACATCCGCCTGCAGGTGCTGCACTACCCGCCCCTGGATCTCACGATCCCCGCAGCGCGCAAGCACTCGCCGCGCGACAAGCCGATGCTCCGGCCGTGGATGGGCGAGGTGTTCGACTCGGCCTACGTGCCGGACCGGACCCGACGCGCCGACCCGCTCGTCTCCCCCGCCGCGGTCGGCGAGACGGCGGACATCGCCGGCATCGCCCCGGCCGTCATGATCACCGGCACGGACGACATCCTGCACGACGAGGACGTCCGCTACGCCGAGCGGCTGCGGGCGGGCGGGCGACTCGTGGAGCTCATCGAGGTGCCCGGCGCCGACCACGCCTACGACGGCGACGACGCCCTGGCCCGCGAGATCTACCCCCGGATCGCGGCGCACATCCGCGCCGCGTGAGGGGACGCCGATCCGCCTGCGCCCCTCACGACGTCGTGTCGTCCGGCGTCCGGGGTGACCGGGGGATGGCGCTCGCGATCGGATCGGGCGGCAGTGCGTCACCGATCTGGGAGGCGGGCTGCGCGTCCTTGTAGGGGTGTTCGGGGTGACGGCGGCCGAGATAGACGTCCGAGTACACATCGGAGGCGTACAGATCGGAACTGCCGCTGCGGCTCCTCGGGCGGACGGACACGAGCGACACGATCAGGATCCCGGTGACCGCTCCGGTCACCACGAGCCAGAGCGGCGGATTCCAGGCGAAAGCGATCGACGCCCAGTAGAGGCCGAAGCCCCCGAGGACGATCGTCGTGATCACCACTCTTCGCCACGGAAACCGCATGTTCAACGGTACCTCCTCGCCTCGTGCTCTCGCCAGGCCCGTCGGACCGCCGTATCCGGCTCTCGGCACGGCGGTCCGACGGGGAGCTCAGACCGCGACCGACGGGGCGACCGTGCTGCGCACGCCGTGACGCAGACCGATCGCGACCGCGACGCCCACGATCGCGGCGGCGACGCCGACCAGCCCGACGGCGACCGACAGGGCCGCGACCCCGGTCGCCCCCGCCACGACTCCCGTGAGCACCCCGATGAGGATCGGGGTCACGAACTGGCCGAGGTAGAACGCGGTCATCACGAGCCCGGTGACCCGGCCGCGCACCTCCGGGGTGATGTGCGCGATGAACCACAGGAACAGCGAGGGCAGCACCATGCCGGAGCCGAACGAGGCGATGATCGCGCCGGCGATCACGCCCGCGAGCGAGGGCACCGCCCAGATGACGACCATCCCGACCGCCTGGGCGAACAGCGCGAGCGGCAGGAGCCTGCCCGGGCCGAGCTTCGAGATGCGGGTGAACAGCAGACCGCCGATCGCGGTGGCGAGGGAGGCGACCGCCGAGACGCCGCCGATGACCCCCGTCCGCTCGGCGGGGACGCCCGCGGCGACCACGAGGTAGCTGACCTCGAGGATCACGACGTAGAAGGAGAAGCCCGCGAAGACGGTGACGACCAGGGCCGTGGCGATCCGACGCCACGGGATGCGGACGCGCGTCCCCGCGTTCTCGCCCAGCATGCGCTCCTCGGCCGTGGGCTCCCACAGCACGAACAGCATCGGCACGGCGATGAGGATGCTGGCCGAGTACACCCAGAACGGCGCGTGCCAGCCGCCCGCCCCCAGCGCGCCTCCGATCGCGATGAACAGCGTGGCGCCGATCGTGGTCGCGACGGTCTGCAGGCCGATGACCTTCGCGCGGCGCTCGCCCTGGAAGTAGTCGATGATCAGCGTCGTGCAGACGGTCATGATCGCCGCCTCCGTGAGCCCCACGAGCGCCCGGCTGGCGAGGATGCCGCCGAGATCGTCGAGCCAGGCCGGCACCGTGCCGACGACCGCGTAGACGAACAGCGCCGCCACGAGCAGGCGTTTGCGCCCGACCCGGTCGGCGATCTGGCCGGCGACCGGGGCGAACACGGCGATCATGAGCGCGGGAAGCGCCACGATCATGGGCACCAGGATCTCGACGCCGGGTGCGGCGGCGAAGTGCTCCGAGAGCTGGGGCAGAACCGGGGTGATGAGCACGGAGCCCATGACCGGCATGCAGCTTCCGAGCAGCAGCAGGAGCCCCTGCGCGAAGCCCGCGCGGCGGCCCACCGCCGTCCGGGACAGAGAGGTACTCGACATCCAATCTCCTTCGTTCGCGTCATTGCGACCGTTCGCGTCATTGCGTGAATCGGGTAGTGGCACCCATCGGACCGCGGATCGGACGCGGGCGCGCCGAGGGATCGGTGATAGCGCCTATCGGAATCGCTGATCGCCGACGGCGGCGACCGCGAGCTGGCGGAGCCAGCGGTGCTCGGGATCCGCGTCGTGCACGGGGTGCCACCACAGCGCGTTGAGGATCGGGGTCGCCGCGAACGGCAGCTCGTGCACCCGTACGTCGCCGAGGCGACAGACGCGGCGGGCGAGGCGGCGCTGCACGAGCGCGAGCCGGTCGGTGTGCTCGATGAACATCGGCAGGTTCACGAAGCTCTCCACGACGGTCTCGACGACCGGGTCGACGCCGAGCTGCTCGAGCTGGCGGCCCGCCGAGGTGAACGCCTGGCGCGACTGGTACGTGAACGCCCAGGGACGCTCCGCGAGCGTCTGCATCGTGAGCGCGCCCTCCGGCAGCGGCGAGTCCGCGGCCGCCAGCACGACCCAGTCGTCCGAGAAGAGATCGACGTGGGGCATCGGGGCGACGACCCCGTGCGGCATGAGCAGGCCGTCGGCCGAGACGAGCCGCTGGGCGACGTCCTCGATGAAGGCGACCGAGCTCAGCACGAAGCGCAGCCGGACCCCCGGCGCCTCGGCCTTCGCGGCCCGCGAGATCGCGGGGGCGGCGGTGGCGAGAGCGTAGTCGGAGCCGTAGACCACGAACTCGCGGCTCGAGGAGGACGCCTCCCAGGAGGCTCGGCTGTCGAAGACCCGTCGCGCCCCCTCGAGCGCGCTCACCGACAGCTCGGCCAGGCGCACCGCGAGGGGCGTGAGGTCGTACTGGTTGCCGCGGCGCACGAGCAGCGGATCGTCGAAGTGCGTCCGCAGTCGGGCGAGGGCGGAGCTGAGGGCGGGCTGGCTGAGCCGCAGCCGTGCGGCGGCGCGCGTGACGTTGCGCTCGGTCAGCAGAGCGTCGAGCGCGACCAGCAGGTTGAGGTCGAGGCGTGACAGCGGGGGTTCATCGGACACGGTTCGGCTCTCCTTCGAGTCGGGCACCCGCAAGGTATCAGACATCCGAATACTCGCGATATGCAAACCCCGGTTGCCTGATAGCCGGCCCCCGGCCGAGGGTGGACTCAGACACAGGGCACGACGCCGTGCCGCGAAAGGATCGACGATGACCAACCTGCTCTCCCACCTGTCCTACGTCGCACTGTCGACGCCGGATGTCGAGGCCTCCGTGGACTTCTACGTGAACACCGTGGGCCTGACGGAGGTCGCGCGTGAAGACGGCCGCGTGTACCTGCGCTGCTGGGGCGACTACTACGCGTACAGCCTCGTCATCGTGCCGGGCGACGAGCCCGCGCTCGAGAGCATGGCCTGGCGCACCGCCAGCGCCGAGGCGCTGCAGGCCGCGGTCGAGCGCATCGAGGCGAAGGGCGTGACCGGCGAGTGGTTCGACGGCCTGCGCATCGGCCGCGCCTACCGCTTCACCGGACCCTGGGGCCACACGATGACCCTGCACTGGGACGCGGAGCACTTCCGCTACACGGAGGGCGAGCTGGCCTCGACCTTCCCCGACCGCCCGCAGCGACGCAGCCGCGTGGCCGGCACCCCGCGCCAGCTCGATCACGTCACGATCGCCACGAGCGACGTCGACGCGTTCGCCGCCTGGTACTCGGACGTGTTCGGGTTCCGCATCATGGCGCGCACCGTGCTCGACGAGGTGCCGCTGTCGATCTTCTCCGTGCTCACCACGAACGAGAAGTCGCACGATCTCGGCGTCGTCTTCGACGCCTCGGACCGCGCCGGCCGCGTCAACCACTACGCGTTCTGGCTCGACACCCGCGAGGAGATGCTCATCGCGGCCGACGTGCTCATGGAGAACGGCGTCCCGATCGAGTACGGCCCCACGATCCACGGCATCGGCGAACAGTCGTTCCTGTACTACCGCGAGCCCTCCACGATGCGCATCGAGCTCAACACCGGCGGCTACCGCAACTACGTGCCGGACTGGGAGCCGCAGACGTGGCGCACCTCGCAGGGCTCGTACGACATCTACCGCGTCAGCTCGATGCCCGACTCGCTGGCCGAGTCCTTCCCTCCGGCGAACGCGCCGACCGCGACGGAGGAGGGGCTCACGGCGGGGACCCGCGACCAGATCCTGGACGCCGCCCGCTGATCCCCCGGTGGGGCGGGGAGACCCCGCCCCACCCTCGCTCGTTCCGAGGAGAAGACGACGATGTCCCCTTCGACACCCCCGTTCGCGCTGGCCCGCTTCCGAGCAGGCGACGACATCCGGCTCGGCCTCGTCGCGGGAGAGCGCATCCGCCCGCTGCCGCCCGAGGAGCTGGGCGCGGCAAGCCTCAACGCCTTCCTCGCGGCGCCCGACTGGGACCGGATCCGGGCGCTGTGCGCCATGGTCGACGGCTGGCGGCCGCTGGCGGAGGCGACCCTCACCGCGCCCGTCGAGCCCCGGCAGGTCGTGCAGACGGGCGCCAACTACCGCACGCACGTGATCGACCTCGTCATGGCGGGCCGCGCCGACGACGGCCGTCCCGAGGCGGAGGTGCGCGAGGAGGTGGGCCGCATGATGGACGCGCGGCGCGCGCACGGCGAGCCGTACTTCTTCATCGGGCTGCCGGCGTGCGTCGTCGGCGACGACGTGCCCCTCGCCCTCCCCGCCTACAGCGACCAGCACGACTGGGAGCTGGAGCTCGCGGTCGTCATCGGCCGCGAGGCGTTCCGTGTGAGTCGGGAGGACGCCCTCTCGCACGTCGCCGGCTACACGATCGTGAACGACATCACGACGCGCGATCGGGTGTTCCGCACAGACGCCGGCGGCCTCGGCGCCGACTGGTACCGCTCCAAGAACGCGCCGGGCTTCCTGCCCACCGGCCCCCTGCTCGTGCCCGCGCCCTTCGTCGACCCCGCCGACCTCGCCGTGCGCCTCGAGCTCAACGGCGACGTCATGCAGGATGCGTCCACGACCGATCTGCTCTTCGACGTGCCCGCTCTCATCGCCGGGGCCTCCTGGAACATGCCGCTCCTGCCCGGCGACCTGCTGCTGACCGGCAGCCCGGCCGGCAACGGCGCCCACTGGGGTCGGCTGCTGCGCCCGGGCGACGTCATGGTCGGCTCCATCGAGGGACTCGGCTCCCAGACCGTCCGCTGCATCGCGGAGGACGATCGGCCCCGATGACGGGCACGATCGCCGAACGACCCGGTCGCCGCCGCGCGACCACCACCGGGAACGAGGAGGTTCCGCTCTCATGACAGCAGTCACGACCGTCGCGATCGCCGGGGGCGGCGTCAGCGCCCTCGCCGCCGCGACCGCACTCGCACAGCGCGGCATCGCCGTCGACGTGTTCGAGACCACGCCCGAGCTCCGTGCGCTCGGCTCCGGCATCTCGCTCCAGCAGAACGCGCTGCGGGTCTTCCGCGAGCTCGGCGCCTGGGACGACATCCGCGACGCCGGCTTCGCCTTCGACGGGCTCACCCTGCGCGCCCCGGGGCCCGACGCCCCGATCATCGCGCAGATGAACGAGCACGGCGGCGGCGAGCTGCCTTCGGCGATGGGCATCGCCCGCCCCCGGCTGGCCGAGATCCTCTACGCCCACGCCGTCGCCGCGGGCGCGCGCGTGCGCTTCGGCACGACCGTCACCGGCGCGCACGACGACGGCGACGCCGTGCGGATCGAGATCGACGGCACACCCGCGGGGGTTTACGACCTCCTCATCGGCGCGGACGGCCTGCACTCCGCCGTCCGCGCCGCGATCGGCATCGACACCGTTCCCGAGCACATCGGCATGGGGATCTGGCGCGCCTTCGTCTCCCGTCCCGCCGACGTCGCCACGACCGAGCTGTACTACGGCGGACCCTCCTACATCGCGGGATACACCCCGACCGGGGAGAGCTCCATGTACGCCTTCCTGGTCGGCGAGGCCGACAGCGCGTTCTTCGACCTCTCGCAGGACGAGGCGCGCCGCACGATGCACGCCCTCTCGCTCGCCTACGGCGGCCCCTGGGACCAGGTGCGCGCCGACCTGGAGCGAGGCGAGGCGGCCGTGAACTACACGTGGTTCACGCGGCATCTCGTGGCGGCGCCGTGGAACCGCGGACGCATCGTCGTCATCGGGGACGCCGCCCATTCCTGCCCTCCGACGATCGCCCAGGGCGCGGCACAGGCGCTCGAGGACGCGCTCGTGCTCGCCGAGCTCCTCGGCGAACGGGACGCGCTCGACCAGGAGCTGTGGGACGCCTTCCACGCACGGCGGCTGCCACGGGCGAGCGCCGTCGTCGACGGCTCCGTCGAGCTCGCGCTGCTGCAGCGCGACGGTGAGCACCAGCGCTCCGCCGAGGTCATCGGCAGGGTCGCGGCGAGCGTGGCGGGGACGGCATGAGCGCGCCCGTGACCGACGTGCACGCGCACGTCCTGCTCCCCTCGCTCCACGCCGAGGTCGAACGCCGCGCGCCCGCGCAGGTCGCCGAGGCCGCCGCCCTCGACCTGCGCCGCAACGGCGCGGCGAGCCAGGCGGTATCCGGCCCCATGGTGGCCGCCCGCATCCCGCGTCTGGTGGATGTCTCCGCGCGCCTGGCCGAGATGGACCGCCAGGGCGTCGACATGCAGTGGGTGAGCGCGTCGCCCAACCACTTCTACCCCTGGGCCGACGAGGAGCTGGCCGTCTGGGCGGCGCTCGAGGGCAACCGGCTCATCGCCGCGCACGTCGCTGCGGCACCCGACCGGCTCCGCGGACTCGGGCTCGTGCCGCTGCAGCACCCCGACCGCGTCGTCGAGTGCCTCGACGACGCGGTCATCGGCCACGGCCTCGCGGGCGTCGAGATCTCCTCGTTCGCGGGCGACGTCGAGCTCTCCGACCCGCGGCTCGAGCCCTTCTGGGAGCGGGCGGCCGAGCTCGGCTGCATCGTCTTCCTGCACCCCTTCGGGTGCTCGCTCGACGAGCGGCTCGACCGCTTCTACCTCGCCAACACGGTGGGCCAGCCGACCGAGAACGCCGTCGCGCTCTCGCACCTGATCTTCGCCGGCGTCCTGGACCGCCATCCCGGGCTCCGGCTCGTGGCGGCGCACGGCGGCGGCTACCTGCCGACCGTCATGGGCCGCTCCGACCATGCGTGGCGGGTGCGCGCGGACGCACGGGGGTGCGCCCAGGAGCCCTCGTCGTACCTGCGGCGGATCTGGTTCGACACGGTCGTGCACGACCCGGTGGCGCTCGCCCGGCTCGTCGAGTCGGCGGGGGCGTCGCAGGTCGTCCTCGGCAGCGACTACCCCTTCGACATGGGATCGGAGGACCCGGTCGGCGAGGTGCGGGGAGCGGGACTGGCCGCGGACGTGGCCGAGCGCATCCTCTCGGGAAACGCCGCGGCACTGCTGCGGCGAGGGAGGGAGACGACATGAGGCTCGCACGGTGGGAGAGCCCGCTGGGCCGCGCGGAGGGCTTCGTGATCGAGGACCGGGTCGTGCCCTTCCCCGACGGCCTGTCGGTCCAGGGCGTCCTCGAGCGGGGGCTGGCGACCGCCGCCGAGCTGCACGCCCGGGTGGCGGACGCGGCCGGCACGCCGCTCGCGTCGGTCCGCCTGCGCGCGCCGCTGCGCCCCGCGAGCGTGCGCGACTTCGCGGCGTTCGAGGAGCACGTGGAGGGCATGAGCTCGGACGCCGAGGGGACCCCGCACGTGGCACCGGAGTGGTACCAGGCACCGACCTTCTACTTCACCAACCCGCACGCCGTCATCGGCGACGGCGAGACGGTGCGCCCTCCCGTCACCGAGCGCCTGGACTACGAGCTCGAGGTCGCCGCGGTCATCGGCGGCGTCGCCGGCTCCGACGGCCGCGACCTCACGCCCGAACGGGCCGAGGCGCACATCTTCGGGTACACGATCATGAACGACTGGTCGGCGCGCGACATCCAGAACCGCGAGATGCGGGTGTTCCTCGGGCCGGCCAAGGGCAAGGACTTCGCCACGACGCTCGGGCCGTGGATCGTCACGGCGGACGAGCTGGCGTCCCGACGGGACGCGGAGGGCTTCCTCGCCGTGCGCGCGGAGGCCTACATCGGCGCCACGCTCGTGGGCGAGGACCTCGTCTCGAACATGGGCTGGACCTTCGCGGAGCTCGTGGCGTACGCCTCCCGCGCCTCGGTCGTCGTCCCGGGCGACGTGCTGGGCTCCGGCACCGCGGGCAACGGCGGATGCCTCGGCGAGCTGTGGGGCCGAAACGGCACGATGAGCCCACCGCCGCTCACGGAGGGCGACACCGTGCGGATCGTCGTGGAGGGCATCGGCGAGATCACGAACACGATCGGACGAGCGGCGGCCGAGGTGCCACTGCCCACGGCGCGCCCGCGACCGCTCCCGCGCTCCCGCCGCGTGCCGTAGGCGCCGCGCGCGTCGCAGCGGCCGGCTACGGCAGCGCGGCGCGCGCGGCGGCCGACCAGCGCGCGCGGCCCGCCCGGTAGGCGGCCGTCGAGCGCGGCGCCGGCCACCCCGGGCCGAGGAAGGCGGCCGGCAGCCGCGGATCGGCACGCAGCAGGGCGAGCCAGTCGGCGACGAGCATCGTCAGCGCCGACAGCGGCGGCACCGATGCGGGAACGGCGTCGGCCCCGTCCCACACCGCCAGGAACCGCTCGTGACCGGCGCGGATGGCCTCGAGGTCCCAGGCGCCCGCGACCGAGGGAGCGACCGGGAAGTCCGGCAGATCGCGCGCCCGGAACGCCGTCACGCACGACTCCGGCAGCTCCTCGCGCAGGGGCCCGAGCGCCGCGATCAGGTCGACCTCGCCCGGCGCGATCCACAGGCCGTCGCGGAGGGGCGCGAACCCCTCCCAGGTCAGTGCGGCCCGCAGCCGGTGCCGGAGCGAGCGCTGCCCCTCGGGCACCGTGAACGTCACGAGCGTCCATCCCTTGCCGACCGGGTCGAACGGGAACGGCGAATGCACCCGCTCCGCCGCCTCGCGCAGCACGTTGCGCGCATGCTCGGTCAGCCCGTACTCGACCTCGCGCCCGGCGCGCCCCCGTGTGAGCAGACCCCGCAGCGCCATCCGATCCAGCGCCGCACGCGCGGTCGGTCCGGCGACGCCCGCGCCCTCGAGCACGTCGAGATAGAAGCCCGCACGGATCGGCCGATCGACACGGGCGTCCAGCTGCTCTCCCAGGAGGGCGAGCAGCAGCTGCTGCGGGCTGCGGGCAGCGGGTGGGGCGTCGATCTCGCGACGGACGGCGACAGTCACCGGCTCATCATGCAGCAGGACGGGTCGCCTCGCCCCGCTTGGCACGCTGGATCTGCTCGTAGACATGGGTGCGCAGCTCGGTGAACCGCGGCAGTGCGCGCGTCGTGATCTGATCCCGCTCGGGGGCGAGATCGATCGTGAGATCCTCCTGCACCCAGGTCGGCGACTTCGAGAGCACGATGACCCGCTCCCCCAGGTACACCGACTCGTCGATGTCGTGCGTGACGAAGAGGATCGACATCCCCCGCTCCAGGTGGAGCCGCCGCACGAGGTCCTCGAGATCCGCGCGGGTCTGCGCGTCGACCGCCGCGAAGGGCTCGTCCATGATGAGCACCTCCGGCTGATACGCGACCGCGCGCGCGATCGCGACGCGCTGCTGCATGCCGCCCGACAGCTGCCAGGGGTAGCTCCCGCCCGCGTGGTCGAGGCCGACCGCGGTGAGCGCGTCGTCGATCAGCCCGTCGCGCTCCTTCTTGGAGAGCTTCTTGTGCTTGAGCGGCAGCTCGACGTTGCCGCGCACCGTCAGCCACGGGTAGAGCGAGCGCCCGTACTCCTGGAACACGAGCGCCATGTTCGGCGGCGGACCGGTCACGGCGCGGCCGTCGAGCTCGACCCGGCCCGCCGTGGGCTTGAGCAGCCCGGCGATGCACTTGAGCAGGGTCGTCTTGCCGCAGCCCGACGGACCCACGATGCACACCAGCTCGCCGCGGCGCATCGAGAACCCGATGTCGCCGATCGCCTCGACCACACCGGTCGAGGACTCGTACACCTTCTTCAGGTGCTCGACCGTCAAGAGCGTCTCAGACACGCTCCACCTCCTTGATTCCGTGATACCAGCGCAGCACGCGTCGTTCGACGATGCCGAAGACGAGCGCCAGCACGATGCCGATGAGCCCGAGCAGCAGGATGCCGCTCCACATCTGGGCGATGAGATAGTTCCGCTGGAAGTACGCGATCTGATAGCCGAGGCCCGAGGACGAGTAGAACATCTCGGAGATCACCATCATGATCAGCGCGACCGACAGCGTCTGCCGCACGCCCGCCATGATGCGCGGGCTGGCGGCCGGCAGCACGAGCCGCGTCAGCCGCTCCGTGCGGGTGAGGGAGAACGAGCGGGCCGTCTCGGTCATGACCGAGTCGGTCGATCGCACGCCGTCGATCGTGTTCAGCAGCACCGGCCAGAGGGAGCCGAACACGATCACGAGGATCTTCATGGAGTCCGTCACCCCCAGCAGCGCGACGAACACCGGGATGAGGACGGGCGGCGGCACCGCGCGGAAGAACTCGAGCATCGGCTCGAGCAGCTCGCTCAGCCACCGGGTCAGCCCGATGACGGTGCCGGCGGCGACCCCGATCACGATCGCGAGGACGATCGCGGCGACCAGGCGCGCCAGGGAGGGCACGACATCCGTGACGAAGGCCGGGCCGATCCAGGTCTTCACGAACGCGTCGGCGATCGTGAGGGGACCGGGGAAGAACTTCGGCGCGCCCAGCGACCCCCAGACGCCCCAGATGAGGAGGAGGGCGATCGGCAGCAGGACGGCGTAGACGGTGTTCGTCGTGAACCGCGCCCAGACGCGCGGACGTCGCGGACGCGTGCGCACCGTGCTCGTGTACAGGGTCACAGGACCTCCTCCCCCCGCACCGACTGGTGCCAGCGCAGGGTGCGGCGCTCGATCGCGCGGAACCCGAGATTGACGATCAGCCCCAGCAGGCCCGCCACGACGACGATCGCGTAGACGGTCGAGAAGTTGCCGATGCTGTATGCGGTCATCAGCTGTCGCCCCAGGCCCGGGTTGCCGATCGTCATCTCCGCCGTGATGGCGAGGATCAGCGCGACGGCAGCGGCGAGGCGGAGTCCCGTCATGAGGTACGGGAGCGCGGTCGGCAGCACGAGGTGACGGATGCGGGCCGAACGGGTCAGACCGAAGCTGCGCGCCGTGTCGCGCGCGACCGAGTCGATGTCCGCGACGCCGTAGAGCACCTGCACGAACACCTGCCAGAAGCTCGCGTAGACGATGATCACGAGGGCGGCCGGCAGCTGCAGGCCGAACGTGATCACGGCCAGCGGGATGAGCGCGACCGAGGGGATCGGCCGCAGGAACTCGACGGTCGTGTGCGTGCCGCGACGCAGCACCGGCAGCATCCCGATCAGCGTGCCGAGCACGACGCCGGCGACCGTCGCGATCGCGAGGCCGATCGCCCAGCCGGTGAGCGTGCGCCCGACGTTGCGCCAGAACTCGAGGTCGCGCATGAGCACGCCGAGCTGGGTCAGGGTCTCGGTCGCCGTCGGCAACGACTCCGGGTTCACGAGGCCCGTCGACGGCAGCACCTGCCAGGTGGCGAGGAAGCCGATCACGCCGAGGAGGCCGAGGACGGTGCGGCGGAGCGTCCGCCGGGCGCCGCGCCCGCGTGTCCGGCGCGGGAGGGCGACGACTCCGGGAGCGTCTGCGGTGGCCATGGGTTCCTTCCGAGAAAGGATGCGGGGCGCCATCCGACGCCCCGCATCCGTCGATGCCGGCGACTACTTCTGCTGCTGGATGAGCGTGTTCCAGTCGGGCTCGGCGTCGATGTAGGAGTACTTCACGGCGAGCGCGCCGAGCTTCTTCACGTTGTCGACGTCGAGGTCGCTCGTGAAGGTGGGCAGCACGATGCCGGCCGCGGCGGCCTCGGGGATCTTGAGGTTCGTGGCGATCGCCGACCGCACGGCCGACTCGTTCTTCGAGGCCCAGTCGAGGGCCTCGCTCATCGCTGCGGCGTACTTCTTGACCAGTTCGGGGTCGGAGTCGATGAGCTTCTGGGTCGTGAAGTTCGTCAGCACGGTGAGGCCGGGGATCGTCGCCTGGTAGGGCGCGACGACCGACGTGCCGCCGGCGCTGACGATCTGGCCGCGGAACGGGTCCGGGACCCAGCCGGCGTCGATCGTGCCGGCGTCGAGCTGAGCCTTGACGTCCGGGAAGGCGACCTCGACGAACTGGATCGTCGAGGAGTCTCCGCCGTCGGCGTCGACCGCGGCCCGGATCGTCAGGTCGCCCGCGGCGCCGAGCGAGTTGACCGAGACCTTCTTGCCGGCGAGGTCCTTCGGGGTCTTGATGCCCGAGGCCGCCGAGGCGACGACCGCGTTGACGTCGGTCCCGGTCGCGAGGCTGTCGGCGTAGTCGCTGAAGATCACGATGCCGAGGTCCTGCGCCGCGGCCCGGATCGGGCCGAAGGGCTGGCCGACGGCGAACTGGATGTCGCCGCTCAGCAGCGCGGGAATCGCCTGGGCGCCGCCCTGCGCGGGGACGATCTCGACATCCAGACCGTGGTCGGCGAAGATGCCCTGGTCGATCGCGGCCCACAGGGCCCCGGTCTCGGCGATGGGGAGCGCGGCGACGCGCACGTGCGTGAGCTCGCCGCCGCCGGAGGCCGACGAGGTGCCGGCGGGGGCGGGGGCTGCGGAGTCGGTGCAGCCGGCGAGCGCGAGCGCTGCGGCGGCGAGCACGCCGAGGGCGGCGATTTTCTTCTTCATCGAAGAGACCTCTCGTTGGTCGATCGGGCGGGACGCCGACGCGAGGGGATACGGCTGTGAGCTGTGCGCACGCCCTCGTGCTGGCCTCTTCATAGTGGGCCCAAAGCTCAGCTAAGTCAATGTTTTCGTGACGAGCGTTACCTGATTTTGGAAAATGCAACGCCCGTCACAGCATGTCCCACTTTCGACCGCTGCGGGACGCCGCATCCGGTCGAAAGTGGGACATGCTGCGTCGGAAGGTGGGACATGCGACGGGGGCGATAATCGGAGGCATGACGAGGATGTCGGGATGATCGCGGAACCGCGCAGCGAGTTCGTGGGTCGCCGCAGCGAGCTGGCGACGGTCGCCGCGCTGCTGACGGAGTCGCGGCTGCTGACCCTCACGGGCGTCGGCGGCGTCGGCAAGACCCGGCTCGCCGTGCGCGCGGTCAACGACCACGTCGCCCGCACCGGCGAGACCAGCTGGTTCGTGGCGCTCGACAGCGTGCAGGATGCGCGCCGCGTCCCGCTCGCCGTCGCCCGCGCGTTCCCGTTCGGCGAGCACTCCGCGCGCGACCCGCTCGACTTCCTCGCCGACGTGCTGGCCGACGAGCCCGCGATCGTCGTGCTCGACAACTGCGAGCATCTGATCGACGGTGTCGCGACGTTCGCGGACGAGCTCCTCGACGCGGTCCCGGCGCTGCGGATCGTCGCCACCAGCCGCCGCCCGCTGGATCTCGACGGCGAACAGGTCTTCGCCGTCCCGCCGCTGTCGCTGAGCGGCAGCGGCGGACAGTCCGACGCGCTCTCCCTGCTCGTCACCCGTGCACGGTCGGCGGACATCACCTTCGAGCTCTCCCCGGGCGACCTGCCGGCGGCCGAGGACCTGTGCCGCTCCCTCGACGGCCTGCCGCTCGCGATCGAGCTGGCCGCGACCCGGCTGCGCTCGCTGTCGCTGTCCGAGCTCTCCGGCCGTCTCTCGTCGCGGTTCACGCTGCTGCGCGGCGGTTCCCGCTCGGCCGCGGCCCGCCAGCGGACCCTCCGGGCGGTCGTCGACTGGAGCTACGAGCTGTGCTCACCCGCGCAACGCGCCCTGTGGGACGCCCTCAGCGTGTTCGGCGGCCCCTTCGACCTCGAGGCGGCCGCCGCGGTCGCCGGCATCCCGGAGGGCGAGGTGGTCGAGGAGCTGGACGGGCTGGTCGCGCAGTCGGTCGTCGAGGCCGATCGCGAGACCGGCCGCTTCCGCATGCTCGAGACGATCCGCGGCTACGGGCGCGAGCGCGCCGAGGAGACGGGCGCCTGGGCGCAGCTCCGGCGCCGTCACCTCGACCACTACCGGACGCGCGCCGATCGCGACGACCGCGACTGGTACGGGCCGCGGCAGCACGAGATCGTGGAGCGGCAGCGCGCCGACCGCGCGGAGGTGCAGATCGCCCTGGCCACCGCGACGACGCAGGACACCGACAGCGCGCTGGGCCTGTTCGCGGCGTTGCGGTACCACTGGGGCATGGGCGGATTCCTGCCCGAAGGCCGGGCGTGGGGCGCGCGGGTGCTGGCGCTGCCGGGCGGCGAGGTGACCCTGCGCGTCCGCGCATCGATCACGACGGCGTGGCTGTGCCTGCTGCAGGGCGACATGGACGAGGCCCGCGTGCTGCTGGACGAGGCGGACGGCCTGTGCACGGGTGTCGGGGCGCCGGATGCCGCCGTGTTCGCGGTCGAGCTGCACCGCTGGCGCGGCACGCACGCCCTGTTCTCGGGCGAGCCCGCCCGCGCCGTCGTCGAGTTCGAGCGCTCGATCGAGGCGGCGCTCGCGCTCGGCCGCGCCGAGGAGGCGCTGCTCGCGCAGTTCCAGCTCACGACCGCGCGCAGCCATCTCGGCCGGGGCGACGCCGCGACGCCCGCCGAGGCCGCGGCCCGGTTCGCGGAGACGATCGGCGAGAGGTGGATGCGCTCGCTCGCGCTCTGGTCGCTCGCGCTCGCGGAGTTCGGCGCCGGCGCCCTCGACAGCGCGGAGCAGCATGCGCGCACGGCGCTCACGACCGAGGACGGCATCGACGACCCCGTCGGGGACTGCCTCATGCTCGAGCTGCTGAGCTGGGTGGATGCGGCGCGCTCGCCCTCCGAGCGGTCGGCCGTGCTGCTCGGGGCCGCGAGGGGTCGCTGGCGGCGCATCGGATCCGACATCACCGTCCACGGTCCCCATATGGCCGCGCACCACGACCGCTGCGTCGAGCGGGTCCGGCAGGCGCTGGGCGCCCGCGCGTTCGAGCGGCTGGCGACCGAGGGGGAACGGCTGAGCCCGCAGGAGGCGGCGACCATGGGCGCGTCGAGCCGCGGGAGCGGCGCATCGCCGCTCAGCGAGCGCGAGACGGAGGTGGCGATCGGCATCCACGAGGGGCTCAGCAACCGCGAGATCGCGGCGCGTCTCGTGCTCTCCGTGCGCACGATCGACACGCACGTGCAGCGCATCCTCGCCAAGCTCGGCTTCTCGTCGCGCTCCCAGATCGCCGCCTGGTACGAGTCCGTCTCGGCGTGACCCGGCCGCGTGGGCTCGGCACGATTCGGTAGGACTACGGATAGCGGGCGGGGGATGCCGAACGCACACTGGGGAGCGCGACACGGCCGTCGCGGAGAGGAAAGATCATGACGATCACCCAGATGGCGCCCGAGACCACCGGACTCGGGCCAGGACAGCTGTTCATCGCCGGCTCCTGGCGAGAGTCCTCCGACGGGGCGCGCAGCGACGTCGTCGCCCCCGCGACCGGCCAGAAGCTGACCGACGTCGCCCGGGGCACGACGGCCGACGTCGACGCCGCCGTCGCCGCCGCCCGCGACGCCTTCGACAACGGTCCCTGGCCGCGGATGTCCAGCCGAGAGCGCGCCCGCGTCCTGCAGCGCGCGTACACCCTCATGCGGGAACGCGCGGAGGAGCTCGCACAGATCGAGAGCGCGGATGTCGGCAAGCCCATCACGCTCGCGCGCGCCGTCGACGTCAACAACGCGGCCGAGCTGTACGAGTACTACGCGAGTCTCGGCCACCACCTCGACGGCGACGTGCGCGAGACCACCGGCAACACGCACGCGTACGTCAAGAACGAGCCGATCGGCGTCGTCGCCGCCATCACGCCCTTCAACTTCCCGCTGATCCTGTCGAGCTCGAAGATCGCGCCGGCGCTCGTCGCGGGGAACACGATCGTGCACAAGCCCGCGAGCGACACCCCGCTCTCGGCTCTCGCGATGGCCGACATCCTCACCGAGGCCGGCGTCCCGGCCGGGGTGTTCAACGTCGTGACGGGACCGGGGTCGACGCTCGGGGATCACCTCGTCGCCCATCCCGGCGTCGACAAGGTCGCCTTCACGGGCTCCACCGAGGTCGGGGCCCACGCGGCGGCGCTCGCGGCCGCGAGCCTGAAGCCGTTCACCGCCGAGCTCGGCGGCAACGCGGCCAACATCCTGTTCGCCGACGCGGATCTGGACACCGCGATCCTCACCGTGATCTCGGCGTTCGTCTTCAACACGGGGCAGTTCTGCATGGCCGGGCCGCGCGCTGCTCGTCGAGCGCGGGATCTACGACACCGTGCTCGGCATCCTCGAGGGCGCTGTCCCCCAGGTGCCGTTCGGCGACATCACCGACCCCGCGACCGTCATCGGCCCCCTCGCGAACCGCACACAGCTCGAGAAGGTGGAGGCCGCCGTCGCCGCCGCGCGCGCGGCGGGCGCCCGGATCGTCACGGGCGGGGAGCGCGCCGACCTCGGCGGAGGCTTCTACTACCGCCCCACCGTGATCGCGGACGCGGCGGACGACTCGGCCATCGTCGCGGAGGAGACCTTCGGCCCCGTCCTGACGGTGCAGCCCTTCGACACCGAGGAGGAGGCGATCGCGCTGGCGAACGGCACGCCCTACGGCCTGGCGAGCGGCATCCAGACCTCGGACCTCGCCAAGGCGCACCGGGTGGCTGCCCGCTTGCGCGCGGGGATCACCTGGGTCAACGGCTGGGCGCTGCTGGACCCGTCCGTCCCGTTCGGCGGCGTGAAGGCGTCGGGCTGGGGCCGCGAGGGCGGCCCGGAGGCGATGGCGTCGTACCAGAAGTCGCACTCGATCGTGTTCAACCTCGAGCAGGGGGCCGCCCGGTGACCGCGGGCCGCGCCGCCGTCCTCGAGAACGGCTCGCTGACGGTCACGGACGTCGAGTACGGCGAGCCGGGCGCCGGCGAGGTGCTCGTGCGTCTCGTCGCCTCGGGACTGTGCCACACCGACCTGGGGGTGATCGCGGGCGGCGTGCCCTTCCCCACGCCCGGGATCATCGGGCACGAGGGGGCGGGGATCGTCGAACGGGTCGGGGCGGGGGTCTCCTCGGTCGCGCCGGGCGACAAGGTGCTGTTGAGCTTCACGAGCTGCGGCGACTGCGACGGGTGCGGGAGCGGGCATCCGGCGTACTGCGACACCTGGGCCGCCCGCAACCTCATGGGGATGCTGCGCGCCGGGGACTCGGGCGGCGTCACCCGCGACGGCGAGCCGCTGGCGGCGCACTTCTTCGGGCAGTCCTCGTTCGGCACCTGGGCCATCGCGGACGAGCGCTCGATCGTGCCGGTGCCGGCCGACGCGGACCTGACCGTGCTCGCGCCTCTCGGGTGCGGCATCCTGACCGGCTTCGGGTCGATGTGGAACGTGCTCGACCCGAGTCCCGCGCACACCGTCGCCGTCTACGGCACGGGGGCCGTCGGCCTGTCGGCCGTGATCGCAGCCGCGCTTCGCGCTCCCGCCCGGCTGATCGCGATCGATCTCGTCGAGGAGCGACTGGAGCTCGCGCGCGAGCTCGGCGCGAGCGACACGATCGACGCGGGGACCGAGGACGTCGCGACCCGCCTGTCGCAGATCACGGGCGGCCGGGGCGTCGACCTGAGCTTCGACACGACGGGCAGCCCGCGGGTGGCCCGCGGGGCGCTGGACGCCGCCGCCGTCCGCGGCACCGTTCTCGTGTGCGGCGCGCCGCCTCCCGGGACGGAGATCCCGGTCGACATCCAGGGCGTCCTCGCCGGCAAGGTGCTGCGCGGGGTGACGATGGGCGACGCGCGGCCGCAGGAGCTCATCCCCGAGCTGGTCGCGCTGCACGCGCAGGGTCGCCTGCCGCTGGAGCGGCTGGAGCGGGCCTACCCGCTGGACGAGATCGGCCGCGCCGCCGACGACATGCACCACGGCCGCACGGTGAAGCCCGTCATCGTCTTCTGACCCGCCCGGGCCCCGCGCCGGGAGGGAGGAGACCGCGGCCAGACGCGCCGGCGCTGCTAGAGCGGGTACTGGCCGGGCTCGCGGCGGATCGTGATCCAGCGCGTCTCGGTGAACGCCTCGATGTTGGCCTGCGCGCCGCCGTGACGCGAGCCGGTGCCCGACGCGCCGACACCGCCGAACGGGGAGTTGGCCTCGTCGTTGACGGTCTGGTCGTTGATGTGCACGATGCCCGTCGGGATCTTCTTCGCCAGCTCGTACGCGGCCATCGCGTCGCGGCTGACGATCCCGAGCGAGAGCCCGTACTCGGTGTCCGCGGCCAGCGCCGCGGCCTCGTCGTCGGTCGCGAACGAGACGACGGATGCGACGGGGCCGAACACCTCGTCGCAGTACGCCGCGGCATCCCTGGGCGGGTTGGCGAGCACGGTCGGCCGGTAGAACAGGTTCTCGTAGGTCCCGCCCGCAGCCAGCGTGGCCCCCTGCGCGACGGCGTCCTGCACGAGCGTGTGCACGCGATCGCGCTGCACCTCGTCGATCAGCGGGCCGAGGTGCACCTGGCCGGCGGCCGGGTCTCCCACGACCATCGAGTCGGCCTTCGCCGCGAGCTTGGCGACGTACTCGTCGAACAGCGACTCGTGCACGATGTGGCGCCCGACCGTCATGCAGATCTGCCCCTGGTGCAGGAACGCACCCCAGGTCGCGAGGTTCACGGCCTGGTCGACGTCGGCATCCTCCCGCACGAGGAATGCGGAGTTGCCGCCGAGCTCGAGGTGCGCGCGGGTCAGGTGTCGGCCGGCGAGCTCGCCGACGATCCGGCCGGCACGGGTCGAGCCCGTGAACGCGACGACGCGCACGTGCGGGTCCGCGACGAGGGCCTCCCCCACGTCGGCACCGCCGGGGACGAGCTGCAGGACGCCGGCGGGAAGGCCGGCCTCCTCGAAGATGCGCACCATCGAGACGCCGCCGGTGATGACCGTGCGGGGGTCGGGCTTGAGCAGCACGGCGTTGCCGAGCGCGAGTGCCGGCGCGACCGCGCGGATGCCGAGGATCAGCGGAACGTTGAACGGCGAGATCACGCCGACGACCCCGACGGGGATCTGCTGGGCGAGCGAGAGCCGGGGCTCCTCGCTGGAGAGGATCGAGCCGAGCGGCGCCGAGGGCAGCGATGCCGCCTCGTAGCACTCCGCCGCCGTCACGTGGAGGGCGAAGCCCGCGAGCGGCGGGATCGCCCCGACCTCGCGGATGTTCCACCCCATGATCTCGTCCGCGTGCTGCTCCCACAGCTGAGCGGCCTTGCGCAGCACGGCGGCGCGCTGCGGGTGCGGCGTCGCCGCCCACGCCTTCTGCGCCTCCGCGGCGGATGCGGCGGCCCGGGCGACGTCGGCGGGCGAGGCCATGCCGACCATCGCGAGCGTCGCACCCGTCGCGGGCTCGATCGAGGGGATCTCGCCCGCGCCTCCGACGACCCACTGGCCGTCGATGTAGATCTTGCCGGCGAACGCGGCCTCCTCGATGAGGCGCGTGTCGGTCAGTGTGTCGGACATGTCCGTCTCCTTCGTCGTCGTCTCGTCCCATTGTCCCGTCGCCGGGTGCGCAGCGGGAGGGCTCATGCCCACTCCGTCGCAGAGACTCAGCTTCTCGCGCGGGCCGCGCGCGCGGGGTCAGACCCCCGCGCGCGCGAGGCGCCGTGCCCGGCGGCCCGCCTCGGCGTCCGACCAGCCCTGGCGGATGACGCCGACGGCGTCCACCGCGAGGGCCAGGCCGTCGTCGTACGTGTCGCGCCAGATCGCGAGCATGTCGGCCGCCCCGCCGGCGAGCGGCCCGCGAGAACGCCTCGACCCCGATCCGACCGCGGTAGCCGTCGTCGAGCGCCTGCCGCAGCACGCCGGGGATGTCGACCGCGCCCGTGCCGAGCCGGCCGCGACCGGACTGCCCCAGCTCCAGATAGCGCAGCCGCGGCAGCACGAGCCGGATCGCCGCCGACATGTCGGCCTCCTCGATCGCCATGTGGAAGGTGTCCAGATGGATGCCGAGATGCGCGGAGCCGCTGGCCTCGACGTAGGCGAGGGCCTGGGCGGCCGTGTTGATGGCCGACTCCTCGTAGCGGTTGAGGACCTCGAAGGTGAGCTGGATGCCGCGGGCCGCCGCGTAGTCGGCCACGGCCCCCACCTCGCGCGCGCTCTGCTCGAGCCGCTCGGGCTCCATCGGCGCGGTCGGGTGCCCGAACAGCCCGTACGGCACGCCGTTGAGCTGGTCGGCGCCGACGCGGGCCGCGAGATCGACCGCCTCGCGCAGCACGGCGGCGCCCGCGGCCCGCTCGGCGGGGTCGGCCGAGGAGACGTCCGCCCCCGGCGCCTGCCCGCACATCATGATCGGGGCGATGTCGGCGTGGTCGAAGACCGCGCCGAGGGCGGCGGCATCCGTCCCCTCCGCCGCGAGCGGAGGGAGGACGGCCCGGCGGTACCCCGCGTCGCGCAGCGCGGCGAGCGTCGTCTCGAGCGAGGCCGGCGCGACGTCGGGCGTGATCGCGGAGAGGTGGCAGGCGAGATCGAGATCCATGACGGCCCTCAGAACACCGGCAGGTCGAGACGCTGCTTGAACACGGAGTAGCCGTCCTCGACGCTCACCACGGTGCCGTTGATGACGTTGGCCTCGTCGGACGCGAGGAAGGCCACGACGTTCGCGATCTCCTCGGGCTCGGTCATCTTGTTGCGCAGCTGCTCGGCGGCGAACACGGCCCTCAGCTCGTCGCTGAACTGGTTGATGATCGGGGTGCCGACCCGGCCCGGTGTGATCGCGACGGCGCGCACGCCGTACTGGGCCAGCTCGTAGGCCGCCGAGCGGGTGAAGGAGATGACGGCGGCCTTGGCGGCGCTGTAGGTGAACGACAGCTCGGCGGCCTGCTCGCCGTAGATCGAGGACGTGCTGATGATCACGCCGCCCGTGCCCTGGTCGCGGAACTGCCGGCCCGCGGCGAGGATGCCGTAGTACACGCCGTCCTGGTCGACCCTGATCATGGGCTCGTAGTCACGGGCCGGGTCGTGATCGAGGAGGGGCTTGCCGCCCGCGATGCCGGCGTTGTTGAAGATGACGTCGAGCTTGCCGAACGTCTCGACCGCGAACGCGACGGCCGCCTCGACCTCGGCGTAGACGGACACGTCCACGCCGACCGCGGCGATGCGGCCTTCGAAGCCCTCGGCCGAGATCGTCTCGGCCGCGGCGCGCGCCTGGTCGAGGTTGATGTCGGCGATGACGACGGAGGCGCCCTCCTGGGCGAACTTGCGAACGGTGGCGAAGCCGATGCCGCTGGCGCCGCCGGTGATGAGGGCGACTTTTCCTTCGAGACGCATGGGTGTTCCTTTTCGTGTGAGAGGGGAGGAAGCGGGGGCGGCCGGGCGGCCGCCCCCGCAGCGGGCTCAGCCCAACTTGTCGGACGGCGTGATCGACGCCGCGTTGTCCTTCGTCACGAGAGTGACGTCGACGGCCTTGAAGTTGGTCGAGGGGAGGGTCTTGTCCTTCTGGTAGGCCTGCATCTGGGTGAACACGTCGTCCAGGATCTGGGGCCAGGGCTGCTCGACCGTGGCGAGGAAGTTCCCGCCCTTCTGGATCGCGGCGATCGACTCGGCGAGCGCGTCGACGCCCGTCACCGGCGCGGTCGAGCCGGCCTCGGAGAGTGCCTGCACGGCGCCGAGGGCCGCATCGTCCCAGCCCGCCCACACGGCGTCGATGCCGTTGGGGTTGGCCGAGAGGTAGTCGGCGACGAAGTTCAGCGCCTCGGTGCGGCCGGTCGCCGGGCTCTTGACCTGACGGGGCTCACCGCCGACGACGGTAGCGCCGGCCTTCTCGAACGCCTGGACCGCGAGCTGCGAGCGCAGCCGGATGCCGGGGTGCGGGTCATGGCCGATGACCATGACCGTCTTCCCCTTGAGCCCGCCGATCTTGTCGCTGATGGCGCCGACCGTCTTGTCGACGATCTGCTGCTGGTTCGTCGTGACGTTCAGCGCGAACGCCGCGTTGGACTCCGTCCCGGCGTCCACGGCGAACATCGGGATGCCGGCGTCGTTGGCCGCCGTGACGATCGAGCCGATCGACGCGGCGTCGGTGTAGCCGTCGATGATCGCGTCCGCGCCCTGGCCGATCGCGCTCTCGACCGCGGGGTTCATCTTCTGGAAGTCGAAGTCGCCCTGGACCATCTTGAGGTCCCAGCCGAGCTCCTGTGCCTTCTCGGTGACGGCCTTGACCCACCAGGCGCCGACGGGCGTCTGGTTCCCGGAGGTGAAGGCCACGACGCGGAAGGGCTTGGTCGTGTCACCGGCGCCGCCGCCCCCGCCGGAACAGCCGGTCAGGGCGAGGACGGATGCTGCGACGACGGCCGCAGCGACCTTGAGTGAAGTGCGCACGTGATACTCCTTTGTGTTGGTTGCGCTTCGGGAAAAGCTGCCCCGCCGCGGGGCGGGGCCCGTGAGAGCTAGTGCTCTCGCGTTCGGAGCGACGACAGGGTGACCGCCGCGATGATGATGAGGCCCGTGACGACCTGCTGGACATAGGCGTTGACGCCGAGGATGTTGAGGCCGTTGCTCATGACGCCGATGATCGCGACGCCGATCATCGTGCCGCCGAGGTTGGCGGCCCCCGAGCGGATCACGGTCATGCCGAGGAAGACCGCCGCGACGGAGAACATCATGTTGTCGCCGCCCTGCTCGGCGCTCGCGCTGCCCAGTCGCGCCGCGAGCAGGATGCCGCCGATCGCCGAGATGAACCCGGCGAGCGTGAAGGCCAGGAGCCGGGCGAACCGGACGTTCACCCCCGACAGGCGGGCGACCTCGACGTTGCCGCCGATCGCGTGCCAGCGACGGCCGAGCGTCGTGAACCGCAGCATGGCCCAGATGATCAGCGAGATGGCGATCGCGATGTAGACCGGCAGCGGCACGTTGAGCCAGCGGGCCTGTCCGAGCGCGTTGAACTCCTCCGGCATCCCGAACAGTGTCGTGCCCGACGTCACCAGATAGGCCAGCCCGATGACCGATGTCATGGTCGCCAAGGTCGCCACGAACGCCGAGAGGTTGAGGTACGCGATCAGGAATCCGTTGACGAGGCCGACCCCGAGGCCCACCGCGAGGCCGCCGAGGATCGCCACGCCCGGGGAGTTGTCGCCGAGCAGCATGGCCGCTGTCACGGAGCCCGCGAGACTCGAGGTCGCCCCCACCGACAGGTCGAAGTCGCCGACGACCATGACGATCGTCTGCGCGCCCGCGATGATCGCGAGGATCGAGACCTGGTAGAGGATGTTGCGGACGTTGATGAACGACAGGAACGTGTCGGGCCGCATCGCGAAGAAGAACACGATGAGGATGATGAGCGCCACGACCGTGCCGCCGCTGACGAGCCATCGGCCCGCCATCCGAGATGACTCCTGGACCCTGACGGCGGCGGTGCGCGTCGAATCCTTCTGAGTGGTCATTGTCCGTCCGACCTTCCGTACGCGTAGGTGAGGAGCAGCTCCTCGTCGGCCTCCTCCGCGGGAACCTCTCCCGAGATCGAGCCTTCGTGCATGATGAGGATCCGGTCGCTCATGCCGATGAGCTCCGGGAGTTCCGAGCTCACCGCGATGACCGTCGTCCCGGTCGCGGCCAGCTCGCGGATGAGGCGGTAGATCTCCGCCTTGGTCCCGACGTCGATGCCTCGGGTGGGCTCGTCCATGAGCAGCACCTTGGGACGGCGCTCGAGCATCTTGGCGAGGACGACCTTCTGCTGGTTGCCGCCCGAGAGCTGGCCCACGGGCTGCTTGGGCCCGCGCGCCTTGATGCGGAGGTCCACGATGCCGCGTTGGGCGATCTTCGCGATCTGCCCGCCCGAGACGATGCCGCCGCGGCTGACGGCCGCGATGTTCGCCAGCGCGATGTTGTCCTGGATGGACGCGCCGAGCATGACGCCCTGGCTCCGCCGCTCCTCCGGCACGAGGGCGATGCCCTCGTCGAGCACACGCCCGACCGAGGCGCGCGCGGGAAGCACCGTGCCGCCGACCGTGATGGTCCCCGAGCGGTAGTGCTGCGCGCCCGCGAGCAGCCGCAGCAGCTCGCTGCGTCCGGAGCCGGCGAGACCGCCGATGCCGAGCACCTCGCCCGCGTGCGCCTGGAACGAGACGTCGCGCACGCGACGTCCGTCGAGCCCGTCGACCGAGATCGTCACCGGGCCCGTCGTGGCCGCACGCTCGGGGTAGAGGGAGTCGGCGGAGCGCCCCACCATGGTGGAGATGACCTCGTCGATCGTCGTCTCGGCGACCTCGTGGGTCACGATCGTCTCGCCGTTGCGCATGATCGTCAGGCGGTCGCACAGCTCGAAGACCTCCTCGAGACGGTGCGAGACGTAGATGATCGCGACGCCCTCGTCGCGCAGCGACCGGAGCACCGTGAAGACCTCGCGGATCTCGGTGTCGGTGAGCGAGGCGGTCGGCTCGTCGAGGATGAGGACGCGGGCGTCGGTCGCGAGCGCACGGGCGACGGCGACCATCGTCTGCTGCACGGGCGAGAGGTCGCCCGCGAGCTTGCGCAGCGGGATGTTCTGATTGAGCCGCGCGAGCTGCTCCTTCGCCCGGCGGCGCAGCGCCTGCTGGTCGACGAAGCCGCCGCGGCTCGGGAGCTGCTCGCCCAACAGGATGTTCTCGGCGACCGAGGTCGTCGGCACGATCGACAGCTCCTGATAGAGCGCGACGATGCCCGCCCGGTTCGCGGCGCGCACGTTCGCGAGGGCGAGGTCCTCCCCGCCACGGCGGATCGTGCCGGAGTCCGGCGTGTAGAGACCCGTGACGATCTTGATGAGCGTCGACTTGCCGGCGCCGTTCTCGCCGAGCAGCGCGTGGATCTCGCCCGGCTGCACCGAGAGCTGGACGCCCTTGAGCGCGTGCACCCCCTCGAAGCTCTTGACGATGTCGACGGCCTCGAGCGCGGGAGCCGCCTCCCGGGTCAGGACGGCCGTCATGACCGGGTCTCCTCGTCGACGTCGTTGCAGCGCAGCACGACCTTCGGGTAGGCGCCCGACACGTGGACCGCGAACGCCTCCGCGGCCTGCTCGAGCGGGAAGACCGCCTGGGTGAGCTCCTCGGTGTCGAGGTGGGGCAGGATCTGCAGTGCGCGCGGGAACGCGTACGGCGAGACGAAGAGTCCCGTGAGGGTGAGCTCGCGCAGGTACAGGTAGTCGGACAGGTTCAACGGCATCTCGAAGCTCTCCGGGTACATCGCGCCGTAGACCACGGTGCCGCCCTTCGCCGCGAGGTCCAGGAGGCCGCGCACCGCGCGGGTGGACCCGGATGCGTCGATGACGATGTCGTAGCCGCGCCCGCCGGTGATCTCCTCGGCGCGGGCGAACTGGTCCTCCGCGACGGGGTCGATGACGTGCTCGGCGCCGTGACGCAGGGCCATCTCACGGCGGTCCGCGATCGGCTCGATCATCGTGAGCGAGGTCGCGCCGTACATCTTGATGACCTGCAGCGCGAGCTGGCCGATCGGACCGCCGCCGCAGACCGCGACGCGGTCGCCGACGCGGATGCGCGTCTTGTCGGCGATGCGCACGGCGACCGAGGTCGGCTCGAGCAGGCATCCCTTGAGCAGCGACACATCGTCGGGAAGGCGGTAGACCTGCGACTCGTGCCACGTCACCGTCTCGGCCATGCCGGGGCGGTTGTAGTCCTGGATGTGCTCGCAGAACTGCTGCCTGCCCTCCTGACAGGGGCGGCACGTTCCGCAGAAGCGCAGGAAGTTGCCGGCGACGCGGTCGCCCACGCGCAGGCCGTTGCGGTGCGCGCGCTCCCCGAGCGCCTCGACGACGCCGGAGAGCTCGTGCCCGAGCCCGATCGGCACGTCCGTGCCGAAGAAGCCCTCGGCGAGGTGGGGGTCCGATCCGCAGATCGCCGAGTAGGCGACGCGGATGCGGACATCCTCCGGTCCGAGCTCCTGGTCGGGGAAGTCGACCACGCCGATCGTTCCGCGGGTCGTGGGATCGGGGTCGCGCAGACTCCCGATACGGGTGACGGCTACGGTCCTCATGTCGTTGCTCCTCGTCCCGTCTCAGGAGGCCGCGATGACGCGGCGGAGCGCGGCGACCGTGTCGGCCAGCCCGTAGCCGTGCTTGTCGCGCAGCTGCTCGTCCTCGCCGAAGCCGGCGTAGACCTGCGGGATGCCGAGGCGCTCGAACGCGGTCAGGCACACGCCGTTGTCGGTGACGACATCCGCGATGCGGGTCGCGAGACCGCCGTAGGCCAGGTGGTCCTCGAGGACGACGAACCGACCGCCCGTCTCGGCGGCGGAGCGGAGGACGAGCTCGGCGTCGATGGGCTTGAGCGTCCACATGTCCACGACGCGCACGGAGCGGCCGTCCTTCGCGAGCTCGTCGGCGGCGTCCAGCGCCTGCGCGACCGTCGTGCCGTGCGTGAAGATCGTCGCATCCGTGCCTTCGCGGGCGACGATCCCCTTGCCGATGCGCACCTCGTGCTCCCCCGGCTCGTAGAGGACCTTGTCCTTCTTGCCGACGGCGAGACGGATGTAGATCGGACCGGTCATCGTCATCGACTGGCGGAGCACCTCGCCGACCATGGCCGGGTCGCCGATGGAGGTGACGGTCATGTTGGTGAGGGCGCCCATGAGGGTCAGGTCCTCGACGGCGTAGTGGGTCGAGCCGCCGTTTCCGACGAGACCGCCGTGCGTGCCGATGATCTTCACGGGCAGGTTGGGGTAGCAGACATCCGTGCGGATCTGCTCGAGCGCACGCATCGAGAGGAACGGGAGCATTCCGGAGACGACCGGGATGTTGCCGTCGTAGGCGAGGCCGGCCGAGATGCCCACGCACGCCTGCTCGGCGAGGCCGACGTCGATGAAGCGCTCGGGGAACTTGTCGCGGAACTCCACGAGGGTCGCGCCGATGTCGGGGGTGAGCACGTAGAGGTTCGGGTAGTCGTCGCCGAGCTCGGCGAGGGTGGATCCGATGACGGATCGGGCGGAGAGCATCTCTCCGAAGGTGAAGGTCACAGGCATCAGACGGTCTCCTTGTCGCGAGAGGCGTTGAGCGCGGCGAGCGCGCGCTCGAGGTCGGCGGCACCCAGGGATCCTGCGTGCCAGGCGAGGTTGCGCTCCATGAAATCGACGCCCTTGCCCTTGACGGTCTCGGCCACGATGACGGTCGGCACGTCGCTGTCGGGGGCGGGCAGCGCGTCGATGGCGGCCACGAGCTGGGACATGTCGTGGCCGTCGAGCTCGATGACGTTCCAGCCGAACGCGCGCCACTTGTCGGGGTAGGGCTCGAACATGACCCGCTCCTCGGCGAAGCTCGTCATGAGCTGGCGGTTGCGGTCGACGAAGGCGACGAGGTTGCCGAGCTTGTTGCTGCGGGCGGCCATGACGGCCTCCCAGACGGATCCCTCGCCGGTCTCGCCGTCGCCGAGGAGGCAGAACACGCGGTGGTCCTCGCCGCGTCCGCGGGCGCTCATGGCCATACCGACCGCGATCGGCAGACCGTGTCCGAGCGAGCCTGTCGAGGCCTCGACGCCGGGCAGCTGCACCTTGCACGGGTGCATGCCGTAGGCGCTGTCGAGCTGGCCGTAGGTGTCGACGATGCCGTCGTAGGAGAAGAACCCGCGGATGGCCATCGCGATGTACATGCAGACGGCCGCGTGCCCCTTGCTCAGCACGAAGCGGTCGCGCTCGGGGTTGGCGATGTCGGTGGGATCCACGTTCATGCCGTATTGGAACAGCACCGTGAAGATGTCCGCGGCCGACAGGTCGCCGCCGATGTGCACGGCTCCCTCGTAGGTGCCGCACAGGTGCAGCAGCTTCTCGCGCAGCTCGAAAGCGCGGTCCTCCAGCTCTTCGACGCTGGGTCGCGCGCCGGTGTCTGCCAGGGATGTGGGCGTCATCGCATCCTCCTCGGGGGGACGACGCGGATCTCCGTCACGGGGTCCACGTCGACTCTCGTTGCTCTCAGGACGTCGCCTCGGTGCGGCGTCGTTGAGGAAAGTAGCACGAAGTCATTTACAGGTAAACAAGAAAGTTTCTAAACTGGTTGATGAGCGGTCCATGGGGCCCGCTCCACGACACAGAGAGGTGATGTGATGACCGATACACTCGCGGCCGGGACCACGGTGCGAACAGGACTTTTCATCGGCGGACAGGAACGGCACACGGACGATGTGCTCACGGTCGCCGACCCCGCCAAGAAGGGCGTCGTCGTCGGCACGGCCGCATCGGCCTCGCCCCAGGACGTCGAGGACGCCGTCGCGGCGGCCCAGGAGGCCTACCCCGCCTGGGCCGCGTTGACCCCGCAGGAGCGCGCCGCGGCCATGGCCTCGGCCATCGAGGGGATCGCCGACCTGCGCGACGAGGATGCCGCGATCCTGTCGCAGGAGAACGGCAAGGTCGTGGGCGAGGCCTGGGTGGACGCCCTCGTCTTCGAGCTGCGCTGGAACCTCGCGCTCATGCACGCCGACGAGGTCTCGCAGTCCAAGACGCTGCCCGCGATCCCCGGCGCCATCCCGGTCAACACCAACGTGGCCTACCAGCCGCTGGGAGTGGTGACCATCATCGTGCCCTTCAACTGGCCGATCGCGATCCTCGCGGCGTCGCTGCCGCAGGCGCTGCTGGCGGGCAACACGGTCATCGTCAAGGTGCCGCCCACAACGCCGCTGGCCACCGCGCGCCTGACCCAGCGGGTCGCCGAGAAGCTGCCCGCGGGCGTGCTGAACGTCATCAGCGGGCGCGACGAGAACATGTCCCGCCTGATCGAGAACCCGGACGTCGCGAAGGTGTGCTTCACCGGCAGCGTCGGCGGCGGCAAGCGGATCATGGAGATGGCGGCCCGCTCGCTCACCCGCGTGACGCTCGAGCTCGGCGGCAACGACGCGGCGATCTTCCTCGAGGACGCCGTCCTCGACGACGCGCACGTCGACCGGCTGTTCGGCGCGGTGTTCGACACGACCGGGCAGATCTGCATGAACGCGAAGCGGATCTACGTCCACCGCTCACGGCTGGAGGAGCTCACGGCCGCCCTCGCCGCGCGGCTGGAGCAGACGCGCCTGGGCTGGGGCCTGGACTCCGGCACCACCATGGGCCCGCTGCACTCTCCGCTGCAGAAGCGGTTCGTGGACGAGCTCATCGCCGAGGCCAAGGACGCCGGCGCGGACGTGCGCGAGTTCGGCGCGCTGCCCGAGGGCGAGCTGGCCGACGGCAACTTCGTGCGCCCCGCGCTCGTGCTCGATCCGGACCCGTCGCTGCGTGTGGTCACGGAGGAGCAGTTCGGCCCCGTCATCCCCCTCATCCCCTTCGACACCGAGGAGGAGGCGGTGCGCCTGGCCAACGACACGTGGGCGGGCCTGGGCGGCTCGGTATGGACGGCGAGCGCGGAGGCGGCCCAGCGCGTCGGCTCGCAGCTCGTGTGCGGCTACGTCTGGATCAACGACCACGGTGCCAACCGCTGCGACCTGCGCGCTCCGTTCGGCGGCATGAAGCAGTCGGGCATGGGTCGCGAGCAGGGCATCGAGGGCATCCGTGCGTTCCAGGACACCCGCTCGATCGCGGTCCTGGACCCCGAGGCGCTCGCGGCGATGGCGCACTGACTTATCGATAAGTGCTGAGCGGGGCCCGGCACGCTCGCCGGGCCCCGCTCAGCCGCTACTGTCGCTGACACCGGTCGTGCGCGCACGCGAGCAGCGGGAAGGACGAAGGATGGATCCCACAGCCGACGGTCTCCAGCGGGAGCCGCTGCGAACGACGCTGGATCCGGAGAACTTCACCCCCCGGCTCCTCTCGCTGCTGTCGAACGCGCTCGTCTGGCGCGAGTCGAACGAGCTGCGGCGCCGGTTCGGCCTCGGCACGAACGACTGGCGCGTGATCTCGGCGCTCGCCTTCCGCCCCGGATCGCCGGCGACCGAGGTGTCGGAGTTCATCGGCGTCAACAAGGCCGTCGTCTCCAAGAGCGTGAACACGCTCGCGGAACGGGGCCTGATCGTCCTGCTGGACGGGCCGCGCGGGTCGCGCCCCATGTACCTGACCGCGGCCGGCGTGCAGATGCACGACGACATGCTCCCGATCTCGATGCGGGGACAGGACATCGTGCTGGCCCACCTCTCGGCGGAGGAGATCGTGCGGGTGAACGACCTGCTCCGCCGCATGCTGGTCGACGCCAAGCAGCTGCAGGTGCTCGAGAACGAGACCGCCGCATCCTCCCGCTGACCCCGCTGCTCCCGCCCCCTCGCCCCCTCCCTCGCCCCCTCCCGCCCCGAACAGACCGCGAGACCAGTCCGCCGCGCCGAGACCGGCGAGAAACCCACCGGTCTCGGCGCGCGAGACTGGTCTCGCGGTCAACGGGGGTCAGTAGGCGGCGTGGGAGAGGGCGGCGGCGCCGCCGTCGACCGGCAGGGTGACGCCGGTCACGAACGACGATGCCGCCGAGGCGAGGAACAGCACGGGGCCGCCGAGCTCCTCGGGATGTCCCATCCGGCCGAGCGGGATCGTCTCCTCCCACATCCGCTCGAGCTCGGGGGTCAGCGGCGCGCCCCCGCCGATACGGGTGTCCTTGAACGGCCCGGGGGCGATCGCGTTGACGCGGATGCGGCGGGGTGCGAGCTCGAGCGCGAGCTGACGCACGAGGTTCACCTGCGCGGCCTTGGTCGCGATATAGCCGTAGCTGACGAAGGGATCGGACCGGAGGCCCGCCGTCGAGGAGGTCACGATGATGCTTCCGCCGTCGGGCATGACCCGCGACGCCTCCCGCAGGGTCAGCAGGGTCGAGGTGAGGTTGGCATCGAGCGTGCGGTGCCACTCGGCATCCGGGTACTCCGCGATCCGGCCGCCGGGCATCCGATAGCTGGGCCCGCCCGCGATCCCCGCGTTGGCCATCACGATGTCGGGCGCACCCATCTGCTCGACCGTCTCGTCGAAGATCTCGCGCATGCGGACCGGGTCGGCCGCGTCGCCGGTCATGGCGCACGCCTGTCCGCCCCGCGCGGCGATGGCCGCGACGACCTCCGCCGCCCTCCCCGCATCCCGACCGTGGACGACGACACGGGCGCCGGCCGCCGCCAGGGTCTCGGCCGCCGCACGGCCCAGCCCCGAGGACGACCCGGTGACGAGGGCGACCTTCCCGGCGAGGTCGAAGGAGGGCGGCAGTGCGCCGCCGGTGTGCTGCGTCATCGTCCGCTTCCTCCGCCCGGCGCCTGCGCCGACCTCAGTCGAGGCCGATCGTGACCGACTTCGTGCGGGTGTACCCGTCGAGCGCATCGGGGCCGTCCTCGCGCCCCCACCCCGAGGCCTTGACACCGCCGAAGGGCATCGACGGGTCCAGAGCCGTCCAGGTGTTGACCCAGACGATGCCCGCCTCGAGCGCGTCCGAGACGCGGTGCGCCCGGCTGATGTCACTCGTCTGGACCCCGGCGGCGAGCCCGTAGGCCGTGCTGTTCGCGAGCTCGAGCGCCTCCGCCTCGGTGTCGAAGGCCTGCACCGTGAGAACGGGGCCGAAGACCTCCTCCTGCACCGCGGCGGCCGTGTTGGGCAGGTCGGCGATGATCGTCGGGGCGTAGTAGAAGCCGCCGTCGAGGTCGATGCGCGCGCCCCCGACGACGACGCGACCCCCCGCGGCCACCGCATCCTCGACCATGCCGGCGACCCGGTCGCGCTGCGCCGCGCTCACGAGCGGGCCCACGGCCGTGCCCTCGTCCGCGGGCCGCCCGACGGGGACGGCCGCGACCGCCGCCGCGAGAGCGTCGATGAGCGTGTCGTAGACCGGGCGCTCGACGAGCAGCCGGGTGCCCGCCATGCAGAACTGCCCGGTGTTGTACACGAAGGAGTTCACGATCGTGCCGACGACCTTCTCGAGGTCCGCATCGGCGAACACGATGTTGGCCCCGTTGCCGCCGAGCTCGACCATGACGGGCTTGAGGTGCTCGCCCGCCGTCGCCGCGACGACCCTGCCGACCGTGGTCGAACCGGTGAAGGCGACCATGTCGATGCCCGGGTGGCGCACGAGGGCGTCGCCGAGCTCGGGCCCCGCTCCGGGGATGACGTTGACGACGCCGTCGGGGACGCCCGCCTCGGCGAGGATGTCGGCCAGCAGCAACGCCGAGAGCGGGGTCTGCGGCGCCGGCTTGTGCACGACCGCGTTGCCGGCCGCGAGGGCCGGCGCGATCTTCGAGGCGGCGAGGATCAGGGGGAAGTTGAAGGGGCTGATCGCGGCGACGACGCCGCGCGGCTCACGGCGCGTGAAGGCGAAGGTGGGCGCGCCGGTACGACGGGCGGCGCCGTCGTGGTGGCCGGCGAGGGTCCCGTAGTACTCGAACTCGCCGATCGCGCCGGGCACGTCGACGAGGCGGGCGAGCGTGATGGGCTTGCCGACGTCGAGGCTCTCGGCCTGCGCGAGCTCCTCGCTGCGCTCGGTCATGAGGGCGGCGGCGCGCAGCAGGATGCGTCCGCGCTCGCGGCCGCTCAGGGCCGCCCAGCCGTGGCGTGCCTGCTGCGCGGCGGCCACCGCGGCGTCGACGTCGGCGACGGTCGCCGAGGCGACGCTCGCGACGACCTCGCCGGTGGCCGGGTCGACGACGTCCATCCGGCCGCCGTCGGCGGCGGGCCGCCAGGAGCCGCCGATGAACAGGGAGTCCTGCCGGACGTCGACAGCGAGCGAGGTGATGGTCATGGGATCCTCCTCATTGAGAGATCTGCGGGGGATCGCGCCGGGCGCCGCGCGATCTTTTTCAGTTTCACTGCGATTTCCGGGAACTCTACCCAGGAAGCACCGGCCTCACAAGAAGCCTCCCGCCCCACGGATGCCGCTAGAGCTCGAGCACCAGCCGGTCGCCCTTGCAGCGCGAGACGCAGATCATCATGACCTCGGACTCCTCCCGCTCGGCGGCCGTCAGCACGGCGTCGCGATGGTCGGGCTCCCCCTCCAGCACGAAGGTCTCGCACGTGCCGCAGGTCCCGCCGCGGCACGACGACGGCGCGGACGCCCCCGCCTCGGCGACCTTGTCCAGGATCGACTCCCCGGGGGCGACCGTGACCGTGCGGCCCGTCAACGAGAGCTCGACCTCGAAAGGGTGGTCCGTCTCCATCGTCACGACGTTGTCGTTGACGAAGCGCTCGACCCGCAGCTCGACTCCCGCCTCGCCGCACAGCCGTTCGAGCTCGTCGAGCAGCCGGCCGGGACCGCACGCGTACACGACCGCGCCCGCCGCGTCGGCGACGATCGCGGGCAGCGCCATGCGCTCCCCCGCCGAGCTCGCGTACACGTGCACGTGCGCGCCGTAGGGCTCGAGCTCAGCGCCGAAGGCCATCGTGGCGGGCTCGCGGCCGGCGTAGTGCAGCGCCCAGTCCGCGCCCGCCGCCTCGGCCGCCGCGATCATGGGCAGGATCGGGGTGATGCCGATTCCGCCCGCGACGAAGACCATCCGCGCGGCCGGTGAGAAGCCGAACAGCTCGCGCGGCTCCGACACCCGGACGAGCTGACCGGCACGGGTCCCCTCGTGGATGCGGATGCTGCCGCCGCCGCCCTCGGGCTCGCGCAGCACGGCGATGCGGTACTGCGTGCGCTCCGCGGGGTCGCCGCAGAGGGAGTACTGCCGCACGAGAGCGGGCCGGCCGGGGCGGTCGATGACGACGTCGATGTGGGCGCCGGGGCGCCACGCGGGCAGCTCCGCGCCCATCGGGTCGGCGAGGATCAGCCCCGCGACCCCGTCGGCCTCCTCGATCCGGCGCGCGACCTGGAGCGTCAGCATCCGAGCTCCCGCCGCAGCACCTCGAGCTGGAGGGCGACCGCGGTGGCCCCGGGGTCGGGGACGCCCACCGCGCGCTCGCCGACGTAGCTGCTGCGACCGAGCGAGGGGCGCAGCGCCGCCGTGGCACGGGCTCCCGCGTCGGCGGCGGCCGCCGCGGCGGCGAGGTCGGCGGGGTCCGCGGCGAGCGCATCCACCGCCGGCTGCAGCGCGTCGACCATCGTGCTGTCGCCGGGCGCGGCCCCGCCGATCGTGCGGATCCGCTCGACGCCGGCGGCGAAGGCGTCGGCCCACCGCCGCGCCGCGGGCGAAGCCCCGGATCCCGCGAGCGACTCCGACATCGCGAGCAGCAGGATGCTGTAGAGCGGCCCGGAGGTGCCGCCGACCTCGTGCCGCACGATCTGCGAGAGCCCGGCGAGATAGGCCGATGCGTCGGGCAGGCTCCCGAGCAGATCGCCCGCCGCCCGCAGCGCCGCGGCCCCGCGGGCGAGGTTGATGCCGAGGTCGCCGTCGCCGACCGTGCGGTCGAGCGCGGTCAGCTCCGGCTCGGCCGCCTCGAGCGCCGCGGCGAGCGCGGCGGCTCTCGCGTGCAGCCGGGCGACGTCGTCCGAGCGGGGCCCCTCCCCCGCCCCGACCTCGAAGCGGTGGGGAGCGGGCACGACGCTCGTGCGCGCCGCGCGCAGCTCGGCCGACCAGGCCGGGAAGGCAAGAGTGCGAGCGGGGGATGCCAGGAGCGCTGCGGTCTCGTCGTCGAGACGGGCGAGGGTGAGCGAGGCCCCGGGCATCTCGAGCGAGGTGAGGAAGGGCGCGGCCCACGTGAGCCGCACGTCCAGACGGCGACGCTCGAGCGCGGCCAGCACGTCGCCGTGCAGGATGCGCAGCTCCAGATCGGGCGTCGCCCCCAGCGAGTTGACGAGGGCCACGACCCGGTCGCCCTCGCCGAGCCCCCGGTCGCGGACGACCGCGTCCACCAGGCGGTCGGCGATCTCACGGCTGGTCACGAGCGCGCCGCGCTCGCTGCCGGCTTCCCCATGGATGCCGAGACCCCACTCGACCTCACCGGGCGCGAGCGCGAAGGACGGCTCCGCGGCGCCGGGCACGACGCAGGCGCCGAGGGCCACCCCCATCGTGGCCGCCCCCAGAAGGAAACGGCGGCAGAGCTCGGCGATCTCCGCGAGCGAGGCACCCGCCTCGGCCGCGGCACCCGCGAGCTTGTGCACGAGGACGGTGGCGGTGAGCCCGCGGCGGCCGGCGCGCGAGCGGTCGCCGAGGGCGGCGTCGTCGGCCACGACGACGATCTCGATCGCGATGCCCTCCACGCGTGCCATCTCGGCGGCGAGCCCGAAGTTGAGCCGGTCGCCCGTGTAGTTCTTCACGATCAGGAGCACTCCGGCATCCGTCGCGACGGCCCGGATCGCGGCATGGACCGCGTCCACCGAGGGCGAGGTGAAGACGGGCCCGAGGACGGCGGCATCCAGCATGCCCTCGCCCACGTAGCCGGCGTGGGCGGGCTCGTGCCCGGAGCCGCCACCGGTCACGAGGGCGACGCGATCGGGGCTCTTGCGCGTGGCGGGCTCGCGCACCACGACCGGCCAGCCCTCGACCCGGGCGAGGTGCCCGGTGCCGCGCACGAGGCCGGCGATGTAGTCCTCGATGACGTCACCGGGCGCGTTGAGGATCTTCTCGACCGGCACCTCAGGCCACCTCCGCTCGAACCGGCAGGGACGTGAACCCGCGCAGCCAGTTGTTGTAGAAGCGCACCGGCTCGCCCGCGGGCGTGAGTGCGCGCACGCGCCGCGCGAGGGCGGACAGCAGGCACGTCGCCTCCATCCGCGCCATCATCTGGCCGACGCAGCCGTGGATGCCGGTCCCGAACGCGAGGTGCCCGGAGGTGTCGCGCGCGAGGTCGTACTCGTCCGGCCGCTCCCAGCGCCGCGGGTCGCGGTTGGCGGCGGCGAGGTCGAGGATGACCTTCTCGCCCTCGCCGAGCGGGATCCCGCCGAGGACCGTCGGCTTGGCGGTCGTCCGGCCGATGAACGGGCTCGGCGCGCTCCAGCGCAGCCCCTCCTCGAAGGCGCGTCGCGCGAGCGAGGGGTCGGCGTGCAGGGCCGCCCAGGTCTCGGGCCGGTCGAGCAGCGCCGTGAGGGTCAGCTGGATGCCGAAGATCGTCGTGTCGACTCCCGCCGAGAGGAAGGTGCGCACGAGCATGGCGGCGTCCTCGTGCGCGATCGTGCCGTCGTCGGCGAAGCCGTAGATCGTGTGGCCGAGACCGCCCGGGCGCAGCGCCTCTCGGCGCATCTGCCAGTCGACCCAGGTCGCGGCCTCGGCCGCCGCCTCCGCCGCCGCGTGGTAGAGCTCGTTGCGCGGCCCCATCGCCTGGAAGTTGAGGTTGGAGTAGGGCAGCAGGTGCTGACGGCCGTCGGGGTCGATGCCGAGCGCGTCGGGCAGGACCTGGAGCGGGTAGGCCACCGCCAGCTGCGAGGCCGCGTCGATGACGGGACCCTCTGCGAGCACGCGGTCGACGAGCTCGTCGGCGCGCTGCTGGAACTCGTCCGTGAGCCGCCGGACGACGCGCGGGCTGAGGACGGACGTCATGACGCGCCGGTACTTCGTGTGCCCGGGCGGGTCGTTCTCGAGGATGACGCTGGGCTTGCGCCAGTTCTCGGTGCGCTTGGTGTTCGTCAGCCCCGTGCCCGCCGAGGACTCGAAGGTCTCGGGGTCGCGGAACACCTGCTCGACGATGTCGTAGCGCCCCGTGAACCAGACCCCGTGCTGCGGCAGCCACACGAGCTCGGCGGTCTCGCGGATCCGCTCGTCCGTGCCGATCGGATCGTCCAGCCCCGCCTGCGAGAACGGATCGACCTCGAGGGTGGGGACCGGTTCGCGGGTGACTGTGTCCATGGTGACTCCGTCGTCGTCGAGGCGGGGCGATCAGCCGGCCCGCCGGGGAACGCCATCAGGTTACATATAAACCAAATCAGAGGCAAACCGCGCCCGCTCGCGCTGTCTAGACTCGCGGCATGGCCCCGCCCACTCCCCCGCCCGACGCCGCGATCGCGCACGCGGCCGAACGCGGGCTGCTCACCTCGCGCCTCGACCACACGATCGACCGGGACACCTTCAGCCCCGCGCTGCTCGGGCTGCTCAACAACGTGCTCGTGTGGGGCGGGTCTCGTGTGCTCACGACCCTGCACGGGGTGGGCACGAACGAGTGGAGGGTCCTGAGCGCGCTGGGCAACTACCCGGGCGCGACCGCTCGCGAGCTGTGCGCCGTGCTCGGGATCAACAAGTCGATCGCGTCCAAGAGCGTCAACGCGCTGGTCGAGGCGGCCTACGTGGGTCAGGTCGATGGCCGCCGCGGCTCCCGCCACCTCTTCCTCACCGACGCGGGCGCCGCGCTCCACGACGAGCTCATGACGATCGCGCTCCGGCGGGTGGAGATCCTCCAGCATCGCCTCAGCCCGGCGGAGGTGGGCGAGCTGAACCGACTGCTGCGCAAGATGCTCGACTCCGCGGACGACCTGCAGGAGTACGAGCGGGAGCTGCTCGCCGGCATCCCTCAGCCGGACACGACCCGCAGCGAGCCGAACGGCGTGCCCGCCAGGTAGGCGTAGAGGAAGAGGATGTCGGCGTCCGCCGCCAGCCGTGTCTCGTAGCCGTCCGCCGTCTCCGTGAGCTCGACGAGCCGGCGCTTGTCCGCCTCCTCCAGCGGATCGTCGATCCACAGGGCGCCGTCGCGCACGACCGCGCCGACGAGTCCGAGGCTCAGCGCGCCGCCGTGGGCGCTGAGCGCGATGCGGCCCGTCGCCTCCACCGCGCCGTCGTCGCGCACCACGGCCGGCAGTCGCACGGCGGTGCCGGTGAACTCGGCCCCGCCCGCGGCATCCACCCTGAAGTCCCGGTTGCGCTGCAGGTAGCCGAGGAGGGTGTCCTTGACGTGCCACTCGATCATGGCTTCGCGCACCATCGCTCCTCCATCTCGTCACGGTCGACATCGGCCGCCCCGAGACGCTAGCATGTGGCGGTCGACCCATAGGTTGACATGTCAACCGTTATCAACGAGGAAGTCGACGACGTGGAACACCGTTTCCTGGGCAACAGCGGGTTCAAGATCTCCGAGATCACCTACGGCAACTGGATCACGCACGGCTCGCAGGTCGAGCTCGACGCGGCGATCGCGACCGTGCGGGCGGCCCTGGATGCCGGGATCACGACGTTCGACACGGCGGACGTGTACGCCGACACGGCGGCGGAGGTCGTGCTGGCCGATGCGCTGAAGGGTCAGCGGCGTGAGTCGCTGGAGATCTTCACGAAGGTGTACTTCCCGATCGGACCCAAGGGGCCCAATGACACGGGGCTCTCCCGCAAGCATGTGATGGACGGCATCCACGGGTCGCTGCGCCGGCTCGGCACCGACTACGTGGACCTGTTCCAGGCCCACCGGTATGACTACGAGACGCCGTTGGAGGAGACGATGCAGGCCTTCGCCGACATCGTCCGGCAGGGCAAGGCCCTCTACATCGGGGTCAGCGAGTGGACCGCGGAGCAGCTGCGCGCCGGCCACGCCCTGGCCCGCGAGCTCCGCTTCCCGCTCGTCTCCAACCAGCCCCAGTACTCGATGCTGTACCGCGTGATCGAGCGCGAGGTCGTGCCGACCAGCGAAGAGCTCGGCATGTCCCAGATCGTGTGGTCGCCCGTGGCGATGGGCGTTCTCACCGGCAAGTACCTTCCCGGTGCGCCCGTGCCGGACGGCAGCCGGGCCACCGACGCGACCGGCGGCTTCTTCATGAAGCGCTTCCTCGAGGACGACGTGCTCACGGCGGTCCAGCGCTTGAAGCCGGTGGCCGAGCAGGCCGGGCTCACGATGCCCCAGCTCGCCATCGCCTGGGTGCTGCAGAACGACAACGTCGCCGCAGCCCTCGTGGGCGCCTCGCGCCCCGAGCAGCTGCGGTCGAACGTGAAGGCGGCGGGCGTGCGCCTCGACGCCGACACGCTCGCCGCGATCGACGAGGCTCTGGCCGGCGTCGTCGTGGACGACCCGGCGCTGACCGAGAAGTCCTCGCCGCGTACACGCTGGACCGACTGATGGCCGGCGCGATCACCCCGTTCCGCATCGCGGTGCCGGATGCCGACATCGCCGACCTGCACGACCGGCTCGAGCGGGCGCGCTTCGCGGACGCCGCGGTCGACGACTGGTCGTGGGGCACCCCGCCCACCGCTCTCCGTCTCCTCGCCGAAGAATGGGCCGGCCGCTACGACTGGCGCGCCACCGAGCGCCGGCTCAACCAGCGGGAACAGTACCTGGTCGAGGCGGGCGGCACCCGCATCCACGTCGTGCGGGCGGGGACTCCCGGCGCCCAGCCGCTGCTGCTGGTGCACGGCTGGCCCGACGGCTTCCTGCGCTTCGAGAAGGTGCTGCCGCTGCTGGCCGACCGGTTCGACATCGTCGTGCCCTCGATCCCGGGCTACGGGTTCTCCGAGCGCCCGCAGGCTCCCGGATGGGGGCCGGTGACGGTCGCGGGCGCGTTCGACGAGGTCATGCGCGCCTTCGGGTTCGACAGCTGCCTCGTGCACGGCGGCGACCACGGCAGCGCGATCGCCGAGGCGGTGGCGACGCGGCATCCCGAGCGCGTCACGGCCCTGCACCTGTCCGACGTCCCGGCATGGCGCCGGTACACGATCGACCCCGAACAGCACTCGGAGGCCGTGCGCGACTACGCGCGCGCGGGCGCCGCGTGGTTCGCCGCGGAGGGCGCCTACGCCGCCGAGCACCGCACGAAGCCGCAGACCATCGGCTTCGCGCTGGCCGACTCGCCCCTCGGCCTCGCCTCCTGGCTGTTCGAGAAGCTGCACGGCTGGGCCGACAACGACGCCCCCACGGGCGGACTCACGATGCGGGACGTCCTCGACGACATCTCGCTCTACTGGTTCACCGGCACGGCCGCCTCCGCGATCCGCTACTACCGCGACTCGGGCGGTCACCTGCTGGACGCCGCCGAGCGTGCGCCCCAGCCGACCGGGTTCACGGTCTTCCCCCACGACACCGTGGTCGCGACGCGCGACTACGCCGAGCTGTTCTTCGACGTCCGGCACTTCTCGCTCCAGCCGCACGGGGGCCACTTCGGCGCGTGGGAGCAGCCGGAGCTGTTCGCCGCGGATCTGCGCGCCTTCGCCGACGCCGTCTGATCGGCGTCGGCGACGCGGTCCCGCCCCGGATGCCGGCGGGTGCCGGCCGAATCGTTACGCTGGAGGACGAGAACCCGGCCGGAGTGCCGGGTCACCGCGCAGGAGGGGCACGTGGCACGACCGACCCTCGCCGACGTCGCGGCGCACGCCGGAGTGTCGGTGACCACGGTCTCGCGCGTCCTGAACAATCGCGGGTACCTCAGCGACCGCGTCCGCGCCGACGTGGATCGCGCGATCGCGGAGCTCGGCTACCGCCCCAACGAGCTCGCCCGCTCGCTCCTCGGCCGCGGCACACACGTCATCGGCCTGATCGTGCCGACCGTGGCCGACCCGTTCTTCGGGGAGTTCGTGGCCGCCGCCGAGGCCGGTCTCGCCGACCGCGGCTACCGCACCCTCCTGTGCGACAGCCTGCGCAGCGTCGAGCGCGAGACCGCCTCCCTGGATCTGCTGCTCGCGCACCAGGTGGCGGGTGTCATCACCTCCACCCACAACGAGGAGGTGAGCCTCTACCGAACGGCCGGGCTGCCCATCGTCGCCCTCGACCGGCATCTGGGCCCCGGCATCCCGGACGTGCGCAGCGACAACCTCGCGGGCGCGACGCTGGCCACGGAGCTGCTCGCGGACGCCGGATACCGCCGCATCCTGTTCGTGACGCCGCGCGACGACACGCGATCCGCGCGCCGGTCCGGCTACCGCGAGGTCACGACGGCGCGGGGGCTGCCGGAGGCGCTGCTCGCCTACGGCTTCAGCTCGAGCCTCGACGAACGGCGCGCGCTCATCGAGAGGACCCTGGACGAGGGCTCGTACGACGCCGTGTTCTGCTCCGACGACGTCAGCGCTCTGATGGCGGTGGAGTGGGCGCGCTCCCGCGGCGTGAGCGTTCCGGAGGACTTCGGCGTCGTGGGCTACGACGGCTCCACGGCCGTGCGACACCTCGCCCCGACGCTGACCACGGTCCTCCAGCCCGTCGAACGCCTGGCCGCGGAATGCGTGCGGCTGCTCGTGCAGCGGATCGAACAGCCGGACGCCGATCTGCCTTCCGAGATCGTGCTCCCCGTCGAGCTGCGCCGTGGGACGACGGTTCGCTAGAGCGTCAGACGCGCGGCGCGACCTCGCTGTGGTGGACGTGGAAGATCGGCTCTCCGGGGGCGACCTCGGTCGGCTCGACCGCCGCCACGACCTCGAAGATGTCGGAGTTCGTGATGACGATCGGGGTGGTGGTGTCGTAGCCGGCGGCGCGGACCGCGGTCCAGTCGACGCGCGCGAGCGGCGTTCCGACCTCGACGCGCTCACCCGCCGAGACGAGTGCCGTGAAGTGCGCTCCCGCGAGGTTGACGGTGTCGATGCCGATGTGCACGAGCACCTCGACGCCCTCGTCCGTCGTGATGCCGTAGGCGTGCCCCGTGGGGAACACGGCGGTGAGCACGCCCGCCGCCGGCGCGGTGACCTCGCCCTCGCTCGGGACGACGGCCATGCCACCGCCCAGCACACCGCCGGAGAACATCGGATCGGGCACCTCGGACAGCGGGATGAGGCGTCCCCGCGCCGGTGAGACGATGTCGACGAGGGCCGTCTCGGCGTCGGATGCCGCGGGCACGGTCGTCGGGGCGACGACCGGCTCGGACGCCTCCGGCTCCGCGGGGACCGGGACGAGCGGCGCGACGCCCTCGGCGGGGTCGAGCGGCCGGCCGCGGGACACGCGCCAGCGACCGTAGGCGAGCGTGACGCCGAACGAGAGGCCGAAGCTGATGAGCGCGCACAGGGCGAACTGCGGGATCGAGGCGGGCTGGATCGACACGAAGCCGATGACGCCCGCCGCACCGAGCGAGATCGCCTTGACGCCGAGCGCGCTGATGAAGCCGCCGGCGACGGCCGCCGCGCCCATGCCGATGAAGAAGGGGAACTGCAGTCGCAGGTTGACGCCGAAGATGGCGGGCTCGGTGATGCCGAGGAGGGCGGAGACGCTCGAGGCGCCGGCCATGGCGCGCAGCTTCGAGCCGCGGCGCACGAGGAGGAACACGGCCAGACAGGCCGCGCCCTGGGCGATGTTGGCCATGGAGGCGATCGCGAAGATGAACGAGCCGCCCTGCGCGATGAGGCTCAGCTCGACCGCCGGGAAGCTCTGGTGCAGGCCGGTGACGACGATCGGCGAGTACACGAGGCCGAACAGCGCGCCGCCGAGGAAGCCGAGGCTCTCGTACGCCCACGACAGACCGAACGTGATCGCATCGCTCACCCAGCGCATGGCGGGCCCGACGGCGATGAAGGTCGCGAGCCCGACCACGAGCAGCGAGATCATGGGGGTGAAGAGGAAGTCGAAGGTCCCCTTCAAGACGCGCCGGAGCAGCTTCTCCGACACCGACAGCAGGTACACGACGGCCAGCACCGGGATGACGGTGCCCTGGTATCCGGCCTGCGCGACATCCATGCCGAAGATGTGCCAGTACGTCATCGTGCCGTCGGCCACCGCCTCCGCCACGTTGTAGCCGTTGACGAGGGACGGCATGACCATCGCTGCGCCGAGCGCGGCCGCGAGATACGGGTTGGCGCCGAAGCGCTGACCCGCCGAGAAGGCCACGAGCACGGGGAGGAAGGCGAACGCGGCCGCGGCGAGCAGGTTGATCAGCGCGGCGGGGTCGGCGAGGGCCGGCAGCATCGTCGTGACCGCGTCCGGGCCGAACAGCCCCGGCGCCGTGAGCACGTTGTTGAGCGCCATGAGCAGACCACCCGCGATCAGCGCGGGAAGCACGGGGACGAAGATGTCGGAGAGCATCTTGATGAAGCGGACCACGATGTTGCCGCCCTGCCCGGCGACCTGCTTGACCTCGTCCTTCGTCGCCGCCCGCACCCCGGAGAGCGCGACGAGCTCGTCGTAGACCTTGTCGACGTCACCGGGTCCGATGATGATCTGGAACTGTCCGCCGGCTTCGAACGTGCCCTTCACATCCGGGTCCGCGTCGAGCGCCGCCTGATCGATCAGGGTCTTGTCGACCGTGACGATGCGCAGCCGCGTCGCGCAGTGCGCGGCTGCCTGGATGTTCTCGGATCCGCCGAGTGCGGTGAGAACGGAGCGGGCGACGACATCGTGCTTCATCGGGAGTCCTGGGGGTCGGCGACGGTGGGCGAAAGGACCGAGTGGCTGTCTCTGCCAAACGTTTGACATACTAGGGCGCGCGACGCGCGTCACCAAAACCCCGACACGCCGCTCCCGCGTGCGGGCCGCGCGCCGACGACTCGCCGCGCGAGGGGTCACGGGGCGGAGGACGTCACCTGCCCCTCGCCGTCGGCGGCGAACGCCGAGGACTCTCCCGCGACGAGGGTCACCCCGCCGCCGCGCGCCCGCAGCGACACGGCGACGGAGCCGGGCGCGAAGAAGGCGCGGGTCGTGAAGGCCACCGTGCCATCGACGATCACCTCGACGATCGAGCGGTCGACGAGCACCTCGACCGTCCGCGTCCCGTCCGAGGGCGCGGGCACCGGCACCTCGCGTCGCGCGCCGCCGACCAGGTACCGGGTGGCCGAGCGGTCGACCACGAGCGTCGCCGCGTCGAGCTCGATCAGCAGGGGCGCGGCGTCCGGGCCGATGCGAAGCTGCGCGGTCGCGCCGTCCTCGAGGCGCAGGCCCAGACTCAGCCAGCTGGTCCGCGCATCGCCCGGCACCTCGAGGACGATGCCCTCCCCCGCCGGGACGGTCGCCGCCGGGAGCGCGATCGTCTCGCCGAAGTCGGCACGATCGATCGCCGGCTCCTGGCGGAGGACGCCGCCGCTCAGGGTCAGGCGCCGCGGCGCCGACAGCGTGTGGACCCAGTCGTGCGACCGCGACGGCTGGTCGTCCTCGGCGGGCATGCCCGCCCACGACAGCAGCAGTGCGTCCGGGACATCCCCCCGCCCCGCGAACACCTGCGGAGCATAGAACTCGAACCCGCTGTCGAGCAGACGGAACCCGCTCGTGTCGCGCAGCCGCGTGCCCTCGAGGCGCCCCACGACGTAGCCGCAGACGTCGGCGACGCCGAAGGGGTTGACGGCGGGATCCGTCGCCCCCTGCGGACAGATCACGAGGACGTCGTGGACGACGCCCGTCTCGCTGTCGGTCAGGCGGAAGATGTTCGGGCACTCCCACATGTAGCCGGCGGATGCCGCGTCCAGCCCGTCGACCGTGAGCTCGCCGTCGAAGCGCCAGGGGCCGCCCACGTCGGCGGCCGAGTACAGCAGCACCGCCCCGGTCTCGTCGTCGCGCTGCGCCCCGATGCACATGCGCAGGCGCTCGCCGTCGCGGGCGTAGACCATCGGGTCACGGAAGTGGGCCGTGTAGCCCGCGGGGCGGGCGGTGTCGGGCAGCACGGGACCGCCCGGGTCCTTGGTGAACGTCGCGAAGTCGTCCGTGTGCACGAGCACCTGGTGCGCCTCGCGCGTGCCGTCGGCATGCTTGACGTTGCCGGTGTAGAGGAAGTCGGCGCCCGTGCCCGCGGGGATCGCCGAACCGGAGTAGCAGCCGTCCCGGTCGTAGTCGGCATCCGGCTCGAAGGCCATGCCGGCGTGCGTCCACCGGAGCAGGTCGCGCGAAGACGCGTGACCCCAGCCGATGCCGGCGCGTGTGGGGAACGCGGGCCCCCACTGGTAGAACGCGTGCGCGACGCCGTCGACCATGATCAACCCGTTGGGGTCGTTGATCCGCCCGTAGGGGGCGGAGAGGTGGAAGAGAGGGGCATCGGGATCGGTCAGGGTACGCTCACGGCGCTCGGGATCCATGGCTGCCAGCCTATTCGGCGCTCCGGCCGCGCCCGTGCGCCCGTCAGACGTCGAGACCGAGGAGCCGGATCGCGTTCTCCCTGAGCACGAGCCGCTCGACCTCCTCGCCGAGCTCGAGCGCCGCGAAGTCCTTCAGCCAGCGATCGGGGGTGAGGGCGGGGAAGTCGGAGCCGAACAGCATCTTGTGCTTCAGGTACGTGCGCGTGGCGCGCACGAGCGCGGGGCTGAAGTACTTCGGCGACCAGCCGGACAGGTCGATCCACACGTTCGCCTTGTGCGTCGCGATCGAGATCGCCTCGTCCTGCCACGGCACCGAGGGGTGCGCGAGGATGATCGGCAGCTCGGGATGCCGGGCCGCGACGTCGTCGAGCAGCATCGGGTCGGACAGGCTCAGCCGATAGCCGAGGCCTCCCGGCATCCCCGCCCCCACCCCGGTCTGCCCCGTGTGCACGACGATCGGCAGACGGCGCTGCTCGATCTCGGCGAACATCGGCGCGTAGGCCGGATCGGACGGGTCGAACCCCTGCACGGTGGGGTGGAACTTGAAGCCCCGGACCCCCAGCTCGTCCGCCTGGCGACGGATCTCGTCGATGGCCGCGTCGCCCTGCAGCGGGTCGACCGTGCCGAAGGCGATGAGGGTGTCGGCGTTGCGGCGGGCACCCGCGACGATGTCGTCGACGCTGTTGGGCCGGTGACCCGTGTTGGTCGTGGCGTCGACCGTGAACACGACCGCCATGAGCCGACGCTCGCGGTAGTACGCCGCCGTCTCGTCGACCGTGCGGGCGGGCTCCGAGCTGCCGAAGTAGCGGTCCATCGCCTCGAGCTGCTCCCGCGAGGCGCCGTGATGCCCGGTGTCGTCGACCTGGATGTGGACGTGGGTGTCGATCCCGCGGATGTCGTCGAGGGTCATGCCGTCGCCTCCTGTGTCTCGACCGCGGCGAGGACCTCGCCGCGGAGCCGGCCGACATCCACCTTGCCGGTGGGCGTGCGGTCCAGTGTCGCCCGGAACACGATGTGCCGCGGCTTCTTGTACCCGGCCAGCTGCGTGCCGACATGGGCGATCAGCTCATCGGCCGTGACCTCTGCCGACCGCTCGACGACCGCGGCGACGACCTCGCCGAATCGCGGGTCGGGCACCCCCACGACGGCCGCGTCCGCGACGGCGGGGTGCGTCATGAGTGCTTCCTCGACCTCGAGCGGGTAGACCTTCTCGCCGCCCGTGTTCACGACGCCGCTGCCGCGACCGAGGAACTCGATGTGGCGATCCTCCTGCACGATCACCCAGTCACCGGGCACGACGTAGCGCTCGCCGTCGATGATCGGGAAGGTCGCCCGCGTCTTCTCGGCGTCGCGATGGTAGCCGAGCGGCAGCGCACCGCGCTGGGCGAGGATGCCGCGCGAGCCCGGCACGTCCTGCACCTGCCGGAACCGCTCGTCGAAGACGACGGCGGTCGGGAACAGCTGCGCGCGCCCCGGCAGGTCGGCGGCGCTGCGGGTCGCGGTGACGGCGAAGCCGCCGCCCTCGGTCGAGGCGAGCAGATCGATGATCTCGATGTCGCCGAGCGCGTGGAGGCGCCGCTTGGTCTCGGGACCGAAGCGCATGCCGGAGCTCATGACCGAGGTCACGGTCGGAAGGCCCGTCCCCATCGCCTCCGCGGCCTCGACCAGGGGCAGCGCGATGGCGTCGCCCGCGACGATGATGCGCGTCGCCCCCTCGGCGTTGGCGAGTCGCACGGCGCCCTCGGCGTCGAAGCGCGACCGGGTCGCGATGAGCACCGTGCCGCCGACGAGCAGCGTGTTCAGCGACGTCGTCAGTGCCGTCCCGTGCATGAAGGGCGCGAGCGGCAGGTTGACCATGCGCGGGTACCGCGGGTCGAGGGCGATCCGGGTGACGTCCTCGACATCGTCGGGGACGGGGCGCCCGGACAGCGCGTAGGCCGAGAAGAGCTGCACCTCGAACATGCTCGGTGCGCTCCAGCGCACGGCCTTCGGCCGCCCGGTGGTGCCGCCCGTGTAGATCCACAGCTCCCCGTCCTCCGGTGCGCCCGGCGGCAGCGGCGCGGAGCCGGCGACGGCGTCCGACCAGACGGGAACGCCGGGCGCGGTGCCCTCGCCCTCGTCGATCTGCAGGAGCACGACATCCTGCTCGGCGAGCGCCGCCGCCTCCGCGGCGACATCCCCGAGCGAGGCGGGATGGAGGAGGACCGCCGCCTCCGAGTCGTCCAGCAGCGCCGCCACCTCTGCGGAGCGCAGCCGGAAGTTCATCGGGACGGGCGTGATCCCCGTGGCGAGGCAGGCGTAGAAGGCGATGAGGAACTCGGGACGGTTGTGCAGCAGGATCGCGACGGTCTGCCCCGGTCGCACGCCCCGGCGCTCGAGCCAGGCGGCGAGCGCGCCCGCCTCGCGGGTGAACCGCTCGTACGACCAGGTCTCGCCGTCGACCGTGACGATCGCCGGGCGCTGCGGGTCCGCGGCGGTGACCGCCTGCCAGAGATCCGAGTAGTGGCCCTTCATGCGCGGCTACTCCCCCGCACCGGGGCCGGACGCCTGGGCGAGCGGAGCGAGCTCCTCCTGCCAGGCTCGGCCGATCCCCGCCGCGCTCCAGCCGCCGTCGGCGTCCAGCGTGCGCAGCACCTTGGGGTGCGAGTAGAGCGTCAGGCGGTCGCCTCCGATCCCGATCGCCTGACCCGTGACGCCGGAGGCGGCATCGGAGGCGAGCCAGACGATGAGGGATGCGACGTCCTCCGGGGTGCCGAGCGCGTGGTCGCGGCGGTACTCGGCGGGGATCTCGCCGGTGGCGACGTAGTCCTCGTACACCTGCGTGTAGGCGGGGATCGTGGCGGTCATGGGCGAGAGGGCCGTGGGGATCACGGCGTTCGCGGTGACGCCGGCCCGGGCGAGCTCGAGCGACAGCGTGCGCGCCATCGCGACCAGACCGGCCTTGACGGAGGCGTAGTTGGTCTGGCCGAAGCTGCCGTACTGACCGGCGGGCGAGCCGATCAGGATGATCCGGCCGCCCTCGCCGCGCTCGCGCATCTCGACGGCCGCGGCGCGCGCGCAGGTGAACGAGCCGCGCAGGTGCGTCTCGACGACGAGGTCGAAGTCGGCGTCGGACATCTTCCACACGACGCGGTCGCGGAGCACACCCGCGTTGGCGACGAGGATGTCGAGCCGGCCGAACGCGTCACGCGCGGCGGTGACGAGCGCGTCGGCCGTCTCGGTGGGGCCGACGGGCGCGATCACCGCGGTGGCGCGGCCGCCCGCGGCCTCGATGTCGGCGACCGTGGCGTCGGCGGTCTCGGCGTCGACGTCGTTGACGACGACGGCCGCCCCCGCCTCCGCGAGCGCGAGGGCGTAGGCCCGGCCGAGGCTCCGGCCGGCTCCCGTGACGACGGCGACCTTGCCGTCGAGTCGCACCTCCGGCACCGCGTTCATCGGTAGTACCTCAGGACGAGCTCGGTCACCAGGACCGGCTTCTCGCCCCCCTCGACCTCGAAGGTGACGGGGACCTCGACCTGGTAGCCGCCGGTCACCTCGGTCACAGACTTCAGGACGCCGCTCACGCGGATGCGCGCCCCGACGGGCACCGGTGCCGGGAAGCGCAGCCGGTTGGATCCGTAGTTGATGCCGAGCCCGACGCCCGTGACCTCGAGGATCTCCTTCATGAGCGGGACGACGAGGCTGAGCGTGAACAGCCCGTGCACGATCGTCGTGCCGTAGGAGGTCGTCGCGGCGAAGTCCGGGTCGATGTGGATCGGGTTCATGTCGCCGCTCAGGCGGGCGAAGTCATCGACCTCCTCCTGCGTGATGACGCGCCACTCGGACGGCCCGAAGGCCGTCCCCTCGGCGCCGGGCAGGTCGTCGACCGCGACGGACAGGGGGGTGGTCATGCGTGTTCTCCTCGCTCGCGACGGTGCTTTCGGGGAGTGCCGGGCGGCATCGCCGGGCACGTCTTCCTGCATCTTATTGCAGGTTTACTGAAACTCAAGCGCACCTTTCGCCGTGCGGCATGGTCGGCGGCATCGCCGGGCGCGGGGCCGGGCGCGGCTCGCCGCCCGGCGGCGCACCGTGCGTGTCGCAGAACCGCGCGGATGTCGCAGGATCCGGGCGGATCGCTGCGACATCCGCGCGATTGTGCGACATCCGCGGACGGGCGAGCGAGCCGCGGCCGCTACTTCGCGCCCGCCTGCCCCATGTTGCGCAGTGCCATGCCGCCGCCGTCCACGGAGAGCACCTGTCCGGTGACCCAGCGCGACGCCTCGGTCGAGAGGAACAGCCCCGCCGCGGCGATGTCCCAGTTGTTGCCCTCGACCTGCATCGCGACGTTCTGGCGTCGGATCTCGCGCTGCTCCTGCGACATCCCCTTGGCGGCGAAGGCTCCCCAGATCATGCCGACACGGACGCAGTTGACGCGGATCCCGCGCGGGGCGAGGGTGGCCGCGGCGCCGACGGCGAGCTTCTCGAGCGCCGTCTTGGCGATGCCGTAGGGCAGGCCCGGGCCGCGCCCCTCGGCGGCGCCGGAGGAGACGAGGACCGCCGCGCCGCCGCGGGTCATGTGCGACTGCGCGTGGCGCAGCAGGTACCAGGCCGACTTCAGGTTGAGCTCCATCGCGAAGTCCCACGCCGCCACGGTGGTCTCGAAGATGCCCTCGATGCCGCCGCCGCCGATCGAGTCGGCGACGACGTCGATGCGCCCGAAGCGCGCCATGACCGCGGCGATCGCGCGTGCGACGTCGTCGTCGTCGGTCATGTCGACGACGAACGCCTCGGCGTCGCCGCCGTCCGCGCGGATGCCCTCGACCGTGCGCGCAGCCGCCGCCGGATCGCGGTCGAGCACGGCGATCGCGGCGCCCTGCCGGTGGTACAGCCAGGCGAGCGCGAAGCCGACACCGCCCTCGGGACCGCTGAGGCCCCCTCCCGCGACGACGGCGACCTTCCCCGGCAGCCACGGCGGCGCGGCGCTCGCGAGCGGGTCGGTGACGGGGAACTCCCAGGTGGACGGATCAGCGCTCATGCGGCGGACTCCTTCGGCTCGCCTCCACTCTGTCCGATCGTGCCCGCCCGGATCGATGACGGTTTCGTCGGGCGGAAGGGACGCCTACTCCGCGAGCATGAGCTCGGCGATCCGCTCACCGACCATGACGGCCGCGAGCGCCGTGCCCCGCGTGGGGACGACCGGCAGCAACGACGTGTCGGCCACGCGCAGTCCGCGCATCCCCCGCACGCGCCCGTGCGCGTCCGTCACGCCGCGCTCGCCCATCGCGGCCGTGCCGGAGGCGTGGAGCGCCGTGCCCAGACGCGATCCGATCCAGGCGTCGAGGGCCGCGTCCTCCCCCGTCTCGAGCCCGTGCGCGTCGTCGGCGTCGACGGCCCAGGCCAGGGCGGGCGAACGCAGGAGCCGGATGCCGGTGCGCACCGCATCGCGCAGCGCACGCCGGTCCGCCGGGGCGGCGAGATGTCCGTACCGGATCGCGACGGCCTCCTCCCGCGCGGACACGCGCCCCCGGGAATCGGGCTCGGCGAGCGTGATGCGCAGCTCGATCGCGCCCACGGCGTCGGGGTCGCCGCCGACGATCGAGTCGCCGGGCCGGACCGCGAACAGGTACTCGACGCCTCGCTCGGCGACCCCGCCGGCCGGCGGGTTCCACGCGGCCGTCCACGCCGCATCCCGGAGCGTCGTGGCCACGCCCGCGCGCGGGCGCCAGGCGATCGAGACCGCCGCATGGTCGGAGAGCCCCTCGCCGACCATGCGGTCCACGCCGGAGGCCCGCAGCAGCCGCGGCGTCTCGATCGCCCCCGCCGCGAGCACGACCTCCTCCGCGCCGATCGTGCGGATCTCGCCCGCCTGCACGAGCTCGACCCCCACGGCGCGGTCGCCGCGGCGGATCACGCGCAGCGCCTCCGCATCCGCGAGCACCTCCACCCCGCCCAGCAGCGGCGCGTAGGCGAGCCCGGTGTCCCAGCGCTGCGCCCCGACCGCGTTGCGCGGCAGGAGTCCGGCACCCGACGGGCCTCCGCCGTTCTTGTCGGCCTCGCGCACCGCGCCCAGATCGACCGCGGCGTCGAGGAAGCCGCGCGTGAGCGGGTCGTCGCCACCGATCCGCTGCACCGGCACCGGCCCGTCGGCTCCGTGCACGGGCGTCTCCTCGAGGTCGAGGTCGCGTTCGAGCCGCCGCAGCGCCGGGAGGCAGGCGTCGTAGGACCACTCGGGACCGGCCGCGTCGGCCCAGCGGGCGAAGTCGGTCGGATGCGGACGCTGGAAGTACGCGCCGTTGACGGCCGTGCTGCCGCCGAACGCGCGGCCGCGCGCGACGCGCCACGGCCGACCCTCCTGCAGGAGCGCGTCGTACTCCCAGACGTGCGCGCCGCCGGGGATCCCGGCCCGCACGGTCCAGGCGGGCCCGAAGGCCGCCCGCCTCCCGGCGGCGTCGGCGGGGCGGCCGCCCGCCTCGACCAGGACGACCTCGCGGCCCGCGCCGGCCAGGCGGGCGGCGAGCGGGATGCCGGCGCCCCCCGCGCCGACGACCACGACCCGCCCGTTCATTCCCCGTCGCCCGCGCCCCACGCGGCGTCCGCGAAGACCTCGCGCAGTCCCCGGAACGACTCGTCCATCGCCGCCAGCAGCTCGGTGTCGGGATCGCGGACCCACTGCCGGTAGGCCGACAGCGAGATGCCCAGGCACGCCCACGACACCGCCTGCGGCACGACCGAGTCCTCCGTGCTCCCCGTCCTCCGGGCGACGTAGTCGGCGATCACGCCCCGCCAGGCGGCGTAGCGCACCGCCGCGTGGGCGATGAGCTCGGGCTCCTCCAGGAGCAGCCGCATCCGGTGCCGGTGCCGCTCCCGCTCCGAGACGGGCACGCGGTTGAACCGACGCACGGCGGCGTGCACGGCCTGCACGATGGGCGCGTCGGGGGGCGCCTGTGCCAGGTCACGGCGGAAGGCGTCCAGCAGCTCGTCGAACGCGCCCCACATGAGGTCGTTCTTGGACGGGAAGTAGCGGAAGAACGTGCGTCGGCCGATTCCCGCCGCCGCGGCGATGTCGTCGACCGTGACGTTTCCATAGCCGCGCTCGATCATGAGGTCGAGCCCGATCGTGCCGAGGAGCTCACGCGACGTCGACGGCGCTCGCCCCCGGGTGCGACCCGGTGTCTCGGTCCTGGAAATCGGAAGGCTCCCTTTTCAATGGCACTCGATGCCACTATGCTCGCTCGCACCGGCAACGGAGTCGGTACGGCCACCTCAAGGAGGACAGTAGCCCATGGATCCGCAGACCCACCCCACCACCGCGTCCGAGGCCGAGAGCGACGAGCTCATCGAGGACGTGTCCATCGACGGCATGTGCGGCGTGTACTGAGCCCGCCATGCCCGACATCACGCCGGACAGCGTGCTGACGGTCTCCGGGCGGGTCGCGATCCGCCCGGAGCCGTTCGGCGCCCTCCTCTACCACTTCGGCACGAGACGGCTCTCGTTCCTGAAGTCCCCCGTGCTCGTCGACATCCTCGACCGCCTCGACGGCACGCGCAGCGTCGACGACGCGCTGAGCGCCGCCGGCGTCGACGACGCCAGCCGTCCGAGCATCCTGCGCGCCCTCTCGACCCTGCGTGCGTCGCAGATGCTGGAGGAGGCCGCATGACCCTCCTGGCCCCCGCCGAGGCCGCGCCCCGCCGCGTGCCCCGCCTCATCGAGCACTTCGAGCACGGTCTGAACTCGCCCATCTGCCTCACGTGGGAGCTCACCTACGCCTGCAACCTCTCCTGCGTGCACTGCCTGTCGGCGTCCGGCCGGCGCGACCCGCGCGAGCTCACCACCGAGGAGTGCAAGGCCGTCGTCGACGAGCTGCAGCGGATGCAGGTCTTCTACGTCAACATCGGCGGCGGCGAGCCGACCGTGCGCCCCGACTTCTGGGAGATCGTCGACTACGCGACCTCGCACCAGGTGGGCGTGAAGTTCTCGACCAACGGTGTGCGCATCACGGAGGAGATCGCCGCCTCGCTCGCGGCCAACGACTACGTGGACGTGCAGATCTCGCTCGACGGCGCCACGGCCGAGGTCAACGACGCGATCCGCGGCCCGGGCTCTTTCGACCTCGCGATGCGTGCACTGGACCGGCTGGCGTCGGCCGGGATGACGCGACTCAAGCTCTCGGTCGTGTGCACCCGGACGAACATCGGCCAGCTCGACGATTTCAAGGCCATCGCCGACCGCTACGGCGCGCAGCTGCGACTGACGCGGCTGCGCCCCGCGGGCCGCGGCGCGGACGTGTGGAACGAGCTGCATCCCACGCAGGAGCAGCAGCGCGACCTCTATGAGTGGCTGCTCGCGCACGGCGAGGAGGTCCTCACGGGGGACTCGTTCTTCCACCTCTCGGCGCTCGGAGAGACCCTGCCCGGCCTCAACCTGTGCGGGGCGGGGCGGGTCGTCTGCCTCATCGACCCGATCGGCGACGTGTACGCCTGCCCGTTCGCGATCCACGACGAGTTCCGGGCCGGCAGCATCCGCGGCGAGGGCGGGTTCGGCGCGGTGTGGCGGGATGCCGAGCTGTTCGCACGGCTGCGTTCGCCGCAGACCGGCGGAGCCTGCAGCAGCTGCCAGTTCTTCGACACCTGCCGTGGGGGCTGCATGGCCGCGAAGTTCTTCACGGGCCTGCCGCTGGACGGCCCCGACCCGGAGTGCGTACGCGGTTTCGGCGAGCAGGCGCTCGAGAAGCGCAAGAGCGAGCTGCCGCGGATCAGCAACGACCACTCGCATCGCACGTCGCCCCCGCGCTCACGTCAGGAGGTGCGCCTGACGCTGCAGCTGCGCCGTCCCGAGGCGCCGCCGGTCTCGGCGTGCAACGTCGATCCGCTCGCGGGCTTCGTCCCGCCGACATCCTGACCGCGCCGCGGTGAGGCGCCTCGTCGACGCACCGTGGCCGCGGGTGAGCCCGAGAACGGTCCTGCTCGTGCCGACGGGGTCCACCGAGCAGCACGGGCCGCACCTGCCGCTGGATGTGGACACGCGGATCGCCCAGGCGGTGTGCGAGGGCGCCGCCTCGGCGGCGGGCGGCGCGGTGCGGGTCGCGCCCGCCCTGGAGTACGGGGCGAGCGGGGAGCACCAAGGCTTCGCGGGCACGGTGTCGATCGGGACGGAGGCGCTCGCCCTCGTGCTGGTGGAGCTGGCGCGGTCCGCGCGCACGTGGGCCGACCGCATCGTGTTCGTCAACGCGCACGGCGGCAACAGCGATGCGCTCGTGCGGGCGCGGGCACAGCTCACGGCCGAGGGCGCGCCGGTGCGATGGCACGCGTGCCGGCACGGCGGGCGGCACGCGGATCGCGCGGAGACGAGCCTCATGCTCCATCTCGACCCCGCGCGGGTGGACCTCGCCGCGGCGCGAGCGGGCGCCGTGGAGCCCCTCGACGCCCTCCTGCCGCGGATGCGGGCGGGCGGGGTGCGGGCGGTGAGCCCGAACGGGGTCCTGGGCGACCCGGCGGGCGCGAGCGCCGCGGAGGGCGCCGAGCTGCTCGCGGACCTCGTCCGTGATCTCGTGCGGACGGTGGGCGCGTGAGCGTTCCGCGCGTTCACGTCGGGACCGACGTGTGGCGGCTCGACGACGGCCGCGTGCTCGTGGGCGGAGCGCCCCTGCGCGTCGTCCGACTGGGCGGCGCGGCTGTCGGCGAGACGCTGTCGGCCGAGGATGCCGCATCCGCCCGTCGCGTCGAGCGGCTGCTCGAGGCGGGGCTCGCGCATCCGGACCCGGCCGAGCTCGACGAGGTGTCGCTGGACGAGCTGACGGTCGTGGTGCCGGTGTTCGGCCGGGCGGCGCCGCTCGATCGGCTGCTGGCGGGGCTGGGCGGCGTCCGGGTCGTCGTGGTGGACGACGGGACGCCGCAGCCGGCCGCCGCGGATCTCGCGGCCATCGCGGAACGGCACGGCGCCCAGCTGCTGCGGCTCGCACGGAACGCGGGCCCGGCGTCGGCGCGCAACGCCGGGATGGCGATCGCCAGGACGCCCTTCGTGGCGTTCGTGGACTCCGACGTCGAGGTCGGGGCGGAGGAGCTCGGGAGGCTGCTGCGGCACTTCGCCGACCCGGGGCTCGCGCTCGTCGGACCACGGATCGTGGGGGCGGGCGGCAGCTCATGGATCGCCCGGTACGAGAACGCACGCTCCTCGGTCGACCTCGGCGCGCGGCCGGCGCTCGTCCGGCCGCGGTCGCCGGTGGCGTGGCTGTCCAGCACGTGTCTGGTGGCTCGGCGCTCGGCGCTCGGCGAGGGGTTCACTGCGGGGCGCCGGGTCGCCGAGGACGTCGACCTCGTGTGGCGGCTCGCCGAGGCGGGGCAACGGGTGCGGTACGAGCCGCGCGTCGCCGTGCGGCACACACATCGGGCACGTCTGGCCCCCTGGTTCGCACGGAAGCTGTTCTACGGGACGGGGGCCGCGGACCTCGCGGCGGACCACCCGAGCGCGATCGTGCCGGCGATCCTGCGGCCGTGGTCGATCGGCATGCTCATCGCGCTCTGCGCCGGACGCCGGTGGTCGCTGCCGGCCGCCGCGGCGATCACGCTCGGAGCGGCGTGGCGGTTGCGGGGACGACTGCCGGAGATGAGGGGACGGAGCGCGCTGGCGGTGCGCCTGGCCGGCAGCGGAGCGCTCTCCGCCGTGGCGCAGCTGTCGGCTCTCGCACTGCGGCACTGGTGGCCGGCGGCCGCCGTGCTGTGCGTGTTCTCCCGGCGGGCCCGCTGGATCGTCGCCGGTCTCGCGATCGTGGACGCCGAGGTCGAGCGGCGGCGCACGCGCAGCGATCTCGATCCGCTGCGGTTCCTCGTCGCGCGACGGCTCGATGACATCGCCTACGGCGCCGGGGTGTGGCTCGGGTGCGTGCGCCGACGCTCGTTCCGCGCCCTGCGCCCCGAGCTGTGGCCGCCTCGCTGATCCCGATCTCTCGTCTCAGCGCCGCGGGATGCGACGCTCGTCGTATGCAGGAGCGTGACCTCGACCTTCCGATCGCCCTCTCGATGCTCGGTTCCGCGCCGGGCGAGCCCGCGATCGTGCTGCCGGGAGGCCCCTGCCGGGGGCCCGCGTACCTCGGCGACCTGGCCGGCGTGGGCGAGGAACGCGCGCTGGTCGTGGCGCATCCGCGCGGCACGCCGCGAAGCGGTGGTCTCTCGCGCGGATGGTGGACGGATGCCGACGACGTCGTCGCACTGATCGACGCGCTCGGACTCGACGCCGCCGACATCGTCGCGCACTCGGCGGGGACGCGGCTCGCACTCGCGACGGCGGCGCGGTTCCCGTCACGGGTTCGGTCTCTCGCGCTGATCACGCCGCCCGCGTCGTGGCTCACGGAGACGCCCTCGGACGCCGAGGAGATCGTCGCCTCGCTCGCCGGGCCCGAGGCGCGGGAGGCGTTCGCGGCGCTGGCGGACGACGACGGGACCGAGGCGGGCTTCCAGGCAGCGTTGCGCCGCCAGGCGCCCGTCGGCTACGCGCGCTGGGGCGATCCTCGGTGCGGAGCTCGAGCTGCTCGCCGACTGCGGCCACTACCCGTGGGTCGAGCAGCCGGCGGCGTTCCGGCGCGTGCTGGGCGCGTGGCTGCGTCTGCCGCGGTGAGGCGGGTCGCCACAGCGGTTCAGAAGGGGAACTCTTCCGGCGGGTCGGCGTCTTGCGGGTTCTCCGGTGAGCTGTCGGGGGTGAAGGCGGGGATGTGGCGTTCGGGGTGGACGGTGTAGGTCCGGCCGGTGGGTGAGGTCCACTCGATCGCGCCGGGTCGGTCAGGGTGTTGTCGTACGCGCCATCCGCCGTGGTGCTTGAGGGTGTGATGGCCGGTGCACAGCGGCGCGTGGTTGTTCAGTGTGGTCTGGCCGCCGTCGGCCCAGGGCACGGTGTGGTCGATCTCGCAGCGGGAGGCGGGGACGCGGCATCCGGGGGCCATGCACCGGTCGGCGCGCCATTGCACGAGCCGGCGCAGGGGCTCGGGTGGCCGGTACCGGGTGCGGCCGACGGAGAGGACGATGCCGGTCTCCGGGTGGGTGAGGATGCGAGTCCATTCGCGCTGTCCGCCGCAGAGCTCTCGTGCCCGGTCGATCGGGATGGGGCCTATTCCTTCCACGGTCGCGGGGGCTTTTCGTGCGTCGGTGTCGTGGAGGAGGGCGAGGGCGGGGACGGTGACCATCACGGTGGGGCGGATGCCGCTCTCGGCCGGCGTGAGGTGACCGGTCGCACCGTCCATGAGGAGGTCGCAGAACACGTCGGCGCGGGTCTGGTCGAGGGTGCGGGTCTCCTCTTCGGCTGCGGTGAGGCGTTTCGCGATGGCGGTGACCCGCCCGTGGATGGCGTGCGCCTCGACCGCGGGGACCAGCGCACCGATGAGCGCCATGCCGTCTTCAGCGGGTTCGACGAACACCCGTCTGCGGGTCGCGGCCTCACGGTAGCGTTCGAGGAGGGTCTGGGCCTTGACGGTCTCGGCGAGGGCGTTCAGCCGGCGCCGGAACGTGCCGTAGGGCAGCTCTTCCGCCCAACGCACGGCTTTCTCGGCGACCTCCTCGCGGCGTTCCTCGGGCACGTCGTCGACGACGTCGACCAGCGCCTGCACGTGCCGTTCGGTCGTGCGGGCGCCCGCCAGCGACGCCCACACCGCCGGGTACCGCTCCACGACCGCGCACGCGACCCGGATCAGCGCGGCCGCGGCGGTCTCGGTCATCCGCAGCGCGGCCGCGAGCTCGAGCCGCACGGAACGCTCCGCGATCTCGGAGACCGCCCCGTAGCGCGCCGGGACCCCGCGCAGCGCCTCGCGGTGCATCCGCTCGACGCGGAGCAGACGCTGCGCCGCGAACACCGCCATCATCGTCTCGGCCTCGAGGACCTCTCCCAGCGCGTCGGGCCCCGCATCCCAGTCGGCGGGCAACACGTCATCGACGCATGCGCCGCCGAAGAGCTCGTCGTCGGAGGGCTCGCCGTCGAACCGCTCGAGGAACGCCACCGGGTCGACCGCATCGACCGGACACGCGTCGACATCCTGCACATCGACGGCATCGTCCATGCGTTCTATATAAAGCCCGATCGACATGCACACATCGTAGAACACAACACCGACATCGAGTCGGGCGCGGACCGGACCGCGTCGACGCCTCACCCATCCGCGAATCCCGGCCCGCGGGGCCTCCGGGGAGGGCTAGGGTGAGCCCATGCGCACAGGTCTTCATATCTGGAACTACACGGTCGCCGACGGTGCCGCGATCCCCACCGTGCTCGAAGAGAGCGCCCGCATCGCCGAGGACGGCGGCATCGACCAGCTGACGGTCATGGACCACTGGTTCCAGATGGAGGCGATGGGCGACCCCGCAGAGCCCATGCTCGAGGCGTACACGACCCTCGGCTTCCTCGCCTCGGTCACCTCCCGCATCCGCCTCGCGCCGCTGGTGACCGGCGTCACCTACCGGCATCCGGGCCTGCTCGCGAAGACCGTCACCACTCTCGACGTCCTGAGCCGCGGCCGTGCCGTGCTCGGCATCGGCGCCGCCTGGTACGAGCGCGAGCACCACGCCCTCGGCGTCCCCTACCCCGCGCTGAAGGAACGCTTCGAACGTCTCGAGGAGGCACTGCAGATCGCACTGCAGATGTGGAGCACGAACGACGGCGCCTACGAGGGCGCGCACTACCGGCTCGCCGAGACGCTCAACAGCCCGCCGGCGACCAGCCGCCCGCATCCGCCGATCATGATCGGCGGCAAAGGGGAGAAGAAGACGCTGCGACTCGCGGCCCAGTATGCGCAGATCGTGAACCTCACCACCTCCGATCCCGACCAGGTCGTGCATCTGCTCGAGGTCCTGCGGCGGCACTGCGACGACGTCGGGACGGACTACGACGCGATCGAGAAGCAGGTCATGGCGAACGGGCTCGACCGGAGCGCACCGGACTTCCTGCCGACGATGCAGCGGCTCGGGGACGCCGGCGTGCAGCTCGCGGTGTTCGGCGTGCGGCCGCAGACGCAGCGCGAGACGGCGGAGGAGATCGTCCGCGACGTGGTCCCGGCGCTCGCAGCCCTCTAGCCGTTCCTGGCGACACCACGACCCGGCCGCCCGCGCCCACGGGGATCCACGAGAGGACGACCACGAGAGGACGACGGAGCCGGGCGTCATGGTCGGTGGCCGGGATCCCGGACGATCAGGAGCGCCGAAGGGAGGCGCCCGGCCGCGAGCGGCGCCGGCACGAGGGCGATCCCCGCGTGTTCTCGAGCCAGGACGAGCGCGCGAAGCACGCGACCCGCGACGCGAGTCCGAGCGGCGAGAACCCCACGGTCGGCGGCGTAGCCGCTCGCGCCACCTCCCTACGGCACGCGACAGATCAGCTCACCGTGCAGGAGCGTGAACCACGCGTCGTCGTCCGCCGCCCAGGTGCGCCAGCCCGCGGAGACCGCGTCGAGCTCGGCCGGGGTCGCGAGACCGGTGTCGACCAGCTGCCGTGCGATCGCGGAGTCGACGATGCGGTCGGCCCACATCCCGCCCCACCACGCTCGGGTGTCCTCGGTCGCGTAGCACCAGGTGCTCGAGGTGGCGACGACATCCCTCAGCCCCGCCGCATGCGCCCACGACAGCAGTCGGCGGCCCGCGTCGGGCTCGCCGCCGTTGGCTCGCGCCGCCGTGCGGTACAGGTCGATCCAGGTGTCGAGCTCGGGCAGCAGCGGCCACCAGGCGAACGCGCCGTAGTCGCTGTCGCGCACGGCAACGATGCCGCCGGGGGCCGTGACACGGGCCAGCTCGCGCAGCGCCCGCACCGGGTCCGCGACGTGCTGCAGCACCTGGTGCGCATGCACGACGTCGAACGTGTCGTCGTCGAACGGCAGGGCGTGGATGTCGGCGACCCGGAAGTCGATGTTCGACACCCCGCGCTCGGCCGCGGCGGCACGGGACAGCTGCAGCTCGTCCTCGCCGACCTCGGTCGCGGTCACCTCGGCCACGAGTCCGGCGAAGTCGACCGTGATCGTGCCGGGGCCCGCGCCGACGTCGAGGAGCCGGTCCGTCGCACGCAGGTGCGGGAGCAGGTAGGCGGCGGAGTTCTCGGCGGTGCGCGAGCGGTGCGAGCGCAGGACGGACTCGTGATGGCCGTGGGTGTAGGACGCCATGGGGTTCCTCCGGGTGGTGACGGTTCGCTCCCAGTCTGGGAGCGGAAGCACCGGCGCAGAAGACCGTAGTCTTCCTAGGAGCCGCACACCCACCCGATCAGCGCTGAGGAGGCCGCCCATGGCGCACGAGCTCGGAGACTTCCTCCGCGCACGGCGCACGGATGCCGCGCTCTCGCCCGAGAGCGGAGTCGCCCGCCGCCGCATCCGGGGTCTGCGCCGCGAGGAGGTGGCGACAGCGGCCGGCATCAGCGTGGACTACTACACCCGGCTCGAGCAGGGACGCGAGACGCATCCGAGCGACGCGGTGCTGGATGCCCTCGCGCGCACGCTGCGGCTGGCTCCCGACGCTCGTGAGCACCTGTTCCGGCTGCGCGGGACGGCGATGTCGCGACCCGCTCCATCCCCCGATGACACCCTCGTCGAGCGGATGGCGGCGCTCGTGGACGCGGTGCGCCCGAATCCCGCCTATGTGCTCGACCGGCTGAGCACGATGGTCGCCGTGAACCCCGAGGGCCTGGCCCTCTACGCGGGCTTCGCGGCGCTGCCGCCCGGCGAGCGCAACACGTGCCGCTACCTGCTGACCGACCCGCGCGCCCGCGAGGTGTTCGTCGAGTGGGAGGAGCTGGCGCGGGGAGCGGTCGCGCAGCTGCGGGCGGCGAACGCGGACGACCTCCACGATCCGTCGCTCGAGGCGCTCGTGGCCGAGCTCGGTGCCCGCAGCCCGCTGTTCGCCGAGTGGTGGAGCGATCACCTCGTCGAGCGTCGCCGCGCCTCGGCCACGCACATCCGGACCGCGGCGGACGGCACCGTCGCCCGCCGCTACGAGGTGCTCCGCATCCCGGACGAGGAGCTGCGCATGACCCTGTGGCTCCCCCCTCCGAGCAGCACTGACGGACGCCGTTGCGCGACGCCGTCGTGCGCGGGTCCGCCGAGCAGCATGTCCCAGTTCTGACCGCTCGCGCGCCCCTCAAGCGGCACAAACTGGGACATGGGTCCATCGGCGGGGCGAGGGGAAGGCCCCGCCCGCGTGAGCGGACGGGGCCTTCGGCGGCGGGGAGGCTCAGAAGCCGGGGCCCCGGCCTCCGGGCGCGACGTACATCGTCGCGAGGTCCTTCAGGCTCCCCGGCGCGGCCGGGTCGTAGCTGAAGATCGCCGAGGTGTCCGGCTGCATCCGCTCGTCGACCGGACCATAGGTCATGTCGCCGTTCAGGCCCATGTAGCTCACCTTGTCGAGTGCGGTCATGGCCGCCATGATGCCGGTGCCGGACAGGTCGCCGAGCGAGACCGCCTTCTCGAGGATCGTCGCAGCGGTCATGGCCTGCATGAACCCGTAGACGTTCTGCATCGTGGGGGTCTTGCCGAGCTGCGTGTTCAACAGGGCCATCCCCTCGATCGAGGTGTCGTCGAGGTTGCCGCCGAGGCCCGTGATGACGAAATGGTCCTTCAGGTATCCGGCGATGTCGGTGTCCTTGAACGACTGCGCGATCGCGAAGAACTCGGCCTCCCAGATCGGCGCGTAGTCGAGCTGCGTCGCCGCAGCGACGAGGTTCGGCACGTTGTTCGTCGCCCCGCCGAACACGACGGCGGCGCAGTTCGCGTTCTTCAGCGTCTGCACCTGCGCGGTGAAGGCCGTGTCGGTGGGCGCGAACTCGGTCTTCGGGCCGAGCGTGAAGCCGAGCTGCTTGGCCGCGTACTCCAACGCGGTCTGCCGCGCCTCGCCCGACTGGTCGGCCTGGATCATCGAGCACACGACGGAGCTCCGGGTGATCTGCCCCTTCTCGAACATGTAGGACAGCGCGTTCCAGACGTTCGACTGGTACGAGGTGAACGTCATGCCGAGGTTCGCGTTCTGTGTGAAGCGCGAGCTCTGGGTCGAGGGGAGCGCGACGGCTTCGTTCTGCTGGAGGAGCGGGATGAGCGCCTCGGTGGAGGCGTCGCCGAGCACACCGCTGAGCATGACCACGTCGCCCTTGATGCGCTGGTACTCCTGGACCGCGAGCTGCGGGTTGTACTGGTTGTCGGCGGTGACGACCTTGACGGGGTACTTCCCGGCGATGCCGCCCGTGGCGTTGACGTAGTCCCAGTACGCCTGCTGTCCGGCGACCTGCTCGTTCGACGACGGCGCGAGCGGGCCGGAGAGCGCGGTCATCTGACCGACGTGGATCGTGCCGTCCGACAGGTCGAAGCCGGGGACAGAGGCGAGCGCCGCCGCCGATCCGGACGCGGAGCCGTCGGGCGCCGTCTGCACGGCGCAGGATGTCAGCAGCAGCGCTGCGGCCGCCATCCCGACCGTGCCGATGATGCGTGTGTTCACTGGCTGTCCTCTCATGTGTGGGCCGCCCCCGGTGCGGAGGGCGTCTCCGTCGCGGCAGCCGCGGCGGGAGTCTGGGCCGGCCCCCGGGGGCGGCGGCGGATGCGGAAGAAGGAGATGAGGCCGCCGCGGCGGAAGAGGAGGAAGACGACGATGAGGATGCCGTAGACCACCAGCCCGAAGCCGGAGACGCTCAGGCCGCCCTCGTGACCAGGACGGGAGATGAAGGGCAGGAAGCCGGCGAGCCAGATCGCCGCAACCGGCACGAGGCCGATGAACAGCGCGCCCAGCACAGGACCCCAGATGCTCGCGAGCCCTCCGATGACGATGATCGCGACGTACTGGATCGACAGGTCGAGCCCGAAGTTCTCCGGTCGGATGTACTGGAGGAGGACGCCGAGGAGCCCGCCGCCGAGACCGCCCAGCATGGAGGAGACGACGAAGGCGTTCATCATCGTCGGAAGCCGCCTCACGCCGAGCACCTCGGCGGCGAGATCGTGGTCGCGGATGGCCTGCATGGCGCGTCCCGAACGGGACCGCACGATGTTGGCGGTGAGCACCAGCACGAGCGCGAGCACGAGCCAGCACAGAAGGAACATCCCCTGCTCCCGCGTGAAGATGTAGGGCCCGATGCGGAGCTTGGCGAAGTCGAGCGGGCCGATCGCGACCTTCGCCGTGACCGCCGTGCCGTTGAGCCCGCCGGTCAGCGGGGTGAGGTTTCGTGCCGCATAGATGCCGATGTACACGAGTCCGAGGGAGACGATCGCGAGGTAGGGCCCGCGCAGCCGGAGGGCGAACGGGGCGACGACGAGGCCGAGGGCGCCGGCGAACAGCGCCGAGAGCGGCAGCCAGACGAGCAGCGGCAGCCCCCACAGGCCGCCCAGCACCTGAGCGCTGAACGCGCCCGCTCCGACGAAGAAGGCGTGGCCGAGCGAGATCTGCCCGGCGTAGCCGGTGAGGAGGTTCAGCCCGGTCGCGGCGATCGCCGCGGTCGCGGCCGTCGCGAGGACCGTGAGCACGTAGGAGTCGGCCGTGCTGAGGGGGATGGTGAAGATCGCGACGAGGAAGAGGATCGCGAGGATCTTCTTGGTCACGGTGTCGAAGAGGCGCGGCGCCCGGGCGCGGTCGTGGCGAGCCAGCGTGGGCGACGAGGTCGTGGCGGTCATGCGCGTCGAATCTCCTTGCGTCCGAAGAGCCCGGCAGGGCGGATGAGCAGGATCACGAGCATCACGAGGTACGGGACGACCTCGGCGAAGCCCGAGCCCCACTCGGCGGGGACGAGCGTCACCGCGAACTGCTGCACGATGCCGATGACGAGACCGCCCACGACCGCGCCCAGCGGCGACTCGAGTCCCCCGAGGATGATGACGGGGAGGGCGAGGAAGGCGTACACCTCGAGACCGGGCCGGACGCCGCCGCCCACGGTCGTGGAGAGCACGACGCCGCCGAAGGCGCCGAGGGCGCCTGCGATCGCCCAGGAGACGCCGAACACGAACCGCGTGCTGATGCCCTGGGCCATGGCCGCCTCGCTGTCGATCGCCGTCGCCCGAAGGCTCAGGCCCACACGGGTGAAGCGGAAGAAGACGAAGAACAGGAGCAGCAGGACCGCGGTGATCGGGATGAGGGTCGCGTCGCGGGCCGTGATGCCGATGCCGCCGACGCGGATGACCTCCAACGCCCACGGGTCGTCGAGGTTGAGCGAGTCGCCGGGCCAGATGGCGGTCACGAGGGGGGCCGACGGCGATCGTGATGCCGAAGGTGACCAGCAGGGCGGCGAAGTGGTCGGTCACGCGGTGCACCACGAACGCCTCGAGCAGCACGGCGAACAGGGCGACGCAGACCATCGCCAGCACGACCCCGACCCAGAAGCTCATCCCGGCCTGGTGGATGAACGCGTAGGCGAGATAGGCGCCCAGCACCACGAAGGACCCCTGGGCGAGGTTGAGGATGCCGCTGGCGCGGGCCACGACGACGAAGCCCAGCGCGAGCACGGCGTAGAGGCATCCGAGCGCCGCGCCGGAGACCAGGGTCTGCAGTGCGTCGGTCATCGGACGCCTCCCTTCCGTCGACGGCTGTGTCTGGGGATCCGCAGGGCGATGTTCCCGGTCTCCGTCGGATCCTCGGGCTCGTCGGAGTCGTCGCCCAGGTACGCGCTGATGACGCGCGGGTCGGCGATCGCGACGGAGGGCGCCTCCACCGTGATGACGGTGCCGAAGTCGAGGACGAGGGAGCGGTCGCCGAGCCGGGTCACCATGCCCATGTCGTGCTCGATCATGACGACCGTGAGCCCGAGCTCGCGCTTGGCGACGAGGATCCACTCCGCCAGCTCGTCGGTCTCCTCGTCGTTCATGCCCGCGGCGGGCTCGTCCAGCAGCAGCAGCGTCGGATCGACGGCGAGCGCACGGGCCAGCTCGATGCGCTTCTTGATCCCGTAGGGGAGGTCGCGCACGGGCCGCGTGAGGTGGTCGCCCAGCCCCAGCAGGTCGATGAGCGGCTCACAGGCCTGGCGGGCGAGGCGCTCCTCGCGCCGGGCCCGACCGAACCAGACGGCACCGGTCGCCACGCCCGAGCGCATGAGCCGGTGGCGTCCGAGCACGACGTTGTCCATGACGTCCATGTCGTCGAAGAGCGCGAGGTTCTGGAAGGTGCGGGCGATCCCGAGCCCGGAGAGGGCCGTGCGATGCTGCGCGAGCAGGTCCACGTCGCCGAAGCGCACGGAGCCGCGGGTCGGGCGGTAGATCCGGCTCAGCACGTTCAGCAGCGACGTCTTGCCCGCGCCGTTGGGGCCGATCACGGTGAAGAACTCGTCCCGTCGGACCGCGAAGGAGACGCCGCGCAGGATCTGGAGCCCCCCGATGGCGAGCTCCACGTCCTGGACCTCGAGCAGCGTGTCGCCGGTCATGCCGCGCCCTCCGTCCCGAGCCCGAGCAGCAGGCGCTGGAGCTGTCCGTCCTCCCGCAGATCGGCCGCCGTGTCCTCGTGCACGATGCGCCCGTGCTCGATGACGTAGCCGCGGTCGGCGACAGAGAGGGCCATCGTGGCGTTCTGCTCGATCAGGAGCACGCTCGTGCCCGCGGCCTGGATCGCCCGGATCGTGTCGCGCACGTAGACCACGAGCTTGGGCGAGAGGCCGAGCGTGGGCTCGTCCATGACGAACAGCCGGGGCGAGGACATGAGACCGCGCGCGAGCGCGAGCATCTGCTGCTCGCCGCCCGAGAGCAGGCCCGCGGCCTGCGTGCGCCGCTCCGCCAGGCGTGGGAAGAGCTCGTACAGTCGCTGCCGGTTCTCGCGGAGCTCGGCCATCGGAACGGTCGAGCCGCCGAGGTCGATGTTCTCCTCGACCGTGAGCGCCCCGAAGATCCGGCGCCCCTCCATCGACTGCGCGACGCCGTGGCGCACGATGTGACGCGCGGAGCGGCGCGTGATGGGCCGGCCGAAGCACTCGATCGTGCCGGCGAAGACGGTGCCGCCCTGTGCGGGGAGGAGGCCGGTGACCGCGCGCGCGAGGGTCGACTTGCCGGCCCCGTTGAGCCCCATGAGGGCCACGACCTCGCCGTCGGCGACCGTCAGCGAGACGTCCTTCAGCGCGGCCACGGACTTGCCGTAGCGCACGCTGAGCCCCGTGACGCTCAACGCGTCGGCCAGCTGTGCTGTGCTGCTGCTCATGTCGCCGGTCCTCCTCGACCTGTGACGTCACCCTCGACGGTGAGGGCGTGCGGCGGACCCGTTCCCATGGTCCGGTTTAATAGTGAACCCTATCTTCAATGCCAGGTCAACTGAAACTCACCCACGGGTTCACCCGCGCGTGAACGCGCTCAGCCCGGTCAGCGCGCGGCCGAGGATCAGGACGTTCATCTCACGCGTCCCCTCGAACGTGTACATGGCCTCGGCATCCGCGAGGAAACGCACCACGTCGTTCTCGAGGAGCAGGCCGTTGCCCCCCAGGATCTCGCGCGCGAGCGCGGCGGACTCGCGGAGCCGGTCGGCGGCGACGAGCTTGATGAGGCTGGGCGTGACATCGTCCGCGAGGGGATGCGTCGTCGTGCGCACCGCGAGGGCGAGCGTCTGCGCGATGTTCGCGACGATCTGCACGAGCTTCTCCTGGATGAGCTGATAGCCCGCGATGGGCGCCCCGAACTGCTCACGACGCAGCGCATACGCCACGGCCGCGTCGTAGGCACCGAGCTGCATGCCCACCGAGTTCCAGGCGATCGCGGGGCGCAGCACACGGAAGGCACGATTGATGTCTCGGAAGGACTCGATGCGCGGCAGTCGCGCATGCTCGCCCACCCGAACCCCCACGAGCTCGATGTCGGCGTTGTGCACGTGGCGCAGCGCCCCCTTGTGCTCGATGACCGAGCGCGTGACCCCGGGCGCGGACGAGGGCACGAGGAAGGCCAGCACCCGACCGCCGCCCTCCTCGCGTGCGATGACGCAGAGCTCGTCCGAGATCGTGGCGTTGCCGATCCAGCGCTTGCGCCCGTCGAGCACCCAGTCGTCGCCCTCGCGTCGCGCGGTCGTGGCGAGGCCGCCGGCGATGTCCGAGCCGTGATCGGGCTCGTTGAGCGCGAAGCAGCCGGTCTTGCGGAAGGAGAGGATGTCGGCATCCCATGCCACGACCTGCTCCGGGCTGCCGCCCTCCCGCACGAGCGTGCGGAACATGCCGACCTGGCCGCCGTAGATGATCGACACGCCCAGGTCGAGCCGAGAGAGCTCGACCGTCTTGAACCCCTGGTACAGCGCGCTCGGCGCCCCGTCGTCGCCGAGCAGCACGGGGTCGTCCTCGAGCCGCAGCTGCGCGAGCGGACCGCGGATCCCGGCGGGGCAGTCCCCCCGCTCCCAGGCGTCCACCAGAAGCGGTCGGACGTGCTCCCGCAGGTGCGTCCGCAGCTCGAGGAGCTTCGCGCGCTCGGCCGCCGTGAGCCCGTCGGCGAAGCCGAGCAGATCTCCGGGATAGTCCAGGGGCATTGTCGACCTCGTCTCGCTCCGTTGCTCCACGACATCGCCAACATATCAGTTTTCCTGAAATAAAGTCCGTCGGCGAGGACGAGCGGCGTTCTAGGATGAGCGGGCACCACGGGTGGGGAGGACACATGGTCACGGCCGATCGGTCCCGCGACCGCGTTCAGAGCATCGAACGCGGCATGGCCGTGCTGCGCGTGTTCGACGGGCCCGAGCGCCGGCTCGGGGCGAGCGAGATCGCGGCCCGCACCGGGCTGCCTCGGCCGGTCGTGCGCCGCATCCTGCTCACGTTCGAGCACCTCGGCTACGTCCGGTCGGAACGGGGGCAGTGGAGCCTCACGGCGCGGATCCTCGAGCTCGGCTCCGGCTACTTCGCCGCCTCGTCGCTGCCCGAGCTGGCGCATCCGATCCTGCTCGACATCGTCGCCGAGCTGCACGAGTCCACGAGCGTCGGCGTCCTCGAGGGCACCGACATCGTCCACGTCGCACGCGTCGACGACGGCCGGCCGCTCGGCCACACCCTGCGCATCGGAGCACGGCTCCCCGCCCATGCGACATCGCTCGGCCGCGTGCTGCTGGCCGAGAAGACGGATGCCGAGATCGCCGAGCTGTACCGCGGCGTGCCGCTCGAGCGCTTCACCCCGCGCACCGCCGCACGGCTGGAGGAGCTGCTCGCACAGGTCGCCGAGGCGCGGGAGAGCGGCTACGACGTCTCGATCGAGGAGTACAACCCCGGGATGCTCGCCGCGGCGGTGCCGATCTCGGTCGAGGGCACCGCGATCGGCGCGCTCGGGGTGAGCTCGACGACGGTCCGCGAGGACGAGCGCTCGCTGCGCGAGGTCGTCGTGCCGCGCCTGCGCGCCGGCGCGGCCGAGCTCGCCCGCGCGTACCGGGACGCCAACCCGCGCCCCTTCCGCAACCGGTGAGCCCGGCCCGAGCCGGGGACGCGGACGCCCCCGGCCTCAGAACCGGATGCGACCGCGGATGTTCTTCCCGTCGATCAGGTCGTCGTAGCCCTGATTGATCTCGTCGAGCGTGTAGGTCGCCGTGATCAGCTCCTTCAGCTTGAGCCGGCCGGCCTCGTACAGCCGCATCTGACGCGGGATGTCGGCGCGCGGGTTCGCGTGCCCGTAGATCGTCCCCTGGATCCGCTTCTGGTAGCGGGTCAGCTCCAGCGGGGAGACGGGGATGCCCTCCTCGGCATCCGCCGCGATCGAGGTGACGACCGTCACTCCGCCCTTGCGGATCGCCTCGACGGCCTGCTTGACGTGCTCGCCCTTCAGCACACCCACCGTGACGATCGCGCGATCGGCGCCCTGCCAGTCGGTGATGCTGCGGGCGAACTCCGCGGCTTCGTCCATCGTGGCGAACGCGTGCGTCGCGCCGAGCGTGAGCGCCGTCTCGCGCTTGAACGCGACCGGATCGACCGCGATGACGGCGCTCGCACCCACGCTCGCCGCGCCCTGCACGGCGTTGATGCCGATGCCGCCGATGCCCATGACGATCACGACGTCGCCGGGCTGGGTCTCGGCCGCGTACACGGCCGATCCCCAGCCGGTGCCGACGCCGCAGCCGAGCAGCCACAGGAGGTCGAGGTCGGCATCCTCCGGCAGCTTGATGGCCGACTCGACGTTGACGAGCGTGTACTCGGAGAACGTGCCCAGGCAGCACATCTGCCCCGCCTGCGATCCGTCGGCGAGCGTGAACCGGAAGCCGTTCTCGGGGTCGTCGAAGCGCGTGCCGGTGAGCAGGAAGCGGCCGAGGTCGCAGAGGTTCGTCATGCCGGACACGCACCAGCGGCACTCGCCGCAGCTCGGGATCCAGGAGAAGACGACCTTGTCGCCGACCTCCCAGCCCGGCGTGTGGGGGCCGACGGCCTCGACGATCCCGGTGCCCTCATGTCCGCCGACCATGGGCAGGTGCGGCAGGGCGCTGTCGCCCGTGACGAGGTGATGATCGGAGTGGCAGAGTCCCGCGGCCACGAGCTTGACGCGGATCTCGCCCTGACGCGGGTCGTCGACCTCGACATCCAGGACCTCGAACCTCCCCTTCTGCTCGAGGATGACGGCGGCACGGCTGGCGATGGGCATTGTTCCTCCTTTGGAACGATGGTGTGCGGTGGCGCGGACGCTCAGACGAACATCGAGGTGAGCGTGAGGTAGCTGTCGACGGCCTCGGGACCGAGCTCGCGCCCGAGGCCGGAGGCCTTGACCCCGCCGAAGGGCAGGTTGATGTCGGGGCGGTAGCCGCCGAGCCCGAGCGAGCCGCGTGCGGATGCGGCGGGCGACGCGGAGGATCTCGTCGTCGTCATCGCCGAACACCGCCCCGCCGAGGCCGTAGACCGTGGCATTGGCCATCGCGACGGCGTCATCGACGGTCTCGTACGGGTGGATCGAGACCACGGGGCCGAAGACCTCCTGCTGCGCGATCTCGCTGTCGATCGCGGCGTCCGCGATGACGGTCGGCGCGACGAAACGTCCGGTCTCCGGCAGCGCCGTGTCGCCGGCGAGCACTCGCGCGCCCTCCGCCCCCGCGCGCCGGATCATCCCGCGCACGCGCTCCTGGGCACTGCCGGAGACGAGCGGGCCGAGCTCGGTCGCGGCGTCCTTCGGGTCGCCCACACGCAGATCCCGGGCGACGGCGACGAGCCCGTCGAGGATCTCGTCGTGGCGGTCGGCGGGGACGAGGATGCGGGCCAGTGCCACGCAGTTCTGCCCGCTGTTGGCGAAGCTCGCCACGCGGAGCCCCGCCAGCAGGGCGTCGAGGTCGGTGCCGGGCAGGACGACGGCGGCCGACTTGCCTCCGAGCTCCAGGGTCACGGGGATGAGCCGGCGCCCGCACGTCTCGGCGATCTGGCGCCCGGCGGCGGTCGAGCCGGTGAAGGCGACCTTGTCGACCCCCGGATGCTCGACGAGCAGGCGCCCGGTCTCCCGATCGCCCGTGACGATGTTGATCACGCCCTCGGGGAACCCGATCTCCCGGCACGCCTCGGCGAGGTGCGCGATGTCGAGGGGGGACTCGGATGCGGGCTTGATGACGACCGTGCAGCCCACCGCCAGCGCGGGCGCCATCTTCATCGTGACCGAGGCCTGCGGGTGGTTCCACGGCACGATGAGCGCGGCGACCCCGACGGGCGTGCGCCGGAGGTACGACGCCCCGCCCCGGTCGCCGTTCGGCCGCGTCGTCTCGACCACGAGCTCGCGGGCGAGACCCGCGTAGAAGCGGAGGTGCTGACCCGGGCGGACAACCCCCATCCCCCGGGCGAGCCCCAGGGGCTGCCCGATCTCGTCCGTGATGAGGCGGGCGGTCTCGTCACCGCGGGCTTCGAGCGCATCGGCGAGCCGCAGCATCCACTCGGCCCGTTCCGGCCCGGTCATGCGGGGCCAGGGTCCCCGGTCGAACGCGGTCCGGGCGGCGCGCACCGCGTCGTCGACCTCAGCCGGTCCCGCGATGGGCGCCTCGCCGACCGTCGAGAGGTCGAAGGGGTTCTCGACCGACGCGCGAGCGGCGCCCGCCGACCGCTGCCATTGCCCGCCGATGAAGAAGCGGTCCTGAATCTCCGTTGTCTTCAGCACGGTGGCAGAGTATCAGGCAACCTGGCATGCTTGTACGTATAGCGACGCTACTGACCGCTATACGTACAGACTCGATGGCGAGGACGATGAGATGACCGAGACGATGCCCGAGCTGCGCAGCAACTTCTCGCGATCGTCGGCCCTCGGCGTCGCCCGCCGCGCGCAGTGGCGCGCCCTCGGCATCCCCGCCTCCGACCTCGACAAGCCCAAGGTCGCGATCGTCAACACGTCCTCCGACCTCGCCGCCTGCTACGCGCACCTCGACGACATCGTGCCGGTGCTGAAGGGGGAGCTGCGAGCACTCGGCGCGCTGCCCTTCGAGATCCGCACGGCCGCCCCGAGCGACTTCATCACGAGCGCCGGCCGGGCCGGACGCTACATCCTCCCCAGCCGCGACCTGATCGTCAACGACATCGAGGTGGCCGTGGAGGGCGCACGGCTGGACGCCATGATCTGCCTGAGCTCGTGCGACAAGACGACGCCCGCGCACCTCATGGCCGCCGTCCGCATGGACATCCCGACCGTCATCGTCCCGTGCGGCTACCAGCACAGCGGGCTCGCGGAAGGGCGCGAGGCCGACGTGGAGGAGGTCTTCCTCCGGGCCGCGAAGGCCGCCGTCACCGGGGAGCCGACCCCTGACCTGGAGGAGCTCGCCGACGACGCGATCCTCGGCCCCGGCGTCTGCGCCGGCTTCGCGACGGCGAACTCCATGCACGTCACGGCGCAGGCGCTCGGCATGACCGTGCCCGGCGCCGCGCCCGTCCGTGCGAACAGCGAGCGGATGTGGGACACGGTGCGCCGCTCGGCCGCCGCCCTCGTCGAGGCGTTGCGGCGGGACATCCGTCCCCGTCGGATCATCACGGCCGGTTCCATCCGCGACGCCGCGCGCATCATGCTCGCCATGGGCGGGTCGATGAACACGATCAAGCACCTGCAGGCGATCGCGGTCGAGGCGGGCGTGGACATCGACGTGTGGGAGACCTACCGCGCCCTCGGGCGCGAGACCCCGCTGCTGTGCGCGGTCCGCCCCAACGGGCCGTTCCTCGTCGAGGAGGTCGAGGACGCCGGGGGCGCCGCGACCGTGCTGCGCGAGCTCCTGCCGCTGCTCGACGGCGACCGGCTGACGATCACCGGACGCACCCTCGCCGAGGAGCTCGCCCGGGCACGGCCCGCCGACGGCGTGGCCATCCGCACGCTGGCCGCCCCCTTCGGCACCGACCCCGCCATCACGGTGCTGCGCGGAACGCTGGCCCCGGGCGGCGCGGTCGCCAAGCGCCCCGTCCCCGACCCCGGCCCCCGCGTCTTCCGCGGGCCGGCGCGCGTGTTCGGAACGCGCGAGGAGGCGATCGGCGCGATCGCGTCCGGGCGCCTGCGCGAGGGCGACGTGGCCGTCATCCGCGGCATCGGGGTATCCGGCGGCCCAGGGCTCGGCCTCACCTCCGCGTTCATCTTCGCGCTGCACGCCAAGGGGCTCGCCGACCGCGTCGCCCTCGTGACCGACGGCCAGTTCTCGGGTCTCGTGAACCAGGGCGTCTCCGTCGGCGAGGTCTCGCCCGAGGCCGCCGCCGACGGGCCGCTCGGGCGCGTGCAGGACGACGACCTCATCGAGATCGATCTCGGCGAGGGGCGCGTCGACCTGCTCGTGGATGTCGACGAGCTCGCCCGGCGCGACCGCTTCACTCCCGCAGCCGACCTCGACACCGGCGGCGGCTACCTCGACCAGTACCGGGAGCTCGTGCAGCCGCTCGCCTGCGGCGCCGTGCTGTGCCCCCGCCCCGGCGGCTCCTCGCCGTGCACCCGCTGACCCCCGATCCCAGGAGCCTCGCATGACCCCGACGACCGTCCGCCTCCCCGCCCGCGACGTCCCCGTGCACGGCGAGTACGAGGTGGTGGTGATCGGCGGAGGCCCCGCGGGCGTGATGGCCGCGGCGGCCGCCGCCCGCGCCGGACGATCGACCCTGCTCATCGAGCGGTACGGATTCCTCGGCGGTGCCGGCACGATGGGAGGGCTCAGCACGTTCTGCGGCCTCCATGCCCGCATGCACGGCGAGGACACCCGCGTCATCCGCGGGCTCGCGGACGATCTGCTCGACCGGATGGAACGCCTCGACGCACTGAACCCGCCGCACCTCTCGGTGGACAATCGCATCCTGGCGCAGGCATTCGACATCTCCTCCTACAAGATCGCGCTGGACGATCTGATGCTGGCCGCGGGCGCCGAGCTGCTGTTCCACGCCTCCGTGCAGGGGGTCGTGATGGCGGACGAGAGCCGGATCGACGGCGTCGTGGTCGAGTCGAAGTCGGGCGCCGCGCTCGTCCGCGGCCGCGTGTTCGTCGACGGCTCGGGCGATGCCGACGTCGCGGCGTGGGCCGGCGCGCCCTTCGAGCGCTCGGAGCACCTGCTCTACCCCTCGCTCATGTTCCGGATCAACGGCGTCCACCCCGAGGAGGCCGGCGAGGCCTGGCGCATCGTTCGCCGGCTGATGGAGGAGGCCGAGGCAGCCGGCACCCATCGCTTCCCCCGCAAGAAGCCGATCGTGCGGCCACAGCGGAACCCGCTGGAGTGGCGGGCGAACCTGACGCAGCTCTCGAACGCCGACGGCTCGGCGATCGACGGCACCGACGTGCGCCAGCTGACCCGCGGCGAGCTGCAGGGCCGGCGGCAGGTGCAGGACGCGTTCGCGTTCATCCGGGCCGTGACACCGGGCTTCCAGGACTCCTACATCGTCGACATCGCGCCCCAGATCGGCATCCGCGAGACGCGTCGGATCATCGGGGCCTACCAGCTCACCGAGGCGGACGTGCTCGGCTGCGCCGACTTCGACGACACGATCGGCGTCAACGGCTGGCCCGTCGAGGCGCACGTGCAGGGCGACGTCGAGTTCCGGTTCGCGCCTGCCGACTCGCGCGGCTACAACCAGCTGCCCTACCGGATGCTGGTGCCCGGGCGCGTGGAGAACCTGCTCGTCGCGGGGCGCTGCGCCTCCATGACCCAGGGCGGGCAGTCCTCCGGCCGGGTGACGGGCCCGTGCTTCGCGATGGGCCAGGCGGCCGGCACGGCCGCCGACCTCGCCCTGGACGCCGGCATCGCCGTGCGCGCGATCGACACGGCGACCTTGCAGCGGCGGCTCGAGGAGGACGGCGTCTTCCTCGGCGGCGAGGCGAGCCGCATCCGCCCGGTCGCGGAGGCCGCCCCCGTCTCCTGAGGCCGATAGGCGGTGCGCTACTGTCGAGACGAACGGAGGAATCGTTGGCCGCGACGAACTTCACCTATGTCATCAAGCAGGTCGAGCTGGCCCTGCGCCCGCACTTCAACGCCATCTGCGCGGATGCCGGCCTGTCCCCCGCCCAGTACACCGCGCTGACGGTCCTGCAGCGGCGCCCCGACCTCACCAGCTCAGAGCTCGCCCGCCGCTCCTTCGTGCGCGCGCAGACGATGGCCGCCACGATCGACCCCCTCCTCGCCGCCGGCCTCGTCAGCCGCACCCCCGACCCGCAGCACCGCCGCCGGATGCTGCTGCGGCTGACCGATGCCGGCGCGGCGCGGCTGGCGGAGATCGCACCCCGCATCGACGCGCTCGAGGAGCTCGTCGTCGCGGAGCTCGACGAGACGGCGCAGGCCGACTTCGCCCGGTTCCTGCGCAGCGCCCGGCGCTCGCTCGACACCGCGGGCCCGCGCCCGAGCGGCCGACGCCCCGCCGCGGGCTGAGCGCACCCCGCGCGCCGTGTCAGCGGCGCACGGGATCGTCGTCGCCGCCGAGGAAGCGAGCGAGGTCACGGCGCGTGGGCGCCGCCTCCCAGTCGCCCGGCACCAGACACGCCATCGCTCCGGTCGCGTTGGCACGCCGCAGCGACGCCTCGGCATCCAGGCCCTCGAGCCAGGCGCTCAGGTAGCCGGCGACGAACGCGTCACCCGCGCCCACGGTGTCGAGAGGGGTCACGGCGAACGCCGCATGGCGGACCGTCGTCCCCCCGGACGAGAGCTCGGCTCCGTCGGCGCCGAGCTTGGTCACGACGTGCGCGACGCCGGCGGCGTGCAGTCTCGCAGCGGCGGGGGCATCGTCGTCGGGGAAGAGCAGCGCGAGCTCGTCCGCGCCGCCGAAGACGAGATGGGCGCGTTCGGCGATCTCCCGGAGAATCGGCCCGGCCGCCTCTCGGCCGGCGAGGGCGGAGCGGTAGTTCACGTCGAACGAGACGGGGACACCGCTCACCGCGGCGCGGTCCACCGCGGCGATCACGGTCGATCGCGCCGATGGCGAGAGCAGCGGCGTGATGCCGGTCACGTGCAGCAGGTCGGCCGACTCGACCCAGCCGTCGGGCAGATCGGACGGCGAGAGACACGAGCCCGCCGATCCCGCACGGTAGTAGTGGACGGCGGTCGCGGTCGCGGACGGCCGCTCCTTGAGCATGAGGCCCGTGGGCGCCCCCGCGTCGACCAGTGAGCGCACCTCCACACCCTCGGCCCGCAGTTCGCGCACGACCCTGACGCCGAGGGGGTCGTCGCCCACCCGCCCCAGCCAGGACGTCCGCACGCCGAGCCTGCTCAACCCGACGGCCACGTTGCTCTCGGCTCCGCCGATGCCGAGGGCGAGAGCGGACACGTGGGTCAGGGAACCGATCTCGGTCGCCCGCACGAGCCCCATCGTCTCGCCGAGGGTGACGACGCGCGGCGCCCCGGTCATGACGCAGCCCCGGCGCACACGGACGCGAACGCGGCGGCGCGACGACCCAGCGCCGCGAGGTCGCCGCCGCGGAAGGCGTCGCCGAGCAGGGGGCCGCCCACGCTGACGGCGACGGCGCCCGCTGCGAGCCAGGCGGCCGCGCCCTCGGCGTCGACGCCCCCGGAGGGCACGACGGCGATGTCGGGAAAGGGCCCGCGGAGGTCGCCGAGATATCCCGGACCCACCTGCCCCGCCGGGAAGACCTTCACGGCCGACGCCCCGGCCGACCAGGAGCCGAACAGCTCGGTGGGCGTGAGCCCCCCGGGGACGATGGGCATGCCGGCATCCCGGGCCTGCGCCACGAGAGCCGGAGAGGCGATCGGGGTCACGACGTAGTCGGCGCCCACCTGGACGGAGCGCGCGAGATGCTCGGCGTCGGTCACGGTGCCGACGCCGAGGTCCAGGCGCTCCCCGAACCTCTCGCGCAGCGACGCGAACCGCTCGAACGTCCCCGGCGTCGTGAGGGTCAGCTCCACGCTGCGGACGCCGGCATCCGCGAGCGCCCCCAGCACGCGGTCGTAGTCCTCGGCCGCCCGCGCACGGGCGACGACGATCAGCCTGGATGCCCGCGTACGGGCAGGCAGCGCCTCGCGCATCGGGCTTTCACCAGTCATGCATCGTTCCGTCCAGCAGGCGGTTCACCGGGAGATACGCCTTCGTGTAGGGGAAGGCGGCCGCGGCGTCCTCGTCGAGCTCGACCCCGAGCCCCGGCTGGTCGCTCGGGTGCAGGAACCCGCGATCGAACGTGAAGGAGGTGCGGAAGACCTCGAGGGTCTGCGCGTTGTGGGGCATGTACTCCTGGATCCCGAAGTTGTGGATCGCGAGGTCGAGGTGCAGCGCCGCGGCCATGCCGACGGGCGAGACGTCGGTCGGCCCGTGGATGCCGGAACGCACGCCGTAGATCGCCGCGAAGTCGAGGAGCTTCTTCATGGCGGTGATGCCCCCCGTGTGGGTCACCGCCGAGCGCACGTAGTCGATCAGGCGCTCGGTGATGAGCGTCTGATAGTCGAACACCGAGTTGAACACCTCGCCGATCGCGAGCGGCGTCGTGGAGTGCTGCCGCACGAGGCGGAGGGCCGTCTGGTCCTCGCCGGGTGTGGCGTCCTCGAGCCAGAAGAGACGATAGGGCTCGATGTCCTTCGCGAACCGCGCGGCCTCGATCGGCGACATCCGATGGTGCCCGTCGTGCAGGATGCGCAGCTCGGCGCCGAAGTCCTCGCGGAGCCGGGCGAACACGCCCGGCATGTGCGCCAGATACGCGGGGGTGTCCCACCGCTCCTCGCTCGGCGCCGTCGCCGCGCCGCCGTCGGCCGCCCGCTTCGCCGGCTCGTAGTCGTAGCGCACGCCCGGACCGGCGGAGGAGACACCGTAGATCTGCCCCAGCCCCGGCACACCGGTCTGCACGCGCACGGCCGTGTACCCCAGCTCCTGGTAGCCGGACACCGCGTTGGCGAGCGCCGCGTAGTCGGTGCCCGAGGCGTGGGCGTAGACGCGCACGCCGTCACGGCTGGCGCCGCCGAGGAGCTGGTACAGCGGCATCCCCGCCTTCTTGGCCTTGATGTCCCACAGAGCCATGTCGACCGCGGCGATGGCGGCCATCGTGACGGGCCCGCGGCGCCAGTAGGGCCCGCGGTAGAGGTACTGCCAGGTGTCCTCGATGCGATCCTCGTCGCGACCGAGGAGGGTCGAGGCGACGTGGTCGGCGAGGTAGGACGCGACGGCGAGCTCCCGACCGTTCAGCGTCGCATCACCCCAGCCGACGAGACCGTCGGAGGTCGTGATCTTCAGGGTGACGAAATTGCGGCCGGGACTCGTGACGACGACGTCGACCGATTCGATGCTCATACGGGTTCCTTCGTGACGGAGGGGTGCGGCCGGCGGGGACCGCACCGCGGGGAGGGGACGCGCGGCCGGCTACATCGCGGCGCGGGGATCGGTCAGATCGCGGCCGGTCCACTCGGGTGCGATGAGGGCGGCGACCAGCGTCGAGGCGGTGAACAGCCCCATGAGGACCATGATCGGGACGATGCTGCCGGTCGCGGCGCCGACCCAGGCCGCGGCGACGACGGGTCCGACCCCGGTCGCGATGATCGCGGCGACCTCGCGCACGACCGCGGTCAGGGTGTAGCGGTTGCGGGCGCCGAAGATCTCGGGGATCGAGATGTTCTCCATCGACGCGAGGCCGAGCACCGAGATGTTGTGGATGAGGGCGTAGCCGACGAAGATCCACGTCACGTCACGGGATTCGATCAGCAGCAGCGTCGGGACGACGAGCAGGAGCGAGAGCGCGGACATGATCACGTACATGCGCCGACGCCCGAACAGGTCGCCCAGCCATCCGACGAGCGGGATCGTGACGAACCCGATGAGCGAGGAGACGATGACGATCTCGGGCCCGACCTCCTTGGAGATGGCGAGGGTGATCGTGATGAACGAGATCAGGTAGGTCTGGACGAGCCCCGAGTTGCCCGCCTGGCCGAAGCGCAGGAAGAACGACACCAGCACGGCCTTGATCGGCTTGCGCTGCAGCGACTGCAGCGTGCGCACGTCGTTGGTCTGGGTGGCCAAGGCCTCGACCTCGGTGCGCGAGAGCGCCTTGCCGTCCACGACGTCCGTGCGCTCCTCGAAGACGGGGCTCTCCTTGAGGTTGAAGCGCACCCAGAGCGCGAAGAGCATGATGACCGCGCTGCCGATGAACGGGATGCGCCAGCCCCACGCGATGACATCGCTCTCCATCATGACCGCGAGCAGGATCGCCCAGATGCCCGAGGCGAAGAGCGTGCCGCAGTTCGTCCCGAGCGCCACGAGCGAGGCCACGAGTCCGCGACGGTTCTCGGGCGCGTACTCCGCGAGCATGACACCCGCGCCCGAGATCTCCGCGCCGGCGCCGAAGCCCTGCGCCAGTCGCAGCACGACGAGCAGGACGGGGGCGAGGATGCCGACCTGCGCATACGTGGGCAGCACGCCGATGAGGGTCGTCGCCGCTCCCATCAGCAGGATCGTGTAGAACAGCACCTTCTTGCGTCCGATGCGGTCGCCGAGGCGGGCGAAGAAGAACGCGCCGACCGGCCGCGCGACATAGCCGACGCCGTACGTCGCCATCGCGAGCACGACGGCCATCGCCGCGTCGCCGCCGGAGAAGAAGAGCTGGCTGAACACGAGGGCGGCCGCCAGCGAGTAGAGCTGGAAGTCCATGAACTCGAGGGCGGTGCCCAGCCAGCCGGAGACGGCGGCGCGCGCGAGGTCGCCGACCGATCGGGTGGCGACGGGCGGACGCGTCGACGCGTCGACGCCGGCGCGGGAAGGGGTGCTCATCGTTGTACTCCTTTGTCGTGATGGGGCAGGTGCGCGGGAGGCGCGAGTCAGAGGGAGAGCAGGACCTTCGCGGATGCGGACGAGTCGCGGGCGGTCTCGAACGCACGCACGGCGTCGACCGCGGGCACGATGTGCGAGACGACGGCATCCAGCTGGTCGGACGTGCCGAGCATCTCGACCGCCTCGTCGATCTCGGCGGCGAAGCGGAACGCGCCGTGGATCGTGGCCTCCTTGGCGAGCAGCGGAGCGAGGTTCACCCCGATCTCGGCATCCGGAAGCATTCCGACCTGGACGACGGTGCCGGCCCGCGCGACGGCGCGCACAGCCTGGGTGAGGGCGACGCCGACGCCCGAGCACTCCAGCACCACGTCGAAGGACTCGGGGTCGACGGCGACGTCGCCGACGAGGAAGGTCTCCCGAGCGCCGAGGGCTCGGGCGCGCTCGAGCGGCTCCGGCCGCACGTCGCTCGCGGCCACGAGCGCCGCGCCGGCGCGCACCGCGGCCGCGACGACGAGCAGGCCGATCGGTCCGGCGCCCACGACGAGCACGCGCCGCCCGGCGACCTCGCCCGCGCGGCGCACGGCGTGGATCGCGACGGCCAGGGGCTCGGCGAGCGCGGCGCGTTCGAGCGGAAGCCCCTCAGGCAACACGCGGACCATGTGGTCCTCGACGACGAGCAGCTCCGCCGCCCCGCCCTGGCGATGGGGGAATCCGGCCGCGCTGCCCAGATAGTCGCCGCCGGGGCGCAGGTGGGGGCGATCCTCCAGGCCGGGCACGACCGGCCCGAATCGTGCCGGATGCACCGTCACCGGGGTGCCGGGCGCGAGGCGGCCCGAGGGGTCCAGGTCGACGACCGCCGACAGCTCGTGGCCCGGGGTCAGAGGCTCGCGCACGGCGTACTCGCCGTTGCGGCCGTGGAAGTAGTAGTGCAGGTCCGAGCCGCAGATGCCCACGTACCGCACCCACAGGCGCACCTCGCCCTCGCCCGGCTCGGGTACCGGGCGCTCTTCCCACCGGATGTCGCCTGCCGCGTGGATGGCCAGTGTCTTCATCGAACATGCTCCTTCGTCGTCGCGGCGGACGGCCGCTCCGCGTCCCTCGTCGCGTCTAGGCTGTCGGCGATCGCCGCGTCGACGCCCCGCTCGACGATCCGGCTCAGCAGGTCTCCCACGCGCTCGGCGAACGCCGGCTCGGCTGCCAGCTCGTCGCCGAGCAGCCGCAGCTCACAGATCGCGCGTACCGCCAGCTCGCGACCGTCACGGGCGCGGGACGCGAGCTCCGCCAGCCGTTCCCGAGCGGGATCGCTCATCGCGGCCGCGTGGGGCCCGGGGTCGAAGCCGCCCAGCGGAGCGAGGCAGGCGAGGTAGCCCGCGACGGTGAGGGCGATGAGGTGCGGCATCCGTCCCTGCGCGAGCGCGTGCAGGACCGGACCCGGAACGCGCTGTCGGAGCTTGACCGAGCCGTCGGAGCCGACCTGGCTCGTGCGGTGCCCGAGAGCACCGTTGGCCCATCGGACGAAGAGCTGCCGTTCGTAGTCGACGAGGTCGACGCCCGACGGCGGGACGACCGAGGGGGCGTACTCGCCGCGTAGCACGGCGGCGGCCGCTTCCTCGACGGGGCTCTGGGCGACGGCATCCGGGATGGTCGCCGCGCCCCGCAGGGCACCGAGATAGGCGATGAGCGAGTGCGTGCCGTTGAGCAGACGCACCTTGAGCAGCTCGTAGCGCCCCACCTCGTCGGTGAAGACGGCGCCGCCGGCCTCCCAGGCGGGACGCCCGGCGGGGAAACGGTCCTCGACCGCCCACATCGTGAAGGGCTCGGCCGGGACCGCGGCCTCGTCGCGCAACCCGAGGAGTGCGCCCACGCGCTCGGTCAGCCCGGCGGTCGTGGCGGGCACGATGCGATCGACCATGCTCGAGGGGAAGGCCACGGCAGCGTCGAGATAGTCGAGCGCCTCCGCCGACTCGGCGGCCGGCAGCTCCTGCAGGAACTCGCGCACGAGCTTCTCGGTGTGCGAGCCGTTGGAGAGCAGGTTGTCGCAGCTGAGGATCGACACCGGCGCCCCGCCCGCGGCCGCACGGCGCTGCAGGCCCCGGGCCAGCTGCCCGATCGTCGTGCGGGGAGCGCCGCCCCGGAGGTCCGCGGCGACGGCCGGGTCGGTCACATCGAGGTGCTCGGTGGCAGCCGAGTAGCTGTATCCGTTCTCCGTCACCGTCAGGGTCACGACGCGGATCGCGGCATCGGCGAGGTCGGCGACCACGCGTTGGGGATCGTCCGCCCCGACGTAGACGTCGGTGTGGGCGGCGGGGATCGCGAGCGAGGTGCCCTCGGGCGAGATCGTCGCGACGGTGTAGAGCAGGTCCTGGGCGCGGAGGGCGTCGACGACGCGGCGGGAGCGTGAGGCGACGCCGACGATGCCCCAGTCCCCGCCGTCGCGAGCGAGGGCCGCTGCCGTGTAGACGGCCTGATGGGCGCGATGGAAGCTTCCGAGGCCGAGGTGCAGGATGCCGGCGGCGGGCGGCGCGGGCATCGCGGACAGTCGGACCGCCGTCGAGCGGTCGAGGCGGGGCAGGACGCTCATGCGGCGTGCCCCCGGTTCGCGGGGCTCGATCCGGGGAGATCGTCGATGATCGTCATGAAAGCATGATGTCGAGTTTGTACAATCTTGTCAAGTATTTACATCCCTGGATGGGCGATGATGGTCTGACCGAGACCGGAGGGCTTATGGGAGCGAACCTGACGGACGTCGCGCGCCACGCGGGCGTCTCGATCGCCACGGCCTCCCGCGCCTTCGGCGAGCCCGACCGGCTCGCCCGCACGACCCTCGAACGCGTGCGCCGCGCCGCGGCCGAGCTGGGATACGCGAACCCGCAGGCCGGCACGACGACGCGCACGATCGGCGTCATCGTGCCGGATGCCGCCAACCCCGTGTACGCGACGCTCCTGAAGGCCATCCAGGGCCAGGCCTGGCACGGCCGGCACCGCATCGTGCTGTTCGACGCCGACGAGGACCCCCGCCGCGAACGCGAGGAGATCCAGCTCGGCCGTCGCCTGGACGGGCTCCTGCTCTGCTCGCCGCGTCTTCCCGACGACGAGGTCAGGACTCTCGTGGGAGCCACCCCGCACGTCGTGATCAACCGCGCGATCGAGGGCTCCCCCTCGGTCGTCATGGACGCCGAGCACGGCCCCACGCAGGCCGTCGAGCACCTCGCCGCGCTCGGCCACTCCCATGTGGCCTACGCATCGGGCCCCCAGGGATCATGGGCGGACAGCCGACGTGCGGACGCGGTGTCACGCGCGTGCGAGCGCTACGGCATCCGGTTGACCCGACTGAGCCATCACGCCGCCTCGATCCAGGGCGGCCGCGCCGGCGCCGCCGCGATGATCGCGAGCGGGGCGACGGCGGTGATCTCCTACAACGACCTGGTGGCGCTCGGGCTCGAGTCGGGCATGGCGGAGCTGGGGCGCAGCTGCCCGGACGACGTCAGCATCGTCGGCATCGACGACATCGAGCTCGCCGGAGCCGTCAGTCCGAGCCTCACCACGGTGCGGATGCCGATCGCCCGCTCGGGCGCCCTCGCTGTCGACCTCCTCCTGCAGGCGATCGCGGGGACACCACCCGACGCATCGACCGCGCTCCCCTCGGAGCTGATCGTGCGACGCTCGACCGCAGCCCCGCCGCGCGACTGATCGGCGGCCTCGGTCCCAGGTGGACTCGTGGGCGCGGGACTCGCCTACGACGCGGATCCGACGTGGTCGAAGCGCCAGAGCACGGGCGGCCCGGCGAGCACCTCGCCGAGCTCGGGAACCGCCCCCTCGCCCGCACGATAGGCGCGGTAGGCGAGCTCGTGCTCGGGGCTCTCCCACGTCTCGTACAGGGTCCAGCGTTCGGGCTCGTCACGGTCCTGGAGCCACTCGATGCGCTCGGCGCCGGGGAAGACCCGCGTCTGCGCGAGCACCGACTCGAACACGGCGAGGGCCTGCTCGCGCCGCTCGGGTCGGATCCGGAAATCGACGATCGCGACGATCGACATGGCACCCTCCTCGGTTCCGCGGGCGCGACCGCACCGGCTGGCTCGACGCTAGCGAGACCGGCACCTCGCGTGCGCTGCCTTTCCGCGAGGCGGAAACCCGCGACGGCGCGCGATACGGGACAGTACCGTCGTAGCAGCCGATCGATGAGGATCCAGGGGGACGGCGGGTGAGCGAGGACGAGAGCGGCCGCATGACGGCAGCGGGGCGAGTGTTCACGATCCTGGACGTCTTCGGCGCCTCCAGAGCGCCGCTCACGACGGCAGAGATCAGCCGGCGCGCGAACCTCAGCATGACCACGACCCACCGGCTGCTGCACGAGATGCTCGACTGGGGCGCGGTGGCCCGGGACCGCAGCGGACGCTACGAGCTGGGCACCAAGGTCCTGGAGCTCGCGGCCTCGTCCGGCGCCGCCATGCGGCTGCGGGAGCAGGCACTGCCCGCGCTGCTGCGCCTGCACCGGATGCTGCGCATCATGGTCGTGCATCTGTCGATCCGGGACGGGCCGGACACCGTGTATATCGAGTCGCTGCGCAGCGCACGCGGCGGGGTGGGGGCCAACCGCATCGGCGGACGTGTGCCGCTGCACGTGACGGCGGCCGGCCGCATCCTGCTGGCCTACGCGGAACCGCAGGATCGCGAGGCGTACCTGGCGATCCCCCTCGCCTCGTATACGCGATACACCGACACCGACCCCGACGCGCTGCGCGCCGAGCTCGACGCCATCCGCGAGCGGCAGAGCGCGGTGACGACGCGGCAGGTCACCGAGAACACCGGCGGGGTGGCTGCGCCCGTGTTCGATCCCGACGGGCGGATCGTCGCCGCCGTCGGGGTCGTGCTCACGCTGAAGGACCACCATCTGGAGGACTACCTCGAGATGGTGAAAGCCGCCGCCGCCCAGATCAGCCGAGCGATCACCCCGCGCGACTGAGCCGCATGCGCCGCGTCGCGCTCTGATGCGCAGGGGGGTCACAGGGCTGGGCTTTCCTCGCCCCGGGGGTAGCGTGTGTGAGGTGACCAGGTGGGCGGTGGATCCGGAGAAGCTGCGGACCGCAGCATCCGTCGTCGGGTACGCGGTGGAGATCACCGAGCCCGAGACGGCGACCGCGGCGACGGAGAACGTGGGCGACGCGGAGCTGGCGAGCGCCCTGTCGGCGTTCATGCAGGCCCTGACGGGCGGCTGGATGCAGCGGGTGTCGGAGAGCGAGGCCGTCTCACGGACGCTGGCGGCATCCGCCGCTCTCTACGACGGCGCCGACAGCGACGGTGTACGGGACGTGTGCCGGGCGGACGACTTCTGATGGCGGAGCTGGGACAGACCTCCGATCCGACCGAGCTCGTGCCCGGCTCGGTCGGCGACGTGAACGCCATCGTGGCCCTGTGCGAGCGGCGCGCCGGCATCGCGAGGAAGGCCGCAGACACCGTCGCCATGAAGAAGACCATCGACGACTGGACGGGCACCGCCGCCGATGCCTACACGGCACGCGCGACGCGCCTCGCGACGGCATGGTCGGACGCGGATGACGCCCTCTCCCGCGTCGCCGCGGCGCTGCGCGAGTACGCCTCGGCACTCGCGGGGGCGCAGGGGCAGGCCGCGGACGCGATCGACGGCTGGCAGTACGCGCAGTCGCTTGCGCGTCAGGAGCGGGAGCCGGCGGCGGGGAACTCCGTGTTCACGATCCCCTCGCCCGGCTCCTGGCCGCTCGTGTTCAGCAAGGACTCGGACATGTCCGCACCCCGCACGAGCGCAGAGGGGTTCGCCACCGCGCGCAGCTGGCTGGCCGAGGGCCGGTCGTGGGTCGCCGAAGCCCAGCGCTCCGCCGTCGCCGCCGTGATCGCCGCGACCGAGGTGCTCCGCCCGGAGAACGGCTCACTGTGGGCATCGGCCGGAGCGTCCCTCGGCACGGGGGCGCCCACCCCGGCGTCCACGTTGTCGGTGCTGAGATCCCTGCGCGGCCCCGACCTGACCCTGCTGCTCGCGGCACGGCCGGACCTCGCCAAGCTCCTCGCCCAAGCGGCACCGTCGGACGTCGCGAGCTGGTGGTCCGGCCTGGACGGCGACCAGCGAGATGCGCTCGTCCACGCCGCGCCCGCCGTCATCGGCAACCTGGGCGGCGTCGCCTACCGTGCGCGCGACGAGGCCAACCGGATCGTGCTCGACCAGGCCATCGAGGACGCCAGGAACAACCCGCTCGACAAGTCCGACCAGATCGCGGCGCTGGAAGCGCTGAAGAAATCCGCCCAAGGCCGAACGCTCGTTTCCGTGGTGCTCGACGAGCCGCCCCTGGCCCAGGTCGCGGTCGGTGACCTGGATGCGGCAAAGAACGTGTCGTTCATCGTGCCGGGCATGAACTCCAACGTGCAAGGCGACATGCAGACCTACGTCAACGCAGCCGAAAAACTTCGGTTTCAGCAACAGCAGGTTGGAGGCGGCGCCGTGGGCGACTATGCGACGGTCGCGTGGTTGGGCTATCACCCTCCGATGAACGATGCCCCTGCGGATGTGGCGTTCAATGGGAAGGCCGAGGCGGGTGCGCCCGCGTTGGCGAAGGACCTCACGTCGATGGCGGCGGTGCACACCGCGACCGGGGATCCGGCGTCGATATCGGTCGTTGCGCACTCCTACGGCACGGACGTCGCGGCCCTCGCCCTCACGCAGGCGCACGCCGATCATGTCGTGTTGCTGGGGTCGGCCGGCGTCGACAGCCAGGTCGACAACGTCGCCGACATGGACGTGCCGCCGGGGCAGGTGTTCGTCTCCCAGGCACGTCACGACGGATGGGCTCCCGTCGGTCAGTTCACGTCCCAGGTGGTCTTCCAAGGTCGTATCGATCCGACCGATGCGTCCTTCGGTGCGCACGAGTTCTCCTCCGAGACCGCCACCGCTCCGAGCGGTGAGGCGTTGCGTGCGGTCGACAAACACGGCCCCTTCGGCGACGGATCCACCACCTTCAGCTACCTCGATCCCAACACGACGGCCCAGTACAACACTGCCCTGGCCACCACGGGTCGGGGTGACGAGGTCATCGCGAAGCCGCCGCTGCCCGACGCCGACGGCCTCAGGACGAACTACAACCCGGGTGGATGGCAGAAGTTGTTCCAACCATGAACACGCGCGTCCTCATCCCCGCCGGTGTACTGCTCGCCCTCGTCCTGACAGCATGCTCGCCTCACGGCGAGCCCGCCCCGGAGGAACCAGAAATGACTCCCGAACAAGTCAAAGCACAGATCACCGACCTATACCAGGCGAGTATTGCCGCGACAGCACCCGATGGCTGGGAAGTAAATGAGTCGTGGTCAGACTGTTCGGACGACCCGTCGCGTCCGCGTGTGAACTTGTTGTTCGGGGCCTCGCGCACTGCACCATTGCCCGGTACGCCCGCGGATCTCATCGCGCAGGCGCAGAAGGCCTGGCAGGAGCGCGGCCACGACGTCAAGGTTGAGCGAGACACGAACCTCACCCCGCCACGCTGGATCCTCTCCGACCCGCCCTACCTCACCGGCACCCACTCCGACGGCAGCTACTACCTGCTCGATGTGAACGAGAGCGCCATCTACTTCCGCGCTTATAGCGCCTGCGTGCCCGGGGACATCTTCCAGCTCACCACCCCGACCCCGACCCCATGACCCTCACCTTCGACCCCGACCGCCACGCGGAAACCCTCGCGAACCTGCGCCAGGCCACGGCGACCATCCAGGAGGAGCTGGAGGCCCTCGACCGAGCGGTCGCGACGTTGCGCGGGCAGTGGTCGGGCGTCGCACAGGCCGCGTACGACCGGGAGCAACGGGAGTGGACGGGGTCGATGAACCGGATGCGTTCCGCCTTGCAGAACACGACCGACGCGGCTCAGGCCGCGGGCGACCGACTCACCCAGGCCGAGGCCGACGTCACCGCGCTCTGGTCATGACCACCCGACGAGGGCGTGGGTGCCTAACCTTCCCGGGTGCCGTAGCTCTGGCGCTCACGCTCACGGCGTGTTCGCCCGGTGGTACGCCCGCTGACCTCATCGCGCAGGCGCAGAAGGCCTGGCAGGAGCGCGGCCACGACGTCAAGGTTGAGCGGGATACGAATCTCACCCCGCCACGCTGGATCCTCTCCGACCCGCCCTACCTCACGGGCACCCACTCCGACGGCAGCTACTCCACCCTCGATGTGAACGAAAGCGCCATCTACTTCCGAGCGACCAGCGGCTGCGTCCCCGGCGACATCCTCCAGCTCAACTCCCCGAGCCCGAGCTCGTGACCCTCTCGTTCGACACTGACCGTCTGCGGGGACGCTCGCACCGCAACCCGCACGGATGGGACACGTTGTTTCAACCATGAATACGCGCGTCCTCGTCCTCGCCGGGGTGCTGCTCGCCCTCGTCCTGACAGCATGCTCGCCTCACGGCGAGCCCGCCCCGGAGGAACCAGAAATGACTCCCGAACAAGTCAAAGCACAGATCAACGATCTGTACCAGGCGAGTACCGCCATCGCTCCCGACGGCTGGAAAGTCAACGGCTCGTGGTCGGACTGCTCCCCGAGCTCGTCTGACTCGAAGGTGCGCTGGAGCTTCACCGCGTGGCGCAATGCGCCATTGCCCGGCGCACCTGCTGATCTCATCGCGCAGGCGCAGAACGCGTGGCAGGAGCGCGGCCACGACGTCAAGGTTGAGCGGGATACGAATCTCACCCCGCCACGCTGGATCCTCTCCGACCCGCCCTACCTGACCGGCACCCACTCCGACGGCAGCTACTACCTGCTCGATGTGAACGAGAGCGCCATCTACTTCGAGGCGACTAGCGCCTGCGTCCCCGGGGACATCTTCCAGCTCACCACCCCGACCCCGACCCCATGACCCTCACCTTCGACCCCGACCGCCACGCGGAAACCCTCGCACGACAACCCGGGCGGATGGGACACGTTGTTTCAGCCATGAACACACGCATCCTCATCCCCGCCAGTCTCGCGCTCGCCTTGCTTCTGACCGCGTGCTCACCCCACAGCGACCCCACCCCCAAGGAACCTGACGTGACTTCTGAACAAGTCAAAGCACAGATCACCGATCTCTACGAGGCCAGCGCCGCCATCGCTCCCGACGGCTGGAAGGTTGATGATGCCTCATGGTCGGCCTGTTCGGATGACTCGTCAGGTCCACGTGTGAAGTTGATGTTCGCTGCGTCGCGTACCGCGCCGCTGCCTGGTACGCCCGCTGATCTCATCGCGCAGGCGCAGAAGGCCTGGCAGGAGCGAGGACACGATGTGTCGATCGAGCGGGACACGAACCTCACCCCGCCACGCTGGATCCTCTCCGACCCGCCCTACCTCACCGGCACCCACTCCGACGGCAGCTACTACCTGCTCGATGTGAACGAGAGCGCCATCTACTTCGAGGCGTATAGCGCCTGCGTCCCCGGGGACATCTTCCAGCTCACCACCCCTACCCCTACCCAGACCCCATGACCCTCACCTTCGACCCCGACCGCCACACGGACCACGCCCGTCGATCGGACCGCATCTGATGAGCGCCCGACGATTTTCCCCCGGCGCGCTCACACTCGCCCTTGCTCTCGTGCTCACGGCGTGCTCGCCCGGTGGCGACGGCGATGCGCAGGAAACCGACATGACCCCCGACGACGTCAAAGCACAGATCACCGATCTCTACGAGGCCAGCGCCGCCATCGCTCCCGACGGCTGGGACATTCAGGGTTCATGGTTGGACTGCTCGTCCAGCTCCTCTGACCTGAAAGTTCGCTGGAAGCTCTCAGCGTCGCGCATAGCGCCATTACCGGGCGAACCCGCGGATCTCATCACACAGGCGCAGAAGGCCTGGCAGGAGCGCGGCCACGACGTCAAGGTTGAGCGAGACACGAACCTCACCCCGCCACGCTGGATCCTCTCCGACCCGCCCTACCTCACCGGCACCCACTCCGACGGCAGCTACTACACCCTCGACATCGGAGACGGACTCGCCTACTTCGACGCGACTAGCGCGTGCGTACCCGGCGACATCCTCCAGCTCAACTCCCCAACCCCAACCCCGTGAGAACACGGGCACACCTTCGCTTCCCGTCGTGCGGAAGCGGGGCCCCGCGGCGGCGGAGCGCCGCCGATAGTGGTGGGCGGGGGCCGTTCCGAGTCCTTTCCGCCCCCGCGAAGGAGACCCACGGATGTCCGATCCCACCGATGAGCTGTTCGATCCCGAGGTCGACACCATGCCGCAGCCGGAGCTGCTCACGCGTCAGCTCGACGCCGCCACACGGATGCTGGAGCGGCTGCGCGGCTACGACGTGTGGCGCGAGCGGCTGCGCGACGCCCCCACGCAGGTGCGAAGCCTCGAGGAGCTGTCCGAGGTCCCGCTGACGGTCAAGGAGGATCTCCGCGAAGGACAGGCGGACCCGATCCCGGGACGCCCGCTGGGCGCGTTCCAGCTGGTGGACTCCGCCGAGCTCGTGCAGATCGCCAGTTCGTCGGGCACGACCGGCACACCCGTGTTCTTCGGCCTCACCGCGAACGACCTGCGGCGCTGGACCGCCGGCATCGCCAACGCCTACCGGACGGCGGGCGTCGCCCCGGGGCGGCGCGTGGCCCACACGACCGGCATGGCCATCGTCGCCGGCGGCCTCCCCTACGCCGACGGCATCCGCGGCGCGGGCGGGACGCTCGCGTGGATCGGCGGACAGACCACGGGCCGCATGGCGCTGTCGATGGACCGGCTGCAGCTGAACGTTCTGGTGGGCACGGCGTCGTTCGTCACCCACTTCGCGACACGGTGCGAGCAGGAGCTCGGCCGCCCCGCGACCGAGCTCTCGGTCCGCACGATCATCGCGGGCGGCGAGCCCGGCGCCGGTGTCCCGCACATCCGCCAGGGGATGCTGGAGGCCTGGGGCGCGACCCGCGTCAGCGAGCTGATGGGTCTCGGGGACGTGCTGCCCGCCATGTGGGCCGAGTGCTCACAGGGCCGTGGCATGCACTTCACGGCGGCCCCCGACATCCTCGTCGAGCTCGTCGACCCCGAGACCCTGGAGCACGTGCCGTGGGAGCCGGGCGCCACGGGCGAGGCCGTCTACACGACCCTCACGCGCGAGGCCTCCGCCGTCACGCGGTTCCGCTCGCGGGACCAGTTGACGGTCGTCGCCGTCGACTGCCCATGCGGCCGCACGTCGCCGACCGTGCGCTGCATCGGACGCACCGACGACATGCTCATCTTCAAGGCCATGAACGTGTACCCGACGGCGATCCGCGACATCCTGCTCGACACCTCCGCGAGCCACCTCACCGGTCCCATGCGCATCCGCAAGCAGACGGCCGACCAGGTACGGTTCGACGATCCGATCCCGGTGCAGGTCGAGGTCAACGCCGATCCGGATGCCGCCGACACGCGCGCGGCCCTCGCCGCTGCCGAGGAGGCGGTGCGGCAGCTGCTGCGCGTGCGGGTGACGCTCGAGCCGGTCCCGGTCGGCGTCATCCCGATCGGCGAGTACAAGAACGCCCTGACCTACGTCGCCGCGCCCTGACCCCCGGCCACCCCGCACAAACCGCGAGACCAGTCCGCGCCGCTGAGACCGGTGGGTTACCCACCGGTCTCAGCGCGTGGGACTGGTCTCGCGGTCAGTTCAGGGGGTGGCCACGGGGAGGGGGAAGTGACAGGCCACCAGGTGGCCGGGCGAACCCTGCGGGGTCGGCACCGGCGCCTCCCGCGCGCACTTCTCCTGCGCCAGCGGGCATCGGGTGCGGAAGCGGCACCCGCTCGGCGGCGCGAGCGGCGACGGCGGCTCACCCTTCAGCGGGATCGGACGACGCGCGATGCCCGTGTCGGGATCGAGACCCGGGATCGAGTCGAGCAGCGCCTTCGTGTACGGATGCCGCGGAGCCGCGTACAGCTCCTCCGCCGGCCCGATCTCGGCCAGCTGTCCGAGGTGCATGACCGCGACCTCGTCGCTGATCTGCCGCACGGTCGCGAGGTCGTGCGCGATGAACACGTACGACAGCCCCAGCTCGGTCCGCAGCTTCTCGAACAGGTTCAGCACCTGCGCCTGGATCAGCACGTCGAGCGAGGAGATCGCCTCGTCGCAGATGATGAGGGCGGGGTTCAGGGCGATCGCGCGAGCGATCGCGACGCGCTGCGCCTGACCACCCGAGAGCTCGTACGGACGCCGCCGCAGGTAGACGTCGGGCGCCAGGCCCACGAGATCCAGCAGCTCGCGCACCCGCTCGCGCCGGGCCGTGCGCGACATCCTCGCGTGACCGAGGAGGGGCTCCGCCACGATGTCCGCCACCCGCCAGCGCGGATTGAGCGAGCCGAACGGGTCCTGATAGACCATCTGGATGTCGGCGCGCGCCGTGCGGAGCGCTCGACGTCCCGCACCCACGATGTCCCGGCCGCGGAAGGTCACTTGCCCGGACTTCGGCTTGTCGGCCTGGATGATCGCGCGCGCCAGCGTCGACTTGCCCGAGCCGGTCTCGCCCACGACGCCGAGCGTGCGCCCGGCCCCGAGGTCGAACGAGACATCGGAGAGGGCGTGCACGACGCCCGCCTTGACGCCGCCCGGGCCCCGGCTGACGTACTCCTGCACGAGGTTTCGCACCCGGAGCAGGATGTCGTCCTGCGTCGCGGTCTCCTCGATCGTCGCGCTCATGCGCGTCCTCCTCTCGCCGGCACCGGGTCTTCGCTGGGGATGACGCCCTCGTCGAGCAACGGCTGCCCGTCGAGGCGCTCCCCCTCGATGCGCAGCTGGGCCTCGTCGTCCAGCGAGAGCTCGACGGGCACGCCGTCGTCCGGCTGGTCGAGGTCGGCGCCGTCCGTGAGGGGCCGCCAGCACGCGTAGCGGTGATCCGGCTCGTGCTCCGTCAACGCCGGGCGCTCGAGGCACACGTCGGCCGCCCGCGGGCAGCGCGGGCGGAACGAGCACCCGGGCGGCAATGCCGAGAGGTCCGGCGGGTGTCCCCCGATCACGGTCAGCATCGAGTGCGGCGCGGTCGTCAGCTGCGGGATCGCCCCGAGGAGCGCCTTCGTGTAGGGCATCCGCACGTTCTGGAACAGCGTGCGGGTGGGGGCGTGCTCGACGGCGCGGCCCGCGTACATGACCAGGACGTCGTCGGCGTAGCTGGCGGCGAGCCCCAGGTCGTGGCTGATCATGATGACGGCCGTGCCGAGCCGCTCGCACAGGTCGGTCAGCAGCTCCATGATCTGCGCCTGGGTCGTGACATCCAGCGCCGTCGTCGCCTCGTCGGCGATGAGGACCTTCGGGTCCGAGGCGAGCGCGATCGCGATCATGACGCGCTGCCGCATGCCGCCCGACAGCTGGTGCGGGTACTCGTGGAACCGCCGCTCCGCCGCGGGCATCCGCACGAGCCGCAGCAGCTCCACGGCGCGGGCATCGGCATCCTTGCGAGACACCGAGCGCTGCTTGGTCCGAATGGCCTCGACGATCTGGGCGCCGACGCTCATGGTCGGGTTGAGCGAGCGCGCCGGGTCCTGGAACACCATCGCGATGTCGTCGCCGCGCACACGGCGCAGCTCCTTCTCGCCGAGGCCCACGAGCTCGGTCCCACCGATCCGGGCCGAGCCGGAGATCACCGCGCTCGGCGGCAGCAGCCCCATGAGCGCACGCACGCTCACCGACTTGCCCGACCCCGACTCGCCGATGATGGCGAGCATGCATCCCGCGCGCAGTCGGTAGGAGATGCCGCTGACGGCGTGCACACGGCGTCCGGAGCGCGAGAAGACGACGCGCAGATCGCGGACGTCGAGCACGACATCCGGCTCGTCCGGGTTCTGGTCCATGGCGGATCCCGTCCTTTCGGCGAGCGTCATCGCCCGCTCATCTCGTCGCGCACCTGCTCGCCGAGGAGGTTGAAGGCGAGCACCGTGACCAGCAGGGCGAGACTCGGCCAGAGCACGAGCAGCGGCGTGGCCGACAGCGACTGCTGCGCGTCGTAGATCATGTTTCCCCAGCTGGGCTCGGGCGCCGGGATCCCCATCCCGAGGAAGCTCAGCGCACCCTCGGTGACGATCACGATGCCCATGCCCAGCAGCGCGAAGTTCAGCATCTGCGGCGCGATGTTGGGGGCGATGTGGCGCAGCAGGATGCGCCACCACGGACTGCCGCCCAGCTGCGCGGCCTGCACGAACGGCATGCTGACGATCCGCAGCGTCGCGGAGCGCGAGATGCGCGCCACGGCGGGGATGCTGAACGCGGTGAGCGCGAGGATCGTGTTGGGGAGGCTGGGGCCGAGCACCTGCGCGATCGCGATCGTGAGCACGAGCGAGGGGAAGGCGATCAGCACGTCCAGCACGCGCATGATCCAGGTGTCGGAGCGTCCGCCGAGGTACCCGGAGAGGGCGCCGACGAGGCCGCCGGCCACGAGGCCGATGAGGTTCGTGGCGATCGCGACGCTCAGCGATGCGCGCCCGCCGTAGATGAGGCGGGAGACGACGTCGTTGCCGTTGACGTCGGTGCCGAGCAGATGCCCGGGCGAGCCGGGCGGAAGGCCGCTGTCGAGCACGCTGCCGCCCACGGGGGAGGGCAGCGGAAGCACGAACGGCCCGAGGAAGCAGACGAGCATGAGCAGAGCGACGAACCCGCCGGGGATCCAGACGAGCAGCCGGCGCCGCACGAGCGCCCAGTCGGTGCCCGGGGCGCGCTCGCCCGCGGCGGCGAGCGCCGCGGAGGTCGTGGCGGCATCAACGAGAGCCATAGCGGATCCTCGGGTCAAGGACGGCATACATGACGTCGACGAACAGGTTGGCGAAGATGGCGACCGCCGCGAAGATGAACACGCACGCCTGGACGACGGCGGTGTCCTGCGACCCGACGCCCTGGAGCATCATGACGCCCAGGCCCGGCATCGAGAAGATCTGCTCGATGATGACCGTGCCTCCGACGAGACCGCCGACGTTGAGCCCCACGAGCGTCAGCAGCCCGAACGACGAGTTGCGGAAGGCGTGCACGAGCAGCACCTTCCACGGGCCGACGCCCTTGGCGCGGGCCGTCTCGATGTACTCGGCCGAGTTCATCTGCTCGACGAGATCGCCGCGGAGGAACCGCGCGTAGAAGCAGGCGATCGGCAGGCCGAGGGCGAGCACGGGAAGCGTCACGGATCTGAGGTTGGCGACCACGTCGGTCGTGACCGGCACGTATCCGATCGCCGGCAGCGCACGCAGGCTCACCGCGAAGACGAGCACGAGCAGCAGCGCCATGACGTAGTTCGGCACGGCCAGCAGGGTCATCGAGATGACCATCACGACCCGGTCGAAGATGCCACCGGGACGGCGGGCCGCGATCAGCGCCACGGGGAGCGAGACCAGGAGCGAGACGGCGAAGGCGAGCAGCACGAGCTCGACCGTGACCGGCATCCGCTCCGCGAGCAGCTGCGCGACCGGCTGACCGCTCACGGAGGACTTGCCGAGGTTTCCGGTGACGAACCCCCCGAGCCAGGTCAGGTACCGCTCCACCGGCGGGCGGTCGAGACCGAGCTGGTGCCGCACCGCCTCGACCTGCTCCTCGGAGGCGTTCATCCCCGCCATGTTGCGGGCGGGGTCGCCCGGCATCACGGCCATGAGCGCGAAGGTGAGGATGCTCACGGCCAGCAGCAGCGGGATCGCGATCAGCACGCGGCGCACCACCAGCCGCAGCAGCGGCGAGCCGGCCACCCGGCCGAGGAGCCCCTGAGGCCCCTCGGTCCGGATGGACGTCGTCTCGACGGTCGAGGTCACTACTTGCCGCCCTCGACCCAGGCGCGGTCGTACAGGACGCCGCTGTTGACGGAGAGCGCGGGGATCTTCGTCGTCAAGCCCGGTGCGTGCACGCCCTTGCGGACGACCTGAGCGGGGGAGAACGCCATCCCGAACGGGCCGTAGGCCTGGTCGGAGATGTACTTCGCGATCTCGTCGTAGGTCTGCTGCCGCGCGGCCGTGTCGGTCGTGGACACGGCCTTGACGAGCAGGTCGTCCAGCGGCGTCGTGAGCTTCTTGGCGAGCGCGTCGGCCGCGGAGCTCGCGCCCTGTGGGAGCGGCGTGCCGCTGAAGGCCGACGTCGAGCCGAAGCGCACCTGGACGCCGATGCCGACCGAGGGGTCCCAGGATCCGGCGGTCTGGAGCATCGACTCCCACTGGCCGCTGATGAAGGTCGTGATGACGTCGCCGAGCGGCTTCGCGTCGATCGAGACGTCGATGCCCGCGGCCTGCCACTGCGTCTGCAACGCCGTCGTGACCGCGCGGGCGGTGACGATGTCGGTCGTGCCGAGCGTGACCTTCAGACCGCCGAGCTCCTTCACGAGCGCCTTCGCCTTGTCGAGGTCGAAGGTGCGGTAGCCGTCGACCTTGGTGTTGGCGAACAGGTCGCCCGAGGCCATGAACGACTGCGACATCTCGCCCTGGCCCTTGAACAGGCCCTGGTTGATGGCGTCGAAGTCGGTCGCGTAGTAGATCGCCTCGCGCGCCTTGATGTCGTTGAACGGCGCGGTGCGCGTGTTGAGCTGGACCACGTAGGGCGAGGTCGGCGGCGTGAGGAGCACGCCGACATCCGGGTTCGACTGGGCCTGTTGGATGAGCGTCACCGAGCTGAGTCCTTCGATCGCGTCGCCCTGTCCCGCCTGCAGCGTCTGGTAGGCGACCTGGTCGCCCGCGACGGACTGGAAGTTCAGGGTGTCCAGGTAGGGAAGGCCCGACTTGAAGTAGGTCGGGTTCTTCTTGAGCTCGAGCCGATCGCTCATCTTGTCGCTCGTGATGACGAACGGGCCGGCGCCGACGGGAGTGAGCTTGAACGCATCCGCACCCAGCTTCGCGTATGCGGTCGGCGAGGCGATCAGGTTCAGGTTCGCGACGGGGAAGCCGTTGACGAGCGCTCCGTTGGGGGCGTTCAGCGCCATGGTGATGGTCTGGTCGTCGACCACGCGGATCGCGGCGAGGTCGGCGTTGACGGCGTTCTTGTCGACGTCGGCGGGCAGCGCGGCCCACAGGCTCGCCATGAAGTCCTCGCTGAGGTTCGTGGGTGCGCCCGCGGACGAGTCGAGGTCGAGCTGCACGAGGCCCGAGCTGCCGGAGTTGAGACCGCGGATCCAGTTCCACAGCACGGCCTGCGCGTTGAACGGCGTGCCGTCGGAGAAGGTGATGCCCTGGCGCAGCTTGACCGTGAGGGTCTTCTGATCCTCGCTCCACGAGTAGCTCTCGGCCTGGTTGGGCTGGATGTGGGCGTTGCTGCCGTCGTCATCGGCTTCGAGCGTGAACAGCCCGCCGAAGATCGCCGAGTTCTGCGGCAGGTTCGACCCCGTCGTGTTGCTGGTCGCGGGGTCGAGCCCCGTGTTCCACCCGCCCGCGAAGCCGGCGTCGAGCAGGACCGTCATGGTCCCGCCGGGCTGGGGCGTGCCGTCTCCCCCGGTCGCGCTGGTGTCTCCTCCGCCGCTGCAGGCCACGGCGGAGATGCCGAGACTCGCGACGACGGCGATGGCGCCGATCAGCCGCTTTGCCGACCGCCCGCCCTTCGCACTGATGGTCATGTGATGCTCCTTGATAGAGGACCGGTTCCGGCGATGTTTCGGAAGGACTGCTTCGTCCTCCCCGGGCGACCGGACTTGCTGGGATTCTTCCCGAGCCCTCCAGCCCGATCCACGCCGTTTCCGCCGGGCGAAAGGCCCCGTCCACCCTCACCGCCGCACCCGGCCGACGCATCCGCACCGTGTCCCAGTTCCTCCCGGTGCATGTCCCAGTTCAAGCCGCTCAGCGCCCGCTCAACCGGTCGAAAGTGGGACATGGATGCGGTTGCGCGGGCGTGCGCGGGCGCGGGCGCGGGGGCGCGGGCGCGGCGGGGGCGCGGCGGGGGCGCGGGGGGCTCAGGCGGGGGCGTGCGCGTGGGCGTGGGTGTGCACGGTCAGCTCGTCGGTCTCCCGCCCGAGCCACCGGAACGCGTTGCGGTGGCTGATGTCGGCCCACTGGGCCGGTTCCAGCTCCATCTCGCGGAACGTCTTGCCCCCCGGCTCCTCCCGCAGCATGGCCGGGAAGTCCGAGCCGATGAGCAGCCGGTCGGCTCCCAGCAGGTCGACGAGATAGCGGATCGTCCTGCGGTCGAACACCATCGCGTCGTAGTAGAACCGACGAGCGTACTCGAACGGAGAGGGCCCGTCGTCGTGCATCACGGCACGGTCCTCGTCGACCGGTCCCTCGTTCCACGCACCGCCCCAGAAGTAGTTCGCGCGCGGCAGCATCATGGGGAACCCGCCGGCCGCGTGGCTGAACGAGATGCGCAGGTCCGGGCACGCGGCGGCGGTGCCTCCCAGGATCAGGGATGCCGCGGCGAACATGCCCTCGATGCCCACGACGTAGGTGCCCATCGCCGACATCGGCAACCGGTCCATGGGCGAGGGCATGGCGTGCACGAACACGGGGAGGTCCAGCCTCTCCGCCTCGCGGAAGAACTCCAGGAACCTCGTATCCCCGATCGAGCTGCCCAGGATGTTGGACGCGATCTCGACGCCGGCGAGCCCCCGTTCCTTGATCGCGGCGAGCTCGGCGGTCGCCGCATCCGGGTCCTGCATCGGCACCATGCCGAGCGCGATGATCCGCTCCGGCGCATATGCGCCGATCTCGGCGCCGAAGTCGTTCACGTGACGCGCGAGCGACAGCCCGTCGCCGGCGGGCAGGTCGTAGCGCAGCAGCGGCGGCATGGGGCTCACGACCTCGGCGTCGAGGCCCGACGCCTCCAGGGCCTCCACCCGGCGCTCGGCCTGGAAGAAGACGTCCTTCGCGGGGAACCGCATCTGGTCGAACACGAGGAGCCGTGAGGTGGAGCCGTCGATCGGCTCCATGTGGGGGAAGCAGGACGGTGCGTCCTCGGGGTAGCCCGCGGGGAGGAAGTGGGCGTGTGCGTCGACGATCATGGACGGTCCTTTCGAGCGGGTCAGGCGAAGCTCGGGTGGACCGAGACGTGGATGGCGGAGGCGTCGTCGGTCTCGCCCGCGAGGGTCTCGATCGCGAGGCCCACCTCGTCGAGCCCGAACGTGTGGGTGTGCAGCTTCTCAAGCGGGAAGCGCCCGGACTCCAGCAGGGCGATCGCCTTCTCCATCGCGATCGCGTCGACGCCGAACGCGCCCTTCACGGTCAGCGCGCGGTTGACGATCACGTCCGTGACCAGCGGGATGTCGCGGCCGCCCTTGAGGCCGGCGAGCACGACGCGGCCGCCGTGGCGGACGCTCGTGAGGGCATCCGTGATGGGCTGCGCGGCCATCGGTGTGACCTCGACCGCGACGTCCACGCCGCGGCCGCCCGTGATCTCCTTCACGGCTGCGGCGACCTCGATCGCGTCCTCGCCGTCGACGACGAGCGTGTGGTCGGCGCCGAGCTCTCGGGCGACGGCGAGCTTGTGCTCGTCGCTGCGCAGGCCCGTGACGATGACGGTGCCCGCGCCCGCCGCCTTCGCGGCGATGACCGCCGCGAGCCCGCGCTGACCGGCGCCGAGCACCAGGAGCGAGTCGCCCAGCCCGACCTCGCCGAGATCGACCGCCCAGCGCACGCCCGCACCGAGCGGGTTGTACAGCGCGGCGATCTCGGCCGGGATGGTCTTGTCCATCCGGTGCACGACCGAGTTCGGCGAGATGTACATGTACTCGGCGAAGCCGCCCCACAGCGTCGGGTCCACGTCGATCCCGGTGACCCCGTGACCGTACTTGCGGAACCGGCACGCCTGGTAGCGGCCCGTCAGGCAGTCCTCGCAGGCGCGGCACGGGACGATCACCTCGACCGCCACCCGGTCGCCGACATCCACCCCCCAGCGCGCGGCGGCACGGTCGCCGATCTCGGCGATGATCCCCATGGGCTCGTGCCCGGGGATGAAGGGGTTGGGGTTCATCCCCATGTGCCCCTTGTAGATCTCGACGTCGCTGCCGCACACGCCGTTCGCCTCGACGCGCAGGAGGGCGTCGTCGGCACCGATCCGGGGACGCGCGAACTCGCGCATCTCGATCGTGCGGGGAGCGGTCTGCACCGCTGCGCGAACCATCTGTGTCATCTCGACTCGCCTTCGTGTCGTGCCGGCCGGAGCCGGCGGAGGAGGGTTTCGGGCGCTCAGGCGACCGACGTCACGGGGGGCCCGGGCGGGAAGAACGTCATCGGGCCGCCGTCCACTGCGAGGATCTGCCCGGTGATCCAGCGCGCCCGGTCGCTGAGCAGGAAGAGCGCGGCGTGGGCGATGTCCCAGGCGGTGCCCTCGGTCTTGAGCGTCGTCATCTGGCGGCGCGGCTCGCGCATCTTCTCGTCCATGTTCGCGGCGGCGAAAGAGCCCCAGATGCCGCCGACCTCGATGCAGTTGACCCGGATGCCCTGCGGTCCGAGGGTGGATGCGGCGCCCTCCGTGAAGTTCTCGATCCCGGCCTTGGCGACGCAGTACGGCATGCCCGGCCCCTTGGCGCGGACACCGACGGAGGAGATGTTGAGGATCGAGCTGCCGCGCGGGAGGGTCGGGACCACGTGCCGGGTCACGGACCACGCCGAGGTGAGGTTGATGCCGACGAGCTGCTCGAAGCGCTCGGGCGTGACCTCGAAGATGCCCGCGCGATCACCGCTGGCCACGTTGTTGACCAGCGTGTCGAGCGTGCCGAACGCCTCGATGGCCTCGGCCACCGCCCGTGCGCACTCGGCGTCGTCGGTCACGTCGGCGGTGATCGCGGCGGCGTCGCCGCCCTCCGCCCGGATCAGCTCGACCGTGCGGCTCGCGGCCTCGGCCGAGCGGTCCAGGACGGCGACCTGCGCGCCGTGGGCGGCGAGCAGCCGCGCGATCGCGTAGCCGACACCGGGCAGCGCGCCGTTCTGGCCGGCGCCGGTCACGAGCGCGGTGCGTCCCGACATCCACTGCTCGCCGATGCCCTGCAGCGGGTCGCGGAGCGGGTCGTCGTCGTGCCAGGCGGTCATGCGACATCCCCTCCGCTCCCCCGCCGCGCTCCCCCGCGCCTGTGTCCCCCATACCCATGTCCCACTTTCGACCGGATGCGGGATCGCTGAGCGGTCTGAACTGGGACATGCCCCGGTCGGAACTGGGACATGGTCATGCGGCGGTCCCGGCTGCGCGAGCCACCGGCACCGAGGTGCCCGACCAGTCGGCGAAGAACCGCACCACCATCGAGATCCCGGCCGTGCGGGATCCTGCGACGGCGACCAGGATGCGGGACTCGGCGCCCGGCGCGATCGTGCGCTGGAAGCTCTCGGTGTCCCCCGCGCCGTCGCCCGGGCGACGCACGCCGTGCTCGGCGAAGTCCTTGCCGGCCGCGGCGAGCGCCGCCGTCGACCTGCCCGACAGCTCGGCGAGCCGACGCTGCACCTCGGCGCGGCTGTAGCCGGCGCCCGCGAGAAGGTTCGCGTGCTCGGGGCAGAGGACCACTCCGGCTCCGGCGTGCGCGAAGATCCAGGAGCCGGAGCGTCCGATCGTGTCGGCGACGTCGGCGAGCAGCTGCTCCGGGTCGCTCGTGTGCCGGTTGTCGACGTACTCGCAGGTGCGCAGCAGGGTCGCGGTGACCGCATCGCCCGTGACACCCAGGCCTGCGGCGAGCGGCTCCCAGGGACTCTCCTCCTCGTTCTCGCCGAAGCAGATCGACCAGCGGCCCGGGAGGCCCTGGGTCGCCTGCTCGAGCTCGTGCGGGATCACCCCGAAGACGTTGCGCACGATGAGCCCGATCGCCCGGGCGATCGTGGCGTTGGGGCGGAACCCCGGCCCGAACACCCCGCCCGTGCTGTTGATCCCGAGCTCGGCGCGTACCGGACCGTTGACGACGATGAGCGGCGCCGGACCGCTCGTGGACTGCCAGCCGCCCCCCATCGCGGCGCGCTCGCGCATGAGCGCCTCCCACGCGGCCAGCACGACCGGGAAGTACTCCGGCAGGCAGCCGGCCATCGCGGCGTTGATCGCCGCGAGCTCGACCGTGACGCTCCGGTCGACCTGCGGCATGTGGCCGATGACCTCGTCCGCGGGGCGGCCGCCGGCCGCGAGGAACGCGTCGACCAGCGGCCGGGTCGCCGGGACGAGCGGCAGCCCGTCGCTCCACCCCTGCTCGTAGCAGTGCTCGATCGCGAGCTGGGCGGCATCCGGGTCGAGCTCGACGTCGACGGCGGGCGCGCTCACCGAGCGGCCCCCGCCGTGAGGGATGCCACGACCTCGGGAAGCAGCTGCCGCGCACGCTCCTTGACCTGCTCCTCGTCGAGGACGGCCATCGGGTGCGCGGTCGTGATCCACTCGTAGTCCGGGGCGCCCTGGACCTGCGCCATGGTCTTGCCGGTCGTGAGGAAGGCGTCCGTCAGCACGACGGCCGCCGGGATCCCCGCCCGCTCGAAGTTGATCCCGTCCGCCACGGCCGCGGCGCTGCACGAGCCGCAGTCGCCGACGCCCGTCACCACGACGTCGCAGGCCTCGCGGTACCGGGCGACGATCTCGCCGTCGATCGGCACGGAGAAGCTCTTCTTCGTCTCGACGATCGACACGCCCTGCGCGCCGTGCTCGTCGGTCAGCAGGCGGCCGAGCTCGGTGAGCAGCAGCATCGCGTTGTGCTTCGTGTTGTCGAGGAGCCCCACACGGAGACCCCGCAGATCCGCCGGACGCGGGGAGAGCATGCCGCCCGCGGCGGAGACGTCGGCGACCGCGAGACGGCCGGTCGGATCGAGGATGGCGTTGGGCATGGTGGCACCCCTTCTGGAACGGGAGCGAGGATGACGCGGCTCAGGCCGCGGCATCCTCGTCGTGGACGATGACGCCGCGGATGTTGCGGCCTGCGACGAGGTCCGCATAGGCCTCGTTGACCTGGTCGAGCGAGTACGTGCGGGTGACCAGCTCGTCGAGCTTGAGATCCCCCGAGTCGTACAGGCGCAGCAGGCGCGGGATGTCGGAGAGCGGGTTGCAGTCGCCGAAGAGCGCACCGCGGATCTGCCGCTGGTACCCGATGAGCATGCCGGCGTGCACGTGCACGGCCTTCTCGGTGAGGTGGCCGACCGCGGTGATCGTGACCTTGCCGCCCTTGCCGGTCATCTGGACCCCCGCGTTCACCATCTCCTCGGTGACGGCGTTGGGCGTCATGATGACGTGGTCGGCGAGCTGCCCCCACGTCGTCGAGACGACGAAGTCGTGGGCCTCGGCGGCCGTCGCGAACGCCTCGGTCGCGCCGAACGCCTTCGCGTTCTCCCGCTTGAACTCGACCGGGTCGACGACGATGACGTCCTTCGCCCCGGCGTAGCGGGCGCCCTGCACGGCGTTGCTGCCGACGCCCCCGGCGCCGAAGACGACGACCGTCTCGCCGGCGCGGACCCCCGCGGCGTACACCGCGGAGCCCCACCCGGTGGGCACGCCGCAGCCGACGAGCGAGGCGAGGGTGAAGGGGATGTGGCCCGGCAGCGGCACGACGGCCCACTCCGAGACGACCGCGTACTCCGAGAAGGTGCCGAGGGAGCAGAACCCGCCGTAGTCCTCGCCCTCCTTGTGGAAGCGGAACGTGCCGTCCAGGAACATGCCGGTTCCGGCGTTCAGGCCCTTGACGCACATGTTCTGGTGTCCGGTCGAGCAGGGGCGGCAGGCGCCGCAGGCCGGAATATAGGAGAGCACGACGCGGTCGCCCGGGGCGACGCGGGTCACGTTCGGGCCGACCGACTCGACGATGCCGGCGCCCTCGTGGCCGCCCACGATCGGGAAGCGCACGGGGGCGTCGCCCTCGGTGATGTGGTGGTCGGAGTGGCAGAGGCCGGAGGCGACGAGCTTGATCCGGACCTCGTGCTCCTTGGGGTCGTCGAGCTGCAGCTCGGTGATCTCCCAGCCCTCGTGTGCGGCGTGCGAGACGGCCGCACGGGTGGTGATGGTTGCCATTTCCTGCCTCTCAGATCCGGGGGGCGCCTGCGGGGCGCATCGACACGGTCTTGACCTGGGTCCACTCCAGAACCGAGTCGGCGCCCATCGTGCGACCGAAGCCGCTGTTCTTGTAGCCGCCGAAGGGGCCGCCGATGACGCCGGCGCCCAACGCGTTGTTGACGCCGACCTGGCCCGCCTGCAGGGCGCGGCTCATGCGCACCGCGATCCCCACGTCGCGTGTCCAGACCGAGGCCACGAGGCCGTAGTCGGTGCCGTTGGCGACGCGGACCGCCTCCTGCTCGTCGTCCACCGCGATGACCGACAGCACCGGGCCGAAGATCTCCTCCTGCGCGATCGTCATGTCGGGCGAGACGTTGTCGAACAGCGTCGGCTGCACGAAGAAGCCGTTGCCGTAGTCCCCGCCCTGCGGGGCGCCGCCGCCGGTCACCAGGTCGGCGCCCTCCTTCCTGCCCGCCTCGATGTAGCCGAGCACGCGCGAGTGCTGCTTCTCGTTGATGAGCGGCCCCATGTTCACCGGCTGGTGCCACGGACCGTAGGTGATCTTCTGCATCTGGGTCGCGAGCCGCTCGACGACCTCGTCGTGGATGCTGCGGAGCACGACGACCCGCGAGCCCGCGGCGCAGATCTGGCCGGTGTTGAGGGTGATGCCCGTGGCCATGGCCGGGATCGCCTGGTCGAGGTCGGCATCCGGGAACACGACCTGCGGTGACTTGCCGCCGAGCTCGAGGTGCAGGGGCGTGAGGTTCTTGGCGCAGGCCGCCATGATGAGCGACCCCGTGAAGGGGGACCCCGTGAAGCCCATACGGCGGATGCGGGGACTCGCGGGGATCGCGGCCCCCGCCTCGTGCCCGTAGCCGGTGACGACGTTGATGACGCCGGCCGGGATGCCCGCCTCGAGCGCCAGCTTCGCGAGGGCGAGCGGGGTGAGCGGGGCGTCCTCGGCGGGCTTCATGACGATCGTGTTGCCCGCGGCGATCGCGGCCCCCACCTCGGTCACGAACATGGGACCGGGGGCGTTCCAGGGGATGATCCCCCCGACGACGCCGTAGGGCTCGCGGAGCGTGAAGCCGAGCGTCTCGGGCGAGTAGGTCGGCAGCGAGACGCCCTGCACCTTGTCGGCCTGACCGGCGATGAAGCGCAGCTGGCCGGCCATGGGCGGCGGTCCCCAGTGGGGGCGGCCCACCTCCTGCGACTCGAGCTGGTCGATCTCGGCGGTGTGCTCCTCGATCAGCTGGGCCCACCGGAACAGCAGCGCCGCACGCGCGGTGGCGTTCAGGTCTCGCCAGGCGGGGAAGGCCCGCTCTGCGGCGTCGATGGCGGCCTCGACGTCCGCGGCGTCGCTGCGCGGGATGCGGGCGATGACCTCGCGGTTGGCCGGGTTGATGACCTCGATCGTGCGCCCGGTCACCGAGGGCACCCATTCGCCGCCGATCAGCTGGAGGCCGTCGACGAGGATCGACTCGGACAGTGTCGGACTCGGGGAGGTGATGGTCATGTCGGTTCCTCTGCGCTGGGGATCAGTTGTCGTGGTCGATGAGGACGACGCCGCGGATGTTCTTGCCGTCGAGCATGTCCTGGTAGCCCTCGTTGACCTGCTCGAGGGTGTAGGTGCGCGTGATCAGCTCCTCGACCTTGAGCTTTCCGCTCTGGTAGAGGCTGACGAGGCGGGGGATGTCGACGAGCGGGCTGCAGCCGCCGTAGATCCCGCCCTGGATGCGGCGCTGGTACCCGATGAGCATGCCCGGGTTCTCGTCGATCCAGCCGTTGCCGACCGCCGTGATGGTCACCTGGCCGGTCTTTCCGACGATCGAGATCGCATCGTGGATGACCTTGTCGTGCAGGCTCCCGACCGTGATGATCGCGTGGTCGGCGAGCTCTCCCCACGTCGCCGCGACGACGAACTCGGCCGCCTCCTCCGCGGTCTCGAACGTGTGGGTCGCCCCGAGCTCCCTCGCCTTCTCGCGCTTGAACGCGACCGGGTCGACGACCACGACGCGCTCGGCGCCTGCCATCGCGGCGCCCTGCACCGCGTTGCTGCCGACGCCGCCGGACCCGAACACGACGACCGTGTCGCCGGGCTTGACCTGCGCGAGGTGCACGGCGGAGCCCCATCCGGTCGGCACACCGCATCCGATGATCGCGCCGACCTCGAAGGGCAGGTCGTCGGGCACCTTCACGACCGAGTGCTCGGAGACGACCGTGTACTGCGAGAAGGTCCCGAGCACGCACAGGCCGCCGAAGTCGACGCCGTCCTGGTGGAACCGGAAGGTCCCGTCGGGGAACTCGCCCGTGGAGGCGTTCTTGCCCTCGTCGCAGAGGTTCTGCCGCCCGGTGGAGCAGTAGCGGCACTTGCCGCAGGCCGGGATGAACGAGAACACGACCCGGTCTCCGACCTTCACGCGGGTGACGCCGGCGCCGACCTCGTCGACGATGCCGCAGCCCTCGTGCCCGCCGACCACCGGCATCCGCATCGGCGCATCGCCCTTCTGGATGTGGTCGTCGGAGTGGCACAGCCCGGCGGCGTGCACCCGCACGCGCACCTCGCCGAAGTGCGGCGCGTCGAGGTCGAGCTCGGTGACCTCCCACGGCGTCCGGGGAGCGCGGCAGACCGCCGCGAGGGTCTTGATGCCGACGCCGTCGTGCGCGTCACGCGCCTCGGCGTCGAGTGTGCTCGTCGTGTTGCTCATGTGCTGCCCTTCCGGAGACTGCGCTGTCGTCGGCTGGTGCGCGAGCGCCGCTCCGGCGGGCCGCTGCGGTGCGGCACGGGGTGCAGGGCTCGGCGTCGGCGCCGATCGAGTCCATCGTCCGTTTCCCCTCGCACCCCGCGCCAGCGGGCTTTCGCGGTGCGGAAGACATCCCGTGCCGCCCGCCCGATCCGGCTTGACTGGCCGAGCGGAAGCATCGCAGAGCAGAGGGAGTGCCATGGACGACGTCACCGGCAAGGTCACCGTGATCACCGGCGGATCCAGCGGAATCGGGCGCGGCATCGCGCGGGCCTTCGCCCGTGCCGGCGCACGCGTGATCGTCACCGGACGCACCGCGGAGCACCTGCGCGAGACGGTCGAGGAGTTCGCGGACGAGGGGCTGCCGGTGACGACCATGGGGGTGGATGTCACGGACCTCGCCGCGATGCAGGCCGCCGCGGAGGAGGTCGAGCGCGACTTCGGGCGCATCGACATCCTCGTCAACAACGCGGGGATCGGCCTCACGGGCCCCGTCGCCGAGGCCAGCCCGACCGACTGGGACTGGGTGATCGACGTCAACCTGCGCGGCGTCGGCAACGGCATCCAGGCGTTCCTGCCGAAGATCCGCGCCCACGGGGAGGGCGGCGCGATCGTGAACACGGCCTCGATGGCGGGGCTCGTGCCGGTCGTCGCCGGCCTGTACTCGATGACGAAGGCGGGCGTGATCGCGCTGTCCGAGGCGATGCACATCGAGCTGCTTCCGGAGGGGATCTCGGTCGCGGCGTACTGTCCCGGCCCCGTGCACAGCAACATCGCCGCGGCCGTCGCCCGGCGCCCCGAGAAGTACGGCGAGTCGGGGTACGCGCCGCCGCCGGCGGAGTTCACCGCCGCATCGCGTCACCAGCCCTATATGGATGCCGACGAGGCGGGCGAACGCGTGCTCGCCGGAGTGCGGCGCGGCGACATGTTCATCCTCACCCACCCCGAGTTCCGGGACGGCGTCGTCCAGCGGCACCGCACGATCGAGGCCTCGTTCCCGGACGAGCCGATCGATCAGGCGCGGCGCGACGCGATCCCCTTCCTGCTGGGCTCGCCCGTCTACGCTGAGGAGAACCGGCTCGCGCCGCCACGGCTGGCCGGGCGGGGCTGAGCCCGCGCGCGACCGTGCGCTCGGGCGTCCGTCGGGGATGGGGCGCTCAGTCGCCGGAGGTGTGGACGTCGACGGGGTAGTCGACGCGGATGTGCTCGGCTCCCACGCCGAGCAGGGGCGAGAGCATCTGCCGCATGAAGTCCTTCGGGACGAGGCACTCGGCGCACGCGGCGGGGCCCGCCTCGATGCGGGCGAGGGCCTCGTCGCCGTCGAGCTCGATGCTCAGGTGGTAGTCGTCCGCCTCGAGGGTCTTGCGGAACTCGTCGAGCTGAACCTGGTCGATCGTCATGCCGGTAGGGTGCCACGACCGGCGTCGGGACGGACATTTCTTCCCGTCGGACGGAAATCGGGTGGGCTCCACCCTCCTCCTGAGCAGCTCCGGCGCCGATTCCATTCCGCCAGGCGGAACGTTTCGGCGCTCTGCTCCGCCACTGACCCATCATGGACGTGCGTCCCCACCGCATGAGTTCGGAGGTCAGGTCGATGATGACCATCAACCCCATCCAGTCCGCCCCGTCGCGTCGTTCCACGCCCGGAGGCCAGATGACGGCCGCGCAGCGCGTGCTCGCGATCCTCGAGGCGTTCGACGAGGATCACCTGCTGCTGACGCTCAGCGAGATCAGCCGTCGCGCGCATCTGAGCCTCAGCACGACGCACCGCCTCGTCGGCGAGCTCCGCGACTGGGGCGCTCTGGAACGAACGGACGACGGCCACTACGCGATCGGCATGCGAGTCCTCGAGCTCGGCAGCCTCGAGCCGCAGGGCATGCGGCTGCGCGACGCCGCGCACCCCTACCTCGGCGACCTGCAGGTCGCCGTCAACGCCAACGTGCACCTCGCCGTCCGCGACGGCTTCGACACCGTGTACGTGGAGTCGCTGCGCGCCCGCAACGGGGTCAATGTGCTCAGCCGGCTCGGCGGCCGGTGGCCGCTGCACGCCGCCGCGACCGGACAGGTGCTGCTCGCGCACGCGCCGACGGCCGTGCAGGAGGATGTCCTGCGATCGCGGCTGCGGGGTTTCACCCGGAAGACCGTCACGGACCCGAACGAGCTCCGGCAGGTGCTCGCCGGCATCCGTCGTACGGGCGTCGCGGTCGCCGACGAGTGCATCACGACGGACGCCTACGCGGTGGCCGTGCCGATCCGGGGCACGCACGACCGCGTCATCGCCGCGCTGGGCGTGACGGTGCACCACGACAAGGCCGCCGTGAACGCGGCGCTGCCCGCCCTCACGATGACGGCCCGCGCGATCTCCCGCGCGTGCGGCTCACCGTCCGCGAGCCGCACCCCCGCCGCCGCACCCCCGGTCCGCGCCGCCGGCTGACCCCCCCTCCTGACCGCGAGACCAGTCCCGCGCGCCGAGACCGGTGGTTTTCTCGCCGGTCTCAGCGGCGCGGACTGGTCTCGCGGTCACGACGGGGGCGGGAGGAGCGGGAGGGCGGGGGCGGGGGGCGAGAGGGCGGGGGCGGGGGAAGTACCTCTTGCGATTCCCTATCTCCATAGGTAAAGTCGGGAGCGCGGAGCACAAGGCAGTGAGCCGCCGCAGAGACGGAAAGGACCACAGGACAGTGGCTCAGATCTCACGCGCCGCGAACACCGCGGCCGCACTCACGCTCATCGACCAGTTCTCACTGGAGATGACCGGCAAGGACGTTCCCGGGCTGGAGGAGGCGCGCGCCGCCATCCCCGCCGGAACCAAGATCAACGTGACGTTCCTCGGCAACGAGGACCTCGACATGCGCGTCGCCGCCGCCAAGGCGGTCAAGGACATGGGCTTCACCCCGGTCCCCCACATCTCGGCACGGCGCCTGGCGAGCCAGGACCAGCTCGAGGAGTTCCTCGGACGCCTGCAGGAGGTCGGCGCCACCGAGCACGTCTTCAGCGTCGGCGGCGACCCTGCCGAGCCCGAGGGCCCCTACCCGGACTCGCTCAGCGTCATCCAGACCGGTCTTCTCCAGAAGTACGGCGTGCGCGAGGTCTCGATCGCCGGGTACCCCGAGGGCCATCCCGACATCAAGAACGACGTCCTGTGGCGCCACCTCGAGGACAAGTCGGCCTCGCTCACCGAGCAGGGACTGGATGCGGTCATCCTCACTCAGTTCGCCTTCGACACCGACCCGGTCATGAACTGGATCGCGGGCGTGCGCGACCGCGGCATCACGAGCCAGATCCGCATCGGAACACCAGGCCCCGCCGGCATCAAGCGCCTGCTCGGCTTCGCCCGCCGCTTCGGCATCGGCGCGAACGCGATGATCGTGAAGAAGTACGGCTTCTCGCTGACCAACCTCATGGGAACGGCCGGTCCCGACCGCTTCGTCTCCGACCTCTCGGCGCTGCTGGCTGCAGAGCCGCTGTCCGGGGATGTCAGACTGCATTTCTACACCTTCGGCGGACTGCTCGCGACGGCCCAGTGGGCCCGCGAGTACGTCGCCGCGCAGTCCTGATCCGGGAGCCCGACCGATGACCGTACACACCAACGCCCACCGCGACCACGCCTGCCTGATCGTCCACGGCCCCGACCAGCCCGGACTCGTCTCGGCCGTCACGGCGCTCATCACCCGCAACAAGGCGAACATCGTCACCCTCGACCAGTACTCGTCCGACCCGGAGGGCGGCGAGTTCTTCCAGCGGGTCGTGTTCCACCGCCCCGACCTCGCGGCCGCCTTCCCCGAGATCGAGGCCGACCTCGAGCAGACGCTCACGCCCTACGGGATGGAGTGGCGGCTGACGGACCAGTCCATCCCGAAGCGGATGGCGGTGCTCGCCTCCACGAGCGACCACTGCCTGCTCGAGCTGCTGTGGCGCCACCGCCGCGGCGAGCTGAACGTCACCATCCCGATGGTGATCTCCAACCACACCAACGTGGCGGAGGACGTGCGCTCCTTCGGGATCCCGTTCTTCCACATCCCCTCGCAGGGTCCGGACAAGTCCGAGGCCGAGGCGCGGATCCTCGAGCTGCTGACCGGGAACGTCGACTTCGTCGTGCTCGCCCGGTACATGCAGATCATCTCGGAGGACTTCCTCGACGCCGTCGAGGTGCCCGTCATCAACATCCACCACTCGTTCCTCCCCGCCTTCATCGGCGCCGGCCCCTACAAGAAGGCCAAGGAGCGCGGCGTGAAGCTGATCGGCGCGACCAGCCACTACGTGACGAAGGAGCTCGACGAGGGTCCGATCATCGAGCAGGATGTCGCCCGCGTCGACCACTCGATGACCGCCGCCGACCTGCAGGCCCGCGGTGCCTACGTCGAGCGGGCCGTGCTCTCGCGCGCCGTGCAGTGGCACGCGGAGGACCGCGTCATCCGTCACGGCAACCACACCATCGTCTTCAACTAGACCCCGGGCGCCCACCCGGGCGCCCGGTCACCACCACTCACGAGAACAGAGAGGTTCATCCATGGCTCAGAACCTGCAAGAGCTGATCGACGCGACCAACCCCGTCGACCTGCTCCGCAACTCCCAGATCGGGTCGTACATCTACCCCGTCGTGCCCGCCGACTTCCAGAACTGGATCAAGGAGCAGAAGGCCTGGCGTGAGACCGCCGTCCTGTTCGACCAGTCGCACCACATGGACAACGTGTTCCTGAAGGGCTCCGACGCGATCACGCTCATCAGCGACACCGCGATCAACTCGGTCGCGAACTTCGCGGTCAACAAGGCCAAGCAGTACGTGCCCACCACCTCCCAGGGCTACGTGATCGGTGACGGCATCCTCTTCCGCGAGGCGGAGGACGAGTACGTGTACGTCGGCCGCGCGCCCGCATCCAACTGGCTGCTCTACCACGGTGAGACCGGCGGCTACGCGAACCTCGACATCACGGTCGACCGTCGTTCGCCCTCGCGTCCCTACGGGCACGGCGTCCAGCGCAAGTACTACCGCTTCCAGATCCAGGGACCGAACGCCTGGGCCGTGATCGAGAAGCTCAACGGCGGCCCGCTGGAGAAGCTCGGCTTCTTCAACATGTCGACCATGAAGATCGCCGGCAAGGACGTGCGCACCCTCCGTCACGGCATGGCCGGCGCCCCCGGCCTCGAGCTCTGGGGCCCCTACGCCGAGCACGACGAGATCCGCGACGCCATCGTCGAGGCCGGAGCCGAGTTCGGGCTGGTCCCGGTCGGATCGCGCGCCTACCCCTCGAACACGCTCGAGTCCGGCTGGATCCCCTCGCCCCTGCCCGCCATCTACACCGGCGAGGCCGAGCGCGGCTACCGCGAGTGGCTCGGCATCGACAGCTACGAGGCGACCGGCACGCTCGCCGGCTCCTTCGTCAGCGACGACATCGAGGACTACTACCTCACCCCGTGGGAGCTCGGCTACGGATCCTTCGTGAAGTTCGACCACGACTTCATCGGTCGTGACGCGCTCGAGAAGATCGACCCGGCGACGCAGCGCAAGAAGGTCACGCTGGCCTGGGATGCCGAGGACCTCGGCAAGGTCTGGACGTCGCTGCTGAACGTCGACGGCCCGAACTACAAGTTCTTCGACCTGCCGCTGGCCAACTACGGCTCCGCGAACTACGACGCCGTCGTGGATGCGGACGGCACGGTCGTCGGCTTCTCGATGTTCACGGGCTACAGCGCGAACGAGCGCCGCGGCCTCTCGCTCGCGGTCGTCGACCACGACGTGCCCGAGGGAACCGAGCTGAAGGTCGTCTGGGGCGAGCCGAACGGCGGCTCCTCCAAGGCGTCCGTCGAGCCGCACGAGCAGACCGAGGTCCGCGCCGTCGTCTCGCCGGTGCCGTACTCGACCGTCGCCCGCCAGACCTACCAGGGCGGATGGCGCACGGGCTATAAGAACGACTGACCCGTTCGTGACCGCGAGACTGCATCTGCGCCGCGAGCCGACCCCGGAGACGGGCGGCCTCACGGCGTGGGTGCAGTCTCGCGCTATCCGGGGCGTGAACCCGATAGCGTGACATGACCGAAAGGGGATGCGATGAGCCTGCGGTACGCGCTGCTGGCGATCCTGCGCGTCGGGCCGCAGTCGGGGTATGAGCTGCAGAAGCAGTTCTCGCTCTCGGTCGGCCACGTCTGGCACGCCCCCGACTCCCAGATCTACCCCGAGCTGCGCAAGATGGCCGCCGAGGGTCTCGTCGAGACCGAGGACCAGACGCGCGGCGAACGGGGGATGCGGCGGCTCTACCACGTGACCGCGGCCGGCGACCGGGCGTTCATCGACTGGATGAACGGGCCGCTGGACTACCAGCGCTTCCGTGACCCCGCGCACCTGCGGGCCGCGTACCTCGAGTCCGCCGAGCCGGCGGCGGCCCGCGCCTTCCTGCACGCGCACATCGCGCACTGGGAGGGCGAGCTGGCGCAGTTCGAGGGCGAGCTCTCGCACATCGACGCCCTGTCGAACCCCATGCTCGTCCGTCGCCTCGAGAGCACCCCGGCGGACGAGCGCGAAGCCACGATCGAGTACAAGCGGTTCGCGTACGAGGGCCTCGCCGACCGCGCCCGGGGCGAGATCGCCTGGGCGCGCCGTGGCCTCGCGCTCGTGGATCGCCTGTCGGAGGCCGCGTCATGACCGGAGCAGACCGCATCCTCGCCGCCATCGACCGCACGGCCGACGATCCCGCGGTCGATCGCGTCCGCGCCGCCGCCGCCGTGCGTGAGCTCCTCGCCGCCGTGGGCGAGGACCCCGGCCGACCGGGTCTGGAACGCACCCCTGAGCGCGTGGCGGACCTGTTCATCGACATGTTCGCCGGACTTGGGAAGGATGCGGCGGCCGCCCTGGGCGTGCCGGTCGCCCTCACCGACGACGAGGACCCCGGCGAGCTCGCCGCCGTGACCGGCATCCCGTTCCGGTCCGTGTGCGAGCACCACCTCCTGCCGTTCGACGGCACGGTCGACGTCTACTACGCGCCCGGCCGCCACATCGCCGGCTTCAGCCGGATCGCGTCGCTCGTGGCGATGGCCTCCCGCCGCCCGCAGCTGCAGGAGCGGCTCGGCCAGCAGATCGCCGATGCGATGATGACCGTCCTGCGCCCGCACGGGGTGACGGTCCGCATCGAGGCGGCGCACGGATGCGTCGCGCACCTGGAGCCGGCGGCGGCATCCGCCCGCGCCGTCACGGTCGCGACCCGGGGCCACATCCCCGACGCGTCCTGGGTGCCCGCTCCCGCCCGCCCGTAGTCGCCGGCTGTCCTCCGCCTCACCGGCCGCTGCGCCGGTGAGGCGGCGGGTCGACGCGCGCGACGGCGAGCGTGCGCGGTCGGCGAACGGGCGGGGTCGGCGTGCGCGTCACGCGTGCGGGTGCGACACCGACCGAGAGGTCGGTGGACGTGACGGGGGCGTGGGGTCGGCGCACGGCCGGTGTGCAGGCCCTGCACCGTCCGAGGGGTCGGCGTGCGGGGCGCGACCCTTCGGATTGGCGCGAGAATCGGCGACAATGTGACGAACGGCCGGAACCGACTCCGCGCCGGAGAGGACCGTTCGATGACCGCTCTGCCCGCCGACGACACCGGCGCCGCCTCCGCCGACCTGACCCTGCGCATCCGCGACGCGCTGCTGGGCGGCGAGTTCGCGCCGCATCAACGTCTGATCGAGGCCGACCTCTCGGAGCGTTTCGGTGCGACGCGCGCGGCCGTGCGCACGGCGCTGCTGAACCTCGCGAACGAGGGCCTCGTCGAGCGCCTCCCCAACCGGGGCGCGCGCGTGCGGGCGATCACGGTCGACGAGGCCGTGGAGATCGTCGAGGTGCGCATGGGCCTGGAGTCGCTGTGCGCGCGCAAGGCGGCCGAGAACGTCGCCGCCGAGGACATCGCCGAGCTCCGCGTCCTCCGCGCCGGCATCGAGGACGCCGTCGGCCGCGGCGATCTGTTCGAGTACTCACGACTCAACCAGGACATGGACCGCCGCATCCGCGAGCTCAGCGGCCATGCGACCGCGACCCAGCTGCTCGAGCGGCTGCGCGCCCAGTCGGCCCGCCACCAGTTCCGCCTCGCGTTCCAGCCCGGCCGCGCCGCCCAGTCCGCGCCCGAGCACATCGCGATCATCGACGCCGTCATCGCGAAGGATGCGGATGCCGCCGAGGCGGCCACCCGCGCCCACCTCGAGGGCATCGTCACCGTGCTCCGCACGCTCGGCTAGCCCCGCGGCATCCCTCGCTCGCGGTCCCACGCCCCACGACCGCATCGTTTTCATGCAATCGCCACACGAATGCGGGTGCGTGTTACACGAAAACGATGCGGTCGTGGGGTTGCATGGCACCGCGAGCCGCGCGGCTCGAGAGACGGGATCGTGGGGCGTGCCGCGCCGACCGACGGGCGGCACGCCCCACGAGACTCAGCCGAAGCTCTTCGCGGTCGCGTAGCCCTTGCCGTTGTACTTCTGCACGAGCACGCTCGAGACGGCGGGCAGGCCGTCCTTCGTCGTGTCGACCGCGGTGCCCTCGAGCATGAACGGCGCCTGGAACCCGCTGATCGAACGCAGCTGCGTCATGAAGTCGTCGCGAGTGGGTGCCGTCATCTTCTCGAACGCCTGCTGCAGGACCGCCCCGAGCTGGTAGCTCCAGATGCAGTGCGGGAACGCCGGGACGTCCGGGTAGTTCGCGTACTGCTTGAGGTCGGCCAGGAACTGCTCGCCGTCCTTGCTGGTGGCGAAGTCCGGTGCGGACGCCGACTGCGCGAAGGCGACGGTGTAGACCCCCGGGAACGCGGTCGCGCCGCCGGGCTGCAGGATGGCGCCGGGGCTCGAGGTGTTCGAGGGCAGGAACCAGCTGGGCAGCCAGTTGAGCTGCTGCGCCTTCTGCAGCGACGAGATCACGAGCGGGGTGATCGACATCGCGTTGAAGAACACGTCGGCACCGGATGCGGCCAGCTCGGTCAGCTGCGCATCGACCGAGGTGTCGGTGGCCTCATAGGTGAGCTCCTTGACCACCTCGACGTTGCTCGCGCCGTTGATGCCCTCCTTGAAGCCCTCGACGTAGCCCTCGCCGTAGTCGTCGTTCTGCGACAGGATCGCGACCTTGTGCGTGCCGCTCGAGGACGCCAGGAGCTTGCCGAACGCCTCGCCCTCGTTCTGGTAGATCGGCACGAAGCCGAGCTGCCAGGGGCTCTCCTGCTGGTTGCTGAAGAGCGGGTCGCCGGTCATGACGAGCACCTGCGGGACCTTGTCGGCGATCGCGGCCTCGCGGTACGCCCGGTTGGTCGGGGTGCCCAGGCCCGCGGTCATGGCGAACACGCTGTCCTTGAGCTGGTCGTAGTTGGCCTTGGCCTTCTGCGGGTCGTAGGCGTCGTCGAGCGCCTTGATGTCGACCTTGCGGGTCTTGCCGTCCCCGAAGGTCACGCCGCCGGCGGCGTTGACGGCGCCGAAGTAGGCCGTGACGCCCGCGACGGTGCAGGTGCCGGGGCCGGCGGTCGCGCCGCTCAGGGGCGTCGTGATGCCGAGCGTGATGCTGTCGTCGGTGATGCCGGGGCTCGCCGCCCCCGCCGTCGCGTCACCGCCCCCGCCGCGCGAGCAGCCGGCGAGCGTGAGCGCGATGGCGGATGTCAGGGCGACGACGCCCAGGACAGCTCTCGTCCTCTTTCGCATGTTCATGCCTGATCTTGCCTCTCTGTGTGGGTGTCCTCCGCGACGGGCCGCGACGTCGCGGTCCGGGTCGGAGAGGTCGGGGGTGCATCGCCGTGCGGGGCGGAGCGCCGCACGCTCCGCGCGATCCGTCGCGGCAGCGACACGAGACCGCCCGGCAGGACGAACAGCACGACAAGCAGGATGGCGCCCTGCAGGAGCGCCGTCAGGTTCGGGTCGACGAGGTTCGTCAGCTGCGGCACGAGCACGTAGTACGCGCCGCCGAGGAGGGACCCGATGATGCTGCCCGCGCCGCCGATGACCATCGAGGCGAGCAGCGTGATCGAGTGCCCGAAGCTCATGGTCTCCGGCGACGTGTACTGCACGACCACCATGTAGAGGAAGCCGCTGACCCCGCCGATGAGGGCGGCCACCGTGAACGCCATGACCTTGTAGCGATAGGGCGAGATGCCCATCGACGACGCCACGGCCTCGTTCGACCTGACGATCGCGAACGCGCGACCGTACTTGCCGTGCACGAGGTTGCGGGTCAGCAGGAACACGATGCCGCCGATGAGGAGGACGAGGTACAGCTGCCACTGGTCGTTGTAGAGGCCCGACCACTCCGGCGCCTCGGTGAAGCGCGCGGAGATGCCCTGGGAGCCGCCCGTGACGTCGGAGAGCCGCTTCGCGAGCGGCACCCCGACGATGGGCAGCGCGATCGTGACCATCGCGATCGCGAGGCCGCCGAGCCGCGCCGCGGCCAGCGCGATCAGCAGGCCCAGGATGCCGGGCAGCGCGACGCTCAGCAGGAACACCAGCACGATGTTCCAGTCGTGCTGGACGCCGTAGGCCGTGGCGTAGGCGCCGACCCCGACGAAGAAGATCTGTCCGAGGGAGACCTGACCGGTGTAGCCCATCACGACGTTGAGGCCGAGGACCGCGACGGCGAACACGCCGATCCGGGCGATGGTCTGGTTGGCGAACTCGGGCAGCGCCAGCGGCATGACGAGCAGGAGGACGACGACGACCGCGGCGATCGTCCAGCGGACCCAGGAACGGGAGAAGAGATCGGCTGCTCGGGACATCAGACGCGCACCACCGCTTTCCGGCCGAACAGGCCCTGTGGCCGCACGATGAGCACGACGAAGATGAGCACGAAGGGAACCGCGACCTTCAGGTCGTAGCCGATGAAGGGGATGTAGACCGCGGCGAGGTTCTCGAGCACACCGATGAGCCAGGCGGCCACGACGACCCCGATCGGGCTCGACAGGCCCCCGAGGATGACGGCGGCGAGCGCGTAGACGAGCGCGTTGTCCATCATCCCGGGGGTGAGGGTGAGCTGCGGGGCCACGAGGGCGCCCGCCACCGCGCCGAGGCCGGCGGCCAGGCCCCACCCGGCCATGAGGAGACGTCCGACCGGCAGACCCGAGAAGGCGGCGGATGTCGGGTTCACGGCGACGGCGCGCAGCGCCAGGCCGAACTTGGTGCCGATGAACAACGCCTGCAGCAGCGCCATGATCGCGATGATCACGATCGTCGTGCCGATCGAGCGCACGCTGATCGACGCGCCGAGCACCTGCACGGTGTCGAGCGGGAACAGCGAGGGGAACTGCTGGTTGTTGTACGACCACAGCCAGCCGCACACGCCCGTGATGAGCGTGAGGAGCCCCACCGTCACCACGATCGCGGTGTCGGGGTCGCCGCGCTCGAAGCGGCGCATGACGTATCGCTCGATGACCGCGCCGAGCGCGAACGAGAACAGCACCGAGACGAGGATGGCGAGGATCAGCGGCACGCCGTTGCTCACGCACCACCACGCGACGTAGGCCGCGAGCACGGCCATGCCGCCCTGGGCGAAGTTGATGAGGCCCGTCGCCTGGTTGACCAGCACGATGGCGAGCGCGAGCGCCGCGTAGATCGAGCCGGTGGACAGGCCATCGACGAAGAGCTGGATGAAGGTTCCCACGGTCAGCCTCCCAGGTAGGCGCGGCGGATCTCGTCCATGCCCTTGAGCTCGGCCGAGGAGCCGGTCAGGACGTTGCGGCCGGTCTCGAGGACCGTCGCGCTGTCGACGAGAGTGAAGGCGAGGTTGGCGTTCTGCTCGACCACGAGCATCGCGATGCCCGATTCGACCCGCAGCCGCCGGATGGCGTCGTACACGTTCTTCGCGGTGCTCGGGGCGAGTCCGAGGGACGCCTCGTCGAGCAGCAGGAGCCGGGGACGGGCCATGAACGCGCGAGCGACCGCGAGCATCTGCTGCTCGCCGCCGGAGAGCGCCGAGGCGTGGGAGCGGTAGCGCTCCTTGAGGTTCGGGAACAGCTCCAGCATGTAGTCGAGGTCGGCGTCCACGCCCTTGCGGTCGCGGCGGAGGTAGGCGCCCACACGCAGGTTCTCCTTGACCGTGAGGTCGGCGAGCGTGCCGCGGCCCTCGGGCACGTGGGCGATGCCGATCCCGGCGACCTGCTCGGGCCGCTTGCCCCGGATGTCCTTGCCCTCGAACAGGATGCGCCCGCCCGCACGGACGGTGCCGCTGATCGCGCGAAGCGTCGTCGTCTTGCCTGCGCCGTTCGCACCGAGGATGCCGACGGCACCGCCCTCGGGCACCTGGAGCGAGACGCCCTCGAGGACCTGCACGGGGCCGTAGAACGCGGTGACCCCGGCGAGCTCAAGCAGCGTCATCGGCCGCATCCTTTCCGATGTACGCCTCGATCACGCGGGGGTCGGACTGGGCCTCCGCCGCCGTGCCCTCCATGAGCGTGCGGCCGTGATCGAGCACGACGACACGGTCGGTGAGGGCGGCGATGAGCCCCATGTGGTGCTCGACGACGACGACCGTGATGTCGTCCTCGCGGATGCGGCGCACGGTCTCGATGAGCTGCTCGACCTCGGCGTGGGGAAGCCCGGCGGCCGGCTCGTCGAGCAGCAGCAGCTTCGGCCTCATGAGCAGGGCGCGGCACAGCTCGACGCCCTTGTGCAGGCCGTGGGAGAGCTCGTCGGCGCGCACCTTCGCCGCCCAGCCGAGTCCGTTGCGCTCGAGCAGCTCGAGGGCCTCGATGCGCAGGGCCCTCTCGGAGCGGACGGTGCGGGGCAGCCGCATCGACCACTCGAGCGGGCCGCCGGGCAGGCGGCCGTGCGCGCCCAGCAGCACGTTCTCCAGGACGGTGGCGTGCAGCTGCAGCGCGGGGTGCTGGAAGGTCCGCGCCAGACCGTGCCGGGCGAGGGTCGCGGGCGCGGACCCGAGCACCTCGACGCCGTCGATCGTGATCGAGCCGGAGCTGGGTTTGTAGTGGCCGCTGATGCAGTTGAACAGCGACGTCTTTCCCGCGCCGTTGGGGCCCACGAGACCGAAGATCTGCCCGGGCTCGACCTCGAACCCGACGTCGTGCAGAACGGTGATCCCGCCGAAACGGAGGTTCACGTCTTTCAGGGTCAATCGCGCCGCCATCGGCTGCCTTTCCGGGTGTGCTGCGTCATTGCTCACAGGGTGCTCATTGGAACGTACGGAGCGATTCCCAGATTGTCAACGATTTTGGTGTGACGATACGACAACGTCTGGGAGCGGTCTCAGATCACCTGATATGAAACCGTCGCGGCGTCGAATCGCTCACGCCCGGACGACCCGCGCAGGCATCCGCTCCCAGCCGCGCAGAGTGTTGTTGAGGTGACGACGCGGGGATGCCGTGAGCTCGATCGAGCCGACCCGGTCCAGCAGCGCACCGAGCACGGCGAGCGCCTCGAGCCGGGCGATGTGCTGTCCCACGCACTGGTGCAGCCCCATGCCGAACGCCACGTGCCCGGAGGGGTCGCGATCCAGGTCGAACCGCCCCGGGTCGGTCCACCGGCGCGGGTCGCGGTTGGCCGCGCCGAGGAACATCAGGACCTTCCGCCGCGGCTCGAGGGTGACTCCGCCGATCTCGGTGGGCGCGGTCGTCGTGCGGAAGAAGGTCTGCACGGGCGACTCGAGGCGCACCGCCTCCTCGAAGGCGCGCGGGAGCAGGCTCCGGTCCGCGCGCAGCCGGTCCCACTGCCCCGGATGCGTCGCCACCGCGTGCACGATCGCGGCGATCCCCGTGACGGTCGTGTCGACGCCCGCCGTCAGCAGCGAGCGCACGATCAGCGGCGCCTGCTCGACCGTGATGTCGCCGCGGTCGGCGGCGGCCCAGATCTGCGCGCCGATGCCGTCGGCGCGCAGGTTCTCGCGCCGGCACTGCTCGCCGATCCACGCCATCACGGGCGGCATGTGCGGCTCGAGGCTCGCGACGATCCCCTCACGCGGCCCGAAGGCGTTGAACGCGAAGTCCCCGTAGGGCAGCAGGTTCTCGCGTCCGTCCGGGCCCAGGCCCACCGCATCCGGGAAGACCCGCAGCGGGAACACCTCCGCGAGGTCGGTCACGGCGTCGAACTCGTCGCCGCGCGCGAGGAGCTCGTCCACCAGCACGGCGGCATCCGTGGCCCACTGCGCGGCGAGCGCGCGCAGCCGCCGGGGCGAGAGCAGCCCCTCGAGCACCGACCGCGGAGCGTCGTGCCGCGGCGGGTCGGCCTCGAGCAGCAGGCTCGGCGGACGCCACGGCTTCTCGGCCGTGAAGTCGGCGAGCCCCACGCCCGCCCCGGACTGCAGCGACTGCCAGTCGGTGAGGGCTCGGCGCACCTCGCCGTAGCGCGCGACGGCGTAGACGTCGTAGCGCCGCAGGTGCACGACGGGCCCGAGCTCGCGCAGCCGATCGTGGAACGGCATCGGGTCGGCGAGGAACTCGGAGGCGAAGGGATCGATGTCGACGCTCGGGACATCGGTGGCGATGACGGACATGGGAGCTCCTGGGTGGGGTCAGATATCGAGCACGAGACGTGCGGAGCTGCTGCGGGACACGCACGGGAACATGCAGCGCCCGGCGCGGCGCTCCTCGTCGTCGAGCAGGGCGTCGCGGTGGTCGGGGACGCCGTCCACGACATCCGTCTCGCACGTGCCGCACACGCCCTGCCCGCAGGAGGTGACCACGCGCACGCCGGCGCGGGTCAGCGCCTCGGCGACGGACTCGTGGGGCTCGACCCGGGTCGCGACCCCCGTGCGGGCCGCGACGACCTCGAAGCGCGAGGCCGCCGCGCCCTCGCTGACGATCCCGGAGAACCGCTCGATCCGCGGCGCGTGGCCGCCCGGCACCGCTCCCCACGCCTCGACGGCGTCGAGCAGGCGGGCGGGGCCGCACGAGTACACGCGCGTGCGCGGGTCCCGCGGTCGCCAGCCGGCGAGGTCGGCGCGGCCGAGCTCGCCGCCGCAGTGCACCGTCACGCGGTCCCCGTAGCGGCTCAGCTCGTCGAGATAGGCCAGCCTCGTGCGCCCGCGGCCGAGGTAGAGCAGTCGCCAGGGGATGTCGAGCAGCTCGGCCTGGCGGATCATGGGCAGGATCGGCGTGATCCCGATCCCGCCAGAGACGAACAGCAGGTCGGTCGCGGGCGCGAGCCGGAAGTTGTTGCGCGGACCGCCGAAGCCCAGCGCGTCGCCCGGACGCACGGCGTCGTGCACCGCGACGGACCCGCCTCTGCCCTCGGCGTCCCGCTGCACGGCGATGCGGTAGGTCGCCGCATCCCATCGGTCGCCGCAGAGCGAGTACTGCCGCACGAGCCCGTCCGGGAGGATCAGGTCGATGTGCGCACCGGGCGCCCAGTCCGGCAGCCGGGTGCCGTCGGGTCGGGCGAGCGTGAGCTCGACGACGTCGTCCGCCACGCGGCGACGCGCGGTCACCACGACGACGCCACGCCCGACGGGGGCCTTCGCCGCCGCGGGGGACGTCGCATCCGTCACCTCGATCATGGTCGGCCTCCTCGCCGCCTCGCGCGGTCGACGTCGACCGCTGGTGCGAGGCTACGACCCGGGCTCGGCAACGGATCAGACCTTTCGCATCAACGGAAAAGGTGGCGTAGGGTACGGCGCAGGGAGGACGCGATGGCGCACAGGTCCGCCGGCGAGTCGGCGCTGCACCGGCACCTGCGCGTGCTCGACGCGTTCGACGCGCTGCACCCGTTCCTCACCCTGAGCGAGATCGCCGCGGCCACGGGACTCGCCCCCTCGACCGCGCATCGCCTGGTCGGCGAGCTCACGGCCGAGCGCCTGCTCGAGCGGCTCCCCGACCGCACGTACCGGCTCGGGCTGCGGCTGTGGGAGTACGCCGCGCGCACGCCCGGGGCCATCGGGCTGCGCGAGATCGCACGCCCGTGGCTGCATTCCGCGCACGCGCGGATCCGGCAGCACATCCAGCTCGGCGTGCGCGCCGGGACCGACGTCCTGTTCGTCGAGCGGATGTCGGCGCCCGGCGCCGTGATCAACGCGACGCTCATCGGCGGCCGCATCCCCCTGCACGCATCGTCGAGCGGGCTCGTGCTGCTGGCGAGCGCCGGCGAGGAGGCCGTGCGCACGGTCGTCGCGAGCGGTCTCCGGGCCTACACGACGCTCACCCCTCGCACCGAGGCGGAGCTGCGGCGCGTGCTCCGCCGGGTGCGCAGCGAGGACGTCGCGGACGCGCGGGGCTACATCCACCGTGAGGCGCGCGGGATCGCGGTGCCGGTCCGCGGGCCGGACGGCTCGGTCTACGCCGCGCTCGGCGCCGTGGTCCCGGACACGCCGGGGCCCGCGCACGAGACCGTGGAGACGCTGCGGATCGCCGCAGCGGGGGTGAGCCGCAGCCTCGCCGAGGCGTACGCGCGCGGCGGCGGGGATGCGGGCTGGCACGGCCCCGGTCCGGACGCCGGGGTCCCCGCGCGGTCGTGGGAGGTGGCCGCGACGCTCCTCCGCCGGTGACGCGGCCCCGGCTCCCCGCTCGCGCGGCCGCGTCCCGCCCGCGCGAGCGAGCGCGGAGCCGACCTCGCGCGGGATTGTCGCCAGAATTGGCGCGAAGCGCTAGGGTGAGGCGCCATGACACGCATCGCCGTGATCGGCCTCGGCGAGGCCGGTTCGACCTATGCGCAGGGCGCTCGGCGCCGCCGGTGCCGCCGTGCGCGGCTACGACTTCTCGGCCACGGCGGGGGACCGCATCCCGGCGTCCGAGCGGATGGACACGCTCTCGGACGCGCTCGATGGGGCGGATCTCGTGCTGAGCCTGGTGTGGGCGCGCACCGCGGCCGAGGCGGCCGAGGCCGCGATGCCGCTGCTGGCCCGCGACGCTGTGTACGCCGACCTCAACACCGCCGCTCGCGGCGTCAAGGAGCGCGTCGCGGCGATCGGCGATGCGCACGGGATCGCGGTCGCGGACGTCGCGGTGCTCGCGCCCGTGGCGCGCGCGGCCGAGCGCACGCCGTTGCTCGCGAGCGGCCCGGGCGCCGAGCGGTTCGCCGATGCCGTGCGCCCGTTCGGCGTTCCGGTCGAGACGCTGCCGGGCCCCGCCGGCGACGCCGCCGAGCGGAAGCTCCTGCGGAGCGTGTTCATGAAGGGCATGGCCGCCGTCGTGATCGAGGCGCTGGAGGCCGCCCGCGCGGCGGGCGCCGAGGAGTGGCTGCACGCGCAGATGGCGGCGGAGTTCGGCCCCGACGGAGCCGCCACGGTCGACCATCTCGTGCAGGGCACCCACCGCCACGCCGTGCGCCGCGAGCGCGAGGTGCGCGACGCGCTCGCGGCGCTCGATGCGGACGGCCGGCACGCCGACATGACGCGCGCCGCGGTCGCCTGGTACGAGCGGCTCGCGGCCGCATCCCGTCCCGCGTAGCGGAGGCCCCTCCCGCTCCGCATCCGCATCCGCATCCGCATCCGCATCCGCATCCGCATCCGCATCCGCATCCGCATCCGCATCCGCATCCGCATCCGCGGGGATCGTGCGCGACACGCCGCGCCCTGGCTCTCCGACACGGCGTGTCGCCCACGATCCCCGCACGACGGCAGACGATCCCCCGCCGCCGACGCGGCGACAGGGGATGTCGCGGGCTCAGCCCTTGCGGTAGTTCTCGCGCGCGAACGCCGAGAACGGTGCGGGGGCCACGGTCGCGCGCACCTCGACCTGACGGTGCGGCTCGACGGCGGGCTTGCGCGAGTTCGGCGACTCGCCCCACACGACCGTGACGCGGGTCCCGGGCTCGGCGTGCGCCTCGTCGATGCTCGCGAGCGAGACGAAGGCCTGGAGGCCCGTCATGTAGCCGACGTCGTGCGAGACTCCGACATCGGCGCCGGACGCGATCACGCGGTCGACCTGGTACAGGCCGTAGCGCGCCTTGGGGAACTCGATGAACTTCGCCGGAAGCTCGTCGCCGACGTACGAGGCGACGATCGCGGCGAGGTCTTCGGCATCCCACACGAGCGTGACCTTGCGACGCTGCGGCGCCGCGGCGAACCGCTCGAGCGCGGCACGGCCGATGAAGTCGTGGTCGAAGGCGACGCTGCGGCCGTAGCCGAGGTCATAGGGGGTGAGGTAGTAGTCCTCGATGTCGTCGGACACGTAGCTGCCGGCGAGCGACCCGGCACGGGACGCCGGGAGCCACTCGAGGTACTCGGCGGCGCGCGCGCCGGTGAAGATCGCCGGCAGCGGCGACGGCACCCAGGCCGACTCGAGGTTCGCGGACGAGTAGGCGCGCGCGCCGACGCGAACGAGCCCGAACTCGTCGCCCGCCTCGAGGATCGCCGCGAGAACCCGCTCACCGTCGGCCCACGGCCCGAACAGCTCGAAGCCGGGCTGGCCCGCCATGCCGTGACGAAGGCTGCGAACCTCGACGCCGGCGATCTGCAGACGCGCCATCCCGAAGAACCTGGTCGGCGGCACCGGTCCGCCGATGAGACGCTCGACGAGCGCGAGGGCGTTCGGCCCCTGCAGCTCGTAGCGGTAGAGCTCCGGCGGCGTTCCCGGCTCGCGCATGAGCGTGTTCGCGTCGCGGCGGAACGTCACGTCGTAGTCGCCGGTCTCGCCGATGAACTGCACCCAGTCGAGCACCATGTACCAGCCCACGAGGTCGTACTCGTCCTCCTCGAGGTGGAAGAGGATGGCATCGCCGATCAGGTAGCCCTCGTCGTTGACGCCGATAAACTGCTTCGCGGCGTCGACGGGGAAGCTCGCGAAGCTGTTCACGCCGGTGTCCGAGAGGAGGCGCGCCGCGTCCGGACCCGAGATGAACAGGTCCGTCATGTGGTGCGACTGGTCCAGGAGCGCGACGGTCTCCGACCATGAGCGCTGCTCGCTGCGCCAGTTGGTGAACTCGGGCGTGACCGGGAAGATCGTCGGCCGCGCCTGCGCGTTGCGCAGCAGCTCGACCGGGCTTCCGGCGTCGGCGATCGCCTGGGCGGCGGAGAGGACCATGAGAACTCCTTCGTTCGGGATGTGCCCCCTCAGCGTACGAAGCATGGCCTATCGGTTGTTCGATACTCCATAATCGGTGCTTATGAACGGGCAAGGATGCGTGAGGCGGACGCCGTGGACCTGAACCTCGTCCGGGTGTTCGTCGCGATCGCCGAGACGCGCAGCCTCACGGCCGCCGCAGCGCGGTTGTACGTCACCCAGCCCGCGGTCAGCCAGGCGCTGGGGCGTCTGCGTCGCGAGCTCGACGACCCGCTGTTCACACGCCGGGGCCGCACCGTCGTGGCCACCCCGCTCGCGGAGAGCGTCTACCCCGGCTTCCGAGACGCCCTCTCGACGGTCGACCGCACGCTCGACGCCGTCCACCGCTTCGAGCCCGCGGCATCCGATCGGCTCTTCCGCATCGCGCTCTCGGAGCTCGGGGAGATCGGCTGGCTGCCGGCGATCGTCGCAGCCGTGCGCCGGAGCGCCCCGCGCATGCGCATCGAGGTCGTGCCGATGGATGTCGACGCCCTCCCCGAGTGGCTCGGCCGCGGCACCGTCGACCTCGCCATCACCCCGTCCGCCGTGCCGGGCGGGTTCGAGCGCGTGGGCCTCAAGACCCAGGGCTACGGCGCGGTCATGTCGCAGCGGCATCCGCTGGCCACCGGCGAGGTGACGCTCGAGGCCTACGCGGCGGCGGCGCACGCCGTGGTCGCGAGCGACTCGGGAGCGCCCGCGCTGGATGCGGCGCGCCGCCGCGCGGGGATCGACATCGAGCCGCGGGTCGCGCTGCAGCAGTTCGCATCGCTGCCGCCGCTGCTGGCCGGGGACCGGGAGCTCGTGGCGACCATGCCCGACACGATCGCGGAGGGATGGGCGCACACGTGGCCGCTGGTCGTGCGGCCGCTGCCGTTCGAGATGCACCCCGTCGAGGTGCGCCTGTACCGTCGCGCGACGACGCAGCACGCCGCCGCGCTGGACTGGCTGTTCGACACGGTGGCGCGCGCCGTGCGCGGCTCGTCCGGCCGGTTCCAGGTGATCCACGGCGACGGCTGACCGGCGCCGGGACCATCCGCGACGCGCGAGGTCGCACCCGTGCGGATGCGACCTCGCGCGAGCGGCTCAGTTCGTGTAGCCGGTGCGCCAGCCGCCCTGGTACTCCACCCGCGCGGTCTCGGCGTAGGGGACCGGGCTCACGACCGCGCGGATCGCGATCTGCTCGTGGGGCTCGACCGTGGTCTTGCGGGAGCCGCCGTCGGGCTCACCCCAGACCACGCGCACCTCGGCGCCGATCGGCACGTCCGCGTCGACGGTCGCAAGCGACAGGCCGCGCTTCTCGTTCGCCGTCACGCCCGTGAACATCGACAGGCCGACCGTGTTGCCGTCGGCGTCGATGACGGCGTCGTAGTTCGACGAGCCGTAGTTGGCGTTGGGCAGATCGAAGAACTGGTATCCCGGGCCCTCGCGGTCGAGGACGGTCGCGAGCACCTTGGTGAGGTCCTCGTCGTTCCAGGCGAGCGTGACCTTGCGGCGCTGGGCGGCGGGGTCGATCTGCTCGAGGGCCTCACGACCGATGAAGTCGTGGTCGAACTTGACGAACGAGCCGTACCCGAGCTCCCACGGGTTCAGGTAGTAGTCGTCGATCCGGTCGGACACGAACGAGCCGGCGAGCGCGTTGATCGCCTCGTAGCTCGTGGTCGGCAGCCACTCCCGGTAGCGGCGCTCGATGTCTCCGCCGGTGTAGATCGCGGGCAGCGGCGAGGGGATCCAGCCCGACTCGAGGGTGTTGGAGGAGTAGGCGCGCGAGCCGCAGGGCTCGATGCCGAACTCGCGGCCGGCCTCGAGGATCGCATCGCGGATCTTCTCGTGCTGCTCGTAGGGGCCCCAGAGCTCCAGGCCCGGGGCGCCGGCCATGCCGTGACGGAGGGTGCGGACCTGCTCGCCCGCGATCGTCATGTGGCCCATGTGGAAGAAGCGGACCTTCTCCATCTCGCCGCCGTTGAGCTTCTCGATGATCGCCCACGCGTTCGGGCCCTGGATCTGGAAGCGGTAGTACTCGCGGTGCACGGCCTTGCCGTAGGGACGCGAGGGCGAACGGTCGTCGTAGCGGAACTCGACGTCGTAGCCACCGGTCTCGGCGTGGAACTGCAGCCAGTTGGCACCCGGCGCGCGTCCGACGTAGACGTAGTCGTCCTCCGCTTCGCGGAACAGGATGCCGTCACCGATCACGCCGCCGTTGGACGCGGTCGGCACGAACTGCTTGGCGGTGTCGACCGGGAAGTTCGCGAAGGAGTTGATGCCGGTGTCGCTGAGCAGCTTCAGCGCGTCGGGGCCCGAGACGAAGAAGTTGACCATGTGGTGCGTCTGGTCGTAGAGCACGGCGGCGTGACGCCATGCCTTCTGCTCGCGCCGCCAGTTGCTGAACTCCGCGGGGACCACCGGGTAGATGTAGGTGCCCAGCTGCGCGTCGCGCAGCATCCCCACCGTGTCGCCGTGCTGATCCAGCAGTTCCTGAAGATTGCCCGCCATCTGGCGCCTCGACTTCCTCGTCGTGTCCGCGACGTCGCGGACCCCGGTCATTTGCCTATCCTCATAGTGACTTTGCGGAACACGATTGTCAACGAAAATCCTGAACTATCCCGGAACCAAAATTGGCGACAATGTCTTGCGCATCCTCGACCACTGTGGTTCGCTGAGGGCCGACCGATCGAAGGGGAACCCGGCATGGGCGGACACGTCGTCGTGACGGACATCGAGCGTGCGGACGCGGACGTCGTCGCCGCGCTCGCCGCACTCGGCTCGGCGACCGTCCACGAGGCCCAGGGCCGCACCGGCTACGTCGGTCCCGACATCCGCCCGATCCAGCAGGGCGCCGCCATCGCCGGCAGCGCGATCACGGTGCTCACCGCCCCCGGCGACAACCTCATGGTGCACGTCGCGATCGAGCAGTCCCGCGCCGGGGACGTGATCGTCGTCGTGCCCCGCGGCGACTCCCCCTACGGCCACATCGGCGAGCTGATGGCGACCCAGATGCAGGTGTGCGGCGTGCGCGGCTACGTCACCTCGGCCGGCGTGCGCGACACGACCGAGCTGCGCCGAATGGGCTTCCCCGCGTGGACGAGGCACATCAGCGCGGAGGGATGCGTCAAGGACACCCCCGGCTCGGTCAACGTCCCCGTGGTGCTCGGCGCCGCCATCGTCCACCCGGGCGACATCGTGGTCGCCGACGATGACGGCGTCGCCATCGTCCCCCGTGCCGACGCCGCCGACGTTCTCGCGGCCGCAACGGCGCGCGCCGAGAAGGAGGCCGCGAATCGCGTCCGGTACGAGGCGGGAGAGATCTCGATGGACATCAACCGGCTCCGACCCGTCCTCGCCGACCTCGGCGTGAGCTACATTCCTCAAGCGGAATACGACCGTGGCGGCCGCTGACCCCGAAGCCTCCGGCATCCCGTGCCTGCTCATGCGCGGCGGCACCTCGAAGGGCGCGTTCTTCCTCGCGGACGACCTGCCCGCCCGCCGTGAGACGCGCGACGACCTGCTGCTGCGGATCATGGGCAGCCCCGACCCGACGCAGATCGACGGCCTCGGGGGCGCCCACCCCCTCACGAGCAAGGTCGCGATCGTCTCCCGTTCCGAGGAGCCGGGCATCGACATCGACTACCTGTTCCTGCAGATCGCGGTCGACGAGCCCCTCGTCTCCGACACCCAGACCTGCGGCAACCTGCTCGCCGCCGTCGGCCCCTTCGCCGTCGAACGCGGCCTCCTGGTGCCCGGCGAGCCGACCACGACCGCCCGGATCCGGCTGCTCAACACCCGGGATATCGCGACCGTCACGTTCGCGACCCCCGGCGGCACCGTCGACTACGACGGGGATGCCGCGATCGACGGCGTCCCCGGGACCGCCTGCCGGATCGACATCGCCCTCGCCGCGGGCCCCGGAAAGGCGCTGCTGCCGACCGGGAACGCGACCGACGAGGTCGAGGGGCACCGCGCGACCCTCATCGACAACGGCATGCCGGTCGTGCTGCTGGATGCCGCCGACTTCGGCGTCGAGGGCACGGAGACCCCCGCCGCCCTCGAAGCCCGCGGTGAGCTGGCCACGGAGGTCGAACGGGTGCGCCTCGCCGCCGGTCCCCTCATGGGCCTCGGAGACGTCTCCGCGCAGACCGTGCCCAAGATGTTCCTCCTCTCCCCCGCCACCGCGGGCGGAGCCATCTCGACCCGCGCGTTCATCCCCCACCGCGTGCACACCTCGATCGGCGTGCTCATGGCGGCGTCCGTCGCCGCGGGGCTGCGCATCCCCGGCACCGTGGCTGCAGAGCTGGCCACCGACGACGGCGGCGAGACGGTGTCCATCGAGCACCCCGGCGGCGCCTTCCCCGCGCGCGTGCGCGTCGACCGTGCTCCGGACGGCGCCTGGCAGGCGGCATCCCTGTCGCTGCGGACCGCACGCAAGATCTTCGACGGACGGGTCTTCCCCCGCCCGCGCCTGTAGGACACCCGACCGTAGACACCCGTCAGAGAGGACAAGACATGGCCGAACACGAGAACTTCGATCTCGCCCACGTGGGCGGAATCGAGCTCTTCACACCCACGTTCGACGAGAGCCTGCACTTCTTCCGCGATCTGCTCGCGATGCGCGAGGTCGCCCGTGTCGGCGACTCCGTGTACCTGCGCACATGGGACGAGTACCAGCTGTACTCGCTCAAGCTCACCGCATCCGACACGAACGGCGTCGGGCGGACGCTCTTCCGCACGACCAGTCAGGAGGCTCTCGACCGCCGCGTCGCCGCGATCGAGAAGGCCGGCCTCGGGCACGGCTGGCGCGACCCCGAGGTCGGCGTCGGGCGGTCCTTCGAGTTCGAGGACCCGGACGGGCACACGATGGCCCTCTACTACGACACCGAGCTGTACGTGCCGGACGACGAGGACCGCCCCGCGTTGAAGAACCAGGCCTCGAAGTTCCCGGGTCGTGGCATCAACGTTCGGCGCCTCGACCACATCAACTACCTCGCGAGCGACGTCACCGCCGCCGGCGAGTTCTGGCGCGACGTCATGAAGGCGCGCGAGTCCGAGCGCGTGAAGCTGGACGCGGGAGGGTACGGGGCCTGGTGGTTCCGTTTCCACCAGAAGTCCTACGACGTCGTCTACTCCGACGACTGGACCGGCGAGCGCGGCCGCTTCCACCACTTCGCCTTCGCCCCCGACAATCGCGAAGACATCCTCAAGGCCGCCGACATCTGCCTCGAGAACGGCATCTACATCGAGTACGGTCCCTACAAGCACGCGATCAACCAGACCTTCTTCCTGTACGTCTGGGAGCCGGGCGGGAACCGCATCGAGTTCGCCACCGCGCAGGCGCGCCTCCTCCTCGACCCGGACTGGCCGGTCGTGGAGTGGTCGCAGGCCGAGCGCGCCAAGGGCCAGGCATGGGGCATGAAGACCGTCGCGACCTTCCACACGCACGGGACCCCGTACGTGAAGGACCAGGAGGCGATCGACGCCGCCGCCCTCGCGGGCGTGCCGTACACGCCCACCGACCACGACGAGAAGTCGGAGTAGGCCGCCGCTGCTGCTGCGCCGACCCGGCGGGCCCGCGCCTGCGCCTGCGCACAACTCAGGCAGAGACGCCCCGAACAGGCCCGAGACCGGGCCTCCGGGCGATCCTGCCTGAATTATGCGCACCCGGCGCGGTGGCCGCGGCGCCGCGGCGCAGGCCGGGTCAGGACCAGACGGATGCGGCGGTGTCGACCACGAGGCGGATCTTCGCCCACTGCTCGGCCTCGGTCAGCGCGTTGCCCTCCTCCGTCGACGCGAAACCGCACTGCGGGCTGAGCGCCAACTGTTCGAGCGGCGCGAAAGCCGCCGCCTCGTCGATACGGCGACGCACCGCATCCGGGTCCTCCAGCTCGCCCGTCTTGGTCGTGACGAGACCGAGGACGGCGACCTGCTCGCCCGTGGGCAGGAACCGCAGCGGCTCGAAACCGCCCGCGCGGTCCGAGTCGTACTCGAGGAAGAAGCCGTCGTAGGCCGTGTTGCCCAGCAGCTGCTCGGCGACCGGCTCGTACCCGCCGGAGGAGATCCAGGTCGAGCGGAAGTTGCCGCGGCACACGTGCGTCGTGACGACGAGGTCGTCGGGCTTGCCCTCGAGGATGCGGTTGAGCATCGTCGCGTATCGCTCGGCGATGCCGTCGGTCTCGATGCCGCGCTCGCGCGCCTTGGCGAGCTCGACCTCGGAGCACAGGTACGCCCACGCCGTGTCGTCGAACTGGAGGTAGCGGGCGCCGGCCGCGTAGAACGCGTCGAGCGCGTCGCGGTAGGCCTGCACCAGGTCGTCCACGATGGCCTCGCGACCGTCGTAGGCGGCCGCGTCCACCGCGTCGGGCTCCAGCCGGAAGTCGAGCACCGTGGGCGCGGGGATCGTGAACTTCGGCGTCGCGCCGGTGGCGGCCGCGGTCTCCTGCAGCGCACGGTAGTGCGCCAGGAACGGGTGCGCGTCCGAGAACGCGATGGGGGCGTTCACGCGGATGCCGCGGGGCTTGGTCTGCACGCCCTGGAACTGGATGCCGTGGTCCAGCTCCACGATGTCGACGCCGTCCAGCATCCCGAAGAAGTCGAAGTGCCACCACGAGCGGCGGAACTCGCCGTCGCTCGCGACCTGCAGGCCGTTCTCGTGCTCGCTGCGCACGAGCGCCGCGATCTCCGCATCCTCGATCGCGCGAAGCCCCTCGTCGTCGAGGAGCCCCTCGGCGTGACGGGCACGAGCATCCGCGAGAGCGGACGGCCGGAGGAAGCTGCCGACGATGTCGGCGCGGAACGGAGGGCGCTGGGTCACCCGCCGATCGTAGCTCCCCTGACCGTGAGACCAGTCCGCAGCGCCGAGACCGGCGAGAAACCCGCCGGTCTCGGCGCGCGGGACTGGTCTCGCGGAAAGCAACGTCGCCACGTGAAGGAGACGTCAGTCCTGCGGGATGAGTGCGGGATCGACGTCCTTGAAGACGGCGAAGCTCGAGGGCTGCTCGCCGAGCACGGGGAAGTGGAAGCCGCAGTTGGGACACTGCTCGGCCAGGACCGCCTGCTCCTGTGAGAGCTCGTACTTCTTGTCCTGCAGCTCGCCACAGGTGGGACAGATGCGCAGCAGGCGCGTGCCGACCAACTCGAAGTTGGTGATGATGTCCTCCATGATGGCGCCGTTGGCCGCCCAGGCCTTGGCGTGCTTGTGGTACGTGTCCATGTGCCAGTCGTAGAGCGCCGTCTTGCTGGTCCAGAAGCTGCACTCGTTGAACCAGGTCGGGTCGTCCGGGTGCTCCCACCAGGTGAGGTGCAGGAAGCCGGGGAGCTTCATCAGGTGATGGCGGGTGTCGCCGAACACGACCTTGAACTTCTCGTACGCATCCGGGCTGGAGAAACGGACTCGCTGCATGCTGAGGTAGATGGGCATGTCGGGTGGGTGCCTTTCGTGGTCGAAGACCTGCCGCTGCGCGGCTGGCCCGGAAGCGGTGGAGTGGCTCCCAGTCTTCGATCTGATGCGCGACAATGGCAGATCCACTTCACGAGCAGTCGGGAGGGCCGCATGTCACCCGGACGAAACTCCGACGACCAGCACGAGAAACAGAGGCGCCCGCCCACGCCCGCCTACCGCGCGCTCTACGAACAGTTGCGCGGAGCGATCTTGCGCGGCCAGCTCCCGGCCGGTTCCCGGCTCCCGGCGAGCCGGCAGCTGTCGGCCGAGCAGGGCGTCTCGCGCAACACCGTGCTCGCCGCATTCGATCAGCTCCTCGCCGAGGGCTACATCGAGACGCGCCACGGCTCGGGCACCTACGTCGCCCGCGTGCTTCCCGACGACGTCCAGCGTCCGCGGGCGAACATCGTCTCCAGCCGGCCGGTGCGCAGCGAACGCGGCCCGACGCTGTCGGCACGTGGCGCGATGCTCGTCGGAACACCTCGAATGCCGCTCCCGGCCCTGCTGCGACGGTCGCCCGAGACGACCGCGTTCCAGATCGGCCTGCCGGCGCTGGACCACTTCCCGCACGAGGTGTGGGCACGGCTCTATGCCGCGAGGGCTCGCCGCGGCGATCGCACCCTGATGGGATACTCAGACCCGGCCGGCTACCGGCCGTTGCGGGAGCAGATCGCCGAGCAGATCGGGACGACTCGCGGCATCCTCTGCTCGGCCGACGACGTCGTGATCGTGTCGGGCTCGCAGCAGGCCCTCGAGTTCACGGCACGAATCCTGCTGGACCCCGGCGAGACGGCGTGGATGGAGGACCCGGGCTACCTGGGCACGCGGGCCGCATTGACCTCCGCGGGAGCGCGAATCGTCCCGGTGCCGGTCGACGAGCACGGCCTCGACGTCGCCGCGGGCGTCGCAGCCGCCCCGGAGGCACGGATGGTCTTCGTCACGCCGTCGCACCAGTTCCCGCTGGGGTCTCCCCTCTCGCTGGAGCGTCGTCTCGCGCTGATCGAGTGGGCCGCGACCACCGGATCGTGGATCGTCGAGGACGACTACGACAACGAGTTCCGTTACCGGGGCCGCCCGATCGCGGCCCTGCAGTCGATCGACGCACACGGTCGCGTGATCTACGTGGGAACGTTCAGCAAGACGATGTTCCCGGGACTGCGCCTGGGCTACGTGATCGCTCCGCCGGAGGTGGTGGACGGGCTGGTCTCGGCCCACCTGGCCAGCGACATGCACGCGCACCAGCTGGACCAGGCGACGATGGCCGACTTCATCGCTCAGGGCCATTACGCGCGACACCTGCGGCGGATGCGGATCCTGTACGGCGACCGCCAGCGACGGCTCGTCGAGGAGAGCGCCCGCCACGGTGATGTGCTGCGCGTGGAGTCGCGCGCCGGCGGTCTCCACGTCGTCGCCTGGCTCCCTGCCGAGCTCGATGATCTGACGGTCGCCGAGCACGCTCGAGGAGCGGGCATCCACGCCTGGCCGCTCTCGCTGCACAGCATCGAGCGGCGTCTGCCTCCGGCGCTTCTCCTCGGCTTCGCCGGCACCCGCGACGCCGAGATCTCCCCCGCGGCACAACGACTCGGACGGCTCGTCTCGGTGCTGCGGGGGGCTGCGGACACCGCGTCGTCGGTCCGCCCACGTGCGGACACCGTCGCGCCGGGACGGGGTGGCGAGGTTTCTCGGGCATGACGTCGGGGTTTCCCGACGGTCACCCGTGGACCCACCGCGTCCACGCCAGGCGGACCTGTGCCGGAGCGGGCCGCCCGCCTAGCCTCTATCGCACGGACCGACCGATCGCCGCGGGGAAGGAGGCATCGTGACCTACGCCGACCTCGTGCTGCGCGAGGTGCTCCGCTCGATCGGCGACGACTCCGCGTGGGAGCCGTTCGCGGGCGATCACGACCTGCTGGGGAGCATCCACCCGATCACGATCGACGGCGCGGTGTCCGCCGTGGATGTGCACACATCGAGTCCGCAGACTTTCGCCCCGCCGTTGCCCGGGGCCGTGACGGTCTACCTCGTCGAGGGCCGGCTGGAGATCATCCACGACGACCGAGCCGAGAACCTCGTCCCCGGCGATGTCGCGTGCGTGCGTGCCGCCGGAGCGGTCCTTCGCACCGGAGCGGGCTCGACGAAGGTGCTCGTGCTGGCCGCGCCGCGGCTCCCCTGACCGCGAGACCAGTCCGCGGCGCCGAGACCGGCGAGAAACCCGCCGGTCTCGGCGCGCGGGACTGGTCTCGCGGTAAAGCGGTAAAGAGGACGCGCGGGGGCGGGGGCGTCAGAACACGTACTCCATCAGCTCCACGCCGAGGACGCGGAAGGCATCGTGCGCGCGCAGGCGATGCGCGATCGACAGATCGTCGAAGCCGACGAACAGCGCGTAGGAGACCCCCGCGCGCGGCCCGGCCAGCACGCCGGCCTCGGCGCGGACGCCCGCGGCGCGCCCGGTCTTGTTCACGAACAGCAGGCCGTGCTCGTCGTCCTCGTGCCCGAACGGGTCCAGGCCCGTCGCGGCCGCGACGAGCGACAGATCGTGACCGAGGCTCAGCCACTCCGACACCTGGGCGCTCACGCCGGGGCTCACGACATCCGCGTTCACGAGCGACCCGAACAGCGACGCGTACTCGCGCGCCGAGCCGACCGCGACGTGCGGCGCGTCGTCGGGCCCGCGGCTGTCGCGGAAGCTGTCCATGACGGCCGAACGGGCAAGGCCCAGCTGCTCGATCCGGGCGCGCACGGAGGGAAGGCCGACGCGGTGCAGCAGCGCGTTGGCGGCGAGCGCATCGCCCGCCGACGCGGCGAGCACCGCGAGATCCTGCAGCGGCAGCGCAGGAGCGGCCAGATGCCGCCACAGCCCCGACACCGACACCGGGTCGAGGGCCCCGCGCTCGACGATCTCCAGCGGGCTGATCTCTCCCGACTCGAACCGCGCGGCGAGCTCGATCAGCACCGGCACGACACCGAGTCCCGCCACCGGCACGCTCGTGAAGTCGTCGCCCGCGAGCACCTCGGTGCCCCGGTCCAGGTCGTCCACCCGCACCGACACCTGAGCGCCCGACGCCGCGAGCGCCTCCAGCGTCTTCATCGCGGAGGCGAAGGAGCGACGCCCCGGCGCGGCGCGGCGGGGCAACCGCTTCCCCCCGCGACGAGAACGACTGACGGCATCCGTCCCCCGTACCGGCTCAGACGGCGTAGCCACGATGATTCCTTCCGACGCACCTGATGGGCAGGGGCTGCGGCGAGGTTACGCCGCCACGATCACCACAGGGTTACCAGATGGTGACGCGCTGGTCCGGGGCCAGCCACAACGCATCCGACTCGCTCACCCCGAACGCCTCGTAGAACGCGTCGATGTTGCGCACGATCTGGTTGCACCGGAACTCGTTGGGCGAGTGCGGATCGATCGTGAGCAGGCGGATCGTCTCGGCCTCCCGGCCCTTCTGCTGCCAGATCTGCGCCCAGCTGAGCAGCAGACGCTGGATGCCGCTGAGCCCATCGATCTCGGGAGCCTCGGCGTCCGAGCCGATCGAGAGGCGGTACGCGCGCAGCGCGATGCCCAGCCCGCCGAGGTCGCCGATGTTCTCGCCGATCGTGAGCGCACCGTTGACGTGGTGCTCCTCGCCCAGTCCCTGCGGCACGAGCGCGTCGTACTGCGCGATGAGGTTCTTCGTGCGCTCCTCGAACGCGGCGCGGTCGGCGTCGGTCCACCAGTCGCGCAGCGACCCGTCGCCGTCGAACCGGCTGCCCTGGTCGTCGAAGCCGTGACCGATCTCGTGTCCGATCACCGCTCCGATGCCCCCGTAGTTGGCGGCGGCGTCCCGATCCGCGTCGAAGAAGGGGTACTGCAGGATCGCCGCCGGGAACACGATCTCGTTCATGAGCGGGTTGTAGTACGCGTTGACCGTCTGCGGGGTCATGTACCACTCGTCGCGATCGATGGGGCGACCCACCTTGCCGAGCTGCCGGTCGTGCTCGTGCACGTGCGCACGGCGGACGTTGCCGACCAGGTCGGTCGCGTCGATCTCCAGGCCCGTGTAGTCGCGCCAGGCGGCGGGGTAGCCGATCTTCGGCGTGAACGCGTCGAGCTTCGCGAGCGCGCGCTCGCGGGTCTCGGGGCTCATCCACTCGAGCTGGGAGATCGACTCGCGGTAGGCGGCGATGAGGTTCGCGACCAGCTCGTCCATCGCCTCCTTCGCGGCCGGGGGGAAGTGCCGCTCGACGTACACCTTGCCCACGGCTTCGCCCAGCGCGGCCTCGACGAGGCTCACGCCGCGCTTCCACCGCTCGCGGTTGACGGGCACGCCGGTGAGCGCCGTGCCGTAGAACGAGAAGTTCTCCTCGACGAACGGATCGGAGAGGAACGCGGCCGCCGCGTGGACGACCTTGAAGCGCAGCCAGTCGCGCCAGGCGTCGAGGCGCTCCTCGGTCAGGAGCGCGCCCAGCCCCTCGATGAAGCTCGGCTGCGAGACGACGACCTCGGCGAAGGCCTCGGGGTGGTGGGGGGCGACGCCCTCGAGCCACGGCTTCAGCTCGACTCCGGCGAGGGAGGTGACCTCGTCCCAGGTCTTCAGGTTGTACGTGGCGACCGCGTCACGGCTGCGGACGTTGTCCCAGTGGTGCTCGGCGATCTCGGTCTCGAGCGCGACGATGCGGTCGGCCGCCGCATCCGGGCCCTCGACTCCGGCGAGCCCGAGGATGCGCTCGATGTGCGTGCGGTAGGCGACGCGGATCTCCTGGAACGACTCGAGCCGGTAGTAGGACTCGTCGGGCATCGTCAGGCCCGACTGGATGAGGAACGGCACGTAGCGCTCCGGGTCGCCCGGATCGGGCTCGACGTAGAGGTCGATGATGCCGCCCACGCCGTCGCGCTCGAGCTCGCCGACCGTGCGCAGGAACGCCGGGACGGAGTCGATCGCGGCGACCCGATCGAGCTGCGCGCGGAGGGGCTCGGCGCCGAGCTCGGCGATGCGCTCGACGTCCATGAAGCTCGCGAACAGATCGCCGACCTTGCGGGTCTCCGTTCCCGGTTCCGCGTCCTGCGACTCCTGGATGATCTCCTGCACGTGCTTCTCGGCTTGTTCGGCGAGGAGATGGAAGGAGCCCCAGCGGGCCTTGTCTTCGGGGATCTCGGTGCGCTCGATCCAGGCACCGTTGACGTGGCGGAACAGGTCGTCCTGCGGTCGGATGCTGTCGCTCAGCTCGTCGAGCGCCAGACCGGAGCGGAGGGATTCGGTCATCGCAACAGGATAAGCCGCCCAGCTATGACCCGGGTCCGGTGCACCCCGACACGCGGAGCCGGGCCGCCGCATCCGCACGGGGGACGCGCCGCCCTCAATAGGCTCGGAGCATGGCGGCCGGCACACCCCTCAACCGAGAGATCCTGCGGCTGGCCCTCCCTGCCCTCGGGGCCCTCGTCGCGGAGCCCCTCTTCCTCATCGTCGACGCCGCGCTCGTGGGCCACCTCGGCGTCGTCCCGCTCGCGGCGCTCGGCGTGGCCTCGGCCGTGCTGCAGACGATCGTCGGGCTCATGGTGTTCCTCGCGTACTCGACGACGCCGGCCGTCGCGCGGCGGTTCGGCGCGGGCGAGCACGGCAGCGCGGTCTCGGCCGGGATCGACGGGCTGTGGCTCGCGCTCGGGCTGGGCGCGGTGCTCGCGGCGGTGGGGTCCCTGCTCACGCCCTGGCTGATCGGGCTGTTCGGGGCGGGGCCGGATGTCTCGGCCGCCGCCGAGGCGTACCTCGGCATCTCGATGTGGGGGCTGCCGGCCATGCTGATCGTGTTCGCCGCGACCGGCCTGCTGCGCGGCATGCAGGACACGGTGACCCCGCTGTGGATCGCGGGCGCGGGGTTCACCGCCAACGCCCTGCTCAACGTGCTGTTCATCTACGGGTTCGGCTGGGGGATCGCCGGCTCCGCCATCGGCACGGTGTTCGCGCAGTGGGCGATGGTCGCCGCCTACGTGGTCGTGGTGGGCAGGCTCGCGCGACGGCACTCGGCCTCCCTGCGTCCCCGGGTCGACAGCGTGACCACCAGCGCGCGCACGGGCGTCTGGATGTTCCTGCGCACGGTCTCGCTGCGCGCCGCGCTGCTGGCGACCGTCGCGGTCGCGAGCGCCCTCGGCACCGCCGAGCTCGCCGGCTGGCAGGTGGCGTACACGATCTTCTCGGCGGCCGCGTTCGCCCTCGATGCGCTCGCGATCGCGGCGCAGGCGCTCGTCGGACGCGGGCTCGGCGCGGGCGACGAGCGCTTCGTCCGCCGCGTGCTCGGACGCACGGTCGCATGGGGCCTGTGGTTCGGCGTCGCCGTCGGGCTCGTCATCGGCTGCCTGTCGGGGGTCATCGGCCTGGTGTTCACGAGCGACACCGCGATCGCCGCCCTCGTGCAGCCGGCGCTCATCGTGCTCGCGATCGCCCAGCCGGTGTGCGGGGTCGTCTTCGTGCTGGACGGCGTCCTCATGGGCGCCGGCGACGGGCGTTACCTGGCGCTGGCGGGGCTCGCGAACCTCGTGCCCTTCGTCCCGGCTCTGCTCGTGCTGGTGTGGGTCGGCGCGGCGGGGGCGAGCGGGCTCGCCTGGCTGGCGGGAGCGTTCTTCGGCGTGTACATGCTCGCGCGGCTCGTGACGCTCGGCGCCCGTGTGCGGGGGGCGCGCTGGCTCACCGCCGGCGCGTGACACCGGGCCGAGGATGCGGCGCCCGCGCGCATCTCGGGGCGGGTCCCGCCCGGCGTCGTGGCGAGCCCGACGTGCCCGCGCTGGTCGCATAGATCCGGCCGAGCCGGTAGGAGACGCCGTGTTCGCGGAGCCACGGCGGTCCCGCATACGCTCGCGATATGCGGGGTTGCCTAGACTCGCCGCATGCGCGTGCTGATCGTGGAGGACGAGCTGTTCCTGGCCGAGGCGATCCGAGACGGGCTGCGCCTGGACGCCATCGCGGCCGACATCGCCGGGGACGGCGACACGGCGCTCGAGCAGCTGGCGGTCAACCGCTACGACGTCGTCGTCCTCGATCGCGACATCCCTGGCCCCCGGGGCGACGAGATCGCCCGGCGGCTGTCCATGGAACCGGCCGCGCCCCGCATCCTCATGCTCACCGCCGCCGACCGGCTCGACGACAAGGAGAGCGGCTTCGCCAGCGGCGCCGACGACTACCTCACCAAGCCCTTCGCGCTGCGTGAGCTCGTGATACGGCTGCGGGCGCTCGGGCGGCGTTCGGCCGTCGGGGTGCCCCCGACGTCCGAGCGAGCGGGAGTGACGCTCGATCGCTTCCGCCGCGAGGTGTTCCGCGATGGGCGCCACGTCGCCCTCACCCGCAAGCAGTTCGCCGTGCTGGACGTGCTCATGAGCGCCGACGGCGGCGTGGTGAGCGCGGAGGACCTGCTCGAACGCGCCTGGGACGAGAACGCGGATCCGTTCACGAACGCCGTGCGCATCACGATCTCGACGCTGCGCAAACGCCTCGGCGAGCCCTGGGTCATCGAGACGGTGCCGGGCGTGGGGTATCGGATGCTGCCGTGACCGCCCGCCGTGCCGGCGTATCGATCCGGCTGAAACTGGCGCTCAGCTACGCCGGCTTCCTCATCGTCGCGGGCGGCGCACTCGTGGTGGTGGGCCTGCTGGTCCTGCGTTTCGTCCCGCAGGGCGCGCTGTTCGGCACGGACGGCGGGTGGGCCCCCAATCGGATGGATCTGCTCGAGGTCTTCACGCGATATGCGGCGTGGGCCATCCTCGCGCTGGTGCTGTTCGGGCTCGTCGGAGGCTGGGTGCTGGCGGGCATCGTCCTGCGTCCGTTGACGCGGATGACGAACACGGTCGCCCGCATACGCGACGGCGACCTGGACCTCCGCGTCGCGCTGCCCGGGCGACGTGACGAACTCACCGAGCTCGCGGACACCCTCGACGCGATGCTCGACCGCCTCGCGCGCACCCTGGAGGAGGAGCGCCGCTTCGCCGCGAACGCGTCGCACGAGCTGCGTACCCCGCACGCCGTCATCCGCACGCTGGTGGAGGTCGCCGAGGCCGACCCCGAGGGCCGCGACATCGAGAGGACACTTGCGCGTATCGGCGCGACGAACGATCGGGCGATCGCCACGACCGAGGCGTTGCTCGCGCTCGCGAAGGTCGGCAGCGGTGCGCCGCTGGCGCTCGGGAGGGTGGACCTGTCGGCGGTCGTGACGGCGGCGCTGGCCGACGTCGATGCGGATGCCGCTGCTCGCCGCATCCGCATCGAGACCGATCTGCGCCCCTCGCCCGTCACCGCCGACGGGGCGCTGATGAGCAGGCTCGCGGCGAACCTGCTGCGCAACGCCGTCGTGCACAACGTCGACGGGGGCTGGATCCGGGTCTGCGCCCAGGAGGGGGTGCTGACCGTGGAGAACGGCGGCGAGCACGTCTCAGCCCCGGTCGCCGCGACGCTGACCGAGCCTTTCGTGCGCGGCGCCGGGCGCACCCGTGGCGGCAGCACGCGCCCCGGATCGGGTCTGGGGCTGGCCATCGTCGCCTCCATCGTGCGGGCGCACAGCGGCACGCTCACCGTCGTCGCGCGCGCCGGCGGCGGGCTGCGGGTGACGATCAGGCTTCCTCGCTGAGGCCCAGATGGCCCGTGCCACGACGGTCAGGACGACCCCGATCGCACCGCCGCACGTGTTCCACAGCACGTCGCTCAGGTCCGGCACCCGACCGGGAATGCCCTCCTGCGCGAGCTCCACGCCCGTCGACAGCACGAGTGCGGCGAGGATGCCGACGAGCCACGCACGTCGGGGCAGGACGAACGCCATCGCCACGCCAAGCGGGATGAACAGCGCCGTGTTCATGATCTGGTCCGGCTCACCGGGAAGCCGCACGAGCGCCGGCCACACGATGTCCTCCACGAGGCCGCGCAGCGGGTGGACGATCGCGCGCGGAGCGAGCGTGAGCGCCGAGATCACGGCGACGGCGACGGCCGCGACGACGACACGGGCGGGCGAGATTCGAATGTGATGCATGTCTCCTCCGGGGGTCTGGTTCGACCAGTCCACGCGAAGGGGTGTTGCGGGAGCGTATGCGTCTCAGCCCGCCCAGCGACGGCACCACTCGTGCATCACGACCGCGGCGGCGGCGGCCGCGTTGATCGAGCGTGTCGAGCCGTACTGCGTGATCTCGATGTGTCCGGATGCCGAAGCCAGCGCCTGGGCGGAGAGTCCCGGTCCCTCCTGCCCGAACAGGAGCACGCATCGCTCGGGCAGGTCGGCGCGGTCGACGGGCACGGCGCCGGTCGTGTTGTCGACCGCGAGGATCGGCATCCCGTTCTCCGCCGCCCACGCCGTGAAGGCGGCGACGTCCTCGTGGTGGACGATGTGCTGGTACCGGTCGGTGACCATGGCGCCGCGGCGGTTCCAGCGGCGGCGGCCGATGATGTGCACGGACTCGGCGAGGAACGCGTTGGCGCTGCGGACGATCGAGCCGATGTTCAGGTCGTGCTGCCAGTTCTCGATCGCGACGTGGAACGGATGCCGCCGCGCATCGAGGTCGGCGACGATCGCCGCCATGCGCCAGTAGCGGTAGCGGTCGACGACGTTCCGGGTGTCGCCCCCGGCGAGCAGCTCGGGGTCGAGGCGCGGGTCTTCGGGCCAGGCGTCCGGGCCGCCGGGCCAGGGTCCGACGCCGTGCTGCGGCGCCTGGTCCCCGGCGTCGCCGCCCTCGACGCGGTCCGTGTCCTCGTGCACCCGCGCCAGCCTACCCACCCGGCCGGCCCCGTGCCCCGCGCCCGCTCGCGCCGGGATCCCCGCCGAGCTCGCTCGTCCGCGTCTCGATGCGACGCGTGGCCTCGGCGAAAGAGGGGCACCAGGACGCGGAAGCAGGTTTCGGGGGACCGAAAAACAGGGTAGGTTTTCGGCATGCCGAAAGTCATTGCGGAGGAGGGGGTCGCGCCGGCTCGCGCCCGCGACACGCGGCTCGTCTGGCTGCTGGGGCCCGCCCTCGTCGCCGGCGTCGCCTACCTCGACCCGGGCAACGTCGCCAGCAACATGACGGCCGGAGCCCTGTTCGGCTACCTGCTCGTCTGGGTCGTCATCGCGGGCAACCTCATGGCCTGGCTCGTACAGTACCTGTCCGCGAAGCTCGGCATCGTCACCGGCCGGAGCCTGCCGCAGCTGCTGGGCGACCGCATCCACCGCCCCTGGGCGCGGCGCGCCTACTGGCTGCAGGCCGAGGTCGTCGCGATGGCGACCGACATCGCCGAGGTCATCGGCGGCGCGGTCGCGCTCCAGCTCCTGTTCGGGCTGCCGCTCGTCTGGGGCGGCGCCATCACGGGAGCCGTCTCGATCGCCCTGCTCGTCTTCCAGGCACGGCGCGGCGCACGCGCCTTCGAGACCGTCGTCATCGGGATGCTGCTGGTCATCGCGATCGGCTTCTGCGCGGGCATCGTGGTCGCTCCCCCGGACCCGGCCGGCATCGCCGGCGGGCTGGTGCCGCGGTTCGAGGGAACGCAGTCGGTCCTGCTGGCGGCATCCATCCTCGGCGCGACGATCATGCCGCACGCGATCTACGCCCACTCGGCCCTCTCCCGCGACCGGTTCCGCCCGGCAGGGGCGACGGGGCCCGCGATGTCCGCCGCGCGGATCGGCTCCCTCCTGCGCGCGACCCGATGGGACGTCACGATCGCGATGGCCGTCGCCGGCACCGTCAACGTCGTGATGCTGCTGCTGGCGGCGTCCAGCCTCGCGGGCGTGCCCGGAACCGACTCCCTCGAGGGCGCCTACGCCGCGATCCGCGAGGGCATCGACCCGGTGGTCGCGACCCTGTTCGCGGTGGGACTGCTCGCGAGCGGCCTGGCCTCGACCGCGGTCGGGGCCTACGCGGGCTCGGAGATCATGGCGGGCCTGCTGCGGGTGCGCGTCCCGGTGGTCGTGCGGCGGCTCGTGACCCTGGTGCCCGCGCTCGCGATCCTCGCGGTCGGCGCCGATCCGACATGGGCCCTCGTGCTCAGCCAGGTCGTGCTGTCGTTCGGCATCCCGTTCGCCCTCGTGCCGCTCGTCTGGCTGACGGCCCGACGAGGCGTGCTGGGCGTGTTCCGCAACCGCACGCTGACGACGGTCGCCGGCGCCGCCGCATCCGTGCTCCTCATCGCGCTGAACGGCGTCCTCCTGTGGCTCGTGGCGACCGGCGGGTAGCCTGAAGGGGTGCGCGTGTCCGCCGTCGCAGACGACTACCTCAAGTCGATCTACCACCACACCGAGTGGCAGGATGCGCGCATCACGCCCTCGCGTCTGGCGACCGAGCTCGGGCTCGCACCCTCCAGCGTCACCGAGATGGTGCGAAAGCTCGCCGCGCAGGGGCTCGTGAGCCACCGACGCTACGGTCCGATCTCGCTGACGGTCGAGGGGCAACGACGGGCCGCGGCGATCGTGCGGCGCCACCGTCTCATCGAGACGTGGCTCGTGCAGGAGTACGGCTACACCTGGGACGAGGTGCACGACGAGGCCGAGATCCTCGAGCACGCACTGAGCGACCGGCTCCTGGACCGCATCGACGAGCGGCTGGGGCACCCGCGGTTCGACCCGCACGGCGATGCGATCCCGGATGCGGACGGCACGATCGAGCGCGTGCCGTTCGTGCAGCTGCGCGACGCCGCGCCGGGCCACCGCGGCCGCATCCTGCGGGTGAGCGACCGCGACCCGGAGCTGCTGCGCGAGCTCGAACGGCTCGGCGTCGACGTGGGGCGCGAGGCGACCGTGACCGGCACCGGCGCGCTGCGCCTCGACGGCGAGCCGATCACGCTGCCCCGCGACGCGGAGCACGCGATCTGGCTGTCGATCTGAGGCCGGACGCCCTCAGCGGCGAGCTGCCTCGAAGGGCCACCGCATCCGGGTCGTGTTCTCGCACATGACCCACAGCCGCTCGCCCACGGCGGGATCCCGCGTGAGCTTGGCCGGCGTCGAACGGCGCGGCTCGCCGCGAACGAGCATGCCGGGACCCCACATCTGGCCCCCCTCGACCGCCGGGTCGGCGAGCGCGCGCACGAGCGGCCAGGCGCCGTGCTCCTTGGACTGGGTGATGGGCGCCTGCAGGTTGTCGACGAAACGACCCATGCGGCTGGGCTCGTTGACGCCCTGTATGCCGGGCGTGCGCCCGCTCGGGGAGTATCCGGGGTGGGCGATGACGCTCGCCACCGGCACCCCTCCCGTGCGGAGCCGGCGATCCGCCTCCAGCCCGATGGCGGTCGTGGCGACCTTGGACTGCACGTAGGCGCGCCAGGCGGAGTAGCCGCTCGCCAGCTGCGGGTCGACGGGGTCGTAGTTGCCCATCGAGGTGGACATGCTGCCGAGCCACACCATGCGGCCGCGTCCCGCAGCGAGGGTCGTGAGCAGCGCGCCCGCGAGGGCGAAGTGGCCGAGCACGTTGGTGGCCAGCACGATCTCGTTGCCGTCACGGGTGGTCTGGCGCTGCTTGGGCGGGTGGACCATCCCGGCGTTGAGCAGGAGTCCGTCGATGCGGCCGCGCTGCCGCACGGTGGCGGCGGCGGCACGCACGGAGCCGAGATTGCTGGTGTCGAGCAGAAGCGTCTCGATGGCGCCGGGGATGCGGTCGTTGTCGGCCAGGCGTGCGGTCGCGGCCGCGCGGGCGGCGGCGAGCCGGTTGGGACTGCGACCGGTCATGATCACCTGGGCGCCGGCGCGGGCGAGCTGCTCCGAGGCGAAGAAGCCGATCCCGGCGTTGGCGCCCGTGACGAGGTACGTCCGGCCGGTCAGGTCGGGCAGGTGGCGCGGATCCCAGTCCGCCGCACGCGCGCTCACGCGTCGAGCCTAACGCTGCCGCATCCGGTGTTCGCCCCGTCCGGACCCCCTGCACCGTCAGGCTCGCGGTCGCGGCGGCACCCGGCGGATCCGCACCTGCGGGGATCGTCGCCGACACGCCGGCCCGGCGGCATCCGGCGCGGCGTGTCGCGCACGATCCCCGCACCGAGGCACGGGGCGAGCACGAGCCGGGCTCGGGCAGGAGCCGAGCTCGGGCACGAACCGGCACCGGCACCGGCACCGGCAAAGCGCCTAGGCTGGCGGCATGCGCACGCGCGACGACATCGAGTGCTGGCTGACCGACATGGACGGCGTGCTGGTGCACGACAACCGGCCGATCCCGGGCGCGGCGGAGCTGCTCGCCCAGTGGCGCGACCGCGGCACGCCGTTCCTGGTGCTGACCAACAACCCGATCTTCACCCCGCGGGACCTCAGCGCGCGGCTCGCACGCTCGGGCCTCGACGTCCCGGAGGACCGCATCTGGACGTCGGCGCTCGCGACCGCGGAGTTCCTCAAGACCCAGATGCCGGGCGCCACCGCGTTCGTCATCGGCGAGGCGGGGCTGACGACGGCGCTGTACGAGGCCGGTGTCGTCATGACCGAGACCCAGCCCGACTACGTCGTGGTGGGCGAGACCCGGCAGTACTCGTTCGAGGCGATCACGCAGGCGATACGCTTCATCAACGCGGGGGCGCGGTTCATCATCACCAACCCGGATGCGACGGGTCCGACGCCGTTCGGGATCGTCCCGGCCACGGGTTCCTTCGCCGCGATGATCACGCATGCCACCGGCAAGGAGCCCTACGTCGTCGGCAAGCCCAACCCGATGATGTTCCGCTCGGCGCTGAACCGCATCGGGGCGCACTCGGAGAGCACCGGCATGATCGGCGACCGCATGAACACGGATGTCGTCGCCGGCATCGAGGCGGGCCTGCACACCGTGCTCGTCATGACCGGCATCAGCGACCCCGCGGAGATCGAACGCTACCCGTTCCGCCCCGACGAGGTGCTGGGTTCGGTGGCCGACCTGCTCGTCTCGAACGACTGAGACGACGTCCGTCCGACGCCCTCATCGGGGCGGATGCCGACGACTCAGCGGTAGTAGGTCATGCTGAAGCCGTAGCCTCGACCCTCACCCCGGTCCGCGCAGGAGTCACCCGCGTACACCTGGCCGCCGGTGGCGGTGATGAGCCGAGAGGTGAACCACTCGGCAGCCTCGCACGCGCCCTGCGATGGGAAGTGCTCGAGGACGATCGTGTGGCTGGGCCGCTCGGCGGCCGAGACGGTCGCCGCCTGCGCCGGAGCGGCGACGGCGGCGGCGAGCACGGCGGCACCGGCGGTGGTGAGCGCGGCGAGGGGAGCACGGTTCTTCACGGGGGGATTCCTTCCGTATCGGACGCCGTCAGTGTTCCACGAAAACCGTCGCGCGCGCGGAATCCCTCCACAGGCCCCGGCTTCGTCGCGCGGCCGGCACCCGATCGTGGTCGATGCGCGGGACGATCGAGCGGATGCCGCGCCCCTCGCTACTGCGGGGCGAGCCCGAGGTCGTCGAGGTCGATCGCGGCGAGCCACTGCAGACCCTCCGCCTCGACGGCTGCCTGCGCGCCGGTCTTGCGGTCCACGATGACGGCGACCGCGACGGGCTCGGCGCCCTCACGGCGCAGCGCCTCGACGGCCTTGAGCGCCGACTGCCCGGTGGTCGAGGTGTCCTCGACCACGACGACGCGCTTGCCCGCGACGTCCGCGCCCTCGATCTGACGACCGCGGCCGTGGTCCTTCGGCTCCTTGCGCACGACGAACGCATCGAGCGGAGTGCCCGCGCGCACCGACTCGTGGAGCACGGCGTTGGCGATCGGGTCGGCGCCGAGGGTCAGCCCGCCGACCGCGACGATGCCGTCGACGTCGCGGACGAGGTCGAGCATGATGCGCCCGATCGCGGGAGCCGCGCGATGGTCGAGCGTGAGCTTGCGCATGTCGACGTAGTACGACGCCTTCTTTCCGCTGGAGAGCGTGAAGTCGCCGTGGAACACCGCCTCGGCGGTGATGAGCGCGATGAGCGCCTGGCGGTCGGCCTCGAGCTCGGGAGTGGATGCGGTGGTCACGACGTCGAGTCTACGGATGCCGGCGCGCCGTCGCCGGGTGGCCGGGATGTCGCGTCCCGGCCACCCGCGCCGGCTACTGCGCGTCCAGCGGGAGGAGGATGCTCTTCACGCGCGAGTCGGTCGCGAGGAGCTCCTGCACCGCCGGGTCCTGAAAGGCGGCGACGAGCTTCTTCACGTTGTCGGCGTCGGCGCAGTCGGACCCGATCGTCAGCTGACCGGCGAAATCGTCGGGTGCCGGCGGGGCGAGGATCTGCTTGCGGATGTCGATGCCCGCGTCCAGGCAGTACTCGGTGCAGCCGACGGGCGAGCAGCGTGACGCACTGTGCGAGCGTCGACCTGCCCGCGCCGGAGGGTCCGGCCACCGCGACGATCTCGCCGCTGGCGACGGAGGAGTCGAGGCCGTCGAGCACGGTGGTGGCGTCGGCGCCGTGGCCGACGACCTTCGTGAGCCGGTCGAGCTGGATCATGACGCCCGACCACAGGGTCTTGTGGACTCGGGCGTGAACCCCGAGCCGTCCCACGGCGCCCGGCGACCCCGCGTGACGGCTCGCGCGCGGGCGCGTGAGGCGATGCGCCACAAGCCGCGCCCTACCAGCGGGCGACGATGCGCGCGGCCATGCCGGCCATGAGCCGCGTGGGGATGAATCGGGTCAGGGCGGCGACCGCGGCGTTGGCCCGACCGGACACGACGCTGGGCGGCGTGCGGCGGCGGTCCAGCGCAGCGAGGCCCGTCGCCACGACCTGCTCGACCGCCTGGAACCCGCCCACCGACGGGTCCTCGATGCCGGCGACGGAGAAGAAGTCCGTCCGGGTCGCGCCCGGAGACAGTGCCATCACCTTCACCCCGTGCGCCCGCGCCTCGTGCCACACGGCCTCGGAGAACGTCCGCACGAACGTCTTGCTCGCGCCGTACACGGCCATGCCCGGGATCGGCTGGTAGCTCGCGGTGCTGGCGATGTTCACGATCGCGCCCCGCCGGGCCGCCACCATCGCCGGCAGGAAGGCGCGCGTCACGTCCACGAGCGCGCGGACGTCGAGGTCGATCTCCCGCTCGAGGCGTTCCGCATCCGTCGCGATGAGCGCGCCGTGCGTGCCGAACCCGGCGTTGTTGACGACGACGTCGACCTCGCCCTCGATCACGTCGCGCAGCCACCGGCCCGCTCCCGGCTCGGCGAGATCGCGAGCGAGGACCTCGGCGCGGATCCCGTTCGCGGCCGTCAGCTCCGACGCGAGCGCCTCGAGCCGGTCCGCGCGACGCGCGACCAGCACGACGTCGGACCCGCGAGCAGCAAGGGCACGGGCGAAGCCCGCCCCGATCCCGGAACTGGCGCCCGTGATGAGGGAGCGACGGGGGAGGAAGACCATGGCATCTCCTGACTCGGTCCAGCGCACGGTCACGGCGCGATGGTTCGGTGACACCGATTCTCGTCCTCCGGCGAGCACCGCATCACGCCGCGGGCGACGGCGTCCCGCGGCTCTAGGCTGGATCCATGCGCCTGGCCACCTGGAACGTCAACTCGATCCGCGCGCGCGTCGTTCGCACCGTGGAGTTCTGCGTCCGCGAGAGCATCGACGTGCTGGCGATGCAGGAGATCAAGTGCAAGCCCGAGCAGTTCCCCTATGCCGCCTTCGAGGACGCCGGCTACCACGTCGTCGCGCACGGGCTGAACCAGTGGAACGGCGTCGCGATCGCGAGCCGCGAGCCGATCGAGGACGTCGAGACGGCCTTCCCCGGGATGCCCGGATTCCTCAAGGGACACGAAGGGCCCGACCTCCCGCAGGAGGCGCGCGCGATCGGCGCGACCATCGACGGCGTGCGGGTCTGGAGCCTGTACGTCCCGAACGGCCGCGGGCTCGACGACCCGCACTACCGCTACAAGCTCGAGTGGCTGGCGGCTCTGACGGGCTACACGCGTGAGACGCTCGCGGCGGACCCCGACCTGCCGCTCGCCCTCGTCGGCGACTTCAACATCGCGCCGACCGACGCCGACAACGGCGACCCGACCGTGATCGAGGGCGTCACCACGCACGTCTCGCCGCCCGAGCGCGAGGCGTTCCAGGCGCTGCTGGACGCCGGGCTGTCGGACGTCGTCCGCCCCCTCGTCCCCACCGGCTACACCTACTGGGACTACAAGCAGCTGCGCTTCCCCCGTAACGAGGGACTGCGGATCGACTTCGTCCTCGGCTCGCACGCCTTCGCGGACGCGGTCGCGGGAGCCGCCATCCATCGCGACGAGCGCAAGGGCGAGATCCCGAGCGATCACGTGCCCGTCGTCGTCGACCTCGACCTGACAGCGGATGCCGACGACGACGATGTGCCGATGATCTTCGGCTGATCGCCGCGCCTCCGTCGCGCGGGGGATGCCGCGCGGGCACGGCTCGCCGTAGCGTGGGGGGATGCTCCCGCTGACGCCCGCCCAGCAGCGCGCCGACATCGTGCTGGCCGCCGGCGTGTGCGTCGGGGCGCTGGTGAGCGCGACCCTCTCGGCGGTCGCCGGCGTCTACGGTGCCGAGCAGTCGGACTTCGCGCTGGCGGTCGTCTACGCCTTCGTGCTCGCCGTCCCGATCGCGTTCCGTCGGCGGCTGCCCGCGACCGCGGCGGTCGTCGTGGCGGTCGCCTACTTCGCCGCCGTGACGTTGCGCGTCCCCGAGCTGTACGCCGGCAACATCGCGATGTTCATCGCGTTCTACACCGTGGGCGCCTGGTCGCCGAACCGGGTGCGCGCCCGCTGGACCCGACTCGGCATCACCGCGGGAATGTTCGCGTGGCTGCTGATCACACTGTTCGTCGAGGCGGCCGCACCGGCGCCCGAGGGCGGACTGTCGCGCGCGGGCGCGTTCTCTCCCTACGCGGCCTCGATCCTGTTGATGATCCTCATCAACGTGCTGTACTTCGCCGGCGCCTACTCGTTCGGGGAGCGCACGTGGGCGGCGGCACGGCAGCGGACGCTGCTCGAGGAGCGCACGGCGGAGCTGGAGCGCGAGCGGGAACGCACGGCCGTACAGGCGGTCGCGCTCGAACGCGTGCGCATCGCCCGCGAGCTCCACGACGTCGTGGCCCACCACGTCTCGCTCATGGGCGTGCAGGCCGGCGTCGCCCGCACCGTGCTGGCCTCGGATCCGGCCGCGGCGACCGCGACCCTGACGCAGATCGAGGAGGAGGCGCGCACGGCGCTCGGCGAGCTCCGGCACCTGCTCCAGACCCTCCGCACGAACGACGAGGACGAGGCGTCCGACCCCGCCGCCCTCGACACGAGACACGGCCTCGCCCAGCTCGACGCCCTCCCGGCGCTCGCAACGGATGCCACGGATGCGGGGCTCCCGACATCCGTGACGGTCGTGGGCGAGCCCTGCGCGCTCCCGGAGACGGTGCAGCTGAACCTCTACCGGATCGCGCAGGAGGCGCTCACGAACGCGCGCCGCCACGGGGGCCCCGGCGCCGCCGCCGATGTCCGGCTGCGCTACACCGCCGACGCGGTCGAGCTGGAGGTGTCCAACACGGGCCGCCGGGCCTCACGGACGGACGGCGGGATGGGGCACCTGGGCATGCGCGAGCGCGCGGCGGCGTCCGGCGGCTCGATCGAGCTGATCCCGCGACCGCAGGGCGGCTTCGTCGTCCGCGCCCGCGTTCCCCTGGAGCGTGCACATGCCTGAGCCGACACGGGTGCTGCTCGTCGACGACCACGCGATGATGCGCGCCGGCTTCCGCGCCATCCTGGACTCGGTCTCCGACATCGAGGTCGTGGGCGAGGCCTCGACGGGCCGGGAGGCGCTGGAGCGGACGGCGGCGCTGCGCCCGGACGTCGTGTGCATGGACGTGCAGATGCCCGACATGGACGGCCTCGAGGCGACCCGCCGGATCGTCGCCGACCCGGAGGCGACCGCATCCGTCGTCGTCGTGACGACCTTCGACCGCGACGACTACCTGTTCGCGGCGCTCGCGGCCGGGGCGAGCGGGTTCCTGCTGAAGAACGCCGGTCCGGAGCAGCTGATCGCGGCCGTGCGGCTGATCGCGGGCGGCGACGCCCTGCTCTCGCCCGAGGTCACCCGGCGGGTGATCGCACGGTTCGCCACCGAGCACGCCGCCGCCGACGCGGGAGACCTCCCGACGACGGGGCCCGTCGCTGGCGGAGCCGCCTCCGCGCCGGCGCCCGCTCAGGAGCCGAACCGGTTCGGGCTGACCGACCGCGAGGACGAGGTCCTCCGTCTCATGGCGGAGGCGCTGAGCAACGCCGAGATCGCCGAGCGACTGTTCATCGGCGAGTCGACCGTCAAGACGCACGTCTCCAACGTCCTGCTCAAGCTCGGGGCGCGCGACCGCGTGCAGGCGATCGTCTACGCCTACCGCGCACGCCTCGTGTGACCACGAGCGCGCACCGGAGTCCGCGCTCGGAGGGAGCCGCGAGCTCCGCCCTGCGGCGGAGGCGCAGGCGGTCGGGTCTGCGTAGCGTCGAAGACGACCAGACGAGGAGGACCGCATGCTGGAGCTGAGCGGAGTGACCAAGAGCTACGGCAGCCGGCGGGTGCTGGACGACGTGGCGTTCCGGATCGAGCCCGGCCGGCTCACGGGGTTCGTCGGCGGCAACGGCGCCGGCAAGACCACGACGATGCGCATCGCGCTGGGCGTGCTGTCCGCCGACGCCGGCACCGTCACGCTCGGCGGGCAGCCGGTCACGGCCGACGACCGGCGACGCTTCGGCTACATGCCCGAGGAACGCGGGCTGTACCCGAAGATGAAGGTCGGCGAGCACATCGCGTACCTCGCGCGCCTGCACGGGTTCGGAAAGCCGGATGCGGCCGCCGCCGCCGAGCGGCTGCTCACCCGGCTGGGGCTCGCCGAACGGCTGGGCGATCGCGTCGAGACGCTGTCGCTCGGCAACCAGCAGCGCGCGCAGATCGCGGCGGCCCTCGTGCACGACCCGGAGGTGTTGATCCTCGACGAGCCGTTCTCGGGGCTCGATCCCCTCGCGGTGGACGTCGTCGCCGGCGTCCTCGCCGAGCGCGCCGCCGCCGGCGCCGCCGTGCTGTTCTCCTCCCACCAGCTCGACGTCGTCGAGCGGCTCTGCGACGACCTCGTGATCATCGCGGGCGGGACGATCCGGGCGGCGGGCTCGCGCGAGGCGCTCCGCACGCAGCACGCCCGGCTCCGCTACGACCTGTCGAGCGCCGACGACCTCGGCTGGCTCCGCGACGAGCCCGGCGTCACGGTCGTCGACTTCGCGGGGGGCGACGCCGTGTTCGACGCCGACTCCCCCGAGACCGCGCAGCGCGTGCTGCGGCGCGCCGTGGCCACGGGCTCGGTCACGGCGTTCGCCCCGCAGCATCCCACCCTCGCCGAGATCTTCACGGAGGTGATCCGATGAACACGTCCCGTCCCGCCGCGCCCAGCACGGCGCAGAGCGTCTGGCTGGTCACCGAGCGCGAGATCGGCTCGCGGCTGCGCAGCAAGGCCTTCGTGATATCGACCGTGATCCTGTTCGCGGTGGCCCTCGCGGCCGTCGTCTGGGGCGGGTTCGCGGCGGGCAACCCCGCCGCGACGAAGGTGGCGGTGACGCCCGAGACGGCGTCGGTCGTCTCGGGGCTGACGGGCCTGGAGGTGACGGATGCCGTCTCCGCCGCCGAGGCGGCGGACCTGGTCCGCGACGGCACGGTCGAGGCGGCGCTCGTGCCGAACGAGCAGCTGCGGCAGATCGACGGGCTGACCGACCCCACGGCCCCCGGCCCGTTCGACTACACGGTGCTCGGCGGCACGGACGCCCCCTCGGGGCTCCTGTCGCAGCTGAGCCAGCGACCCGCCGTGCAGCTGCTCGATCCGCCGTCGACCGACTTCCTGGTGCGGTACTTCGTCGCCCTCGGATTCGGTGTCGTGTTCCTGTTGGCGGCGTCGACCTTCGGCGGGACGATCGCGCAGTCCGTCGTGGAGGAGAAGCAGACGCGCGTCGTCGAGGTGCTCATCTCGGCGATCCCGGTGCGGGCGCTGCTGGCCGGCAAGGTGCTGGGGAACACCATCCTGGCGATGGCGCAGATCCTCGCGCTCGCCGCCATCGCGATCGTGGGGCTGACGGTCACCGGGCAGGACCTCGTGCTGACCGGTCTGGGCGGACCGCTCGTCTGGTTCGCACTGTTCTTCCTGCTGGGGTTCGTGCTGCTCGCCTCGCTGTTCGCGGCGGCGGGGGCGATGGTCTCCCGGCAGGAGGACATAGGCTCGACGACCGCGCCTCTCACGATGCTCGTGATGCTGCCGTACTTCCTCGTGGTGTTCTTCAACGACAACGCGCTCGTGCTGACGATCATGTCGTACGTGCCGTTCTCGGCGCCGGTCGCGATGCCGCTGCGGCTGTACCTGGGCGAGGCGGCGTGGTGGGAGCCGGTGCTGTCGCTCGTCGTGCTCGCCCTGACCTGCGTCGCCGCGATCTGGGTCGGTGCGCGCATCTACAGCGGCTCGCTGCTGCGGATGGGCGCCCGCGTGCGTCTCCTCGAGGCGCTCTCCCGCTCCTGACCCCGCCCCGCCCGAGTCCGCGAGACCAGTCCGCGCCGCCGAGACCGGTGGGTAACCCGCCGGTCTCGGCGCGCGAGACTGGTCTCGCGGTCAGGCAGACGGGCTCACCGACGGTGGGCGGCGCGGCCGGCATGGCCGGCGAGCGCGTCGGCGGCGCCCACGAGCGCCAGGTGCGAGAGGGCCTGGGGCGTGTTGCCCGCCTGACGGCCGGACGCCGCGTCGAACTCCTCCGCGACGAGCCCCAGGTCGTTCGCGGCGCGGCAGGCGCGCGCCATGAGCTCCTGCGCATCCTTCGTGCGCCCCATCGCGGCGTACTGCGTCACGAGCCAGAACGAGCAGGCGATGAAGGCGTTCTCGCCGCCGGCGAGCCCGTCGACCCCGGTCGAGGCCCGGTAGCGCTGCACGAGACCGTCGCGCAGCAGGGTCTGCTCGATCCGCTCGACCGTCGCCACCATGCGCGGGTCGTCGGGCGCGCAGAAGCCGACCTGCGGCAACAGCAGCAGGGATGCGTCGACCTCGTCCGTGCCGTAGTGCTGGACGAACCAGCCGCCGGCGGGATCGACGCCGCGCGCGTGCACCTCGGCGGCGATGCGGGCGCGCAGCTCGCGCCACCGCTCCACCGGACCGTCGAGGCCGAACCGCTCCACGGCGCGGATGCCGCGGTCGAACGCCGCCCACATCATCGCCCGGGACTGGGTGAACATCTGCGGCTCGCCGCGCACCTCCCAGATGCCGTTGTCGGGGCGATCGATGCCGGCCTCGACGCGGTCCAGGAGCGCGCGCTGGAGCGCCCAGGCGAACGGCTCCTCGTCGAGCCCGGCGATCCGCGCGGCCTCGAGCGCCACCATCACCTCGCCGATCACGTCGGCCTGGTACTGCGTCACGGCGCCGTTGCCGACCCGCACGGGCGCCGCGCCCTGATAGCCGGGCAGGCTCGTCAGCTCCTGCTCGTCGAGGCGGCGCTCGCCAGCGAGCCCGTACATGATCTGCATCTGCGCGGGGTCCCCCGCGACGGCCCGCAGCAGCCAGGTGCGCCAGCGCTCGGCGACCCGGAGGAACCCGTGGGCGATGAGCGCCTCCAGCGTGAGGGAGGCATCGCGCAGCCACACGTAGCGGTAGTCCCAGTTGCGCGCGCCGCCGAACTGCTCGGGAAGCGAGGTCGTGGCGGCGGCGACGATGCCGCCCGTGTCCTCGTGCGTGAGCGCACGGAGCACGACGAGCGAGCGCACCACGAGGTCACGATGCGGGCCGCGGTGGTCGATCCGTGCGGCCCAGTCGTCCCACCAGTCGCGGGTCTCGGCGAGCGCCGCGTCGACGTCGAGCAGCCCCGGGTCGGGCCGGTACGAGTGCGACCAGGTCGCCACGAGATCGCAGGTCTCCCCCGCCGCCACCGCGAAGACGGCGCGGTGCGCGTGGTCGCTCGGCACCAAGGCCACCCCGCGCACGACGAGCGTGTCCGGCCCCGCCGTCGCGTGCAGGGCCGGCGCCTGCTCGTCCCCCACCTGGCGCACCCACGGCATCGCGCGGGCGTAGTCGAACCGCATCCGCAGCGAGGTCGAGAACTCGACATGCCCGGAGACCCCGACCACGCGCCGCACGAGATCGACCCGGCCGCCGTCGATCGGCATGAAGTCGAAGACCTCGGCGATGCCGGATGCGGTCTCCCACCGGGTGACGAGGATCATGCTGTCGCCGTCGTAGCGCCGTGTCGCGGTGGCCGCCGGATCGCTCGGGGCGAGACGCCAGCACCCCTGGTCCTCGGACCCGAGCAGCGCGCCGAAGATCGACGCGGAGTCGAAACGCGGCGCACAGAACCAGTCGATGCTCCCGCCGCGGTCCACCAGCGCGGCGGTCCGGCAGTCGCCGATGATGGCATAGTCCTCGATCGCGGAGCTCACGCAACCGATTCTGCCGCGCGCGAGCCCGGTGCGCCTCGAACGACGTCGGTTCGGTCGATGGCGTTCTCGCCTCGGACGCCGCCGTGGATGGCTGCACGGCGGGTCGAGGTGCACGCGGCATCCCGGGCTAAGGGTGCTCGCGATCCGGTTCTCGCTCTCCGGAAACGTCCGTGAGCCCCCGGATCACGGCCGCGACGACGGTACGTCGCGTCCGGGCGGCATCGGCATCCACCGGCGACAGCCCGACGGCGCCGACATGGGCGGCGACGACGGCCTTGGCCAGCACGGACGCGTCGACGACGGGATCGCGGCCATGCGCACGGGCGAAGGCGACCAGCCGTTCACCCAGCTCGCCCGCGACCTCGCCGCGGTCGATCGACAGAGCCTCGGCGAACGCCGGATCCGCAGCCGCTTTGGCCAGGAGGACGGTCCGGAGCGAGAACCATTCACGGTCTCCGGGCAGCGAGTCGAGGAGGTGCGCGACGGCCTCGTCGAGAGTCGTGTCCGCGGCATCCGCCGAGACCTCGACATCGATGGCGTGGTGGAGCCTCGTCCACACGGCGGCCGACTGCTCCTGATGCAGGGCGAGGTAGAGCTCGTCGACCGTGGCGAAGTTCGAGTAGAAGGCACCGCGGGTGTAGCCGGCGCGAGTCGAGATCTCCTCGACGCTCTGGCTGATCGTCCCTCGTTCGTCGAACAGCTCGGCTGCGGCGGCGAGAAGGCGACGTCGCGTCTCGCTCCGCCGCCGCAGTGGCGCCGGCTGGCCCTCCCTCATCACCCCAGCGTACGGCCAACGCGACGGTCTCCATCGGTTACGATACGATCTGTATTAAATTCACTATGTATTGAGGGAGCCCATGTCACCGACTACTCCGCTGTGGACATCGAAGAGAGCCTGGGTGCTCGTCCTCCTCACGGGCCTCGTCGGCGGCTCGCTGGCCTGGCTGGACGGGGCGACCTGGTGGGGCTGGCTCCTCGTGGGCGCGGCTGTCGTCCTGGCGGGGTGCGCCGCGGGACTGTTGAGACACCGCCACTGGGCGATCCAGACCCTGACATGGGCGCTGGCTGTGAGCGTCGTCGCAGGCGCGGCGCTCATCGGAGGCCCGGTGCCGGGCACGCGGACGCTCGACGGCCCCCACACCGATCCGGTCGCGACCGCCGAGGGCGACGTCGTCGGAGTACGGATCGACGATGCCGGCGTCGACGCCTTCGCGGGCGTGCCCTATGCAGCGCCGCCGGTCGGTCCCCTGCGATGGGAGCCGCCGGCGCCCGCGCTGCCCCGAAGCGACGTGCTGGTGGCGGACGACTTCGGACCCTCGTCGTTCCAAGCGGAGCCGAGCTTTCTGACGCGTGCCGCTACGCGCCTGATGGACATGCCGCTCGAGGAGACGCTGCTCGGAGGATACGCGGCGGACGAAGACAGTCTGCGACTCAACATCTGGCGGCCGACGGACGCGTCCTCGGGCGAACCCCGTCCCGTGCTGGTGTTCGTGCACGGCGGCTCCTTCACCGGCGGGTCGGGCGCGCTTCCCCTGTACGACGGCACGGCGCTCGCCTCTCGCGGGGATGTCGTCGTGGTCACCGTCAACTACCGCCTCGGCGTCTTCGGCTTCCTCGCCGACGACGCGCTCGGCGGCACGACGACCGGGAACCAGGGGCTGCTCGATCAGCTGGCGGCTCTCCGCTGGGTCCACGACAACATCGGGGCCTTCGGCGGCGATCCGGACCGTGTGACCGTCGCCGGCGAGTCGGCCGGTTCCGGCAGCGCGTGCATCCTGGGCGCCTCGCCGCTCGCCGCTGGCCTCCTCCACGGCATCATCGGTCAAAGCGGCGGTTGCCTGGGCTCGGCGGGCGATCGTGAGGACGGCGACCTCTATGACGACGCTCCGACGGCGCGAGCCGCCGCTCGGGCTCTCAGCGACGCCCTCGGCGGCGCGACCCTGGAGCAGATGCGCGCCATGCCGGCCGCGCGCATCGCCGAGGCGGCGAAAGGCCTCACCGTGCACTGGTGGCCGACCATCGACGGGCACGTCCTTCCCGACACCCCGACCGCCATCTATGCCGGCGGCCAGCAGAACGACGTCCCTCTCCTCCTCGGCAGCAACGCCGACGAGACCTCCCTCGGCCTCATCGGAGGCATGGACTCCGACCCCGTGGCGTACGAACGCGAGGTGCGCGAGACGTACGGGCCCGACGCCGACGCGTTCCTCCAGCTCTATCCCGGCGGCGACGCCGACAGCGTCATCCGCTCGCGCATCCGCTCCGGCACGCACCAGTCGATGACGGCCCCCATGCGGAAGTGGGAGCTCGCCGCCACGGCGACCGGGCACTCGCCCGTCTACACCTACTACTTCTCCCACACGCCGACGGTGCCCGGGCTCGAGCGGTTCGGCGCGTATCACGGCGCCGAGATCGCCTACGCCTACGGCAATCTCGGCACAGACGGCACACCCGGTTCCATCGACGCCGACCGCCGCCTGGAATCAGAGATGTCGCAGTACTGGATCGCGTTCGTCACCCGGCACGACCCGAACGCGCCGGGCCTCGCGCACTGGCCATCGCTGCAGGAGGATCCCTCCGACGTTCTCGAGTTCGGCGACCTCACCTCGGTCGTCCCCCGCCCAGACGCAGCTGCGGTGGACTTCTGGCTGACGCGCGACCACCGTCGCGACTCCCCGTGAGCGCGACGGGTCACCACGATGACCGGGTCCACCGAGCCCCCGGCCGAGGAGTCGCCCGCGTCGGAGGCGAGAGCCGTGTCGCGCGACGCTCAGGAGCGAGCGAGCTAGGTTGAGAGCGTGACGGACGACACGACACTCGTGATTCTGGGCGCGACCGGAGACCTGACCTCCCGGCTGCTGCTCCCCGCCCTCGGCCAGCTCCTCGACGACGAGCCTGATCGCCGGGTGCGTCTCATGGGAGCGGGCGTGGACCAGGTCTCCGACGCGACCTGGCGCTCCCACGTGGGAGAGGCGTTCGGACCGGATGCCGGCGCCCACGCGCGCGACGTCGCCAAGACCACGACCTACCGCAAGACCGACATCACGGATGCGGCCGACATGAAGGCCCTGCTGGCCGAGACCACGGGGCGGCCCGTCCTCTACTTCGCGGTGCCGCCCGCCGTCGCGCAGGCGTCGTGCGAGGCGCTGCGGCCCGGCGATCTGCCGGAGGGCACCATCCTCGCCCTCGAGAAGCCGTTCGGCTCGGACGAGGCGTCGGCGCATGCGCTCAACCTGACCCTGCGCGCCCTGCTGCCGGAGAACCAGATCTTCCGGGTCGACCACTTCCTGGGTCGCTCGACGGTCCTGAACCTGCTGGGCGTGCGCTTCGCGAACCGCGTGCTGGAGCCGGTGTGGAAGGCCGAGCACATCGAGTCCGTCCTCATCCGCTACGACGAGACGCTCGGGCTGGAGGGGCGCGCGGGGTACTACGACAAGGCCGGCGCGCTCGACGACATGATCCAGAGCCACCTGCTGCAGGTGCTCGCGATCGTCGCGATGGAGCCGCCGGCGACCCTCCACGAGGCCGACCTCCGGGACGCGACGACGGCTGCGCTGCGTGCGACGCACGTCTGGGACGACAATCCCGTGCATTCGTCCCGGCGGGCGCAGTACACGGCCGGCACGGCGGCCGGCGAGCGCATGCCGTCGTACGCGGACGAGCCGGGCGTCGACCCGGCCCGGCAGACCGAGACCCTCGCGGAGGCGACCTTCGAGGTGCGCACGGCCCGCTGGGAGGGCGTGCCGTTCACCCTGCGCTCGGGCAAGGCGCTGGGGTCCGCCGTGCACGAGATCGTGCTGTCGTTCCGGCCGGTGCGTCATCTGCCGGACGGCTTCACGGGCGAGGCGCCGGGCTCCGTGCTGCGCTTCTCGCTCGGCCCGGACGCGATCTCGCTCGAGCTCAACGTGAACGGCCGCGAGGACCCGTGGGCACTGGGACGCGCCGCCCTCGAGACGGATCTCGGCACCGGCGCGCTCCGCGCCTACGCGGACGTGCTGGCGAACATCCTCGACGGGGATGCGGCGCTCGCCGTCCGCGGCGACGCCGCCGAGCAGTGCTGGCGCATCGTCCAGCCGGTGATCGATGCCTGGCGACGCGGCGACGTCCCGCTCGATCACTACCCGGCCGGCAGCGAGGGACCCGAGGGCTGGCCGGCGCTGCCCTGACCGGCCGCTCCGCTCCGCGCGGGCCTCAGCCGGCGGTGACGCCCGGCACGCGGCCGCAAGGAGAACCCCGTCAGCGCTCGACGAGCACGCCGTCGGCGTCCGCCCAGACGTGAGCCCCGGGCGTGAAGACCACACCGGCGATCTCCACCGGCACATCGACCTCGCCCACGCCGTCCTTGGCGCTCTTGCGCGGATTGGAGCCGAGCGCCTTGACCCCGATCGGCAGCGCGCCGATCGGGACGCGGTCGCGGATCGCGCCGTGCACGATGATCCCCGCCCAGCCGTTCTCCACCGCCGAGGCCGCGATCAGGTCGCCGACGAGAGCCGACTCCAGCGAGCCGCCGCCGTCGATCACCAGCACGGCCCCGCCGCCCGGCGTGCCGAGCACCCTCTTGACCAGGGCGTTGTCCCGATGACAGCGAACCGTCCGCACCGGCCCGTGGAAGGCGACATGGCCGCCGATGTCGTGGAACTGCAGCGAGAGGGAGTCGAGCTCCTCTCCACGTTCGTCGTAGAGGTCGGCGGTCGCGATCGTCATGGGCCCACGCTAGCGAGCGGATGCGGCGGCGCACCCGGATCGCCGGGGTGAACTTCGCCGACATTTCCGTTTCTCCGCAAGTCCTCGCAGGAATACTCGGGCAGGCCATCGGCTTTTAGGCTCTGGGCCGATGGCGTCCCGCTTCCGCATCCACGAACAACCAGGAGGCCACCATGCCTGACACCCTCGACCGCGTCGCCGTCACGGACGCGCCCATCCTCGACGTCCTGTCGCAGCGCTGGAGCACCCGCGCCTACGACAGCACGGCACCGATCGACGAAGAGGCGCTGCGCGCCGCGCTCGAAGCCGCCCGCTGGTCGCCCTCGGCCTACAACAACCAGCCCTGGCGCTTCATCGTCGCCCGCCGCGGCACCGAGACCCACGCGAAGATCGTCGAGTCCCTCATCGAGTTCAACCAGGCGTGGGCCGCTCCCGCCGGCGCCCTCGTCGTGTTCATCGCCGAGACCTCGCGCGAGGGCCGCGAGTTCCCGTCCGCGCTCTACGACCTCGGCCAGGCGGCTGCCCACTTCACGGTGCAGGCTCACGCGAACGGCCTCTACACCCACCAGCTGACCGGCTTCGACGCCGACGCCGTGGCCGCCGCGTTCGAGCTCGACGACACGCTGCGCCCGTTCTCCGTCATGGCCGTCGGCGCGCACGGCACGATCGACGACGCCCCCGAGTTCGCGCGCGACGGCGAGAGCGCCCCGCGCGTGCGCCGGCCGATCGCCGAGTCGGTCCTCGTCGACGACTGACCGCATACACCCATGTCCCGCTTCTGACCGCTGCGCGCATCCGCGCGCGGTCAGAAGCGGGACATGGTGCGTTGGGAAGCGGGACATGATCCGCGTCCGCGGATCGTGAGGTGACAGGTGGGCGTCAGTCGTCGAGCAGCTCGGCCTCGATCACCTCGTCGTCCGACGACGACTCGGCCGACTCGGTCGGCCCCTGGCTCGTCAGCACGAGCTGCGAGCCCGAGGCATCCACGTCCACCCGCACGACGTCGCCGTCGCGCACACCGCCGGAGAGGATCGCCATGGCCAGCCGGTCCTGGATCTCGGACTGGATGAGGCGGCGCAGCGGCCGCGCGCCGTACACCGGGTCGTAGCCGCGCTCGGCCAGCCACGCGCGGGCATCCGGGGTGACCGCCAGCGTCAGGCGACGATCCTTCAGCCGGCGCTGCAGCGCGTCGACCGACAGCTCGACGATCTGCGCGAGGTCGTCCTCGCTCAGCGCCTGGAACATCACGATGTCGTCCAGCCGGTTGAGGAACTCGGGGCGGAACGCCTGCCGCAGCAGCACCTGCACCTGCTCCCGCTTCTGCTCGGCGGTCAGCGTCGGGTCGATGAGGATCGGCGAGCCGAGGTTCGAGGTGAGGATGAGGATCACGTTTCGGAAGTCGACCGTTCGGCCCTGGCCGTCGGTCAGCCGCCCATCGTCCATGACCTGCAGCAGGACGTCGAAGACCTCGGGGTGCGCCTTCTCGACCTCGTCCAGCAGCACGACCGAGTAGGGACGCCGACGCACGGCCTCGGTCAGCTGACCGCCCTGCTCGTAGCCGATGTAGCCGGGAGGGGCGCCGACCAGACGTGCGACGGAGTGCTTCTCGCCGTACTCCGACATGTCGATGCGGATCATGGCGTGCTCGTCGTCGAAGAGGAACTCCGCGAGCGCCTTCGCCAGCTCGGTCTTGCCGACGCCCGTCGGCCCGAGGAAGAGGAACGATCCGGTCGGCCGGTTCGGGTCGCTGATGCCGGCGCGGGAGCGGCGCACCGCATCCGACACGGCCTTCACGGCCTCCTTCTGGCCGATCAGGCGCTTGCCGAGCTCCGCCTCCAGGTGCACGAGCTTCTCGGTCTCGCCCTGTAGCAGGCGACCCACCGGGATGCCCGTCCACGCGGCGATCACCGCGGCGATGTCCTCCTCCGTGACCTGGTCGCCGACCATGCGCTCGCCGCTGGACTCGGCCCGTTCGGCCGCCGCCACCTCGCGCTCGAGGGCGGGGATGTCGGCATACAGCAGCCGTGAGGCGCGCTCGAGGTTGCCCTCGCGCTGCGCGCGCTCCGCCTCCACGCGGGCGGCGTCCAGCCGGGTCTTCAGGTCGCCGACGCGGTTGAGGGTCGCGCGCTCCTGCTCCCACCGGGCCTGCAGCTCGGCCAGGCGCGCCTGCTCGGCTGCGAGGTCGGTGCGCAGCTTCTCGAGGCGCTCCTTGGACGCCGGGTCCTTCTCCTTCTTGAGGGCGAGCTCCTCGAGCTTCAGCCGGTCAACGTGGCGACGCAGCTCGTCGATCTCGAGCGGGGCCGAGTCGATCTCCATGCGCAGCCGCGAGGCGGCCTCGTCGATCAGGTCGATGGCCTTGTCGGGGAGCTGCCGAGACGGGATGTAGCGGTTCGAGAGGGCGGCCGCGGCCACGAGCGCGCCATCGGCGATCGCGACCTTGTGGTGCGCCTCGTAACGCTCCTTGAGGCCGCGGAGGATCGCGATCGTGTCCTCCACGCTCGGCTCGCCGACGTACACCTGCTGGAATCGGCGCTCGAGCGCCGCATCCTTCTCGATGAACTCCCGGTACTCGTCGAGCGTCGTCGCGCCGATGAGGCGCAGCTCGCCGCGCGCGAGCATGGGCTTGAGCATGTTGGACGCGGCGACCGAGCCCTCGCCGCCGCCCGCACCCATCAGCACGTGCAGCTCGTCGATGAAGGTGATCACACGGCCGTCGGACTCGGTGATCTCCTTGAGCACGCTCTTGAGACGCTCCTCGAACTGTCCGCGGTACATCGCTCCGGCGACGAGGGCCGAGATGTCGAGGCTGACGAGCTCCTTGTCCTTGAGCGACTCGGCGACGTCCCCGGCGACGATGCGCTGGGCGAGACCCTCGACCACGGCGGTCTTGCCGACCCCGGGCTCGCCGATGAGCACCGGGTTGTTCTTCGTCCGCCGGGTGAGCACCTGGCTGACGCGGCGGATCTCGCTGTCGCGTCCGATGACGGGATCGAGCTTGCCCTGGCGGGCCCGCTCGGTGAGATTGATGCCGAACTGCTCGAGGGCGCTCTGCGCCTCCTCTTGTCCGGGCTGTTGCGTGGCGTTCATGATCCTCCGAGGGATATGCGATCTCAAACCTGAGTCGCGATGGCTCAAGTTTAGCACCGCCACCCTCCTCGCACCAGGGTCATCTCGAGAGCTGGACGTTCCTCACGATCTCCGGGCACGGACCGGTGCGACGGCTGCCGTGGCCGCGAGAGACCGTCGCCCCGCCCCCATTCGTCGGATCCTGTCGACGTGCGCGGCCATCGGCGCCGCCGGCGCGATCCTGCTCACGGCGGCGAACCCGGCCGGCCGTCGATCCCGCCTCCGCGGACGCACCTCGTACGACGGCGAGGTCACCGAGCGGCGAGCACGCTCTCGTACACCGCGAGCATCGCGGCGGTGCGAGACGACTGGCGGAATCGCGACGCGACCATCGGGTCGGGCGTCGGAGCGGAACCGGCGGCGATGTCGGCCACGGCCCGCCGCAGCGTCACGGCGAGCGCGGCGACCGAGCCGTCGGCCGTGCGCCAGACGCCCGCGCCCAGCTCGTCCGCGATGTCGGGATCGCTCACGACGGCGGGCGTGCCGAGCGCCGCGGCCTCGAACACCGTCATCCCCTGCGTCTCGAACCCGATCGAGGTCTGCACGACGGCGTCGGCCGCCGCGATCCGCGCCAGCGTCTCGGCGTAGGGCAGGCGTCCGGCGAACACGACGGATGCCGTGGGCCGGCGCCGCGCCATCAGGCGCCGCGCGGCGCGCAGCTGGCCGCCTCCGCCGATCACCTCGACATCCGCGTCGACGCCGGAGCCCGCGACCGCCTCGAGGAACGGCAGCAGCCGCTTCTCCGGGCTCATCCGTCCGATCCACACGAGCCGGGGCCGCGCGGGACCCGCCGGGCTCGTCGCGGTCACGGCGTCGAGCAGACCGTCGTCGATGCCGTTCCACACGACGTCGACGACGCCGCATCCGTGATCTCGCAGGCGCCGTGCGAAGTGCGACGAGGGCGCGGTCACCGCATCCGACCGCTCCGCGAACCGCCGGAGGTAGGCCCAACCGTCGCGCGCCGGCGTCGCAGCGTCACGCGGATGTCGCACCGGATCGGCCGGATCGTGCGACGTCGGCGCGATCCTGCGACCCTCCCGCGGCGGCACACCGCGCAGCTGCCGCGCCGCCCACGCGTCCAGCGCCCGCAGCACGAGAGACGGCGCCGGCGTCGTCGCCCGGATGCCGACATCCACCCGGTTGTGCATCGTGTGCACCACCGGGAGCCGATGCCGCGCCGCGAACCGATGGCCGATCAGCGCCCCCCAGAAGTCGGCCTGGACGTGCACGACATCCACCGGCGGCCGGCCCGCGAGGGCCGCGTCGAGCCAGCGGTCCGTCCGCCGCCCCGGCCACGCGAGCCCGTACTCGCCGTCGAGCGTCACCGGGATGCTCGGCAGGTCGAGGTAGGCGGGGTCGCTCGCGTGGGACGCACGGGTGCGCGGCGCCACGATCGTGACGGTGTGCCCCGCCCGCTCCAGGAACCGCCGCTGCAGCCGCATCGACACCTGCGCGCCCCCCGAGGACTCGGCGTGCTGGTCCCCGAAGAAGACGACGTGCACGGCGGCTCAGTCCGGCAGCGGTTCGCCGCGGTAGAGCGCCTCGAAGGTGTCGAGCGTGCGCTGGATGTCGTGGACCGTGACGCCGTCGAGCGAGGCCTGCTGCATGCGGCGGTACTCGTCCTGATCGGCCGTGAGCACGTCCGTCAGCCGCGCGGCGAGCTCCTCGACGTCGCCCGGCGTGAACAGGTAGCCGTTCTCGCCGTCGTGGACGAGGTGCGGCAGGGCCACCGCATCGGCGGCGATGATCGGCAGGCCCGAGGCCATCGCCTCCATGGTCGCGATCGACTGCAGCTCGGCGATCGAGGCGATCGCGAACACGCTCGCGCGGCTGTACAGCGAGCGCAGCTCCTCCTCGGAGGTGTGCCCGTGGAACCGCACCCGGTCGGCCAGGCCCAGCTGCTGGGTGAGCTCCTCGAGCGACTTCCGCTGATCGCCGCTGCCGACGACGTCGAAGGTCGCCTCCAGCGCCGGGTCGAGCGCGGCCAGGGCCCGCAGCACGACATCGATCTGCTTCTCCGAGGTGAGACGCCCCACGAACAGGATGCGGTTCGACTCCCGCGGCGACAGGTTCGGCGTGTAGTTCGCCTTGTCGATGCCGCAGCTGATCGGGATGACGCCGTGGATGTCGATCGTCGCCTCGAGGAAGTCGGCCGCCTTGCGGGTCGGTGTCGTCACCGCACGCGTGAGGTCGAAGGTCTTCTTCGCATCGTTCCAGGCGAACGCCACGAGGTACTTGTTCAGCCGCTCGGGCAACGTCGTGAAGTCGAGGATGTTCTCGGCCATGACGTGGTTCGTGGCGATGACGGGGATGCCGCGCTTGCGCGCCTCGCGCGCCAGCCCGCGGCCGATCACGATGTGGGACTGGATGTGCACGACGTCCGGCCGCACGGAGTCGAGGATGCGGCGCGCATAGGGTCGCGACATCCACGGCAGCACGAACGTGAGCCAGTCGTGCGGGGGCCAGCGCCACGACGGGAGCCGGTGCACGGTCATCTCCTCGCCCTCGACGACTTCGCGGAAGGTGCCGTGATTGCGGTGGCCGGCGCTCGGCGCCACCACGTGCACGTCATGCCCGCGGGCGACGAGGCCGGCGGCGAGACGCTCACCGAAGCGCGCGGCACCGTTCACGTGCGGCGTGAACGTGTCGGCGCCGATGAGGATCGTCAGCGGCGGACGGGACGGATCATTCGGGGTCGCGGGGGAAGTCACGGGATGGTGGCTGCCTATCTCTGCGGCGTTCGCGGCGGGGTGTGCGCGGACTCATCCACTCTAACCCGTCCCTCCGCGCAGCCTCGGAGGCCCCGCCGTGCACGCCGCGTCCGGCTTACGCTGGGGTCATGCTGCGACTGCACGCCGACGCCGATCCGGAGCGGTGGATCCCCGTGACGGGCTCGCTCGGCCTCCGCGGACGACGACACCGCAAGAAGGCGATCGGGATGCTGCTCGCCCGGGGGAACGCGGCTGTCGGCGCCGAGCCGCGGTCCGGGAGCCGGTTCGCCGCGTGGGCGGCGAGCCAGGCCGCACCCCTGCTCATGCGGCGCGCCGACGGACGCGTGCTCGTCTGGATGTGGAAGTCCGACCCGGAGCTCGTCGTCGTGCTCGCGCAGGTGCAGGAGGCGACCCCGCAGCTGCGCGCCGCGCGCGCCATGATGCCGATGGAGTACGACGACACCGAGGCGTTCCGCACGCCGCACCTCGGCGCGGGCGAGAAGCTCGTGGTCGCGCTGCCGCCGGACCCCGCCGCATCCCCGTTCGCGACCTACACGTGGGATCTCGGCACGCACATCGTGAGCCTGCATGCCGTCGGCGGCGATCGGGAACGGTTCGGCCTCGCCGTCGCCGAGGTCGAGCGGATCGCGCAGACGCTCCGCGTGGTCGACGATCTGCAGATCGGCGAGGCGGGCGAGGTGCTGCGGCTGCCGCCGGCCTGATCGGGCCGGAGCGCCCGCAGTCCGGGCGTTCTCGCCCCGCCCCCGCGCGATGCCCGCCGCTACGGGCGGAGCAGGTCGATGATGCTCTTCAGCTCGGCGGGCGTCGCGCGCCGCAGACGGTCGGGCGGCGGATCCTCGACGGCCCGCATCCGCTCCAGCACCTCGCGACCGGCGTCCGTGATCCGCACCCGCTTGACGCGGCGGTCGTGCGGCGCGCTCTCGCGCACGACGTAGCCCCGCTCCTCCAGCGCACTGACGGCGACCGAGGTGGCCGGCGCATCCATGCCGGCGCTCCGCGCGAGCTCGCCGAGCGAGCGCGGCTCGTGCTCGACTCGGCGGAGCACCCGCACACGGGTGAAGGGCAGCCCGGTCGCCTCGCTCACCGCGCGGCGCCACTCGTCGCGCTCCTCGAAGACGGCGGCGACCATGGCCTGCCAGGCCTCGCGGAGCAGCTCCTCCTCGTCACCGGGCATCGACGGCCTCCTCCTGGATGAGCCGGCGGGCGACGCTCTCGGCGGTCGCGCGCCCCCAGCGCGACGTCGAGACCACGGCCAGCGCGAGGATGGCGACGGCGAAGCCGATGACCCAGCCCCACATGGCGTGCATCGCCTGCGGGAAGCCGGCGTCGACCCCCGTGACGGCCACTCCCGTCACGCTCCCCGCGAGCGCGACCCCGAGGCTCATGCCGACCTGCCGGCTCGTCGAGGCGATCGCACTCGCGGCCCCCGCCCGATCGCGCGGCATCCCGGACACGGCGGAGTTGGTGATGGGCGCGTTGATCATGCCGAAGCCGAATCCGAAGACCGTGATGATCGCGATGATCGCCGGGATGGGCGTGTCCGCGTCGATCAGCAGCATGAGCACGGCGCTCACGAGCAGCGCTGCGCCGGCCAGGAGCAGCGAGGGCCGCGCGCCCCAGCGCGCCACCGCCCGCCCGGACAGCGGGGAGCAGATCAGCATCGCGAGCGCGGGGGCGACCAGGACACATCCCGTGGCGAAGGCGCTGAGCCCGCGGACCTGCTGCAGGTAGAGCGAGAAGAGGAAGAGGAACGCGCCCCACGAGGCGAAGGCCGCCACGGCCACGAGGGTCGCCGCAGAGAAGGGGGCGCTGCCGAAGAAGCGCAGGTCGAGGAACGGGTGCTCGCGGCGGCGCTCCCAGGCGAGGAACGCGAGCAGGGCCACGAGCGCGACGGCGAACACGAGAAGGGTCTGCGGCGCGGCCCAGCCGGCGACCGGTCCTTCGATGAGGCCGTACACGAGCCCCGCCAGCACGAGGATCGCGAGCACCTGGCCGAGCGGATCGAAGGCGCGCGCGGCGGCCGAACGCGACTCCGGCACGATGAGCGCCGTGAGCACGATCGCGAGGAGACAGATCGGCAGGTTGACCCAGAACACGGCCCGCCAGTCGACCGCCTGGATGAGGATGCCGCCGACGATCGGCCCGAGCGCCATCGAGACGCCCACGATCGCCCCCCAGACCCCGATCGCGCGAGCCCGCTCGGCGGGCTTGACGAAGGCCTGAGTAATGATGGAGAGCGCGACGGGGTTCAGCATGGAGCCGCCGACGGCCTGGAGGGCGCGGGCGCCGATGAGCACCTCGATCGACGGGGCGAGGCTGCACAGCAGCGAGCCGAGCGCGAAGACGACCAGGCCGATCTGGAAGACGCGGCGCCGGCCCCACCGGTCGGCGCTCGCGCCGGCGAGGATCAGCAGGCTCGCGAGCACGAGCGTGTAGACGTCGACGATCCACTGCAGCTGCGAGACGCTGGCGCCGAGCGCCGAACGGATCGACGGGAGGGCGACGTTGACGATCGTGGAGTCCATCGTCACGATGAACAGGCTCAGGCAGCAGGTGGCGAGGATGGCGACCTTGCGGCGGGCGCTCAGCTCGACGGCATTAGTTGCGAACACGCAAAGATTGTAGATCCACAATCATTTTCGCGCGACCGTTCTGCGGGGATTCTCCCCGACACGCCGAGCGGCACCGGTCGACGACGGCGCGTCGCACACGATCCCCGCCGTTGCGGACGGGCGGCCGAGGCGGGGTCGGCACGGGCGGAGCCGGGATGCCGCGGCTCACTCGGCGGGCGGGATCTCCCGGCGGGGCCGCCACACCACGACATCCGTCGCCCGACGCACGCGAGTGCCCGAGCGCAGCGTCACGACGGCGCCCGTCGCCCCGGCGGCGAACACGCGGGCGCCGGGCCGGCGGTCGAGCTCCTCGCGCATGCGGGCCTCGAGGTCCTGCACCCGGCCGTGGAGCTCCCGCACCCGGTTCTCCAGCTCGATGATGCGCGCGATCGCTGGCAGGCTCATGCCGTCCGCGGAGAGCCGGCTCACCTCGCGCAGCTGCGCGATGTCGTGCACCGAGTAGCGGCGCGACCCGCCCTTGGTGCGGGCGGGCACGACGAGGCCGAGGCGATCGTACTGGCGCAGCGTCTGCGCGTGCATGCCCGACAGCTCCGCCGCCACCTGGATCGCGAAGATCGGCGCATCCTCGTCGACCGTGTCATCGCTCACGGCTCCCCCTCCTTGCGTCTCGTCCTGCGGCCGCATCAGGACCATCGGCCGCAGCAGGCGCCCCCGACGCCACCGCGTCCTGAACCGGCGAGATGTCCTGATCCGGCATCTCTCAGCTCCGGGCCTTCGCCATCAGCTCGGCCCGCGGGTTCTCGTCGGGCTCCACCTCACGGAAGCGCTCGAGCGCCTCCTTCGCCGGCCCGTCGAGGTGGGTGGGCACGACCACCTGCACCTCGGCCAGCAGATCACCGGTCCCCTTCTGGGTCTGGATGCCGCGGCCCTTGACGCGCAGCACCCGCCCGGACGGCGTGCCCGGCGCGACCTTGAGCCGCACCGGCTCGCCCTCGAGGGTGGGCACCTCGATCGTCGCCCCGAGGGCGGCCTCGGTGAAGGTCACCGGCACGGTCACGCGCAGGTTGAGACCGTCGCGCTGGAACACCGGATGCGGGCGCACGCTGACCTGCACCACGATGTCGCCGTTCTCCCCGCCGTCTTGCGAGGGCCGGCCACGTCCGCGCAGGCGGATCTTCTGCCCGTCGGCGACGCCCGCGGGGATCTTGACCTTGAAGGGCTTGCCGTCCTCGCCCTGCAGGGTGATCGTCTCGCCCTTGGCGGCGGTCATGAAGTCGAGCGTCGTGCGCGCCGTGACGTCGGCACCGCGGGTCGGGCCGCCGTAACCGCGGTAGCCGCCGGTGGGCTGCCCGAACCGTCCGGAGCCGAAGCCACCGCCCTGCCCGAACATCGAGAACAGGTCGTCGTAGTCGGCGGACTGGTAGCGCGCACCGCCACGGCCCTGTCCGAACATCGAGAACACGTCCTCGAAGCCGCCCGCACCCTGGCCTCCCGCCGTGAAGCGGGCACCCGATCCCATCGCGCGGATCTGGTCGTACTCCTGCCGCTGCTCCGGATCGCTCAGCACGGCGTAGGCCTCGCTGATCTCCTTGAACTTCGCCTCGGCGGCCGCATCGCCCGGATTGGAGTCCGGGTGATACGTGCGCGCGAGCTTGCGGTACGTCTTCTTCAGCTCGGCCTCGGAGACGTCCTTCGAGACGCCGAGCACCGCGTAGAAGTCCTTGTCGAACCAGTCTTGACTGGCCACGTCCGCCTCCTAGTCCGCCGGCACGGCGACGACGACCTTCGCGGGGCGCAGCTCCACCGCGCCGAGCCGGTAGCCGACCTCGACGACCTCCAGCACGGTCGCCTCGGTCACGCCGGGCGTCGGCTGCTGGAAGATCGCCTCGTGCTGCTGCGGGTCGAACACCTCGCCCGCGGCGCCGTAGGACACGAGTCCCATCCGCTCGGCCACGCCGCGCAGCTTCTCGGCGATCGCGGCGAAGGGCGTCCCCTCGGGCAGGTCGCCGTGCTTGGCGGCGCGGTCGAGATCGTCGAGCACGGGGAGCAGCCCCTTCGCGACCGAGCCCTTCGCGCGCTCGATCTCGATCTCGCGCTGCTCCTCCGTGCGGCGACGGTAGTTCGCGTACTCGGCCTGCAGCCGCTTGAGGTCCAGCAGCAGGTCGTGGTCGGCGGCATCCGCCTCGGCGGTGGCGGCCTCGTCGGTCTGCTCCGTGCCGAGGATGTCGTCGATCGTCAGCTCGTCGTCCCCCTGCGGGGACGACCCGGCCGCGCCCTCGGGGCTCTGAGAGCCCCGAGGGTCGACCGGGTCGTCATCGCGAGGGACCTCGTTGTCGAAGTCCTTGTCGGTCATCTGCTCGTCTTACTTCTTGTTCTTGTCGTCTTCGTCGTCGACGACCTCGGCGTCGATGACGTCCTCCTCGGGGTTCGGCACGGAGCCGTTGCCCGGATCGGTCGCCGACGGGTCGGCCGGCTGGCCCTGCGCCTGCGCCGCCTGGTAGATGGCCTCACCCAGCTGGCCCTGGCTCTGGCTGAGCTTGTCGAACGCGGTCTTGACCGCGTCGTCGTCCTCGCCGGCCAGCGCCGCCTTGAGGGCGTCGACATCCGCCTGGACCGAGGTCTTGACCTCTTCGGGGAGCTTGTCCTCGTTGTCCTTGATGAGCTTGTCGACCGAGTACGAGAGCGTCTCGGCCTGGTTGCGCACCTCGGCGGCCTCGCGGCGCTTCTTGTCCTCGGCGGCGTGCTCCTCGGCCTCGCGCACCATGCGCTCGATGTCCTCCTTGGGCAGGGACGACCCCCCCGTGATGGTCATCGACTGCTCGGTGCCGGTTCCCTTGTCCTTCGCGGACACGTGGACGATGCCGTTGGCGTCGATGTCGAACGTGACCTCGATCTGCGGGATGCCGCGGGGAGCCGGCGCGATGCCGGTGAGCTCGAAGGTGCCGAGCGGCTTGTTGTCGCGGGTGAACTCGCGCTCGCCCTGGAACACCTGGATCGCGACGGACGGCTGGTTGTCGTCCGCCGTCGTGAAGGTCTCGCTCCGCTTGGTCGGGATGGCCGTGTTGCGCTCGATGAGCTTGGTCATGATGCCGCCCTTGGTCTCGATGCCGAGGCTCAGGGGGGTCACGTCGATCAGCAGGACGTCCTTGCGCTCGCCCTTGAGGACGCCGGCCTGGAGGGCCGCCCCCACGGCGACGACCTCGTCCGGGTTGACGCCCTTGTTGGGCTCCTGGCCGCCGGTGAGCTGCTTGACGAGCTCGGAGACCTGGGGCATGCGGGTCGATCCGCCCACGAGCACGACGTGGTCGATGTCGCCGACCTTGATCCCGGCCTCACGGATGACGTCGTCGAACGGCTTCTTCGTGCGGTCGAGGAGATCCTTGGTGAGGTCCTCGAACTTGGCACGCGTCAGCGTCTCGGACAGCGACACCGGGCCGGACTCGGTGAGCGAGAGGTAGGGCAGGTTGATGCTCGTCGAGGTCGAGCTCGACAGCTCCTTCTTCGCCTGCTCGGCGGCCTCCTTGAGGCGCTGCAGCGCGATCTTGTCACCCGAGACGTCGACGCCCGTTGTCTGACGGAACTGCGTGATCAGGTAGTCGACGACGCGCTGGTCCCAGTCGTCGCCGCCGAGCCGGTTGTCGCCGGCGGTCGCGCGCACCTGGATCGTGGAGAAGTCGTCGTCCTTGCCCACCTCGAGCAGCGAGACGTCGAAGGTTCCGCCACCGAGGTCGAAGACGAGGATGAGCTCGTCCTCCTTGCCCTTGTCGAGGCCGTAGGCGAGGGCCGCGGCGGTCGGCTCGTTGATGATGCGGAGCACGTTCAGGCCCGCGATCTCGCCGGCTTCCTTGGTCGCCTGACGCTCGGCGTCGTTGAAGTAGGCCGGGACCGTGATGACGGCATCCGTCACGCTGTCGCCGAGGTACTGCTCGGCGTCGCGCTTGAGCTTCTGGAGGATGCGGGCCGAGATCTCCTGCGGCGTGTACTGCTTGCCGTCGATCGGCTGGGTCTTCCAGTCGGTGCCCATGTGGCGCTTGACCGAGGTGATGGTGCGGTCGACGTTCGTGACGGCCTGACGCTTGGCGGTCTCACCGACGAGCACCTCGCCGTCCTTCGTGAACGCGACGACCGAGGGCGTGGTGCGGAAGCCTTCGGCGTTCGTGATGACCTTCGGCTCGCCGCCCTCGAGGACGGCGACGACGGAGTTCGTCGTACCGAGGTCGATTCCAACTGCACGGGGCATGGGTGTTTCCTTTCGGTGAGACAGTTCTATGAAAGCCTGAGGGTTGAGTCTGCGCGACTCAACTTCGATGGCTTCCACATTACTGCGGCGGCACCGTGGCGTCAAGTGAACTTGACACGCCTCCTATCAAGTCCACGGACCGCGCGGACGCGGTCATCGTCGTCGCCGGTGCCAGCTCGGCAGCCGCACACCCCGCTCGTTGCCGGACTCGACCTCGAGACCGTAACGCTCGCCGATGTCGTCGACGAGCCGCGCGCGCATCGCCCGGTCGTAGAGCCGTCGTTCGCGGCGGAACGCGATCACAGTCGACCAGCAGATCAGCAGCATGACCACGCTGAAGGGGAGCGCGATCGCGATCGCGGCGGTCTGCAGCGCCGTCAACCCGCCGGCGAGCAGCAACGCCACCGCCAGCACGGCCGTGGCGAGCGTGAAGAACACACGCACCCACCGACGCGGCTCGGTGTCGCCGCCGGTGGCGAGCATCGCCATCACGAGCGCGCCGGAATCGGCCGAGGTGACGAAGAAGATCGCGATCAGGAGGATGGCCCCGACCGTGAGCACCTGGCCCGCCGGGAGATGGGCGAACAGCTGGAACAGCGCGCCCTGCAGATCGACGGTCCCGTCCGGCAGGAGCATCGAGCCGGGCTCGGCGAGCTCCTGGTACAGCGCCGAGCCACCGAGCACGGCGAACCAGAGGATGCCGACGAGGGTCGGCACGATCAGAACCCCCAGGACGAACTCGCGCACCGTCCGCCCCCGGCTCACCCGCGCGATGAAGATGCCGACGAAGGGCGCCCACGAGATCCACCACCCCCAGTAGAACGACGTCCACGCGGCCTGCCACTGCTCGCCTGCCGCGCCGTTGAACGCACTGACGGTGAAGCTCAGACCGATGAAGTTCTGCAGATAGGCGCCGATCGACTGGACCCACTCGCGCAGCAGGTACTCCGTCTGCCCGACGGCCAGGACGACGACGAGGAGCACGCCGGCGAGCACGAGGTTGAACGTCGAGAGCCACTTCATGCCGCGCGCGACGCCGGAGAGGACCGAGAACAGCACGAACAGCGTGATCACGCCGATGATGACGATCTGGCCGAGGGTGTCCGGCGACCCGAGCCCCGCACTCGAGAGCCCGGCGCCGATCTGCATCACCCCGAGACCGAGCGAGGTCGCGACACCGAAGACGGTGCCCACCAGCGCGACCGTGTCGATCAGGTTCCCCCAGGCGCCGTAGACGCGGCGGCCGAGCAGCGGCTCCAGCGCCCAGCGGATGGAGATGGGCCGGCGACGACGGTGGATCGCGTACGCGAGCGCGACCCCGATCACGACGTAGATCGCCCAGGCCTGCACGCCCCAGTGGAGGTAGGTCTGGGTCAGGGCGCTCTGGGCGAGCTGGGCGTCGGTGCCCGTGACGCCCGGACGCGGGGAGACGAAGTGGCTGAGCGGCTCGCTCACGCCGTAGAACACGAGCCCGATGCCCATCCCCGCGGCGAACAGCAGCGAGAACCAGCTCCCGAGCGAGAACTCGGGCTCATCCTCGTCCTTTCCCAGTCTGATCTCGCCGAACCGGCTGAAGCCGAGCACGAGGGCGAACGCGACGAAGAACGCGGCGATCAGCACGTAGTACCAGTTGAAGGCCCGCACGATCGCCGCCTGGATCGTGGCGAACGTGGTCTCCGCAACCTGGGGGAACAGGACGCCGAACGCGGCGACGAGCACGATGACGGTCGCCGCGGGCCAGAAGACCCATCGGGCCAGAGGGCGGGCGGCGAGGGGATCTGCGGCCGGGGAGCTCTCGGTCATCGTTCCAGGCTAACCACCGCACGGCCGCGGGATAGTCTGACCTCGCAACGACGCACGCCACCCCGCGTTCACCGAAGGGACCTACCGTGGCCGACATGGAGTCCGCCCCGTCCGCAGAAACGACGCCTCCGCCGACCGCCAACACCGGCGCACTCCGGCCGATGGGCGCCCTGTTCCAGGAGTCCTCGCCGGAGCGGAGGGTGCCGCGCCGTCAGGTCGCGTCCTGGGCGCTGTGGGACTGGGCGACGCAGCCGTTCAACTCCGTGCTGCTGACGTTCGTGTTCGCCTCCCTGTACCTCGTGTCGGACTCGTTCCTGCCGGCCGACATCGCCGCGCTGCCCGCGGACGACCCGGTGCGCGAGAGCGCACTGGCGGGGCTCGCGAGCGACTACGGCCTCGCCTCGACCGCGGCCGGCATCCTGATCCTGCTGCTGGCTCCCGTGCTCGGTCAGACCGCGGACCGCTCGGGGCGCAAGAAGCGGTGGCTCGGGGTCTTCACGGTGCTGCTGGCGCTCCTGCAGTTCGCGCTGTTCTTCGTGCACGCCGACCCCGCCTACTTCTGGTTCGGGGCCGTCGCGATCTCGCTCGGCGCCGTCGTGTCCGAGATCGCCGGGGTCAACTACAACGCAATGCTGGTGCAGGTCTCCACGCCGCGCACGATCGGGCGCGTCTCGGGACTCGGCTGGGGACTCGGCTACATCGGCGGGATCCTCGCGCTGTCGATCGTGGTCGCCCTCACGTTCGTGGACTGGTTCGGCCTGGACACCTCCGACGGCCTCGCGTATCGGCTGATCGCGGTGGGCTGCGGCGTGTGGACGATCGTGTTCGCGATCCCCCTGTTCGTGAACGTGCCGGAGGCCCCGGCACCCCCGGGCGCCCGCCGAGTGGGGTTCTTCGCAGGCTATGCGGAGCTCGTGCGCGATGTCGTCGCCCTCTTCCGCGCCCACCGTCCGACCTTCTGGTTCCTGCTGGCGAGCGCGATCTACCGCGACGGGCTGGCGGGGGTCTTCGCCTTCGGCGGCATCCTCGCGTCCGTCGCCTTCGGGTTCTCGCCGACCGAGGTGATGGTCTTCGGCATCGCGGCGAACGTCGTGGCCGGTGTCTCGACGATCCTGGCGGGCCGCCTCGACGACCGGCTCGGCGCCAAGACGGTGATCGTGATGGCGCTCAGCGGTCTGATCGTCCTGGCCACCCTCCTCTTGATGTTCCAGGGACTCGGGAAGCCGGCCTTCTGGGTGGGCGGCCTGCTCCTGTCCGCGTGGGTCGGCCCGGCACAGGCGGCCAGTCGCTCTCTGCTCGCGCGCGTGACGCCGGCGGGGATGCAGGGAGAGATCTTCGGGCTCTATGCGACGACCGGCCGGGTCGCCAGCTTCATCTCACCGGCGATGTGGACGCTCTTCATCGCGCTCTTCGGCTCCACGATCTGGGGCGTCGCCGGCCTCGCGCTCGTGCTGCTGGCCGGGCTGGTGCTGCTGATCTTCGTCCGGCTCCCCGCCGCTGCGCGCTGACGTCGTCCCGCGCGGGGCTCAGCGCGGCCAGGCGGCGGCGAACTTGGTCAGCAATCGCGCGAACTCGGCGCGCTCGGCGTCGGTGAAGTCGGCAAGCGCCGTCGTGACGGCCTCCCGCCGAGCCCCCCGGAATCGGCCCACGAGCGCGCGCCCCTGATCCGTCAGGGCGATGCGCGTCCGCCGCGCGTCGCCCGGATCGGCCTCGCGGCGCACGACCCCCGTCTCGACACCCTGCTGCACGAGGCGCGAGGCCCTCGGCTGGTCGACCCCGACCGCCTCGCCGATCTCGCTGACGGACAGCGGGGCGGATGCCGCGGCCAGCGCCTCGAGCATCCTCAGGCGTGCGGGCCCGCCGAGCCGCTCGCCATCCGGTGCCCACGGCGGCGCCGGGTGCTCGGCCCAGCGGCCGTGTCCGGGGCCGAGTCCGTGTCGCCCGCGACCGTGATGCGGCGCCCCGGCGTCGTCCGGTCCCGATGGACGACGCCGCCGCCGGAGCTGCGACAGGGCGGCGAAGATCTGCTCGACCGCATCGGTCGGCCCGCTCGCGGAGGAGTCCATGCCCTCCAATTTACATGTGAGTTGACATGAGACTCGAATACATGTCACACTGCATACACATGCGATATGACAAGTATCGCCGGATGGGTCGCCCGACCCGCAGAGAGGATCTCCCATGACAGACACCACGAATCCCCAGAACCCCGCCTCGCCCGAACGCGGTCTCGTGCACTGGATGCGCGCGATCGACGGGCTGATCCGCGAACGCTTCGCCGACGCGTTCGCCGGAGAGGAGCCGGCCAGCCGCGAGGCGGCTCGCACCCGAGCCACCGAGCTCGCGCACGAGCTGCGCGAGCGGATCGAGGGCCTGGTCTCACCCGAGGACTACGCGACCACGATCGCCTCCCTCGAGACCATCGCCCGCGGCCTCGGCTGGGACGACACCGCGGCGGAGTTCGCGCGCGGCTTCGGCCGCCCGCGCTTCGGCCGGCACGGCATGCGCGGGTTCGGCCCGCACCCGCGTCACGGATTCGGCCCGCACGGCGGATTCGGCCGCGGCTTCGCGCGGGACCGCATGTTCCGTGCCGGGTCCGACGACGCGCTCCACGAGCGCGCGGCGACCGCGCACGCCGAGTGCCGGCGCGCGGGCGAGGACGCCGTCAGCCGCTGACGTGCAGCCCGCCGCCCTCACCGGGCGGCAGCACGATGTCGAAGCGGGCGCGACTCCACTCGCGCCCGCCGACATCGCGCCCGTCCGGTGTCGGCGTTCCGGCGGCGCTGTGCACGAACTCCTTGATCAACGACTCCTTCACCCCGAACACGCTGTCCCCGATCGCCAGCTGCTCGTCGCCGCGGACGAAGATGTGGGTGACGAGCGTGCGGCAGCCCGGCGCGGTGACCATGAAATGCAGGTGGCTCGCCCGCATCGGCGAACGGCCGGTGGCCTGCAGCATCCGGCCGACCGGACCGTCGTGGGGGATGGGGTACGGCGTCGGGAACAGCCCCCAGAACCGGTAGGAGCCGTCCGCGTCGCTGAACAGGTGAGCGCGGGCCGCGAGTCGTCCGTCCGTGTACTGCACGTCGTAGAAGCCGTCCTCATCGGCCTCCCACACCTCGATGCGCGCATGCGGGATGGGGCGCCCGTCGGTGCCGGTGACCGTCCCCTCGATCAGGCACGGCTCACCCGCGGCGCCGAAGGACATGTCCCCGCCGAGCGGGATCTCCGGCGCGTCCGCCACGAAGAACGGGCCGAAGACGGTCGCCTCGGTGGCGTCGCCGACCTCGGGATTGTTCATCCCGACCACCTGCATCGACGCTCCCAGCACGTCGGAGAGCAGCACGAACTCCTGCCGGGTGTCGGTGGTGATGTGCCCGGCCTCGGTGAGGAAGGCGATCGCCGCGTTCCATTCCTCCTCGGTGAGCCGCACCTCGCGCAGGAAGGCGTGGAGGTGCCGGGTGAGCGCCTGCAGCACGACACGGAGACGGTCGTCCTGACAGCGCTCGAACGAGGCCACGACCTCCTCGACGAGAGCCTGCTCCCGGTGCGCCTGCTCGGCGCTGATCCCTGCGATGTCGGCCATGGTCACTCCTCCACGGGCTCGCCGGCCCACGCGGCGCGGATGATGCCCTCGACGTCCGAGACGTCGAAGGGACGCGGATTGGATGCCGGGATCGCCGCCGTGGCGAGACGTGCGGCCTCGGGGATGTCGCGCTCGCGCAAGCCGAGCTCGGCGAGCGAGCCCGCGACCCCCAGCGATTCCCGGAGCTCGTACAGCCCGGCGGCCGCGGGCGCCCCGCCGAGGGCGGACGAGACGCGGGCCGCCGCATCCGGGGCGGCCGGGGCGTTGAACGCCGTCACGTAGGCGAGCACGATCGCGTGCATCTCGGCGTGCGAGAGCCCGTAGGCGCCGCCGAGCACGTGGCAGATCTTGTGGTGCATGCCGCTGCCGGCCGAGGCGAACGCGACGGCCGCGAGGTACGCGCCGTACAGCGTCTGCTCACGGGCCTGGATGTCGTCGGGGCGCGCATGCAGCGCCCGCAGCCCGGGGAACAGCACGCGGATGCCCTCGGTGCCCAGCGCCGTGTTGATCGGATCGGCACGCGGCGCCCAGAACCCGTCGACCGCGTGCGCGACCGCGTTGAGCCCGCTCGCGATGGCGAGATGGGCCGGGAGCGAGACCGAGAGGGACGCGTCGTAGACGATCACCTTCGGCAGCACGCTGCCGTCCGTGCCCGTGGTCTTGCGCTCCCCCTCGGTCTGGCCCCAGACGTCGGTCGCCTCCGACCCCGCGAACGTGGTCGGGATCGCGACGATCGGAAGCCTCGTGTCCCGTGCGACGATCTTCCCGAGCCCCGTCGACGATCCGCCGCCGATCGTGAGCACGGCGTCGATGCCCGCCCGTTCCGCGAGCTCCACCGCGGCGCGCCCGTTCTCGACGGGCACGTGCTGCACCACCTCGTCGATGCGGGCGACGACGGGCGCGCTCTCGGCGATCGTGTCGGCGAGAGCGCGGACGGCGGCGCCGCCGATCAGCAGAACGCGGCGCGCACCGAGTCCGTCGATGGCCGCGGCCGCGTGCTCGGCCGCCCTGCCGGTGCCGAACAGGACGCGCTGGCCCAGGGTGGTGTGGTCGAAGGAGATGGTCATGGGGTCCTCTCAGTCACGGCTCAGGACGGTGTCGAGCGCTCCCTGCAGCGTCGCCTCGGGGTCGTCCGCCATCGTCGCGGCACGGAAGGCGACGATCTTGTCCGGGCGCACCAGGAGCACGCCGTCCTCGTCGATGCCGCGCAGTCGCGCCCAGTCGTCGTAGAGGTCGGTGACCTCACGCCCCGGACCGATCACGACGGCCTGCAGCGGGATGCCGGTGCGCTCCGCGATGCGGTCCGCGGCCCGGGCCCAGGGGTCGCCGGCGATCCCGGTGATGACGGTGAACCGCGTCGAGGGGGCGAGGTCCAGGGTGGACATCTTCCTCCGGCTGTCGCCGACCCAGGCGTGCGGCAGCGGGGCGCCGGGCGCGGTGCCGGGTGTGTGGTGAAGCTCCGGGTCGAGCCCCTCCGTGGCCGGTTTCGGGCTGCCGTCGGAGACGACCGCATCCGAGGCGTAGAACTGCCCGAGCTCGACGCCGTGGGCGTTGAACTCGTAGTTCTTCAGCTCCATCGCCGTCACGAGCTCCTCCCGCCGACGGCGGCCGGTCTCGGTGTCCTTCGTGCGCTCGGCGATCGCGTCGATCATGCCCTGGGCTCCCGTGGCACCGGTCACCCCCAGCGCGTCGAAGAAGCCGCCGAACTCGCGCGAGGACTGGTTCGCGCGCAGCACGATCTGCTTCGCGACCGGGGCGCGCTCGGCCTGGTAGCTGTCGAGCAGTGCCGGGCCGGCATCGCCGCGCAGAACGGCGGCGAGCTTCCAGGCGAGGTTGTACGAGTCCTGGATGGACGTGTTCGAGCCGAGACCGTTGGACGGCGGGTGACGGTGGATCGCGTCCCCGCCGCAGAACACCCGCCCGTTCGAGACGGTCGTCGCGTACATCTCGTTGTTGCCCCACAGGCTCGTGCCGGTGATCCGGACGTCGATGTCGCGGGTGCCCAGCAGATCGAAGACGATCTCCTTCGCCGCGGCGGCGTCGATCGCGGGCGGCGGCTGGGAGATGTCGTAGCCCCAGACGATCAGCCACTCGTTCCAGGGCCGCACCATCCGCACGAGGCCGGCTCCGATGCCGCCCACGTTCGCGCCGGGCTTGACGACCCAGTAGAGCACCGAGGGACGGTGGCCCACGAGGGCTTCCAGATCCGCCGTGAAGGTGATGTTCATGGAGCCGGCGATGTCCATGCGGCCCTCGAACGAGAGGCCCGCGTCCGCGGCGACCTTCGAGCGGGCGCCGTCGGCCCCGTACAGGTATCGCGACCGCACGGTGTACTCGGTTCCCGTGAGTCGGTCGAGCACCGTGGTGGTGACCCCGGTCGCATCCTGCTCGTGGCGCAGGTACTCGGACGAGAAGCGGACCTGGCTGCCCCGAGCCGCGGCGTGCTTGACCAGGATGGGCTCGAGCAGGTGCTGCGGCATGTCCGCGTTGAGCACGGGGGACGCCGCCTCGTAGTCCGCGTGTCGGCGCGGGCTCGTGCCCCACGCGAGGATGCGGCCGAACTCCTCCCCGGCCAGCGAGGAGCAGAACACGGTGTCGCCGATCAGCGCGTGCGGGGTCGCCTCCCTCTCGACGTCGGCGAGCACGCCCATGTCGCGGAAGAACTCCATGGCGCGCTGGTTCGTGATGTGCGCGCGGGGCGTGTTGGCCGTCCCAGCGGTACTTCGTCACGGCGACGTTCGGGATGCCGTAGGTCGAGAGCGCGAGCGACATGGATGCGCCGCTCGGTCCGGAGCCCACCACCAGCACGTCCGTCTCGACCGCGCCGTCCACGCCGAGCTCGGTCGCCGCGATTCCATCGTCGAATGCCGCCATTGGTCGTCCTCACGGGAAAGTCCGTGACCACCGCTTCGTGGTCCCCCTCCGAGGATGCGCCGAATCCGCGGGCCCGACCACGCCCTGTCCGGATCCGGTCAGCGGATGGCGGGATCCGGCATCCGTGGCGCGGAGTGCGCGGCGGATGCCGCGACCGCCGCGGGCGGCTGCCCGAAGCGCTCGCGGAACACGCGCGAGAAGTGGCTGGCCGAGACGAAGCCGCAGGCGACCGCCACCTCCTGCACGGCGGGCGAGCCGGGACGCGAGAGGATGCGGTGGGCGCGCTCGAGCCGCAGGTCGAGGATCGTGCGGGCCACCGTGCCTCCGCTCGCGGCGAACGCGCGCGCGAGCGTCCGCTCGGAGACGCCGACGGCGTCCGCGACGACCGTGACCGAGATCGACGGGTCTCCCAGGTTGCGGCGGATCCACGCGATGGCGCCCGCGCGGTGCGCGCCCGCTCCGCCCGCGGGCGCGAGCATCATGCGCAGCAGCTCGAGCGCGCTGTCCTCCGTCGCGGCGAGCGAGTCGGCCGTCGGCTCGGCCAGCGTGCGCCGCACCAGCCGGGCGAGGGCCGCCGCGTGGGTGTCGCCGCCGGGAACGTCCGCGAACGATCGCACGAGGGGCTCGCGCGGCAGCGACGACTCCGTGACGTCCTCGAAGACGCGTCGCGGCACGGTCAGCACGAACTCCTGCAGGCCGTGCGCGAAGCCGCGCAGGAACGGCTGCGAGACGTCGCACACCAGCAGGGTGCCGGGACGTTGCAGGTGCACACCGTCCTGGTGGTAGAAGAACGCGTCGCCGGCCAGCGAGAAGAACAGCGCGACGCCGTCGACCGTGCTCTGGGCGATGTGGTTCGCCGTGCGCTCGACGACGTGGGGGCTCGCGTGGACACGAGCGAACGTCAGGTTCGTCAGACGCACGTTGTCCTCGCTCGCCTCGAGCACGGCGCCGTCGATCGAGCGGACCCCGAGCGGGAGGAGGGCGCGCGCGTTGTGATGCTCCCAGAGCTCTCGGCGCTCGACGGAGGCGAAGCCGCGCGTCGAGAAGTGCTGGTAGGCCCGGTCCCCGCCCATCGTCGTCGCCTCCGCTCCCTCGCGTCGCCGTCCCGCACCACCGCGGGAACCTCTGCGCGACGATGCTACCCCCGCGCCCGCGGAGCCGACCCCCGGACTACTCGAGCGCGGCGGGCAGGCGGAACCAGGCGACCGCGCCGCCGCCCTCGCGCGGCCGGAGCCCGATCGAGCCGCCGTGGGCCTGCACGATGCGGCGGCAGGTCGAGAGCCCGATGCCGCTCCCCTCGACATCCGTCCTCGCCCGCACGAGGGGCTCGAACACGCGAACCGCGTCGGCCGGGTCGATGCCGCTTCCGCGATCGGCGACCTCGACGCGCCAGAACTCGCCCTCGCGCTCGGACGAGACCTCCACACGCGGGTCGTCGCCGCTGAACTTCAACGCGTTGGCGAACAGATTCTGGAACACGGCGCGGAGCTGGCTCGCATCCGCCAGGACGACCGGCAGCGGACCCGCCTCGATGCGCGGATCGCCGTCGAACACGCCCACGTCGAACCGGGCCGCCTGCGCCACCTCGCCCAGGTCGACGCGCACGCGCCGCAGCTCACCGCCCAACCGGGCGTAGGCGAGGATGTCGCGGATCATCGCCTCCATGCGACCCGCGCCGCGCAGGCCCGTCTCCACCCAGCTCTCGAAGGAGGGCGGCGCGCCCGGGGCGTCGGCCAGGCTCTCGTGCAGGAGCTCGAGCGCGAGCGTGACCGAGGTCAAGGGCGAGGAGAGATCGTGACTGATCTGCCCCGCGAACGCCGAGAGCTGACTGTTCGAGCGGCGCAGCTCGTCGCGCAGCTCCTCCGTGCGCCGCAGCGCCTGCTCGAGGTGCTGGGTCTGCCGCTCGAGCTCGAGGATGTCGACGATCCGGTCCGCGAGGACAGCGAGCAGCGCGCTGCGGTGCGGATCGAGCTCACGCGGCTTCGTGTCGAACACGCAGAGCGTGCCGATCCGCTCGCCCTCGAGCTCGAGGGGGAAGCTCGCGTAGAAGCGCACGGCGCCGAGCTCGCCGGTCACGAAGGGGTTGTCGCGGAACCGCTCGTCGGCGAAGGCGTCGGACACGAGGATCGGTGTGCCCGTCTGCACGGTCACGGCGCACATCGAGTCCTCCCGCCGGCAGATCACGGCGTCGAAGCCCACCGCGGCGACGTTGTGCTGCGCATCGCTCGTCACGATGTTGATCGTGGCCATGGGGACGTCGGCCACGAAGGAGGCCAGCTCGACGACCGACCGCAGCGCCGCGGGGGCGCTCGTGAGCACACGGGACCTCTCGATGACGTCGTCTGCGCTCATGGGCCCTCTCAGCGGCGGGGGGTCGGGCGGCTCGCGGGCCCTGGGGTTCGCCCCGCCCTCAGGCGCCGGGCGCCCCCGCGTCCGTCGTGCCGACATCCGTGCGGTGGAAGTTCTGGAAGGAACGGGAGGCGGTCGGACCCCGCTGGCCCTGGTACCGGTTGCCGTAGGGCCCGGAGCCATAGGGGTGCTCGGCCGGCGAGCTCAGGCGGAAGAAGCACAGCTGGCCGATCTTCATGCCGGGCCAGAGCGTGATCGGGAGCGTCGCGACGTTGGAGAGCTCGAGGGTCACGTGGCCGGAGAACCCGGGGTCGATGAACCCGGCGGTGGAGTGGGTGAGCAGGCCGAGACGACCGAGGGAGGATTTGCCCTCGAGCCGCGCGGCGACGTCGTCGGGCAGCGTCACCTGCTCGAACGTCGAGCCCAGCGCGAACTCGCCGGGGTGGAGCACGAAGGGCTCCTCGGGGGCGACCTCGATGAGGCGGGTCAGCTCGGGCTGGTCGACCGCGGGGTCGATGAAGGGGTACTTGTGGTTGTCGAACAGGCGGAAGTAGCGATCGAGACGCACGTCGACGCTCGAGGGCTGGATCATGGCGTCTTCGGACGGCGTGAGGCCGATGCGGCCAGCGGAGAGTTCCTGCCTGATATCACGGTCGGAGAGCAGCACGCGCCCAGCCTAGTGGCCGGGGATGCCGAGGATGCGGCCGGCCGCCCTCGTAGACTGGCGGCGACGCGCGGCGGAACCGCGGCGCAGAACGTGAACAGCTATGTCGCTCTCCCCCGCCGGGCTCGCCTTCCGCGCCGCCCGAGACCTGCTCCTCGACAACGCCCGCGACCTCGACGCCGCGCGCACCGCGTTCGCCTGGCCCGACGTCGGCGACCACTTCAACTGGGCCGTCGACTGGTTCGACGGCATCGCCCAGGGCAATGACCGGGTCGCGCTGCGCATCGCCGAGGAGGACGGCTCGGAGCGCTCGGCCACCTTCGACGAGCTGCGACGGCGCTCCAACCGTGTCGCGAACTGGCTGCGGGCGCAGGGCGTCGGCCGCGGCGACCGGGTCATGCTCATGCTCGACAACCGCATGGAGCTGTGGGAGGCGATGCTCGCGATCATGAAGGTCGGGGCGGTCATGCTGCCGACCTCGGTCGTGCTCGGACCCGACGACCTCGCCGAGCGCATCGAGCGCGCCGGGATCCGCGCCGTGATCGCCGATCCGGTGGATGCCGCCAAGTTCGACGATCTCCCGTTCGAGCTCGTCCGCGTCGTCGTCGGCTCGCCGCGCGAGGGCTGGCGCTGGTTCGAGGAGGCCGCGGAGGCGAGCGACGCCGCACCGGGGGTCGAGGTGGACTCGACGGATGCGGCGATCATCTACTTCACGTCGGGGACGACATCCCGCCCCAAGATGGTGGAGCACACCCACGTGACCTACCCGGTCGGTCATCTCTCGACCATGTACTGGATCGGTGTGCGCCCGGGCGACGTGCACATGACCATCAGCGCGCCCGGCTGGGGCAAGCACGCCTGGAGCCTCTTCTTCGCGCCGTGGATCGCCGAGGCCACGGTGTTCGTCTACAACTATCGACGCTTCGACCCGGTGGCGCTCACGGCCGCCCTCGACCGGGCAGGCGTCAACACCTTCTGCGCCCCGCCGACCGTGTGGCGGATGCTGATCCAGGCCTCGCTCGAGGACCGGCCGCGGGCGCTGCGCGAACTGCTGTCGGCAGGCGAGCCGCTGAACCCCGAGGTCATCGCGACGATCGAGCGGTGGTGGGGCATCCAGATCCGCGACGGCTACGGTCAGACCGAGCTGACGGCGGTGATCGGCAACACCCCCGGGATCGCGCTCAAGCCCGGGTCGATGGGCCGCGCGCTCCCGGGCAACGAGGTCGCGCTGATCGACCCGATCACGGGCCTCGAGGCCGACGAGGGCGAGATCTGCCTGCCGACGACGCCCGTGCGCCCGCTGAACCTCACGCCGGGATACGTCGGCGAGCCCGACCGCACCGCGAAGGTCGAGCACGACGGGTACTTCCACACGGGCGATGTCGCCTCCCGCGACGCCGACGGCTTCCTCACCTTCGTCGGGCGCACCGACGACGTGTTCAAGGCGAGCGACTTCAAGGTGTCGCCCTTCGAGGTCGAGTCGATCCTGCTGACGCACCCCGCCGTCGCCGAGGCGGGCGTGGTGGGCGCCCCCGACGAGGTGCGCCTCAACGTCGTGAAGGCCTACGTGCAGCTGAGCGCCACGGCATCCGCGAATGCCGAGACCGCCCGCTCGATCCTCGCCCACGCCCGTGAGCACATGCCGCCGTACATGCGGGTGCGGCGGGTCGAGTTCTTCGAGCTGCCCAAGACCATCTCGGGCAAGATCCGGCGCGTCGAGCTGCGCGAGCGCGAGATCGCACAGGCGGGCGCACGGATCGAGACCGAGTTCCGCGAGGGCGACTTCGAGGGGCTGAAGCCGTAGGCATCCGCCGCGTGCGGCTATGATGAGGGGGCGCACTGGCGCACGGGGCTGTAGTTCAATGGCAGAACTTCTGCTTCCCAAGCAGACAGCGCGGGTTCGATTCCCGTCAGCCCCTCCACAGAACGACGCCGGCAGGCCGGCGTAGCCGTCATCCCGTCGCCCGGCGCTGCCGCGGCGGGCCTCAGCGATCGCTCCCGCGGCTGGTGATGGTCTGCACGAGAGCCAGGTACTCCTTCGGCGTGGCGTGCGGGAGGTAGGCCTCGCCGATGGCCATGCCGATGGCCGCGAGCTGCGCGGGATCGGCATACGCCATGTAGATGGTCTCGTAGCGCGGGTTGAACTTGCTCTTGAAGCGGAACAATGACGTGAAGCCGTAGGCGGGCTCCAGCATCTCGCCGAGCCAGCCGAGCAGCCGGGTCATGATCGTCGGCTCACCCGTCTCCTCCCCCGGCTTGGTCGCCAGCGGTGCCCCGGACAGGCTCAGCACCTGGGCGCCCTGCTCCTTCATGTGCAGCGCGGCGGAGGCGATGACGAACTCCATGATGCCGGGCATGGCCCCGTCGCTGCGGCGCATGAAGTCGATCGTCCAGCCGGTGATCCGCCCGTCGGTCCAGCTGGGCAGCCAGCTGGTCGTGGCCTCGATGCCGCCGTCCTTGTTGATCGCGAGAAAGATCCCGACATCCGGGTCCTTCAGCTCCTCCATGCCGCCGAGCGTGAAGCCCATCTCGGGGAGCTTCTTGTTCGCGACCCACTCCTCGCTCACCGCCTCGATCTCGGCCGTGTAGTGCGCGGGCAGGTCGTCCCAGGTCGACCAGAGGGTGGTGACGCCCTCGCGCTGGCCGCGGTTCAGCGGCTGACGGACCTTCTGCCAGGCTTTGCCCGCGAGCTCCAGCCCCGGCAGGTCGAGCACGGTCTCTTCGCCGACCGACATGCACTGCCACCCGAAGGACTGGAAGATCGGCAGGTAGCGCTCGTGGAAGCTGTAGAAGCAGGCCGACCAGCCCTGCGACTCGCAGTAGGCGATGAAGCCCTCGATCGTCGCCCGCTCCTCGCCCTCCGCGCAGACCGGATCCGACATCGTCAGCGCGACCTTGTTGATGACGCGATACGCGACCGCGCCCCGCCCGTCGGCGGTGAACCAGTGGCTGTTGCCGGCCCAGGTCCCCATGAAGCCCAGCGTCCCGCCGCCGCCCGCCTTCAGCAGATCGCGGAAACGGGCCTGGCCGGCTGCGTCGCTGTCGACGCGCGTGGCCCGGTAGAGCCGGATCGTGGCGACGATGAACACCGCCCAGAAGAGCACACCCACCCACTGGTACGAGAACAGCGCCGCCCCGTCGATCGGGATCGCCTCCGCGACCACGTCGGGGAGGAAGCCGGCCGGGACGAAGGGGCGCAGGATCTCGGAGAGCAGCGCGCCGACACCGGGCGCTCCGCCGAGGTGGTTCTCGCCGTCCACGAGCCCGATCACGATGTGGACGGCCGCGAGCACGATCCAGGATCCGACGACCGTGACGAGGAAGACGAGCGCGGCCCGATGGGGAGCGGTCACCCGGAACCGGCGTCGCGTGACGACGAGCAGCACGAGCACGGCGATCGGCACGAGCACGGCGAGCAGGATGACGACGGTGAACTCGGGGCCCAGGAGGTCTCGGGTCTGCTGGTCGAGGAGGTCGCCGGGCGACAGGGCGATCGCCGTTCCGACCGCGATCGCGGTCTTGGTGACGATCGCGAGGAGCCACGCGGCGCGCCGTCCGGTGCGAAGACCCACGGCGGCGAGCACGGAGAGGAAGAACGGCACAAGGCTCACCAGGAAGGGCCCCGGCCCGGCCGTGAGGATCGCGGCGGCCTGGTCGGCGCACTCGCGCGTGAAGTCGTCGGCGCAGGATGCCGGCAGCTCGGCGCCCGGATCCGAGACGAACCCGGCCACGACCAGGCCCAGCGGAGCGTCGAAGCTGTTCGCGATGAGCACGATGATCGGTCCGAGACCGGTGGCCGCCACGATCGCGGCCACGAGGGTGCGCACCTCGCGGTAGGAGCTGCGGTGCCAGGCGGCGCGGGGACGTCCGCGCGCGATGACCGTCCCGGCGACGAGACCGATGAGGGCGGCGGCGAGGCGGTAGACGCTGTCGAGGTCACCCGCGTAGAGCGCGAACATCGCCAGCAGCGTGAAGCCGATCACCCGGATGCGTCGCTGCCACAGGGCGGGCGCGAACGCCGTGGCGGTCATGACCATGCCGAGCAGGCCGACCGTCGGGTCCAGCACCGTGTCCGTGGTCTTCAGGAGCGCCCAGTCCGTGCCCCAGAGCGTCATCAGCGCCTCCGCGCCGAGACCGAGCAGGATGCCTGCGATGCCGGTGACGAAGAAGGCGATCGCCGCGCGGACGGTGCCGAGCAGCCGCTCGGCGTAGGCGCCGACCGTGAGCACGAGCACGAGCGCGAGGACTCCGGCCACGAGCGAGTCGGGCACGAGCAGCGCGGTCAGCGGCGTCCACCATGCGCGCTCGACCGTCGTGGTGAGCGGGCTCGCCGCGAGGAGCTCCGGGTATCCGCCCCAGAACGTTCCGAAGCCGAGCCCTGTGCCGAGGACGACGAGCGCGAGCGCGACGCTGAAAGGGTGCGCGCGGAGGGCGGACACGAGCGCCCGGCTCCTGCCCGACGCGGAGGTGGCGTCGGGCCCGGAGGGCGACGACGGGGCGGTCTCGGATGCGGTCATGCGGGGCTTCCTGTGTAGCGGAGGTGCGCGGATCGGTCAGGGGGCGGAGAGCCCGAGGTGTCGGTAGAGCAGCTCCATCGCCAAGGGGATCCCCCCGTCGAGGGCGGAGACGAGATGATCGGCGCCGGGCACGACGGAGAACGTCGTGTCGAACCCGGCTGCCGTGGCCAGTGCCGCGTTCGCCTCGGCGCCGGGCCGGAACCCGGGATCGTTCTGACCGACGGTGAAGACCGCGAGGTGACCGGCGAAGCGCCCCTTGTTCGCCGCGAGGCCCGCGGCGGGCTTGTTCGCGTCGAACGCGGCCGCGTCGCCGTCGAAGAGCGTCCTCACGGCCTCGTCGGCCCACTCGACGCCGGGGTACTCGTCCGGGGAGATCGCGATGACGTTGCCCCAGATGTCGGGATGCTGCGCCGCCCACGTGAACGCGCACGCGCCCCCGTTCGAGTAGCCCATGATCGTCCAGTACTTGTGGTCGAGCAGCACGGGCAGGCGCGCCGTCGCGTAGTCGGGGATGTCCTTGTTGACGTACGTCGGGACGTCGCCGTACTTCTTCGTGTTCGCGCACACCGGATCCTGGTTCTCGTTGCCGAGCTGGTCGGCGACGATCACGATCGGGGCGAGACCCTTGTTCGCGGCGGCCAGCCGATCGAGCGCGCTCGCGACGAACGAGGGGTCGGGGTTGCCGGGGTAGCCCATCATCATGACGACGAGCGGGAGCCGCGGCGGGTTCGCGGTGCGTGCCGCCGGGGGCAGGTAGATCGTGGCGTTCCGGGGCGCGAATCCTCCCGTGGACGGGATCGCCTGCGCACCGCTGAGCAACGCCGTCTCGCCCGTCGCCTTCATGTCCGCGGGCGGAGTCCACGTCTGGTACAGCGGCCCATCCGTGGTCTCGGTGGGCGCCGGAGTCGGCAGGCCGTCGAACTGCTCCTGGGTCGGGATGCCGAAGATCGCTCCCACGGTCCTGTCGATCCCGAACGCCGCGTTGACACCCAACGCCGTCGACACCAGCGACAGGACCACGACCGCGCCGGCGACGACCTTGCGCCAGACCCCGCGTTCCCAGAGCGACACGGCCCCGATCAACGTCGCCGCGAGCCCGCCGGGTATCCAGAACCGGCAGACCGGCGGCAGCGTGACACCGAACGCGTTGGTCGTGTTGGCCCACGCCACCGCAGCGACGCCCACGGCCACCCCGACGCCGAGCGCGATCACGATGCGCCACAGCCACGCGGGGGTCGGACGTCGGATGAGCAGCACGATCAGACCGACGACCGTCAGGCCCCAGACCGCCAGGGGAAGGGGTCCGTCGATGACGTCGAGCCGAAAGAACCATGTCATCGGGGGCTCCTGTCCGGTGAACGACGGTTGTGCACGCGGCATGGGCAGCAGCGACTCTATCGCCTGGCGGCGGCGAGGACCGGCATCGATGCCCGACGGCGGCGGTCAGGTCGTGAGCCGGGGCAGGTGCCAGTCGAACACGATCGCGAGCGTACGCAGCGCGAACGCCGCGGCGAACCCGGCCAGCAGAGCCAGACCGCGAGCGCGGGTCCAGCGCAAGAGGATCCCCGTGGTGAGCGCGCCGGCGAGCGCCGCCGTGCCGTAGACGCTCTGCGTCAGCACGAAGGGCAGCCGGTCCAGGACGACATCCCGCACCAGCCCGCCGCCCGTGGCGGTCACCGTGCCGAGTGCCGTGACGACCCAGAGGTTGGCGCCGCGCGCGGCGGCCTTCTCGGCGCCGCCCACGGCGAACAGCGCGAGCCCCACGGCGTCCGCGGTCGCGAGCGCGAGCGTCGGGATGTCATCGATCGTCGCGACGACGCCGAAGGTGAGCAGGGATGCGCCGAGGGCGACGATGATCCGGATGCGCGACGAGAACGCCGCGGGCGGCAGGTCGCCCAGCAGCACGTCACGGAGGATGCCGCCGGCCAGGGCGACGAGGAAGCCGACGACCAGCACGCCCAGGAGGTCGAGACCCGCATGAGCCGCCGCTGCCGCGCCCTCGACGGCGAACAGACCCGTCGCCACGATGTCGAGGGTGTCGAAAGACGGGCGCTGATCACGGGCCGTCGGAGGCCGTCCGGAGCGCGATCCGCGTCGTTCACGTGCACAGCTGAGTCTATGAGGCCGCGACGTCGCCGACGCATGTTCGGGCCGAGCTCGCCGTGTCGCTTGGCGCGGTTGACCCGCTGGGACGCGGTGGCGCCGGAGACGCGCCTCTCCGCTGCCACCTGCGCGATCGCGCGGGTGGCAGCGTCCGATCAGTCGGCGGCGCCCCTCGGGTGAGAGCGCAGCGTCGGCAGGGACGGGTGAGGACATGATCCGCTCTTCGGGTCGGAGTCAGATCAGTTCCATCACCGGCCCTTCGTGCACCGCCCGGTAGATCGCGTTGCGGATCGCATTGGCTTGGTCCGAGGTGAGGGTGCGGTCGATCGGTCGCAGGACGATGCGCAGCAGGAGATTGACCTGTCCGTCCTGTGTTCCGAGCCGGATGCGCGCGGCGTCGGGAAGTTCCTCGTGCGCGGTGCGGCTGAGCACCTCAACCGACTCGATGACCTCGGCGTCGTCGCCGAGCGCGGTGCGGATACGGTCGCCCAGGGTCTCCTCGTCCTCATCGGCGGCCAGCACGACGGAGACGTCACGCCGAGACGCCGGCAAGGGCGAGATGTCTTGCCACGGCTCCAAGGTGAGCATCTGGGAGGCGATGCGCTGGTCCTCTGCGCGGAGGTAGCGGATGTCCGGGATGCCCTTGCGCAGCATCAGCGCCCGTTCCAAGCCCATCCCGAGCGCCAGACCCGACCACTTCTCCGGGTCGAGACCCGATCCGCGAAGCACGTCGGGGTGGATGCGACCGCACTCGGCCAGTTCGAGCCACTCGCCGTCGTGCAGCACGTCGATCTGCCGGCCGCCGACGGTGTAAGGGTGCGTGACGTCGGTCACGGTCCATTCCGCGCCGGGAAGCACCGCCTCGACCAGCCGGCCGATCATCGTGAGCATGTCGGTGTCGTCGGTGTCCGGGGTGCTGCGGATGCGCCACAGATCGACCTGGTGCGGCTCGCCCACGTGGCTGCGATCGACCGCGTCCCGGCGGTAGACGAGGCCGGGCGCCACGATCAGCTCATCGACGCCGGCTTGTCCCGCATAGTCTTCGAGTGCGGTGGGCAGTTCGGCGCTGGTGTGGCTGCGCAACATCACCGTCGGGCTGATGTATCGGGTGTACCGGCGATTCCTGGTGACGTCGCCAGGGGCGTAGCCGAGGCGATCGTAGTTCTCTCGCACGGGCACGATCGGCGTGTTCCGCACGAAGCGGACCGTGCTGCCCCACTCGGTCTCCAAGGTGGTCACCACCGAGTCCAGAAGCACCTGGATCGCGTGCTCGCCTTGTTCGGGATCGGTGAGGTCGCGCATGTTCAGCGCGCGGCAGAGCTGGTCAGAGGTCAGATAGTCGTGATACGACACGGGGCGGTCTCCCAAACGGTTGCAGGCCAACGAAGAAGGTGGACTTCCCCCGGCCGTACCTGCGGAGACCTGTGCGCTATCGGCGCGCGTCGACGACCCCGCGGCCATAACCCGGCCGGGGGTCCCGAAATCGCTGCTGCCTCAGCACGGCACAAGAGTACACGCGCAACCGCTCGCGAACGCCCGTCCTCACCGACCTCTGGCCGGCGACGGCGGCGGAGCGCCGGGAGCGAGGGGCCGGGACACGGCCGGTCCCCCGCTCCCGCACCGCCGCGGGGCGCGACGGCGCACGACGACGCCGCCCCGCGCGGATCAGTCGGCGCGGTAGACCGTCCGCGCCTCGACCGCGAGGGGCGCGGGCTGCACGGTCGCCCGGATCCGCACCTGCACGTGGTCCTCGACCTGAGCCTTGGACGAGGGGGTGTCCTCGCCCCAGACGACCACGACCTCGGTTCCCGGCGTCGCGGAGGCGGCGTCCACCACCGCGAGCGACAGCATCGAGCGCTCGTTGGCGGAGTACCCGGTCCAGGTCGAGACGCCGATCCGCGCGCCGTCCACCTCGACCCGGTCGTAGTGGAACGTGTCGTAGAGCGCCATGGGCTCGTTGAAGTGCTTCGCGCCCTTGCCGGGCAGGTACTTCGAGCCCGCCGCAGCGGCGGTGTCCTCGCCGTTCCACACGAGCGTCACCTTCTTGTGCGCGGTGGAGCGGCCGTCCGCGACCATCCGCTCGAGCGCCTCGCGGCCGATGAAGTCGTGATCGAACGCCACGAGACGGCCGTAGTCGAGGTCGTAGGGGGTGAGGTAGTAGTCCGCGATGTCATCGGAGAAGAACGAGCCCCCCAGCGGCGACGTCGTCTCGTACGCGTTCTCCGAGAGCCAGCGACGGTAGGGCGCGAGACGCTCGTCCGTGTAGATCGCCGGAAGCGGGCGCGGGAGCCATCCGGACTCGAGCGCGTTCGTGTGGTACGCGCGTCCGCCCACCTGCGTGAGGCCGAACTCGGCACCGGCGGCCAGCAGAGCGCCGTGCACGGCATCGTTGTCCTCCCACGGACCCCACAGCTCGAAGCCGGGCTCCCCCGCCATCCCGTGGCGCAGCGCCCGCACCTCCCTGCCGCCGATCGTGAAGCGGGTCATGTGGAAGAACTTCAGGTGCGGCGGCTCCTCGCCGGTCGCCGCGCGGATGACCTCCATCGCGCCAGGTCCCTGCACCTGATAGCGGTAGACGACCGGGTCGCCCGCGCGGTAGAGGGAGTTGTCGTCCCGCCACACCTCGACGTCGTAGTCGCCGGTGACCGCGTGGTAGTGCATCCAGTTGATGGACGGCGGGATGCCGACGGCCTGGTACTCGTCCTCCTCCAGGTGGAAGAGGATGTTGTCGCCGATGACGTAGCCGTCGTGGTTGACCGCGACGAACTGCTTGGCCATGTCGACCGGGAAACGGGCGACGCTGTTGATCGCGAGGTCGCTGATCAGCCGGAGCGCGTCCGGGCCCTTGATGTTGAGGTCGGCCATGTGGTGCGACTGGTCGTACAGCACGGCGGTGCGCCGCCAGGCCAGCTGCTCGTCGCGCCAGTTCGTGAACTCGGGCACGACGCGCGGCACGACGGCGGGAGGGCTCTGCGACTCCCACAGCAGCGTGTGCGGACCGCCCGCCTCGGCGATCGCCTCTTCGAGATTCTTCGGCACGGTTTCCTCCTTGAACGTGGCCTGCGGGCAGCGGCCCGCCTCCCCAGTGTGGGCATTCACATGCATGAAGGAAAGCTCAGTTTTCTCTCCTAATAAATAAGCCGAGCTAACATGCCATGTGGACTTCACGCTGCGCCAGCTCCAGTACTTCGACGCTGTCGCCTCGGCGGGCTCGCTCAGCGCCGCCGCCGCGCAGACGCACGTGACGCCCTCGGCGCTGACGCTGGCCATCGACGAGCTGGAGCGCCACCTCGGCGTCCAGCTGCTCATCCGCCGCAAAGGCCGCGGCGTCGCGCTCACGGCCGTGGGATCGCAGCTGCTCGCCCGGGCGCGGGCCATCCTGGCGAGCGCGGAAGGCCTGGCCGACGAGGCGTCCGCGACCGGCTCCTCCCTCATCGGACGCTTCGCCGTTGGCTGCTTCACCACCCTCGCGCCCTTCGTCGTCCCGGGCTTCGCCGAGAGCTTCCGGCACGCACACCCCGGGTTGACGCTCGAGCTGAGCACGGGCACGGCCGCCGAGATCCAGGAATCCCTCCTGCAGGGCCGCATCGACGCGGGCGTCCTCTACAGCCTCGACGTCCCCGCCTCGCTCACCTTCGAGGCCGTGCGAGAGCATCGGCCCTACGTGCTCGTGGCGGCGGATCACCGCCTGGCCGCACGCACGTCCGTCTCGCTCCACGAGCTGACCGACGACACGCTCATCGCCCTCGACGTCCCGCCGACGCATCGCAACACCGAGAACATGCTCGCGGCGCTCGGCATCGCGCCGCGGATCGGGCGCACCTCGGCGAGCTTCGAGGCCGTGCGCTGCATGGTGGGCTTCGGCCAGGGGTACGCCATCCTCTTCCAGCGGCCCGCGACATCCCAGACCTACGACGGGCACGAGGTGCGGACGCTGGAGATCGAGGATGCCGTGGCCCCGGCGGTCGTCGGGCTCTGTCGTGCCGCGGGCGCGCCGATCACCTCGCGCTACCGGGCGCTGCGGTCGCTGCTCGCGGGCGAGGACGTGGCGTAGCGCCGCACCGATGCGGCGGCGTGCTCAGCACGGCGTGCCGCCGCCGCCATTGATCGTCTGCCCACGGAGGGCGAAGGCGTCGTCCGTGCGCAGGAAGGAGATGACGCGGGCGACCTCCTCCGGCTCGAGATGGTGCCTGTCGCACACCCCGCTCGCGCAGACGGAGGCCTCGAGACGACGACACGATCGCGGCGAACCGGCCACCGGGCGTCGCCCCTGCCGCGGCGGGCGGCTCAGACGTACGCGGCGAGCTCGCGCAGCGGCGGCTGGGCACCCAGGTGGGTCACGGCGTCCGCCCCCACGGCGCAGGCGGCGCGCAGCGCCGTCTCGGCATCCCATCCCGCATGCAGAGCCAGCGTGATCGCGGCGCAGAACGCGTCGCCGGCGCCGACCGAGCTCACGGCCTGGACCCGGGGAGCAGCCGCGCGGGCGACCTCGACACCCCGCTCGAACAGCGCCGCGCCCGCCGAGCCGAACGTCACCGCGACGCGGCGGGCAGCGGCCAGCTCGGGAAGCGCGGCGTACTCCGTCTCGTTCACGATCACGAGGTCGGCGCGGGACACGAGCGCGTCCGGCAGCGTCTGCGCGGGCGCCGCGTTGACGGCCAGGAAGCCGGGCACGGCGGCCGCGAGCGCCGCGACGGTCTCGCGCGGGATCTCCAGCTGTGCGAGCACGGCCTCCTCGGGCGCGAACACGACGCCGTCGATCGTCACGTCGGCGTTCGCCCCGGCGCACACCACGATGGAGTTCTCGCCGGCGTCGTCGACCGTGATGAGCGCGGTGCCGGTCGGATGCTCTCCCAACCAGATGCCCCCGGCATCCACCCCCACCTCGCGGAGGTTCTGCACCATCGCCCGCCCGTCGGTGTCGTCGCCGACCGCGCCGACCATGCGCACGCGCGCTCCCAGCCGAGCCGCGGCGGCGGCCTGGTTCGCCCCCTTGCCGCCCGCATCCCGGCGCAGCGAGCCGCCCAGCACGGTCTCACCGGGCGCGGGGAGTCGCTCGACGGATGCGGTCACGTCGACGTTGATACTGCCCACCACGCACAGCGGGCCCATGGTCTGCGGCATCCGCCCATTCCATCACGCACGTGCGTCCCGCGGCGAGTCGCCGGCCGTGTGATCTGCGGGCAACACGGTCGAGGTATAACCGAGGAATGCCCGAACGGATCCCGCTCTATCTCGACTGCGACACCGGCGTCGACGACGCCCTCGCCCTCGCCTACCTCCTCGCCTCACCGGCCGTCGACATCGTCGGCATCGGCACGGTGAGCGGCAACACCTCGGCCGCGCAGGGAGCCCGCAACACCCTCGACCTGCTGGCTCTCGCGGGTGCCGCCGGCATCCCCGTCGCCGTCGGCGCCCACGACCACCTCGACCACCCCTACGGCGGCGGCGCGCCCCACGTGCACGGCGAGAACGGGATCGGCGACGTCGAGCTTCCCCTCGCGGAGACCGAGCCGGACCCCCGCACGGCGGCACAGCTGCTCATCGACCTGTCGCACCGCTACGCCGGCCGGCTGCACGTGCTCGCCATCGGTCCGCTGACCAACATCGCCCTGGCGCTGGAAGCCGACCCCACCCTGCCCGAGCGCGTCGACGCCGTCACGGTCATGGGCGGGAGCGCGCTCGCCCCGGGCAACATCACGGCCGTCGCCGAGGCGAACGTCTACAACGATCCGCAGGCGGCGGCAGCGCTCGTCGAGGCGGACTGGGATGTGACACTCGTCCCCCTGGACGCGACCATGGAGCACACGCTCTCCGAGGCGCAGCGCACGCAGCTGCTGCTGGCGGAGAGCCCGTTCGTGCAGGCCATCGGCGCCATCCTCGACCACTACTTCGACTTCTACACGCCCACCTACGGCGAGCGCACGAGCGCCCTGCACGACCCGCTGGCGGCGGTCCTCGCCGTCGGTGCGGTCGCGCCCACGCGCGCGCCGCGGGTGCCCGTGGTGGTGGACACGAGCGATGGACCCGGGCGTGGCCAGACGATCGCGGATCTGCGCGGTCAGCGGCTCGGGCCCCGCGACCACGACGGCGCGCGCGTGCGCGTCGTGCTCGACGTCGACGCGCCCGTCGCCGACCACATCGTCGAGGTCGTCCTCGCCGGCTGAAGACCGCGGTCAAGGACGGTCAGGCGAGCGGCTCCTGCGGGGGCGTGTTGCGCGGCGCCGTGAGCACGGCGCCCATGCTCGCGGCGATGACGAGCGCGATCCCCAGGATCTCGACGAGGTTCAGGTTCTGGCCGAGCACGAGGAACCCGGCCAGGGATGCGGTCGCCGGTCCGAGGCTCATGAGCACCGCGAACACGGATGCCGCAAGCCGGCGCAGTGCCATGAGCTCCACCGCGTAGGGCACCATCGACGACAGCAGCGCGACCGCGAAGCCGAGACCGAGCAGGTCAGGGCGCAGCAGCGCCGCACCGGCATCCACGATCCCGAACGGCAGCGACAGCACGGCGCCGACGGACATCGCGAGCGCGAGCCCGTCGAGCCCCGCCACCCGCCGGCCGGTCTCGGCGGAGGCGAGGATGTAGAACGCCCAGCTCGCCGCCGCTCCGAGCGCGAACAGGACGCCCCAGAGGTCGAGCCGATCCCACCCACCCCCGCCGAGCGCCGCGACCCCGGCGAGCGCGAGCAGCGCCCACAGCCACGCCGCCGCCCGTCGCGCCACGACGATCGAGAGCACGAGGGGGCCCAGGACCTCGATCGTCACCGTCACCCCCAGGGGGAGCCGTGCGAGCGCGAGGTAGAACAGCCCGTTCATCGCCGCGAGGACGACGCCGAACGCGACGATGGCGCGCCAGGCGGCGCCTCCCTGCCGCAGGCGGGGTCGAGCGACGATCAGCAGCACGGCGGCGGCGAACACGAGCCGCATCATGACCATGCCGAGCGGGCCGACCGCGGGGAACAGCAGCACCGCGATCGAGGCGCCCACCTCCTGGCAGACGAGGCCGATCAGCAGCAGGCCGAGTGCGGGAGCGGTGCCGAGCCGCGTCGTCACGACGCGGGGAGCGGGCAGACCGCGAGTCCGGCGATCGCGTCGTGGAGCTGCGCGGCGGTCCACGGGAGGCCCGCATCCGGCGCCGTCTGGCCGGCGGCGGGCGGCGCCTTCGAGGCGATGGCGGCGAGCTGCCACGCCAGGTCGGCGCCGATGCGGTCGTTCGCCGCCGAGTTGTTGAGCACGACGGCGACCGCCATGCCCGTCGTCGGGTCGGCGAACGCGGCCGTGATGTAGCCCGGAGCCGAGCCGAACTGCCCGATGAGGGAGCCGGCCTGGAACGCACCGCCGGTCGCCGTGAACCACGAGGGCTGATCGGCCGCGACCGGCAGCGGGGTGGCGAAGCGGTTGGCCGAGGCGGGCACCAGCGCGCCGGTCGCGAGCGCCTGGGCGTAGCGTCCCAGGTCGTCGATCGTGGTGACCGCGCCGCTGTCGGTGAACCCGGAGCTGGCGGAGCGGACGGTGACGTCGGTCGGCGCCGCGCAGTCCACGCCTCCCCCGTCGACGGGCAACGAGAGCGTTCCGGTCAGCGCGGGCGTGCCCGGCGCCGCGGCGGCGTCACCGGGGAGCGAGGTGCTGTCCAGGTCGAGGGGCGAGAACACCTGGTCCTCCAGCACCTGGGACGCGCTCCGCCCCGTCACGCGTTCGAGCACGAGCCCGAGCAGCACATACCCCGCGTCCGAGTCGCGCCATGCGACGCCGACCTGCGCGGGGTCGACCGTGCCGGCGCCGTAGGAGGCGAGCTCGCTCGGGTTCCAGACGCGCGCGGGGGTCGTGAGGAAGTCGCCGGAGAGTCGCGACGAGTAGGAGCCGAGACCGCTCGTTCCGTTGCACAGATCGCGCAGGGTGATCTGATCGGGAAGCCCGGCGACGCCCGCGACGTACTTCTTCACGGGGTCGTCGAGCGAGAGGGCGCCGGTCTCGGCGAGACGGAACACCGCATCGCAGGTCATGGCTCGCGTGACGTCTCCCGCGCGGAAGACGTCGTCCGTCGCGCCCTGCCCGAGAGCCGTCACCCACGTGCCGCTCCAGGGGGCCCAGACGCCCACGATGGCCGAGCTCGAGCCGGTCGCCGCCATCGCGAACTCGACCGCCGACTGCATCTGAGACTGCACGTCCTCGGGGAAGGCGGCATCCACCTGGGCGGGGACGTGGATGTCGACGTGGGCGCCCGACGTGCAGGCAGTCGCCCCCGTCAGCACGACGGCCGCGACGGCGGAAGCCGCGACGACACGTCGCACAGCGGTGCGGATCAGCAATGTCACCCCCGGTCTCGTGCTCCAGCATTCAAACACACCGAGATCACAGCGTCATCACGACGCCCCTAGCCTTGACACATGGCACACCAGTTCGATGACGAGACCCTGGCCGGCGTGCTCGGCCACATGAACTCCGACCACACGGATGACAACGTGCTGATCGCACGAGCTTTCGGGCCCGGCGACGCCGTGGTCGCCGCTCGGATGACCGGCTTCGACGGCGACGGCGGCGACTGGGTGGTCACCGTGGTCGGCGACGAGGCGACGCTGCGGGTGCCGTGGCCGGGCGGCCCGATCTCGGAGCGGCGCGAGGTGCGACGCGAGATCGTGGCGCTCTACGACGAGTCGTGCCGTCGACTCGGCATCGAGCCGCGCCCGCACTGACGGGGATCACACGGAGAAATTTCCTAGTTAGGTTCCGCTTACCTGAAGGTATAGTGAGTCGCATGAGCGACCCCATCCCCTTCTCCAGCGCCCTGCGTGAGCGTTCCGCGGGAGCGCACTCCGGCAGCGAGGGCGCCGGTTTCATGTCCGACCTGATCAAGGGCGAAGGCACGCGTGAGGACTACGTCTCGCTCGTGGCGCAGCACTGGTTCATCTACGAGGCGCTGGAGGCGGCGGCCGAGCGGATGAAGGCCGATCCGATCGCCTCCGTGTTCATCTCGGAGCGGCTGACCCGGCTGCCGGCGCTCGAGGCCGACCTGGAGTTCCTGCTGGGCGACGACTGGCGCGAGAAGGTCGAGCCGCTCCCGACGACCCAGCGCTACGTCGACCGCATCAACAAGGTCGGCGCGACCTGGCCGGGCGGCTTCGTCGCCCACCACTACACCCGTTACCTCGGCGACCTCTCGGGCGGCCAGTTCATCGGCAAGCTCATGGCCCGCCGCTTCGGTTTCGAGACGAACGGCATCGGGTTCTACATCTTCGCCGACATCGCCGACCCGAAGGCGTTCAAGGAGGTCTACCGCGAGCAGCTCGATGCGGCCCCGTGGGACGAGGCCGAGAAGGAGCGCGTGATCGACGAGGTGCTGCTGGCGTATCGGTTCAACACCGAGCTCTTCGAGGACCTCGCACGCGCGAAGGCCGCCGGCTCCGCCGTCGCCTGACCCGCGCCTCTCGCCGAGTCGCACGGGGGCGGCTCGGGATCAGGATGCGGCGGCGCGGGCGGCGCGCATGAACCGCTGCACGTCGGGGTCGACCCGCACATCGCTCGGACGCAGCGGACGCGACAGGTACAAGCCGTCGAGCGAGGTCAGCCGGGAGAGGGCCACGTACGTCTGCCCCGCCGCGAACGCGCCCGACCCGAGGTCGATGACGGCGCGGTCGTACGTCTTGCCCTGCGACTTGTGGATCGTCACGGCCCAGGCCAACCGCAGCGGGAACTGCGTGAACTCGGCCACGATGTCGCGGCTGAGCGACCGGGTCGCGGGATCGTAGGCGTACCGGAACCTCTCCCACACGGCCGGCTCGACGTCGTGCTGGACCCCGTCGACCTCGACGCGGACCGTGCCGCCGGTGATCCGCACGACCGTGCCGATCGTGCCGTTGACCCACCGCGGCCCCTCCCCGTAGGGCTGCACGTCGTTGCGCAGGAACATCACCTGGGCCCCGACCTTCAGCTGCAGCTCGCGATCGGCGGGGAACGCCGCATCCCCCCGGCCGAAGTCGCCGCTGATCTCGGCCGTCGCGGTCTGCGACCGGCCCGACAGCGCATCGAGGTGCCGGCGGTTGATCGCGGTCACGCTGTCGTTGCGCGTCGCGAGCGTGATGATCGGCGGGTCGTCGGGACCCGCCTCGGGGGGACGTCGCGCGCCCGTGTCGTTGAGGATCTTCGCCATGTCGGCCGTCACCTGCCCGTGACGCACCGCGTTCAGGAGCGTCTTGAAGCCGTCGTCGGACTGGCGGTGGATCTGCCGGAGCTCGCTGATGCGCAGATCCGCGCCGTGCCGGCCGAGATCGATGATCCCGTCGGAGCTCTCCTCGCCCGCCCAGACGTGCGCGTCGAAGAACCACGACGAGCGGTAGTGGTCGCGCATGTAGCGCGCCTCATCGCCGCGCGGCGGCACGGGGGCCAGCTGGTACGGATCGCCGAACATCACGATCTGGACGCCGCCGAACGGCTCGGCGCGGCGGCCGCGCGCCTGGCGCAGCGCACGATCCATCGCATCCATGAGGTCGGCCGAGACCATCGAGATCTCATCGATCACGAGGGTGTCGATCGCGTTGAGAAGCTTGCGGGTGGCGTCGTTCTGATCCAGCTGCGACCCGCCGATCAGCCCGATCGGCAACCGGAACAGCGAGTGGATCGTCTGCCCTTCGACGTTCAGCGCCGCGACGCCCGTGGGCGCGCACACCGCGATCTGCTTCCCGGTGTTCCACGCCAGGTGCTGGAGCAGGGTCGACTTTCCCGTGCCGGCGCGGCCCGTGATGAAGACGTGCTCCCGGGTGTCCTCGATCAGCCGGAACAGCGCCTCCTGCTCCGCCGACAGCCCGATCCCCTCCACTCGCTCCATGCTAGGCGTGCGGGAGGCCCGCGGCCGGCGAGCCGCGCGGTCCGGTGCACGGCGCCGAGTTCTCCACAGCCGAGGAGGGCGACATCCGCGGATTATCAGGGTCCTCTTCCTAGACTGACCTGGTGGGTGGAAGCACGGGGGCTCGAACGCGCGTCGCGCGCGACCTCGTGCTGCTCGGGGTCGTGGGCGTCCTGCTGGTCGCCGCCTTCACCGCCGGCGCCGCCGCCCTCTACCGCGAGTTCTACTCCCCCTCGGCGTTCGTGCTGCGCTATCTGTCGCTCCTCGAGGGCGGTCACGCCGCCGATGCCCTCGCCGTGCCGGGCGTCGCCCTCGACTCGTCCGAGCTCGAACAGGCCGGCCTCCCGCCGACGGCGTCCGAGGCGCTGCTGCGGCAGGCGGCGCTCACCTCGCTCTCCGGCGTGCGGATCACGAGCGAGACGACCGAGGGCGACACCGCCGCGGTCGCGGTGAGCTTCGTCGCGGGCGGCCACCCCGGATCCGTCTCCTTCTCGGTGCGCCGCACCGGGACGATCGGGGTGCTTCCCACCTGGGCGTTCGCACGCAGTCCGCTCGCGGTCATCGATCTTCGGGTGACGGGCTCGATGGTGTTCCAGGTCAACGGCTTCACCCTCGACAAGCGGCAGGCGTCGGTCGACGGCGCCGAGGCCGACCCCGATGCGAGCGTGCCGATGCTCGTCTTCTCGCCGGGCCTGTACGCCGTCTCCGTCGACACCGCGATGGCACACGCCGACGGGCTCGCCGTCATCTCAGACGCGCCCATGAAGAAGGTCCCGGTGCGGGTGGATGCCGCGCCCACGACGGCCTTCACCGACCTCGTGCAGCAGCGGGTCGAGGAGTTCCTCACGGCCTGCGCGACGCAGCGCGTGCTCCAGCCCACCGGCTGTCCGTTCGGCTACGTCGTCGACAATCGCGTCGAGGAGCTGCCGCGGTGGTCGATCACACGACAGCCGAGCATCGCGCTCGTCGCCGACGGCGCGGGATGGCGGATGCCCGACACCGGCGCCGTCGCCCACGTGGAGGTCGGCGTGCGCTCCCTCTACGACGGCACCTTCCGGGAGGTCTCGGAGGACGTGCCCTTCCTCGTCAACGGCACGATCGACATCCTCCCGGACAGCACCGCCTCCATCCGGATCGGCGGGGACTCGTCGCGCTGACCGGCTCGGTCAGCGCCCGACGCGCGCGTCGCGCTCGGCGAGCTCGGCGAGGCGGGCGTTGTACTCCTCGAGCTCCGCGTCGCCCGTGCGATCGGCGTGCCGGTCGCGGCTGCGCTGGGACCGCTCGTCGCTGCGGCTCCACTGGATCGCGACCGTGATCCCGAGGATCAGGCTCGGGATCTCGCCGATCGCCCACGCGAGTCCCCCGCCGATGTACTGGTCCTCGAGCGGAGTCGGTCCCCACGTGCGGCCCATCGATCCGAACCACTCGGCGACGAAGAGCCCGGTCTGCATCATGATCGCGATGCCGAAGAACGCGTGCATCGCGATGACCGCGACGAGCGAGATGAGCCGCAACGGGTACGGGAACCGGTAGGGCACCGGATCGATGCCGATCAACGACTGGACGAAGAGATAGCCGGTGATGAGGAAGTGCACGGTCATCCACTCGTGCCCGAGGTGGTCGTACAGCGACCACCGGAACAGGTCGCTGTAGTAGAACAGCCACAGCGAGCCGACGAAGAGCGCGGCCGCGACGAGCGGATGCGTCACGACCCGGGCGAACGGGGAGTGCACCGCCCAGAGGATCCACTCCCGTCCGCCGCGCGTGCCGTCGTCGCGCTTGCGGATGGCGCGCAGCGCGAGCGTGACGGGCGCCCCGGCCACGAGCAGCAGCGGGATCCCCATCGTGAGCAGCATGTGCCCGAGCATGTGGATGCTGAACAGGTAGTCCTGATACGCGTTGACCGGGCCGCAGGTGACCCACAGGAGCGCGAGCAGTCCGAGCGACCACAGCACGGTCCGGTAGACGGGCCAGCGGTCGCCGCGTCGACGCAGCCGCCACACGCCCGCGAGGTAGAAGAACAGCCCGAAGCCCACCGCGAACGCCCAGATCGGATCGATGTCCCACTGCGTGAACCACCGCAGTGCGGTGAGCTCGGGAGGCACCGGCGCGTTCGTGAGGAACACCGCGGGATCCGATCCGACCGGCGCGGTGGTATCGGCCGGCGGGGGCGTGCGGGCGAGTGCGGCGCCGGCACCGCTCGCGATGCCCATGAGGGCGAACTCGAGGACGATGAGCGTCCAGAACCGGCGGTTCGCGGCATCCTTGTGCACCATCGAGCGGATCAGCCGTGTGCGGTACCACGCTCCGAGCGTCCCCAGGGCGAGCAGGGCCACGACCTTGACCCCGAGGATGGCGCCGTAGGGGCTCAGCAGGTCGCCCCAGCCGACGACGCTGACTGACGCGCGAAGCGTTCCGGAGACGGCGACGACGACGAACGCGACGAGCGCGATGCTGGAGTAGCGCGAGAGCACGTCGACCATCGCCGGGCGCTCGAGCACGGGACGCACGAACACGAGCAGGAGGAGCCCTCCCAGCCACACCGCCGCCGCGAGGATGTGGAGCACGAGCGAGACCATCGCGATCTTGTGGCTCGACTCGTCCCCCGTGTGTCCCTGCGTCCCCATCGGGACCAGCGCCGCCAGCGCGAGGACGGCGACCAGCAGCGTGGCCGTCCAGGAGCGGACCGCGAAGGTCAGCACCGTGAGAGCGGCACCGGCGACCGTCGTGATGAGCCACGTGCGCCCGAGCTCCGTCTCGACCAGGAAGCGCCCGAGCTGCTGCCCGAACAGCTGATCCGCGCTCGGCGTGGCGTTCAGGACGTTGAGGAAGGTGAAGAAGCCCGTGACGGCGCTCGCGACCGTGAAGACCGCAGCGGCGATGGATGCGGAGTCCAACGCGACATCGAATGCCCGGCTCCCCTGCCGCAGGGCGAACAGGGCGGTCACGAGCGCGCCGGCCATGAGCGCGGCGGACAGGTTCACGCCCAGCGTCGCGAGCGGGAGTCCCCAGCGCACGACGGGGCCCGGGTCTCCGATGCGCAGAGGGGCCGCTCCCCCGCCGAACGCGAGCGCGATCAGCAGCGCGCACAGCGCGGCGGCGGCGAGGAGCACGGGTCCCGCGATCCGGAGGGCGCGCGCGGAGAGGGTCACCCGTACAGCCTAGGCGGGCACGAAGAAAGGGGGATGCCGGCCGGCATCCCCCTTCGTGACGACATCGTCGTTACTTGACGGCGGCCTTCAGCTTCGAGCCGGCGGTCACCTTGACGCGCTTGCCCGCGGGGATCGCGATCTCGGCGCCGGTCTGGGGGTTGCGGCCGGTGCGCGCAGCGGTCTCGACCTGCTCGAACGCGATCCAGCCGGGGATCGAGACCTTGCTGCCCTTGGCGACGGCCTCGGAGACCGTGGAGAAGAGGGAGTCGAGCACGCTCGACACGGCGGACTGGCTCTGGCCCGTGGCGCTGGCGATGCTCGCGACGAGCTCGGTCTTGGTGATGGACTTGTCGGCCATGTGGGTTGTCCTCCAGACGGCTGTCGCCGTCTTTTCTTGACTTCGAGCCGGGAGCGTACTCCCGGTTGGTCGGATCGACCGCGGTCGAATATACCCGCGATCCCCGTGATTCCGCGGATTTTCACGAGTTTTGACGGTTCTCACGCGGCGTGTCCCCGACATCCGGGTCCTCGTGGGGCTCCTGTGACTGGTGTGACGGCCCGCGCCGCCGTCAACGCCGAGACCGGTCCTGCTCGCCGAAACCGGTGGGTTACCCCACGGTCTCGGCGAGCAGGACCGGTCTCGCGGTCTGTCGGTGCTTACCAGCTCGACTTGGTCACGCCGGGCAGCTCGCCGCGGTGCGCCATGTCGCGGAAGCGCACACGCGAGATGCCGAACTTCGACAGGACACCGCGCGGGCGGCCGTCGATGACGTCGCGCGAACGCAGACGCACGGGCGATGCGTTGCGGGGCAGCTTCTGCAGGCCCACACGGGCGGCCTCACGCTGCTCGTCGGTGGACGCCGGGTCGACGAGCTGCTTCTTCAGCTCGAGGCGCTTGGCCGCGTAACGCTCGACGACCACCTTGCGCTGCTCGTTGCGAGCGATCTTGCTCTTCTTCGCCATGTCTCAGCGCTCCTCTCGGAATTCGACGTGCTTGCGCACGACGGGGTCGTACTTCTTGAGCACGATGCGGTCGGGGTTGTTGCGGCGGTTCTTGCGCGTCACGTAGGTGTAGCCCGTGCCGGCGGTCGAACGCAGCTTGATGATCGGACGGACGTCCTGAGCCTTCTTCGCCATCAGAGCTTCACACCCTTCGCGATGAGGTCCTTCACGACCGACTCGATGCCGCGGGCGTCAATGACCTTGATGCCCTTGGCCGACACGTTCAGCGTGATCTTGCGACCGAGCGACGGAACGAAGTAGGTCTTCTTCTGCACGTTGGGGTCGAAGCGGCGCTTCGTCCGGCGGTGCGAGTGCGAGATGTTGTGACCGAAGCCGGGAACCGCTCCAGTCACCTGGCACACTGCTGCCATGGTGATGTCTCCTTCTGTACCGTGAGGCCGGACGGCCCCACCCAAGATCCCTTGTCTGCGCCCATGCTTCACGAGACCGTTTCCGGCCGACGGGGAGGGAGTGGGCACGAACCGCGCGCTGGAGTGCGTGCAGACAAAGATCAACCTTAGCACACGCGAGACATCCGCCCTCAGGCGAGGCGCCGGACCATCCGCGGCGTCGCGATCGAGATCAGCACCAGCACCACGACCGCGAAGACCGCCAGCACGAGCGGGAGCGGGAACCAGACGAGAGCGAGCCCGATGAGGAGGGTGGGGACGGCGAGACCGACGTAGGCGATGAGGAAGACGGCCGCGAGCACCTCGCCGCGCGCGCCCTGCGGCGCGAGCGACGCCGCCACCCCGAGGGAGGCCCGGAACATCACGCCGACCCCGGCGCCGGCGAGGATCCCGCCGCCGACGAACACGGCGAGGACGCCGCCGACCACGGCCACCGCGACGAGGGCGATGCCCACGGCCATGAGCACCCAGGACAGCACCAGTTGTCGCCGCAGCGCCAGGCGCGCCGTGAGCACCTGCGCGACGGCCGCCGACATGAACACCGCGAACGGGACGACACCCGCCGCGAGGCGCGAGGCGATGCCCATCGACTGCACCAGCACGGTCGGGGTCAGCGCCATCATGAGCCCGAACACGGCGAATCCCGTGAACGCGCCCGTGCCGGCGGCCCAGAACGCCCCGCGGGATGTCGCGGGGACGCTGATGCGCTGCGGACGGTAGGGGCGGGCGCTCGCCGCCCGGTCGACGGTCTCGGGGATGAGCGCCGTCGCGACGAGGGCGAGCACGAGCAGGCCGAGGAACACGGCGTAGGGGGTGATCAGCGGGGCGGGCAGCCAGGTGATGAGGACGCCCGAGATCAGCGGGCCGAGGGCGAGTCCGCCCAGGTTCGCGAAGTTCGACACGAGCGGCGCGATCCGCGACTCGGGGTGGGACTGCGCACGGAGCTCGCCGATGTGCGCGGTCGCGGTCGCGGTGAGCGCGCCGATCCCCACGCCCGAGACCAGACGCGCCACGATGAGGCCGGGCACGTCGTCCCAGAAGAGGAACATGACCGCCGAGACCGCCTCGACCCCGAGGGCGGCGAGGAAGACCGCGCGCCGACCCTGCCAGTCGCTCACGTGACCGACCAGATACAGGCTGATCGCGACGCCGACCGCGTACGCCGCGAACACGATCGTCACCACGACCGTGGGGAATCCGTCCCGCTGCTGGTACAGCGCGTAGATCGGCGTCGGGATCGTCGAGAACGCCATGGCGATCCCGAACGCGATCGCCGCCGTCCAGAACCCCGCCACATGCGCCCTCCGGCTACGGCCCGCCGTCGGAACGGAGTCTTCCGCTGTCATCGTCATGCCCCCCACTCTCCCCCTCCGCGGGCCATCGAGTCCAACGAACGTTCATGATCGTTCCGATCGGTTTCATCGATAGTGTGGAGGTCGTGGACACCCGGCTCCTCGAGTACTTCGTCGCCGTGGCCGAGGAGCAGAGCTTCACCCGCGCCGCGACCCGGCTCTACGTCGCGCAGTCCACGGTGTCCGCCGGCATCCGCGCGCTCGAGACCCGTCTCGGCGCCGTGCTGATCGAGCGGGCCGCGCGCCACGTCTCCCTCACCGCGGCGGGCGAGAAGCTCCTGACCCCGGCGCGGGAGATCATCGAGGCGACCGAGCGCCTCACGACCACGGCGAGCGGTCGGGTCGAGGGGCGTCTGCGCGTCGGCATCTTCGTCAACCTCCCCGCGCTCGACCTGCCGCGGCTTTTCGCGGCGTTCCTCGCGCAGCATCCGCTCGTCCAGCTGCGGCTCGTGTCCTCGCCGTCGGGATCGACCGGGCTCGCCGACGACCTGCGCCGCGGCCGCATCGACCTCGCCTTCATGGGCCTGCCCGCCGGCGATCTGCCCGACCTGGTCACGACGGAGCTCGCCCGCTCGCCGCTGGTGGCACTGGTCGGGAGCGCGCACCCCCTGGCCGCGGAGGCGGACGTCACACTCGAACGGCTCAGCCGCGAGCCCTTCGTCGACGGGCCGGCGGGATTCGGCCAGCGCACCCTCGTCGAGCGCGAGCTCGCCCGCCGCGGCCTGTCGCGTCAGGTCTTCGCGGAGGTCTCGGCGGTCGGCGACATCCCCGCCTTCGTCGCCGAGGGATTCGGCGTCGCCCTCGTGCCGCGCATCCTCGTGCTGCCCACGCCCGGCGTCGTCGCGCTCCGCCTCGCCGACACGATCGAGTGGTCGCTGAGCGCGAGCACGCGACCCCACCCCGCGCCGGCCGTGGTCGCGCTGCGCCGCACGCTCGTCGAGACGATGCCCGTGGCCGTCGCCGCGAGCCGTCAGTAAACGCGCCAAAACCGCGCGGGATCGAGCGATATGTGACGGCTCGGCGCGGACTACAGCGCGCGGGCGCCGCGCCCCCACCGGAACGCCGACACGGTCGGGTCGCCGGGCACGAAGAACCGCCAGGGGAACGCGGCCGTGCCCGCGACACCGGCGACGCCCACCCGGGGCCCGCTCTCGAACTCCGCGATCGGCTCGTCGGGCAGCAGCAGGCGAGCGACCGCGCCGGCCTGCTCGCGCCCGGTCACCGCGTCGATGCCGTCGTGGACCGGATGTCGCAGCCCCACCGCATCGCCGAGGCGGCCGGGGCCCCGGGCCAGATCGCGCGGCGGGAGAGGAGCGGCGTCGGCGGGCACGGCCCCGGATGCCGCCGCCCGGCGCGCGGCCGGGCGAGCCGCGAGCCGGCGACGCGTGGCGACATCCGCCCCGGCCACGACCTCGCCGCCGCGGAGGAGGAGCCCGCCCGCGACGCCCTCCGGCCCGCACACGACGTTGACGCACGAGTGGATGCCGTGGCTCAGGTACACGTAGAGGTGACCGGGCTCGCCCCACATCGTCGCGTTGCGCCGGGTACGGCCCATGCGCGCGTGCGAGCCCGGATCGACGCGGTCGCCCGTGCCCTTGCCCGCGTAGGCCTCGACCTCCGTGATGCGCACGGCGACGCGCTCGGCATCCACCACGGTCTCCAGCACCGCGCCCAGCAGCAGCGGCGCGACCTCGACCGGCAGCCCGTCGAGGGCTTCGCGGGTGGCGGGGATCACTGCAGCGGGACCTGACACCACGACAGGGCGAAGCCGTCGAGCGTCGACACCTGCGATCCGTCGTCGAGGTTCACGATCTGGGTCTGGACCGTCTTCGGGACGGGCAGGTTGTAGCCCGTGACGTAGGCGTTGCGCGCCGCATCCGGCTGGACGAGGAAGGCGGCGTAGCGGCCGGACGGCGACACGCACGTCTGCAGCAGCGAGACGCTGCCGGATGCGGTGAACACGGGCCGTGCGGTGCCGTCGGCGGCGACCCGGTAGACGGTGCTGCCCTCGCCGTCGCCCGAGGTCAGCTGCCGCAGCGTCGAGCCGTCGGTCATCGGCACGAGCTCCCCGAGGAACCCGCTCGCACCGGTGGCGTCCGGGAGCCGCGTCGCGGTGCCGTCCTTCAGCTCGATGCCGTAGAGCCCGTCGAGCCGGAGCACGACGGCCTCGGACGTTCCCCGCGCGATGCCGTCGATGCGGGTCGCGTCGCCGAGGTCCACGAGCTTCGAGCCGTCCGGCGGGGTGAGCAGCAGCCGGCCGGCGAAGCTCAGCACGAGGATGCTGTCGCTGTCGGGGACGAAGCGCCAGTCCGCGGCGCTGACCGGTGCCCCCGCCGCCATGATCGAGGTCGGGGGCTTGTCGGCGTCGGCCGCCTTGAGCGACGCCGTGAACAGCGCGCTCGCCAGCGAGCCCTGGGCGGAGGGGTCGCGGTCGGTGTATGTGTAGCCGATGACGTCGCCGCGGTCGGCGCTCTGCAGCTCCTGCACCGTGCCGTCGCCCTTGTCGGGGAGCGGCAGCTCTCGCGCGCCCTGCCCGTTCAGGTCCGTCACCACCAGCGCGGGACGGTCGGCGTCGGTGCGGATCGACATCACGAGGTACGAGGCCGTGGCGCGGAAGTCCTCGATGTGCGCGGCGGTGTACACCGCCGCGGGGGCGCTGCCGTCGATGCCGGTGCGCAAGACCGTGTCCCCGCCGTCGGCGCCACGGCGGAGGATGTAGGCCTGGAGCGCCGGGGTCGTGAACGTCTGGGTGATCGTGGCGGCGGGGCCGCCGCCACTGCCGGTGACCCCGGAGACCGTGACCGTGTAGGTCGTCTGGTCGTAGAGCGGGGTCGTGAAGCGCAACCCGATCGAGCGGCCCGACGTCGAGACGGTCACGGGCGCGGCGGGGCTGACGGACACCTGCGACGCGTCGACCTGCTGCAGCGGCTGCGTCGTGGTGAGGATCATGCGCGAGCCGGAGGCGGCGACCGACGCGTCGACGTCGAACTGCATCCCGGTCAGCCGCGGGCCCTGCACGGCGCCCACGACGCCCGCAGCGCCCCCCGCGATCATGAGGACCCCGAGGATCACCGCGAACCCGGAGAGGAACCCACGCCGTCGCCGGCGACGCGCGCGCTCGCGGCGACCGGGCGGCTCGGCACGAGCGGCCCGCGACGTCGGCTCAGTACTCATAGGGGTCGGAGGGCTCCGGGATCGCGGTGACCTGCGACGCGACGATCTGCAGCTTGCCCGCCGACGACGATCGGACGGTCCCGGTGATCGACACCCACTGCCCGGCCGGTGGCGCCCCCGCGGTGCTGCTGACCGGCACGGTCGCGGTCTGCGCGTCGATCACGCAGTGCGTGATGACGAGCCGCGTGAGCCCGAACCCGCCGGACGTGTCGCCCGAGACGAAGCCGACGAGGGTGACCGCGTCGCCTTCGAAGGCGTCCGGGTTCGTCGCGGTGGCGAACACGCTCGCCCAGTCGCCCACTCCGAACGACGCCGTGTCACCGGTCGTGGCGAGACTCAGCGTGTCGGAGCCCGCGAACAGCGGCGGCGCGCCCACGTCGCGGGATGCGGCGAGCTGCGCCGAGAGCGAGGCGGGCGGCATGACGAGCATTCCCACGACGATGACGGATGCGGCGGCACCCCCCGCGAAGACGATGGCACGGCCCACCGGCTCCCCCGGCGCGTGGTCCTGGTGCTCGTGGTGCCCGTGATCGCCGTGGTCGTGACCGTGATCGTCCTCGGCGCCGAGCGGCAGGAGGAAGCTGAGGGCCGCCCCGACAAGGGTCAGCACCGCCATGCCGATCGCGAACCATGCCGAGTTCGGGTTGATGTACAGGCCGATCCGACCGGTGACGGCGAGGCCGAGGGTGACGACGGCGAGGCAGGATGCGAGTCCCACGCCGAGCCAGCGGGTCGCCAGCGCACGAGACCTAGACAAGGTTCACCACCGTTCCGAGCGCGAACGAGAACACCAGCACGATCGTGACGATCCCGGCGATCGCGCGCGTGCTGAAGGTCGTGCGCAGCAGCGCGATCATCTTGACGTCCACGAGGGGCCCTGTCACGAGGAAGGCCACGATCGACCCCGCCGTGAAGGTGGAGGCGAACGACAGCGCGAAGAACGCATCCACGTTCGAGCAGATCGAGACCACCATCGCGAGCGTCATCATGGCGACGATCGAGAGGACGGGGTTGGAGCCGATCGCCAGGAGCGCATCGCGGGGCACCAGCACCTGCACGGCGCCGGCCAGTCCTGCGCCGATCACGAGGGCGGGCATGACCGCGCGGAACTCGACGATCAGCTGCGCGAGGCTGCGGCGCCAGCGGTCGCCCGGCGCGTCGGTCGCGAAGTCGCAGCTGTCGCGGAACCGGTCCGTCAGCAGCGCGTCGGGCGAGGGGTACCGGCTGTACAGCCAGCCGATGAGGTTCGCCACGATGTAGCCGCCGACGAGCCGCGCCACCAGGATGCCGTCGGAGAAGCCGAAGGCCTGATGGGTCGAGATGATGACGATGGGGTTCACGATCGGCGCCGCGATGAGGAACGTGAGGGTCTCCGGCACCGTGAACCCGCGGAGCAGCAGACCCCGCGCGAACGGCACGTTGCCGCACTCGCACACCGGCACGATCATGCCGAGGAGCGAGATCACCGCGCGTCTGGCCCAGGCGCGGCGCGGCATCCATCGCTCGATCGTCCCGGGCGGGACCCACACCTGCACGAGGATCGAGAGCAGCACTCCCAGCGCAACGAACGGCATCGACTCGACGAGCACGCTCAGCGCGAGGGTGATGCCGTCCTGCAGGCGCGTCGGAACCGAGGCGGGAAGCAGCTGCGGGGCGAGCGCGTCGACGAGGAAGAGCGCGGCGATGGCGGCGACACCGATGCCGAGCGCGATCGCCGGCCCCGAGCCGGGGCTGCGGATCTTCGCCGTCTTCGGGACGTAGGCGCTACGCGTCGTCACGCTCGCGGGCCCGCGCCTTGGCGCACGGCGTGCACAGTCCGAAGATGTCGACGACATGCTCCGCGTCGGTGAAACCGTGTCGGGCGGCCGTGGCGTGAGCCCACTGCTCGACCTCGGACGCCTCGATCTCGACCGTGAGCCCGCAGTTGCGGCAGATCAGGTGGTGGTGGTGGCCGGGCAGCACACAGGCGCGGTAGAGGCTCTCGCCCTCGGGGCTCTGCAGCGAGTCGGCCGCGCCGTCGGCCGCGAGGGTCGAGAGCGCCCGGTAGACGGTCGCGAGCCCGATGCCGGTCTCGGCGTCGCGGAGTCGTGCGTAGAGCGCCTGCGCGCTCACGAACCCCCGAGCCTCGACCAGCTCCTCGCGCACGCGCTCGCGCTGCCAGGTGTTGCGCTGAGCCATGGCGGTGAGTCTACCGCCGCGACTCTGTGCACGGGCCGGGCGTTCCGGTCGTCAGTCGGCGACCGTCACGCGGTCACGACGGGCGCCGATCGCGCGGCAGACGAGGTAGATGAGGAACGAGACCGTGGTGATGTAGGGGCTCACCGGCAGCGTGCCCGCGACCGAGAGCATGATGCCGCCGACCGCCGACACGACGCCGAACAGGGTCGCGAGCAGCGGCACGAGCAACGGCCCCGTGGCCACGCGCATGGCCGCCGCGGCCGGGGTCACCAGCAGCGCCAGCACGAGCAGCGCCCCGATGATGTGCACCGCGACCGCGACGACGAGTCCGAGCAGCAGCATGAAGGCGAAAGAGATCGTCTTCGTCGGCACGCCGCGCGCCGCCGCCGACTGCGGGTCGAGCGAGTCGAAGCGCAGGGGGCGCCAGATCAGCAGCAGCCCGACCAGCACGACGATGCCGATCACGACGAGCACGCCCAGCTGCGCGCCCTGGACCGACACGATCTGGCCCGTCAGCAGGCTGAACCGGTTGGCGCTGCGGCCGTTGTAGAGCGAGAGGAACAGGATGCCCAGGCCCAGGCCGAACGGCATGAGCACGCCGATGATCGAGTTGCGGTCGCGCGCTCGGGCTCCCAGCCATCCGATGAGACCGGCCGCGATCAGCGAGCCGACGATCGAGCCGGTGACGACGTCGAAGCCGAACAGGAGCGCGGCCGCCGCGCCGGCGAAGGAGAGCTCGCTGATGCCGTGCACCGCGAACGCCATGTCGCGCTGCATGACGAACACGCCGATGAGCCCACCGATGATCCCGAGCACGGCACCGGCCCAGACCGAGTTCTGCACGAGCGCGAGGATCTGCCCGTACTGGGCCGCGCCGCCGAAGAGCGCGTTGCCGATGTCCGACCAGTTCATGCGGCCGGCTCCCCATGGGCGTCGTCGTGGTGATGCGTCGACTCCGCCGCATCCGGAGCGCCCACCACGACCAGGCGGTCGCCGGCGCGCAGCACGAACACCGGCGCCCCGTACAGGTCCGTGAGCGTGCGCGAGGTGAGCACCTCGTCCGGCGTGCCCAGCGTGAAGCGGCCGTTCGCGAGATAGAGGATGCGGTCGACCGACGAGAGGACGGGGTTGATGTCGTGCGTCACGAGCAGCACGCCCGCGTTGCGCTCCCGGCGATGACGGTCGATGAGGGAGACCACCGCCTGCTGGTTGGCGAGGTCGAGGCTCGTGAGCGGCTCGTCGCACAGGAGAAGGCGCGGGTCGTCCGCGAGCGCTTGGCCGACCCGGAGGCGCTGCTGCTCGCCGCCCGAGAGGAGCCCCACGGGGCGGTCGGCGAACGCGCGCGCGCCGACCGCGTCGATCAGCTCCTCGACGCGCTCGCGGTCGCCGCGCCGCGGGAGGGGGAAGCCGAAACGGTGTCCGCTGACGCCGAGGGCGACGAGGTCGCGGGCGCGCAGCGCCGCGTACCGAGGGAGCGGACGCTGCTGCGGCACGTAGCCGATGCGCCGGTTGCCGGCGCGGTGCACGGGTTGGCCGAGCGCCTCGATGCTCCCGCTGCTCAGCCGGTCGAGACCGAGGATCGCCCGCAGGAGGGTCGTCTTGCCGGCACCGCTCGGCCCGAGGACCGCGACCAGCTCACCGGGCTCGACGACCAGATCGAGCCCGCTCCACAGATCGCGTCCGCCGCGCGAGAGCGCAGCGGACGCGATCCGGAGGGGGGCGTCGGTGCTCAAGAACCGAGCGCGCTCTTGATCTGAGTGGCCATGTCGGTCATCCAGGATACGTAGGTGTCGCCGTCGGGCAGCAACTCGGAGGCCTTGATGACGGGCACGCCGACCTCGGCGGCCTTGTTCTCGACCTGCGTCGTCTCCGCGCCTGCGGCCTGGGCGTTGACGAACACGATGGAGACGTCCTTGCTGCCGATGAGGTTCAGCGCCTCGAGAAGCGTCGCCGGGGGCACGTCGGTGCCGCTCTCGACGGCCTCGCTGAACTCCTCCGGGGTGTCGTTGACGAGGCCTGCGGCCTCGGCGAGGTACAGCGGCACCGGCTCGGTCACGAACACCTTCGCACCGGTGTGGGCCGTCGCGATCTCGTTGAGGATCGGGGTGACCTTGGCCGAGATGTCGTCCGCGAAGGACTTCGCGTTGGCGGTGAACGTCTCGGCGTCGGCGGGGTCGATCGCGCCGAGCTTCGCGGCGATGTCGTCCGCGACCTTGACCATGGTCTGCGGGTCGTAGAAGACGTGCTCGTTGAAGCCCTCGACGGCTTCGGAGGGGGAGGTTCCCTTCCACTCCGGCGAGAACGTCACGGCGCTGATCAGCGGCGCGGTCGAGCCGGTCGAGGAGACGAGCGAGTCGAGGAACGGGTCGTAGCCGCCGCCGTTCGCGATCAGCAGCTGGGCGTTCTTGACGGTGAGCTGGTCGGACGCGCTCGCCTCGAAGTCGTGCGGGTCCTGGCTGAAGGACGCGATGAGGGAGGTGACGTCGACGTGGTCGCCGCCGACCGTCTCAGCGATCTGGCCGTAGACGTCGGTGGAGGCGACGACGGAGATCTTGCCGCCGGCGGACCCGGAGGAGGCCGGGGTGGACGCGGACGAGCAGCCGGCGAGCGCGAGGAGCGCCGCGACGCCGACCGCGGGGACGGCGAGGAGCTTCGAGAATCGAGACATGACTCCAGCCTAAGCGCTAGTGAAAATCATTCTCAAATCGAGTGGCCTCAACTCGACGCGCGCGCCCCGAGCCTCAGTCCAGGAGCAGCGCCGGCTCCTCGAGCACCGAGGCGACATCCGCCACGAACCGGCTCATCCCGTCGCCGTCGATCACGCGATGGTCGAAGGAGCCGGACACCGTCGTCACCCAGCGCGGACGCACCTCGCCGTCGACGACCCACGGCTTCTGCCGGATCGCGCCCATGGCGATGATGCCCGACTCTCCGGGATTGATGATGGGCGTGCCCGCATCCATCCCGAACACGCCGATGTTCGTGATCGTGATCGTGCCGCCCTGCTGGTCGGCGGGCGCCGTGCGACCGGCGCGCGCCGTCATCGTGAGGCTCTCGAGGGCGCGCGCCAGCTCGCGCGTGTTGAGGTTCTGGGCGTCCTTGATGTTGGGCACGAGCAAGCCCCGCGGGGTGGCCGCGGCGATCCCCAGGTTGACGAAGTGGCGGACCCGGATCTCGGCGCCGCCGTCCTCCGTGTCGATCCACGCCGCGTTGACCATCGGGGTGCGCCGCACCGCCCAGATCACGGCGCGCGCCACGATCAGCAGCGGGGAGACCTTCACATCGGCGAAGTCTGGTGAGGCCTTCAGGCGCTTGACGAGCTCCATCGTGCGGGTGGCGTCGACATCCGTCCACACCGACACATGCGGCGCGGTGTAGGCCGACAGCACCATCCCGCGCGCCGTCGCCTTGCGCACGCCCTTGACCGGGATCGTCTCCTCGCGCTCACCCGCGGGGGCCGGGGCGACCCGGGCCGGGGAGCCCGACGCGGCCGGTCCCTGCGCCGGCGGCGCAGCGGCCGCGGGCGCGACCGCGATCGTCTCCTCGCGCACCTCGGGCCACTCCGGCGTCTCGATGTTGCGGAAGACGGAGGCCTGCGACGCATGCGTCATGACGTCCTCGCGCGTGATCTCGCCATCGGCGCCGGTGGGCACGACCGTGCCCAGGTCCACGCCGAGGTCGCGGGCGAGCTTGCGGATCGGGGGCTTCGCGAGGACGCCCGCGGAGGTCGCGGACGGCCGCACTGCCGGCTTGCGACGGCGTGAGCTGACCTGGCCCGCGGCGCCGTAGCCGACCAGCACGGAGCCGGAGCCGTCGTCGTCGGCCGGCGGCTCGACCGGCGCGGCCGGCGGCTCGGCGGGGGCGGCGTCCGCATCCACGATCGAGATGATGGGCGCGCCGACCTCGACGGTGGCGCCCTCGGGGGCCAGGACCTGGCCCACGGTACCCGCGAACGGCGACGGCAGCTCGACGAGCGACTTGGCGGTCTCGATCTCGACGAGGACGTCGTTGACCGCGACGGCATCGCCCGGCGCGACCCGCCACTGCACGATCTCCGCCTCGGTCAGTCCCTCGCCGACATCCGGGAGATGGAAAGTCTGTTCGCTCATCGCTGTTCCCTCATTCGTCCGACCCGCGAGACCAGTCTCCGGCGCCGAGACCGGTGGGTTTCCCGCCGGTCTCGGCGCGCGCGACTGGTTTCGCGGTCTGCTCCATCGTGTCAGTAGGCGAGGGCGCGGTCGACCGCCTCGAGGATGCGGTCGGGATCGGGCAGGTACACGCCCTCGAGCTTGGCCGGCGGGAACGGCACGTCGAAGCCCGACACCCGCAGCACCGGCGCCTCGAGCGCGTAGAACGCCCGCTCGGTCACGGTCGCCGCGACCTCGGACCCGAGCGAGGTGAACCCGGGCGCCTCCTGTGCGTAGACCATGCGTCCGGTGCGGCGCACCGAGTCGAGGATGGGCCCGTAGTCGACCGGCGACAGCGACCGCAGGTCGACCACCTCCGCCGAGATGCCCTCGCCCTCCGCGAGCGCCGCGGCCTGCAGCAGGGTCGAGACCATCGCCCCGTGCCCGACGAGGGTCACATCCGTGCCACGACGCACGATCCGCGACGCATGCAGCGGCAGCGCGCGCGCCGAGAGGTCGACCTCGCCCTTGACCCAGTAGCGGCTCTTGGGCTCCAGGAAGACCACCGGGTCGTCGGAGGCGATCGCATCCTGGATCATCCAGTACGCGTCGTTCGGCGTCGAGGGGCTCACGACCCGCAGCCCCGCCGTGTGGGTGAAGTACGCCTCGGGGCTCTCCTGGTGATGCTCGATCGCGCCGATGTGCCCCCCGTAGGGGATGCGGATGACGACGGGCATGCGCAGGGCGCCCTCGTGCCGGTTCGTGATCTTCGCCAGCTGGGAGGTGATCTGGTCGAACGCCGGGTAGACGAAGCCGTCGAACTGGATCTCGCACACCGGGCGGAAGCCCGCCATCGCCAGCCCGATCGCCGTGCCCAGGATGCCCGACTCCGCCAACGGGGTGTCGATCACCCGACGGGGACCGAACTCGGCCTGCAGGCCCTCGGTGATGCGGAACACGCCGCCGAGGGGACCGATGTCCTCGCCCATGAGCACGACGTGGTCGTCGGCGGCCATCGTTGCCCGGAGTCCGGCGGTGAGGGCGCGGCTCAGGGGCATCGTCGTCAGCTCGCTCATGCGACATCCCTCCCCCAGGCATGTCCCACTTTCGACCGCTCAGCGGGGCCGCAAGCGGTCGAAAGTGGGACATGCTCCGTTGCGAAGCGGGACATGATCATGCCGGGTCCTCCTCGTACGAGGCCTCGTAGTCGGCCAGCCACTGCCGCTGCTCCTCGATCAGAGGATGCGGCTCGCTGTACACGTTCGCGAACATGCTGTCGGCCTCGAGCCCCCCGAGCTCCATCGTGCGCGCGCGGGCGTCCTCGGCGAACGCCGCCGCATCCGCCTCGACCCCCGCGAAGAACGCCTCCCCGGCGCCGCGCGAGAGGAGGTAGGCGCGCATCCGCTCGATCGGGTCGCGGTCGGCCCAGGCGCGCTCCTCGTCGCTCGTGCGGTACTTGGTCGGATCGTCGCTGGTCGTGTGGGCACCCATGCGGTAGGTCATCGCCTCGATCGCCCGCGGGCCGAGGCCGGCGCGGGCCTCCTCGAGGGCCCGCCGGGTCACGGCGTAGCTCGCCAGGACGTCGTTGCCGTCCACCTGGACGCTCGGCATCCCGTAACCCGCCCCCCGCCGGAACAGCGGTGCCCGCGACTGCGTCTGGACCGGCACCGAGATCGCCCACTGGTTGTTCTGCAGGAAGAACACCTCCGGCGTGCGGTAGCTGGCGGCGAACACCATGGCCTCGTGCACGTCGCCCTGGCTCGACGCGCCGTCGCCGTAGTAGACGATGACGGCCTCGTCGCGCTCCGGGTCGCCCGTGCCCGAGCGCCCGTCGAAGGCGAGGCCCATCGCGAAGCCGGTGGCATGGAGGGTCTGCGACCCCAGCACCAGCGTGTAGATGTGCGTGTTGCCGTTCTTCGGGTCGAACGGGTTCCAGCCGCCGTGCGTCAGCCCGCGCATGACGCGGATGATGTCGACCGGGTCGACGCCCCGGGTCGTGCACACGACGTGCTCGCGATACGACGGGAAGATGTGGTCCTGCGTCCGGGCGGCCCGGACCGAGCCCACCTGCGCGGCCTCCTGGCCGAGGCTCGGCGGCCACAGCGCGAGCTGGCCCTGTCGCTGCAGGTTGGTCGCCTGCCGGTCGAAGGCGCGGATGACGACCATGTCGCGGTAGAACGTCTCGAGGTCGGAGTCGCTCAGCGCCTCGATCTCGGAGAGATAGGGCTCCGCAGCGGGAGAAGGGGCGAACGAGCCGTCGGCGGCCAGGACGCGAACGACGTCAGGGTCGTCGACAGGCACGAGGGGGCTCGCGTCGTCGGGGGTCACGGTTCCTACCGTAGCCGCCGCGCTTCGTGCCCCTCCGCAAGGTTCCCCACAACGGATGCAGCGATCCGTAGGACCTTCTCCACAGCATCCGGCTCGCCGACCGACACGCGGATGCCGTCACCGGCGAAACCGCGGACGATCAGCCCTGCCGCCTCGAACTCCGCGGCGACCGCCGTCGTCTCCGCCCCCGTCGCGAGCCAGACGAAGTTGCCCTGCGCCTCGGGGACGCGCCAGCCGGCCTCGCGGAGCGCCGCCACGAGCCGGTCGCGACGCTCGGCGATGACCTCGACCCTGGCCCGCAGCTCGGCCTCCGCGTCGAGGCTCGCGAGCGCCGCCTCCTCGGCCTGCGCCGTGACGGCGAGCGGGATCGCGGTGGACCGCGCGGCATCCAGCACCCGGCGGTGCCCGATGGCGTAGCCGACGCGCAGCCCCGCGAGGCCGTACGCCTTGGAGAAGGTGCGCAGCACCACGACGTTCGGTCGGGCGATGCCCGGCTCCCGCAGTCCGTCGACGGCATCCGGGTCGGTGACGAACTCGGTGTAGGCCTCGTCGAGGATGATGAGGACGTCGTCCGGCACGGCGGCGACGAAGGCGTCGAACTCGGCCTGGTGAACGACGGGACCGGTCGGGTTGTTGGGGCTGCACACGATCACCACACGGGTGCGATCGGTCACCGCCGCCGCCATCGCGGGCAGGTCGTGGCGGGACTCGTCCGTGAGCGGCACCTCGACCGGGCGGGCCCCGGCCACGACCGCCAGCCCGGGATAGGCCTCGAACGAGCGCCACGCGTAGACGACCTCGTCCCCCGCGCCGGCCGCCGCCTGCACGAGCTGGTACAGCAGCGCCACGCTGCCCGCGCCGACGTGCACCTCGTCGGCGGCGACGCCGTAGCGCTCGCCGAGCCGCTCGCGCAGTCGCGCCGCCGTCGCATCCGGGTAGCGGTTCATGTCGACGCGCGCACGCAGGACCTCGACGACGTGCGGCAGCGGGTCGAACGGGTTCTCGTTGCTCGAGAGCTTGAACGCGCCCTCGCCGGCCTGCTTGCCCTGCCGATACGGCGGCAGGGCCGCGATCTCGGGGCGAACGCGCACGGGGATGGGCTCGATGGTCACCCGACGAGTCTAGGAGCGGGTCGGCTCGCGCGCGTGCGTGACATCGTCGCTCACGCGCGAGAGAGTGTCGGCATGCGTTTCCTCATCCGCGTGGTCATCAACGCGTTCGCGATCTGGGTCGTGACCCTCGTTCCCGTCCTCGGGGTCTCCGTCATCGCCTTCCCGCCGGGCGAGGAGCTGCAGCTCGTGCTGACCCTGCTGCTGGTCGCTGCGATCTTCGCCCTCGTCAACACGATCGTCGGCACGGTCGTGAAGATCCTCACGTTCCCTATCTACATCCTGACGCTCGGACTGTTCTCCCTCGTGGTCAACGGGTTCCTGCTCTGGCTGACCGCATGGATCACCGAGCTGTGGGACTGGGGACTGCGCCTCCAGGACTTCTGGTGGGGCGTCGTCGCGGCCCTGCTCATCTCGCTCATCAACTGGGTCTTCGGCATCATCCTGCGCCCCCAGCGGAAGGAGTGAGCGGAGCAGGCCCCGGCGCGGGCACCGGATGCCGGGCGGGTGCCGCGACGGGAGCGAACTCGTAGGCCGTGACCGCCGTCGCGGTTCCCAGCGTCCCCAGCCGCTCGTGCAGGGCGGCCGCGCGCGGGTCACCGGATCCGTCGACCATCGCGGCCGTCTCGAGATAGGCGTCGAGGTCGTGCGCGGCGGCCCGCAGATCCTGGATGCCGACATCCGGGTCGGCCGTGCGCTCGGCGACGAAGCTGCCCTCGCCGCCGACGCGCTGCGGATACCCGCCGTCGGCGAGCGCCGAGACCGGGTCGTCGCCGTGGCGCAGCTCGGCGCTCAGCGTCCCGGGTCCGGCGTCATACGAGGTGGGGGACCCTGCGGTGGCGAGCACCTGCGTGTCGTAGACGCCGGATGCGGCCAGCGCATCGACGATCATTCCTCCCTGCGAGTGGCCGAAGGCGAAGAGCGCATCGCCGCTCTCCGCGCCCGCCGCCGCGAGCGCGGCCTCGACCGCCGCGAGGGAGGCCGCATCCTCCCCCGTGAACAGCCGGCGGTTGGCGTCGCCGTTCCACGGGTCGGAGCCGAGGATCGTCTGCATCCCGACGACGTAGACCGCGAAGGCACGCCGGCCGTCCGGCAGGTCGTAGCGCTCGACCCGCACGCGCGCGTCGCCGCCCTCGGGGATGCGGTCGAACGCGTCGGCGAGCGTCGTGGGCGCCACGGCGGATGCCGTCGACACCGTCCGCACGGCGACCGGGCCCACGTCGCCGGCGACCGCACCGCCCCGCGGGATGCGACCGCGGCCGGAGCTCCGGACGCCCGTCACGAGCGCCGCCAGGGCGCCGGATGCGACCGCCAGGGGCGCGGCGACGCCCGTCAGCAGCGCGACCGTGCGCAGCAGCCCGAGCTGCGAGGTGGCCGCGTCGCCCGCATGTCCGTGCTCCTCGAGCGCGGCCTCGGCGATCCGCTCCGCCTCGGGCGACCGCTCCCGCCGCAGCGCGATCTCCGCGTCGACGGCGGCCGTGTCCGCCCCCGCGGCGGAGCGCTGGAGGCGGAGCTCGATCAGATCGTAGGCGTCGGCGCTCGTGCGCAGTCCCGCGGCGAGCGCCATGGCGTCGGCCGCCGCGCCTTCGAGGCGCTCGACGCCGCGGATGGCCTCGGCATGCTCCCCGAGCGCGGAGAACAGCGCCACCGCGATCCGTTCGCGCGCCCTCGACACGTCGGCCGCGGCCTCGCGCACCTGGGCGGTCGCGACATCCAGATCGGCCGCAGCCGCGCGCAGGTCATCCGCGTCGACGGCGATCGCCCCGCCCGACGAGATCGTGACCCCGCTCATCCGACCGCCCCGGAGAGCGCCCGCGTCCGGGCGACGCGCAGCTCGTCGCCGATGTCCTCGAGCTGGAGGCGGCAGGCGCGCAGCTCGTCGCACCAGGCTCCCAGGCCCTCCCGGAACACGCTCGCCGCGGGCGAGACCCACCGTGTGCGGGCATCGAGGTCGTCCGCGAGCGCGGCGGCGACGGTCAATCGGTGGCCGGCCTCGGCGAGCGCCTGACGCGCGGCATCCAACGAGGCTGCCGCGGCCTCGGGGCTGGGACGTGTGCTCATGCGCCGATCATGACGGGCGCGACCGGGCGCTCGGCGGCCCCGTCGACCTGGCCGTGCACAACTCCGTCCGCGATGCGGGCTGTGCAGAACACGATGAGGCGGGACAATGGCAGGATGAGCGCACCCGAGACGTTCCGCATCGTGTTCGTGTGCACGGGCAACATCTGCCGGTCCCCCATGGCCGAGATCGTGTTCCGCAACCTCGCCGATGCCGCGGGCCTGGGCACCCGTGTGCGCTCGACGAGCTCCGGCACGGGCGACTGGCACGTCGGCGAGCGCGCGGACGAGCGCACGATCCGGGCGCTGGCGGCGCGCGGCTACGACGGCTCGGCCCACCGCGCACGGCAGTTCTCCCTGGCCGACTTCGAGGGCAACGACCTCATCGTCGCCCTCGACCGCTCCCACGAACGGATCCTCCGCGAGTGGGCGCCGACCGAGTCGGACGCCGACAAGATCGTCCTGCTGCGCGGGTTCGATCCGGCGGCCGGCGACCAGCTCGACGTCCCGGACCCCTACTACGCCGGTCCCGAGATGTTCGACGAGGTGCTCGGTATGATCGAGAGCGCGAGCCGGTCGCTCTTCCGGCAACTCGAACCCGCCATCCGTCTCACGGCGTAGCAGCGCGGATGGCCGCATCCGACGGAGTACCGTGACGAGCTTTCCCGTCCAGCCGCTCAGCCCCCTCGACGGCCGCTACCGGCCGGCGGTCGCAGCCCTCGGCGAGTTCCTGTCCGAGGCCGGCCTCAACCGCGCCCGCGTGGAGGTGGAGGTCGAGTGGCTCATCGCCCTCACCGACCGGGCGGTCTTCGGCTCGACGCCGCTGACCGACACCGAGAAGGAGTCGCTGCGGCGCCTCTACCGCGACTTCGGACAGGCCGAGATCACCTGGCTCGCGGAACGGGAGGCCGTCACGCGGCATGACGTGAAGGCCGTCGAGTACCTCGTACGCGACCGGCTGAGCGAGCTCGGGCTCGACGCGATCGCCGAGCTCACCCACTTCGCCTGCACGAGCGAGGACATCAACTCCGCCGCCTACGCGCTCACGGTCAAGCGCGCCGTGACCGAGGTGTGGCTGCCCAAGCTCCACGAGGTGATCGCGGCCCTCCGCGCGCTCGCGGAGGAGCACCGGGACGCCGCCATGCTGGCCCGCACGCACGGTCAGCCCGCCACCCCCACCACGATGGGCAAGGAGCTCGCCGTGTTCGCGTGGCGGCTGGAGCGGGTGGCCCACCAGGTCGCGGCCTCGGACTTCCTGGCGAAGTTCTCCGGCGCGACAGGCACCTGGTCCGCGCACCTCGCCGCCGACCCCGAGCTGGACTGGCCCGCTCTCTCACGATCCTTCATCGAGGGGCTCGGGCTCGGCTTCAACGAGCTGACGACCCAGATCGAGTCGCACGACTGGCAGGTCGAGCTGTACGACCGCGCGCGCCACGCGGGCGGCATCCTGCACAATCTCGCGACGGATGTCTGGACCTACATCTCGCTCGGCTACTTCTCGCAGATCCCGGTCGCCGGCGCGACCGGCTCCTCGACCATGCCGCACAAGATCAATCCCATCCGGTTCGAGAACGCGGAGGCCAACCTCGAGATCGCGGGCGGCCTGTTCGTGACCCTCGCCGCGACCCTCGTGACGTCGCGGATGCAGCGCGACCTCACCGACTCCACGACGCAGCGCAACATCGGCGTGGCGTTCGGCCACTCGCTGCTCGCGCTCGACAACCTGCTCCGAGGCCTCGGCGAGATCTCGCTCGCGCGCGAGGTGCTCCTCGACGACCTCGACCACAACTGGGAGGTGCTGGCCGAGGCGATCCAGACCGTGGTGCGCGCCGAGGTCGTCGCCGGGCGCTCGACCATCTCCGACCCCTACGCGCTGCTCAAGGAGCTCACGCGCGGCCGCCGGGTGGGAGCGCCCGAGCTCGCGGAGTTCGTAGCAGGACTGGAGATCGGGGATGCGGCCAAGCAGCGGCTGCTCGCCCTCACCCCCGCGACCTACACCGGCCTCGCGGCCCGGCTGGTGGCCGACGCCTGAGCGCACCGCGACTGACCCAGGGAGGACACGACGGTGGATGAGGGCGAGCCGCGACCGACACCGCTGACCGCGGAGGAGGCCGAACGCATCCTCCAACAGGTCGGACGGGGCGCGCTCGACACGCGCGACCCCGAGGTGCGCCGGATCGTGACCGAGGCGCAACGAGCGCTCGTGCGACACAGCCTGTGGGGCGATGCGCATAGCACACGCCACCGGCGGTATCTGCTGTGGGGCATCGCCTTCCTCGTGCTGTGGATCGTGGGTCTCGTGGTGCCGTTCGCCGTGGTCTTCGGCTGGTTCGGCTGAGCCTGGGGCGCCCTCAGAGGTCGTCGATGCGGGCCACCGCCCGCGCCAGCTCCCGCAGCTGCGCCTCGGCGTCGACACCGGCGAGCCGGAACAGCTCGTCGAGGACCGCCGTGATGTCGGGAGTCGCGATCTCGAGGTGATTGCCGCGTGACGCGCCGAGATGGAGCCACGTGCGTCGATCGCCGTCGCGCCGCCAGAGCGCGATCTCGAGCTGGTCCTCGAACGCCTCGCCCGAGTCCGGGTCGCGCAGCGTCACGGGCACGCCGACCCCCGCCGCGGCGTGGATGCGGTCGTCGGGATGGTCGTCATCCCGATGCTCGCCGTCGCACCACGGCGGGCAGTCATCGCGCTGCCAGATCGGTCTGCCCTCGGACATGCCATCACTCCGTCACGGTCGGGTGGGCACAGGAGAAGTCACTCATGAACCTCGGACATCACCGCCAGAGGACGAGGGGGCGTGCACGACGGTGCGTCGTCCCCCAACTCGACGCACGACGCACCCACGCACGCTCCCCTCGTCCCCGCCCGCGAAGGCTCCACCATGCTAACATGATCATGTTTACATGCGTCGAGAGAGTCTCCGCCCGACTCTCGCATGAACGACAGCGCGCTGGCCGCCACGTCCGTCTCCGTGGCGGCCAGCGTCGCACTCACCGTCAGCGCCGCGATGCGAGGTGCGGCGGCCGCTGCAGGAACAGGACCACGACGACGCCGACGAGCATCACGGCCGCCGGCAGCAGGATGGTCTCGGCCATCGCGGTCGCGAACGGGGCGGCGACCTGTGACGGCAGCTGCGAGACCGATCCGAAGTCGCCGGTCGATCCGGCGCCCGGCAGATTCGCGACCAGCCGCGCCTGCATGAGCGCGGCGATGGCGGCCGACCCCAGCACGCCGCCCACCATGCGCGTCGTGTTGTAGATGCCGGCACCGGCACCGGCCTGGTCGCGGGGGAGGTTGCGGGTGGCGGTCGTCGCGAGCGGCCCCCACATACCGGCGTTGCCGATGCCCATGAGCGCGGAGGGGATGAGGAACGCCCAGATCGGGGTGTCGAGGTTCATCAGCGACGCGTAGACCACCAGGGCCGTGGTCACCAGCAGCAGTCCGGGCACGAGGAGCCATCGCGGGTCCACCCGATCCAGCAGTCGCCCCGCCAGCGGGGAGAGGATGCCGGCGAGCACCGCCATGGGAACCAGCAGCAGCGCGGCCTCGGTGGGGGTGAGGCCCCGCGCGAGCTGCACGAAGAACATGAGCGGCAGCGACATGCTCGTGATCGTGAACCCGACCGTGGCGATCCCGAGGTTCGCGACCGAGAAGTTGCGGTCCCGGAACAGCGCGATCGGCACGAGCGCCTCGCTCCGCGTGCGCGCCTGCTGCCAGATGAACAGCCCGAGAACCACGACGCCGCCGGCGATCATCGCCCAGACCCAGCCGGCCCAGTCGTAGGCCTCGCCCTCCTGCAATCCGAAGACGAGGAGGAACAGCGCGACGGCCGAGAGCACGACACCGAGGATGTCGAAGCGGCGCGCACTCGTCTCGAGCCGCGGCACGAGGATCCACGCGAGCACGAACCCGATGACGCCGACCGGGAGGTTGATGAAGAAGATCCACTCCCACCCGAGGTGGTCCACGAGCAGTCCGCCCGCGAGGGGGCCCACGAGCATCGCGACGCCGGAGGTCGCACCCCACAGGCCCATCGCCGCGCCGCGCTTGGCGGGCGGGAAGGTGCGGGTGATGACGGCCATGGTCTGCGGGGTCATGAGCGCGGCGCCCAGCCCCTGCGCAGCACGGAAGGCGATCAGCATCCCGAGCGTGCCGGAGAGCCCGCAGGCGAGCGAGGCGAGCGTGAAGACCGCCAGGCCCGCGAGGTAGACGTTCTTGGGACCGAAGCGGTCGCCGAGCCGGCCCGTGATCAGCAACGGGACCGCGTAGGCGAGCAGATAGGCGCTCGTGACCCACACGACGTTGTCGAGGTTGGCCGTCGCCGGGTCCAGGGCCGCCTTGATCGCAGGGTTGGCCACTGAGACGATCGTGGTGTCGACGAGGATCATGAAGAAGCCGATGACCATCGCCCAGAGGGCGGGCCAGGGGCTGCGGGTGGGGACGTTGCCGGTCCAGCCCGTCGCGGGGGTCGTCTGCGTCACTGTCGCGCCGCCTTTCGTTGGGTGAGATAACGGTCGGATGCGGTGTCCTCGTCGTCGGGCCCCCAGGCGAAGCCCGGATCCTCGAGTCGGGACATGAAAGCGGCGAGCCAGCCGAGCTCCGCCGCGACGAGCGTCGCCTGCCGCTCGACCTCGACCAGGTACTGCTCGGGAACGCCGCGTTCGCGCGCGGCGACGAGCCCGTCCGTCGTGATCTCGTCGTCGGCGACGAGCGCGGCACGATGGGCGCGCAGGAGGTCGAGCACCTCCTGCCGGTCGAGATTGTGGGACTCGGCGAGCGCCACGCGGAACTCGGCGGGCCGATCGATGCGCGGCAGCTCCTCGCGCACCCAGGAAAGCAAGGCCTCGGCCCCCTCCTCCCGGAGCCGGTAGGTCGTCCGCTCCGGCCGGTTGCCCTCGCGCTCCACGCCGACCTCCTCGATGAGACCTCGCCGTTCCAGCCGAGCGACCGTGTGGTAGACCGTGCCGCCGGTGATGGGGACGATCCGTTCGTCGTGCCGGTGGCGCAGGAGCCGGAGCATCTCGTACGGGTGCATGTCGTCCTCGCGGAGGAGCGCGAGGAGCATGACGCCCAGGGGCGTGAGCCTGCTGCGTGCGCCGGTCATCAATGCTCCATCTCGATTAGTTCACTTGGACTATATCGCAGATCCGACTCGTTCGCACCCGCCGGGGCGGACCGTCGCGCCCAGGGCGGGATTCCCCCGCGACCGGAGGCGCTCTGGGATGATGGGCGGATGACGGAACCGAACCTGCCCGGCTGGCGCCACGTCTACTCCGGAAAGGTGCGCGACCTCTACGTGCCCGACACCCTCCCCGAAGGCGGGAGAGCGGAGCGGATGCTGGTGGTCGCCAGCGATCGGGTGAGCGCCTTCGACCACGTGCTCTCCCCGGGCATCGACGGCAAGGGCGAGCTCCTGACGACGCTGAGCCTGTGGTGGTTCGACCGGCTGGCCGGCGCCGACGGCGGACGCCGCATCCCGAACCATCTCGCGGCGGACCACGTGCTGGGCGCCGATGACGAGGCCGCGTCGCTCATCCCGGATGCCGTCGCCGGCCGCGCGATGGTGGTCCGCGGTCTCGACATGCAGCCCATCGAGTGCGTCGTGCGGGGGTATCTGACCGGATCGGGATGGGCGGAGTACCGCGAGCACGGCACCGTGTGCGGCATCCCGCTCGTGGCCGGTCTGACCGACGGCGACCGCCTGCCGGAGCCGATCTTCACCCCGGCGTTCAAGGCGCCGCTCGGGGAGCACGACGAGAACATCTCGTTCGAGCGCACGGCCGAGCTCGTGGGCGCCGAGCGCGCTGCCGAGCTGCGCGAGGTCTCGCTGGAGATCTACGCCCGCGCGGCCGACGCCGCCCGGGCGCGCGGACTCATCCTCGCGGACACCAAGTTCGAGTTCGGCCTCGACGAGGCCGGTGTGCTCACGCTCGCCGACGAGGTGCTCACGCCCGACTCGTCGCGGTACTGGGATGCCGCGGCGTGGGAGACCGGCACGACGCCGGCCGAGCGGATGGCGAGCTTCGACAAGCAGATCGTGCGCGACTGGCTGGCCGCCGCCTGGCCCGACCGCGCGGGCGAGCCGCCCGCGCTCCCCGCCGACGTCGTCGCGCGCACGGCCGCCCGCTACCGCGAGCTGCTGGCCCGCCTGACCGCCTGACCCCCGCCCCCGTCCGCACCCCCGCCTTTCCGCGAGACCAGTCCGCGGCGCCGAGACCGGCGGGTTTCCCGCCGGTCTCGGCGCGCGGGACTGGTCTCGCGGTCAGAGAAGCGGGCAGAGAAAGAAGAAAGAGAGAAGACGTACATGGCCGTATGGAAGCTGCACGGGAACGGACGCGCCGTCGCGCCCGGCGACGTCGTGCGCCCCGACGAGCGACTGAGCTGGCCCGCCACGATCGCGATCGGCGTGCAGCACGTCGTCGCGATGTTCGGCGCGACCTTCCTCGTGCCGGTGCTGACCGGGTTCCCGGTGTCGACGACGCTGCTGTTCTCGGGCGTCGGCACGCTGCTGTTCCTGCTCATCACGCGCAACCGCCTTCCCAGCTACCTGGGCTCGTCGTTCGCGTTCATCGCCCCGGTGACGGCGGCCACCGCGACCGCCGGCATGGGCTCCGCCCTCGCGGGCATCGTCGCCGTCGGCATCCTGCTCACCCTCGTCGGCGTCGTCGTTCAGCTGGCCGGGCTCGGGTGGATCGACCGCCTCATGCCCCCGGTCGTCTCGGGCGCCATCGTCGCCCTCATCGGCTTGAACCTCGCCCCCGCCGCGTGGAAGAACGTCGCCCTGCAGCCCGTGATCGCCACGATCACGCTCGTCGCGATCGTGCTGTTCAGCGTGCTGTTCCGCGGGTTCCTCGGCCGCATCTCGATCTTCCTCGGCGTCGCGATCGGCTACGCGGCGGCCGCCGTGCTCGGCGGACTCGACCTGAGCGCGGTCGCGGATGCCGCCTGGATCGGGCTGCCGGAGTTCCACCTGGCGGATGTGTCCTCCCCCGGCACCTGGGCCGCCATCGCGATGTTCCTGCCCGTCGTGCTCGTGCTGATCGCGGAGAACGTCGGCCACGTGCGGGGTGTGGCGACCATGACGGATGCCTCGGTCAACCGCAGCACCGGACGCGCCCTCATCGCGGACGGCGTCTCGACGGCACTGGCGGGCACCTTCGGCGGCTCGGGGACGACGACCTACGGCGAGAACATCGGCGTCATGGCCGCGACCCGCGTGTACTCGACGGCCGCGTACTGGGTCGCGGGCGTCACGGCGATCCTGCTCGCGCTCTCCCCCAAGGTCGGCGCGATCTTCAACTCGATCCCGGCCGGCGTGCTGGGCGGGGCGACGACCGCGCTCTACGGCCTGATCGGCGTGATCGGCATCAAGATCTGGGTCGACAACCGGGTGGACTTCTCCCGGCCGGTGAACCAGTACACCGCGGCGGTGTCGCTCGTGATCGCGATCGCCGGGTTCACGATGACCTGGGGCGGCTTCCAGCTCGGCGCGATCGTGCTCGGGGCCGCGGCGGCGCTGCTCGTGTACCACCTCGGCAATGCGATCGCCCGCTGGCGACGGACGGGCGCGGACGACGGCGGCCCGCTGCCGGTCATCGGTCCGCTCGGCGGAGGCACGGAGGAGCAGCGCTCCGAGTGACCCGCCCGCGCGGGATCACGCCGACGCGCGCACGATCAGCTCGGTGGGCAGGATCGTGGCGTGGGGCGGCTCGCCGCCGGCGAGGAGGTCGAGCAGCACCCGCGCCATCATCTGCCCCTGCCGGAACGAGGGCTGGCGCATGGTCGTCAGCGTCGGGCTGGTGCTCGTCGCGACCGGGGAGTCGTCGAAGCCGATGACGGCGGTCTCTCCCGGGATGTCGACTCCCGCGGCGTGCAGGACCCCGACGGCTCCGCTGGCCATCAGGTCGCTCGCGATGAAGACGGCATCCGGCCGCGTCCCGCGGTCGAGGATCCGTCGCATGGCCGCGGCGCCGCCCTCGGCGGTGAAGTCGCCGTCCTCGACCGCGAGCTCGGGCAGCCGCGCCCGGCGGAGGGCGCTGCGGTACCCGGCGAGCCGGTCCACGCCGGCGCTCATGCTCGAGGGCCCCGTGATGGTCGCGATCCGGGTGCGGCCCTGTGCGATGAGGTACTCCACCGCATCCCGCGCCCCGGACTCGTTGTCGACGTCGACGTAGTGGTCCGCCGGGCGGAGCAGGGCCGGGCGGCCGGCGTAGACCACCGGCATCGCGGCGGCGATCGAGGCCACGAACGTGTCGCTCGTGTGGTGGGAGACCACGATCGCGCCGTCGATCGAGCCGCTGCGCGCGTAGGAGACCATCTTGTCGCCGGGGTCGCCCGAGGCGATGAACAGCGTCAGCACATACGGCGAGGAGGCGATCGTCGCGTTGATGCCGGAGACGATGGCGGCGAAGAACGGGTCGCCGAAGAACCGGTAGGTGTCCTCGGGGATGATGACCCCGAGCGCGAGCGCCCGGCTCGAGGCGAGCGAGCGGGCGGCCTGATTGGGCACGTAGTTGAGCTCGGCGATCGCCTGGCGGACCGCCTGCAGAGCCTCGGCGCTGACCGCCGTCGAGCCGTTGACCACCCGCGACACGGTCGATCGCGAGACACCCGCGACCCGGGCGACCTCCTCGATCGTCACGGTGCTGCGCAGCATGCTCATCGCGGGCGAGCCCCTTCCACGTGGTCGCGCGGCGCGATCACATCCTTCGCGCGGCGATGATGCGACTGTAGCGCTCGGCGCTCAGCTTCGCCGTGCGCTCCTGGGTGTCGTAGTCGACCCGCACGATGCCGAAGCGCTTGCCGTAGCCCCACGCCCACTCGAAGTTGTCCAGCAGCGACCAGTAGAAGTAGCCGCCGACGTCGACCCCTGCGTCGATCGCGTCGAGGATGGCCGAGAGGTGGTCTTCGAGGAAGTCGGCGCGCTCGCGGTCGGCGACGATCGTGCGTCCGTCGGTCACGACGGGCTCGTCGTCGTAGGCGGCGCCGTTCTCGGTCACGAACAGTCGGGTGCCGGCCGCATCCGAGTACTCGTCCGCGACCCGCCGCAGCAGCCGGGTGAGGCCCGCGGGGTCGACCTCCCAGTGCATCGCCGTGCGGGGGAGGCCACGATCGTGCCAGTGGATGTCGTGATGCACGGGGAACGGCGACGCCGCGCGGCGTGACGTGGGGGCGTCGCCGCCCGCGACCGGCTCGGCGGGCGGGCGGGCGGAGACGAACTCGCCGTGGTAGTAGTTCACCCCGAGCGCGTCGATCGGCGCCGCGATGAGGTCGAGGTCGGCCGGGCGCACGACCTCGTCGAGGGCCGCGGCCGCCTCCGGGACGAAAGCGCGGAGGTCCTCCACCACGTCGCGCGGGTAGGAGCCGCGGAAGACCGGGTCGAGGAACCAGCGGTTGAACTGGCCGTCGATGCGCCGTGCCGCGTCGAGGTCGCCGGGATCGGCCGGGTCGACGGGGTCGGCGACCGTGAGGTTGAGCGTGATGCCGAGGTTCAGCGAGGCGTCGCGCGCCCGCAGCTCCCGGACGGTCATCCCGTGCGCGAGCAGGAGGTGGTGGGCGCTGGTCACGCCTTCCGCAGCGGAGTAGTGGCCCGGCGCGTGGATGCCGGCGGTGTGGCTGAGGAACGATGCGCACCAGGGCTCGTTGAGCGTCGTCCACACCGACACCCGGTCGCCGAGGGCGTCGTGCACATCGAGCGCGTACTCCGTGAACCGCTCGGCGGTGTCGCGGGCCGTCCACCCGCCGCGCTCCTGCAGGGCCTGCGGCAGGTCCCAGTGATAGAGCGTCAGCCAGGGGAGGATGCCCGCCTCCTGCAGCGCGTCGACGAGACGGCGGTAGAAGTCGAGCCCCGCCTGGTTGACCGGCCCGCCGTCGGGGCGCACGCGCGCCCACGAGGTCGAGAAGCGGTAGGTCTGCAGACCGAGGTCCCTCATGACCGCGACATCCTGCGCATAGCGGTGGTAGTGGTCGCAGGCGACCTCGCCGTCGTCGCCGTGGAGGACGGCGCCCGGCACCCGGCAGAACGCGTCCCAGATCGAGTCGCGCCGCCCGTCCTCGTGGGCGGCGCCCTCGATCTGGAACGCCGCCGTCGCGGCTCCGAAAAGGAAGTCGTCGGGGAAAGCCCGGGGCGATGGCATGGGAGCGATGGTCCTTCCGGTGAACGTGAGGGGGGCGCAGACCTCGGTCGCACCGAGCGGGGGGTTCGCCGGTGCGACCGAGGACGGCGACCACGGCGACGAGCCGGGGGGTCACTGCCACCGGGTCACACCGACGGCGGTTCGTGTCCGTCGAGGACTCAGGCTATGAGAGCGCTCCCAGCGCGTCAAGGCGGATCCCGTCACCGCCCGGCCCCGGCCCGTAGACTGGACGCGCACATCCGCCGCACACCGGGAGCCTCGTATGCCCACCATCGTCGTCGACGTCATGCCCAAGGCCGAGATCCTCGACCCGCAGGGGAAGGCGGTCGCGGGCGCGCTCGGCCGCCGCGGGATCGACGCCTTCAGCGGCGTCCGCATCGGCAAGCGCTTCGAGCTCACGGTCGAGGGGGAGGTCGACGAGCAGGTGCTCGAGACCGCCCGCCGGATCGCGGACGAGGTGCTCTCGAACGGCGTGATCGAGGATGTCGTCGGCATCGAGGTCGTGGAGTGACCGTCCGCATCGGGGTCATCACCTTCCCCGGCTCGCTGGACGACCGCGACGCGCAGCGCGCGATCCGCATCGCTGGGGCGCAGCCCGTGCCGCTGTGGCACGCCGCGCACGACCTGGAGGGCGTCGACGCGCTCGTGCTGCCGGGTGGCTTCAGCTACGGCGACTACCTGCGCGCGGGCGCCATCGCGGCCCTCGCGCCGATCATGGCGGAGGTCAAGGACGCCGCGGCGGCGGGGATGCCCGTGCTCGGCATCTGCAACGGCTTCCAGATGCTCGCCGAGGCGCACCTGCTCCCGGGCGGCCTCATCCGCAACGCGCACCAGCAGTTCATCCGTCGCGACCAACGGCTGCGGGTCGAGAACGCCGACACCGCGTGGACGAGCGAGTTCGAGGCCGGCCAGGAGATCGTCATCCCGCTGAAGAACGCGGACGGCGGTTTCGTGTGCTCGCCCGAGACGCTCGCCCGCGTCGAGGGCGAGGGCCTGGTCGCCTTCCGCTACGTCGGCGTCAACCCGAACGGCTCGCAGGACGACATCGCCGGCCTCACGAACGAGCGCGGCAACGTCGTCGGGCTCATGCCGCACCCCGAGCACGCGGTCGAGCCCGGCTTCGGGCCCGACACGGATGCCGCGATGCGCTCGGGCGTGGACGGGCTGGGCTTCTTCGCCTCGGCCATCGCGGCCGTCGTGGGCGCCGCCGCCTGAGGGGCGCGTAGCGTGGAGGGCGTGACCGAGACCCTCGTCGTTTCCGTGCCCGACGCGCAGCTCGCCGAGGCGCTCACGCCCCCGCCTCCCGGCGTCGAGCTGATCGTCTGGTCGATGGATGCCGCCGCCCCGCGACCGGCGATCGACATCGTCGTGCCGCCCTATCAGAGCCAGGCCGCCGCCCTGCCGCGGCTCGCGGGCGTGCGCACCCGGCTCGTCCAGAGCCAGTCGATCGGGTACGAGGGCCTCGCCGACCTGCTGCCGGCGGGCGCCGTGTTCGCGAACGCCGCCAGCGTGCACGAGACCTCGACCGCCGAGCTGGCCCTGACGCTCACCCTGGCGGCGCAGCGCGAGATCCCCGCCTTCGTGCGCGAGGGCGAGCACGGACAGTGGCGCAACCGCTTCACGAACAGCCTCGCCGACCGCCGCGTGCTGCTGCTGGGCTACGGCGGCGTCGGAAAGGCGGTGGCCGCCCGGCTCGACGGCTTCGAGGCCGAGGTCGTTCCGGTGGCGTCGCGCGCCCGCGACGAGGACGGCGTGCACGTGCACGGCATCGACGAGCTCCCCGAGCTCCTGCCGGGCGCGGAGGTCGTGATCCTGACGCTCCCCGGCGGCGACACGACACGGCACGTGATCGACGACGCAGCGCTGGCAGCCCTCCCGGACGGTGCGCTCGTGGTCAACGTCGGCCGCGGGCCTCTCATCGACACGATCGCGCTCGTGGACCACGTCCGGCGCGGCCGCATCCGGGCGGCGCTGGATGTGACCGACCCCGAGCCCCTGCCGGCGGATCACGCGCTCTGGACGCTCCCGGGCGTGCTCGTGACGCCGCACGTGGGCGGCGCGTCGGCCGCCATGCGCCCGCGGCTCGTGCGGCTGATCCGCGACCAGATCGAGCGGATGCGGCGGGGCGAGGAGCCCCGCAACGTCGTGATCGGCTGAGGCGCCCGGCGGGCGGTCTAGATGTCCGGCAGCCCGCCGACATCCACCACGACGACATCGCCGCGGTGGGTGAAGCGGACCGTGGCGCCGTCGGGGTAGCGCTCGGTGAGCTCTGCCGGCAGCGGGACGGTGGAGCCGTAGCCTCCCGCGCTGCTCCCGTCGGCCGGCACCGTGACGTCGAGGACGGTGGCGAGTCCGCTGCCGGCGCAGGTGCCCGTCCCGGACCGACCGCCCTCCCCGCCGAAGACCACCTGAAGGCATCCGCCGCCGGCATAGACGCCGAGACCGAGGTAGGTTCCGAAGGAGCGGAGCTCGACGTCCTGACTGCCCATGAAGCGGTCGACGCCGCCCTCGTCCTGCGGGGTCAGGCGAGCCGCGTGCGGGATCGGATCCCAGCCGCTGAACACCACCGCCCCTGCCGCGACGCCGGCGCCCAGGGCCGCCGCGAGCACGAGACTCGCCGCCCACACCGCGCGGACACGGCGGGAGAGTCGCAGACCCCGCCCGCCTCCGGCAGCGGCCGAGGCGTCTCCGACCGTCGCGCCCGCGTCGGGGGTTTCGGGGGCTCCGCTCGTCGCGGCGGGTCGCGGGGGCTCGGCCGGAGGCCGCGCGCCGGCGCGGGCGCCATCCGAGACCGGCGCGGTGGGGGCCGGCGCACCGGCGGCGTGGTCGCGCGGGGCGCTCCGCGCACGCTCCCCCGCCTCCATGTCGCGCAGCCGGGCCAGCGCGACAGCGTCGATGTCCGCATCCGGTCCGTAAGCGCGACGGCGGAGCTCGGCGAGCTCGTCCGCGGCGTCTGGGCTCATGCTTCCATTCTGCGGCCCCGGACCCGCGGCACAAGCTCTGCGACCTGCGCACGCTCAGCAGGAGCCCGCGAAGACGACGGAGGATGCGCGGATCACCGAGCCCGCGCAGCGAGGTCGACGTCGTCGCCGTGCCACAGGTCGCCGCACTCGACCGCCTCGGCGCCGTGGGCGGCGAGATACGGCCCCGCGCCGCGGTCGCCCGCGACCCCGTCGGCGAGCGCGGACCAGTGCGCGCGACCGATCAGCACGGGGTGCCCGGGGCGACCCCCGTATGTCGCACGAGCCAGCGCATCGGATGTCGCCAACCCGCGCAGTCGACCGACGGCGGCTGCCGGCAGGTCTGGCGTGTCCACCGTCGTCACGACGAGGGCGGCGGCATCCGTCTCCGCCGCCGCGGCGAGCCCCGCGCGCACCGAGGCCGATAGCCCTTCGCGCCAGTCGGAGACGGGCACGGTCACGGCACCCGGCGGCACGAGCGCGGCGACCTCCGCCTGCGCGGCGCCGATCGCGACGAGCACCGGGGCACAGCCCGCCTCGCGGAGCGCGGCGACCGCGCGGACCAGCCACGGCGTGCCGTCCGGGGTGCGGGCGAGACCCTTCGGGCCGCCGAACCGGGTGCCCGCGCCTGCCGCGAGCACGAGCCCGGCCGTGCCGGGGGGCGGGGACACGCTCATGGCCGCCCAGCGTAGCGCGCACGAAACACGATCGGGTTAGCGTGACTCGCATGCTCGAGCTTGCCACCGACCTGCTGCCCCTGCTGCGGGCGGGCGAGACGGTCGCGGTCGTCACGGTCGTGCGGGTCGCCCGCAGTGCGCCGCGCGGAGCCGGCGCCGCCATGGCCGTGACCCGCGACGCCCGCGTCATCGGATCGATCTCAGGTCGGCTGCGTCGAGACGGATGCGGTCGCCCTCGCCCTCGCCGCCCTCGGCGGCGGCCGCGGGCGGACCTCGCGCTTCGGGTTCAGCGACGAGCAGGCGTTCGCCGCGGGACTCGCCTGCGGCGGCTCGATCGACGCCGTCATCAGCGTGCTGCATCCGGACGACCGCACCGCGATCACGGCGCTCGAAGGCGCGGCGGCCGGGAGACGGGCGACCGTCGGCATCGTCGTCGCCGGCACCCGGGCGGGCGAGCTGGTCGACGCCGAGCAGGTCGCACCGGAGGCCGCGGCATCCGTGTCCGCCGACGGCATCGCACGGGAGACGGGCGAGATCCTGGTCGTGGGAGCCGTGCCGCCGCCGCGACTGCTGATCCTCGGCGCCGGCGAGCATGCCGCCGCGCTGTGCCGGGTGGCCAGTGCTGTCGGCTTCGCCGTGACGGTGTGCGACGTGTGGGAGCTGCTGGTGACGCCGGAGCGGTTCCCCGAGGCCGTCGAGCTCGTCGTCGACGCTCCACACGAGTACCTGCGCTCGCTCGGCGAGGACGACATCGACGCGCGGACCGCGGTGTGCGTGCTGACGCACGACGTCCGTCTCGACGTGCCGGCCCTGCGCGAGGCGCTGCGGATGCCGGTGGGTTTCGTCGGCGCGATGGGTGCCCGCTCGACCGTCGCACGCCGCGCGGACCTGCTGCGCACCGCGGGGGTGGACGAGGCATCGCTCGCGCGACTGCGCTCGCCGCTCGGACTCGACCTCGGGGGCGCCTCCCCCGCCGAGACGGCGCTCGCAGCCCTCGCCGAGATCACCGCCGTGCGCCACGGCGGGAGCGGGCTTCCGCTGCGCGAGCGCACGGGGCGGCTGCACCCGGCGGGCGCCGCCGCCGTGCGAGCCGCGGCGCCGGGAGCCGAGGCCGCGGCGCCGGCGGCATCCGCCGTGCCCACCGCATCCGTCTCCGCACCGTCCTGCGCGATCGGCTGAGCCCGGCGCGCCGGGTGCTAGTCTCGCGGCACTGCGTGTCCTATCACCATGGGCTTCGGCCCAGGGCGGGGACTGCGGCGAACCCTTTCGTCTCAGAACCCGCCCAGGAGGTAGGTCATGTCCGCATCCGTCGACAAGTCCCAGGCCGGCATCGGCGTCCGGCAGTATCACATCGGCATCGCGCCGGGCGAGGTCTCGAGCGTCGCGCTCCTGCCCGGCGACCCGTTCCGGGTCCCGCTCGTCGCGGAGTTCCTCAGCGACGTCCGTGAGGTCGCCTTCAGCCGCGAGCACCGCACCATGACCGGCTGGTACAAGGGTCGGCACATCACCGCGACCTCGACCGGGATGGGGTGCCCCTCGACCGCGATCGCGGTGGAGGAGCTGGCCCGCGTGGGCGTCACGAGCGTCATCCGGGTCGGCAGCTCCGGCGGGCTGCAGGCGGGGATCGAGCCGGGAGACCTGCTCGTGAGCGAGGGCAGCTTCCGCAACGACGGCACGACCGACGCCTACCTGCCGAAGGGCTTCCCGGCCGTCCCGGATCTCGAGCTGACCGCGTCCCTGGCCCGCCATGCCGCGCGTCTGGCCGAGGCATCCGGCACGCGCTCCTACACCGGGATCAGCGTGAGCGACGATGCGTTCTACGCCGAGACCCCCGAGTGGATCGGACAGCTCAACCGCATGGGGATCCTGAACGTCGAGATGGAGGCGTCCGCGCTGTACGTCGTCGCACGCCTGCGGGGGCTGCGCGCCGGCATGGTCTGCGCGTGCTCGAGCAACCTCGTCGACGGGACCTCGCTCTACGACGAGAAGAACAGCGCCCTCAAGGACGGCTGGATGCGGTCGATCGAGGCCGCGCTGGAGACCGCCGTCGAGCTCGAGCTGTAGCGCATCCGCATCCGCGTCCGCGTCGAAAACGTGCGTCCGCACAGCGAATTCGCTGCGCGGACGCACGTTTCGGTCGCGGTCGTGGGGCGCACACGCCGCGCCCCACCGCCGCATCAGGGCCGGAGGAGCACCTTGCCGACCCGGCCGGGCTCGAAGTTCTCGCGGGCCGCCGCGGCGATGTCGTCGAAGGAGTGCACGGACGAGACCGGCAAGGTCAGCACCCCCTCGCGGATGCGGGTGACCAGCTCGCCGAGCAGTGCGCCGCGCCGGGCGGGCTCCATCGCGGAGCTGACCTTGCTGCCCCAGAAGCCCTTGACCGTCAGCTGACGGAAGATGACGTCTCCCGAGCTGATCTCCATGACGGGCGAGGCCATCGCGCCGAACACGACAAGCGTGCCGTTCTCGGCGAGGAGCGAGAGCACCTCGCCGCTGGCCGCGCCGCCCACGGAATCCACGCCCGCCACGATCGGTGCGCCGCCAGTGATCGCGGCGACCCGCTCGCGCCAGTCGTCCGCGTCCGTCGCCACGACGTCGCCGATGCCGAGCGCGGCCAGCTCGTCGACGCCCGCCGCACGCCGCACGAGTCCGAGGACGTGGATGCCGCGCGCCGCGGCGAGCTGCGCCACGAGGCGCCCGACGGCGCCGTTGGCGGCGTTCTGCACGATCCAGGCTCCGGGCTCGAGCTCCAGGAACTCGAGGAGCGTGATCGCGCTGAACGGCATCGACACGAGCTGGGAGGCGGTCTCATCGTCGACGTCGTCGGTCACCGGGATGAGCGCCGCCGCGTTCGCCACGAAGTACTCCGCCCATACCCCGAAGGTGCCGCCGGTCGCGACCCGCTGGCCCACCGTCAGGTTCTCGACGCCCTCTCCGAGGGCGTCGACGACCCCGACGGCCTCGGTGCCCGCGCGGGCGGGCAGCTCGGGCTTGTACCCGTAGGTGCCGCGCACGGTCCACAGGTCGTGGTTGTGGATGGGGCTGAGGAGGGTCCGCACCCGTACCTGCCCGGGGCCGGGCTCGGGGGTGTCGACCTCTTCGACGGCGAGGACCTCGGCGGGATCGCCGAAGGAGTGGTGAACGAGAGCGCGCATGAGATCTCCTGTCTCGATAGCGGGGACGGATGCCGTCGGCATCCGTGGGTCAGAGGAACAGCCCGATGACGGTCGCGATGACGGCGAGCAGCGGCAGGAAGCCCTGCTTCAGGGCGGCACCGCGCTTGTCCGGCGAGCTGAGGAGGAGCACGAGGGCAGCCGCGAGCATCGAGCCGGCACCGGTGAGCACGAGCGTGAGGCCGACGGCGGGCGCCCCCGTCGCCGTGACGATGATCCCGAGGAAGACCGCGAGCGCGAGGAACAGGTTGTAGAACCCCTGGTTGAACGCGAGCGCACGGGTCACCTCGACCTCGGCGTCGCGCGTGCCGAAGGTCTTGCGGGCCTGCGGCCCGTCCCAGGCGAGCGACTCCATCCAGAAGATGTAGACGTGGAGCGCGGCCGCGAGGCCTGCGAGCACGAGTCCGGCGATGATCATGACTTCCCCCTCGATTATTGGAACGACCGTTTCACTATATACTGGAACGGTCGTTTTACAAACCGGAGGCATCGGATGGGTCGCTCACGCAGCTTCGTCGAGACGGAGGCGGTCCGCGCCGCGCGCGGCGTGTTCTGGGACCGCGGCTACGCCGAGACCGCCGTGCCCGAGCTCGAACGCGCGACCGGGCTCGGACGCTCGAGCCTGTACCACGGCTTCGGCAGCAAGCGCGGACTGTTCGACGCCGCCGTCACGAGCTATCTCGACGAGGTCGTGCGACCGCGTCTCGCACCGCTGCAGACGACATCCGTCGCGCCCGGCGCGCTCGCGACCTATCTCACGGGCCTGCGCGCAGCGATGGCCGACGGCACGACGCAGCTCGCCACGCACGGCTGTCTGCTGATGAACGCGGCCACCACGAGCACGGTCGACGACGACGCGCTGCGCCAGGTCGTCCGCTCCTACCGGGCCGAGCTCGCCACCGCGTTCGCGGCCGGCGTGGACGCGGCGCGCCCCGAGCTCGGCGACGACGCCCGCGCGCAGCTGGCGACCTCGTGCACCGCGCACGTCGTGGCGGCGATGTCGATCGTGCGCGCCGACCCGGCGGCGGCGGTCGAGTTCCTCGACAGCGCGCTGCGCCTCGTGCGGGCCTGACCCGCGGCGCGCATCACCCTCGAGGAGGCACGCCCACGTAACGGGCCGAGGGCCGGATGATCTTCGGGTCCGCAGCCTGTTCGAGCACGTGGGCGGTCCAGCCGACCGTCCGTGCGACCGCGAAGGTCGCGGTGAACATCTCCCGCGGCACCCCGACCGCCTCCATCACGACCGCGGCGAACAGCTCGACGTTCGCGTGGAGCCCGCGCCCGGGCTTTGCCTCGGCGAGCAGCCGCTCGGCGAGGTCGGCATAGGCGAGCGCGAGCTCGACCCGATCGCCCCCGAGCTCGGCGGCGACGCGCTTGAGCAGCTCCGAGCGGGGATCGGCCGTGCGGTACACCGCATGGCCGAAGCCCATCAGCCGACGCCCCGCTGCCAGCTGATCGCGGATCCACGACTCCGCCCGCTCGAGCGAGCCGATCTCGTCGAGGGCGTCGAGCACGCGACTCGGCGCGCCGCCGTGCAGCGGACCCGTCAGCGCTCCGAGGGCGCCGGCGAGGCAGGACGCGACATCCGCCCCGGTCGAGGCGATCACGCGCGCCGTGAACGTCGAGGCGTTGAACCCGTGATCCATCGTCGCGACGAGGTAGGCGGTGAGCGCGCCCTCCGCTGCCGCGGTCGGAACCCGTCCGGTGAGGGCGAACAGATAGTTCGCCACGACGCCGCGGTCGGCGAGCGGCCCCGCCTCCGGCTCGTGCCGGGCGAGGCGGGACGCGAACGCGAGCACCGACGGCGTCAGCGCCACGAACGCCAGCGCATCGCGGCGGCGTTCGTCCGGGGTGAGGTCGTAGAGCGGCCGTGAGCCGCGCACCGCGCCGGCGAGCGGATACGCGGCCTTCAGCACGCCCGTCGCATCGAGCCGTCCGCCCGACGCGGCCACGATGCCGCGAAGCATCTCCCGCAGAGCGGGGTCGAGCCGTGCGGCGGACGCCGCCTCCCGGCGGAAGGCGACGTGCTCGGCGACGGTGGGCACGGAGCCGTGCAGCAGCAGGTGCCACGCCTCCTCGAAGCTCGCGTGCGCGGCGAGGGCCGCGGCATCGTGGCCGCGGTAGCGGAACCTGCCGGCCAGCCCGTCGACCTCGCCGACGGCGGTCTCGGCGACGACGACGTTCGTGAGCCCGCGGGGCACGTCGATCAGAGTGGGGTCGAAGCGATCGGTCGGCATCCGGTGTCCTCCTGCACGTCTCGGTGTGCGTGCTCACACCCTCGTGCGCACATGGATGATCGTCAACGTTGATCCTGTCAATGGATGGCGATGCGGCAAGCCCGCGTCCCGTACGCTGCGGTGCGTGACGGATGCCGCATCCCCCCTGACCGCGGCCCAGGCCGCGGCGCGACTCGGGATCAAGGTCGAGACCCTGTACGCCTACGTCTCGCGCGGACGCCTCACCCGCCATCGCACCGCGGCGGGGTCGCTGTTCGACCCGCTCGAGATCGAGGCGTTCGCCCGCGCACGGCGGCCCGGGACGCCGACGACGGCCCACGGCGGCGGCTCACCCCTCATGGTGCTCGACACCGACATCGCGCTCGTCGAGGACGACGAGCTGTACGTCCGGGGCCGTCCCGCGCGCGACCTGGCGACGCGACACGGGTTCGAGCAGGTCGCCGGATGGCTGCTCGGGAGCCCGCTCGAGGGCCCGCCCGCCGCGGCGTTCGCGCTCGAGGAGGTCGACGAGCGCGGCATCCGCTCCCTCGTGGCGGCGCTCCCGGCCGGACATTCGTCGCTGCACCGATACGAGGCGGCGCTGCTCTGGCTCGCCGCCTCCGATCCGCTGGCCGCGGAGACGACGACGGACGGCCTCGTCCACGCCGGCACGCGCTCGATCGCGGGCGCGGCCGCCGCGGTGTCGCGAGTGGACCCCGGGGAGGCGGCCACCATCGCTCAGCGCCTCGCGCACGGATGGGCGCCGGATGCGGACGCGTCGCTCGCGCGGCTCCTCGACGCCGCTCTCGTGCTGCTCGTCGACCACGACCTGGCGGTGTCGACGCTCGCCGCCCGGGCAGCAGCATCCGCCCGCGCCTCCGCATACGGCGTGATCGCGGCGGGCCTCGGGGCGATGGACTCGGCGCTGCACGGCAACGCGAGCGTGGCGGCGGTGCGGACGATCCGCCGCATGAGGGACGGCGCAACGGCGCACCGCGCGCTGGGTGACACGGTCGCCACCGAGCCGGGCGGCCTCCCCGGGTTCGGGCACTTCCTGTACACCGGGATCGACGCCCGCGCCGACGTGCTGCTGACGATGCTGCGCGAGGTGCCCGACGCGCGACCGACGATCGAGGCGGTCGACGCCCTCGCCGCCGAGGCGGAACGCGTCGCCCGTCTCCGGCCCAACGTGGACCTGGCCCTCGCCGCGATCGTCACGGCCTTCGATCTGCCGGCCGACGCGGGCACCGCCCTGTTCGCGATCGCGCGCTCGGCCGGCTGGATCGCGCACGCCGTCGACGAGTATCGGCGGCCGCCGCTGCGTCTGCGCCCGCAGGGCCGTTACGTCGATCCGGCCCCCTGACCCGATCGATACGGCGAGCCGCAACGGCGCCCGGGCCCGCACGGAACGCACCGGTGCCCGCCCGGTGCCCGCTGCAGCGGGGATGCCGCGGCTCAGACCAGCGCGGACTCCCGCGGCTGCAGCGCCCGCTCGACCGCCTCGACGTCGCGCACGGCGCCGCGGTCGGCGGAGGTCGCCATCGCGGCGTAGGCGCGCAGCGCCATCGACACCGGCCGCTCGCGATCGCGCGGCCGGAAGCCGCCGTCCGCGATGAGCCGCTCCCGCCGGGCCGCCAACTCCTCCTCGCTCACACGCAGCGCGAGCGAGCGGGTCGGGATGTCGATCTCGATCACGTCGCCGTCCTCGACCAGAGCGATGTCGCCGCCGGCCGCCGCCTCCGGCGAGACGTGCCCGATCGACAGTCCCGAGGTGCCGCCGGAGAACCGGCCGTCGGTCACGAGCGCGCACACCTTGCCGAGCCCGCGCCCCTTGAGGAACGAGGTCGGGTGCAGCATCTCCTGCATCCCCGGCCCACCCTTGGGGCCCTCGTAGCGGATGACGACGACATCCCCCGCCTGCACCTGCTTGCCGAGGATCTTGGCGACCGCCTCCTCCTGCGACTCGCAGACGACGGCGGGGCCCGAGAAGGTCCAGATCGAGGGGTCGACGCCCGCGGTCTTCACGACGGCGCCGTCGAGCGCGAGGTTGCCGCGGAGCACCGCGAGCCCGCCGTCGGCGGAGTACGCGTGGGCGACGTCGCGGATGCAGCCGTCCTCGGCGTCCAGGTCGAGGCTGTCCCAGCGTGCGGACTGCGAGAACGCGCTCGAGGAGCGCACCCCGCCGGGGGCGGCGTGCCACAGCTCCCGCGAGGTCTCGGAGGCGCTGCCGCCGCGCACGTCCCACTCGTCGAGCCACGCCGAGAGCGAGGGCGCGTGCACCGCGTGCACGCCGACGTCCAGCAGTCCCGCGCGCCGCAGCTCGCCGAGGATCGCGGGGATGCCGCCGGCGCGATGCACGTCCTCGACGTAGTACATGCGGCCGTAGGCGGGGTTCGGGGCGATCTTGGCGAGGCAGGGGACGCGCCGCGAGACGGCGTCGATGTCGTCGAGGCCGAAGCCGACACCCGCCTCGTGGGCTGCGGCGAGCAGGTGCAGGATCGTGTTGGTCGACCCGCCCATCGCGATGTCGAGGGCCATGGCGTTGCCGAAGGCGGCGGGGGTGGCGATCGCGCGCGGGAGCACGGAGGCGTCGTCCTCGTCGTAGAAGCGGCGGCAGAGCTCGACCGCGAGGGCACCCGCCTGCTCGTAGAGCGCGCGGCGGGCCGTGTGCGTGGCCAGCACCGTGCCGTTGCCGGGCAGCGCGAGGCCGATCGCCTCGGTCAGGCAGTTCATCGAGTTCGCCGTGAACATGCCCGAGCACGAGCCGCACGTGGGACAGGCGGCCTCCTCGATGCGCTGGATGTCGGCATCCGACACCGCGTCGTTGGCCGCCTCCGAGATCGCGTCGACGAGGTCGAGGGTGCGCACCGTGCCGTCCACGAGCGTCGCCCGCCCCGACTCCATGGCCCCGCCCGAGACGAACACGGTCGGGATGTTCAGCCGGAGGGCTGCCATCAGCATCCCCGGGGTGATCTTGTCGCAGTTCGAGATGCACACGAGCGCATCGGCCTGATGGGCGTTGGCCATGTATTCGACCGAGTCGGCGATGAGATCGCGAGAGGGCAGCGAGTAGAGCATCCCGCCGTGGCCCATCGCGATGCCGTCGTCGACGGCGATCGTGTTGAACTCGCGTGGGATGCCGCCGGCCGCCGTGATCGCCTCGGACACGATCCGGCCGACGGGCTGGAGATGCGTGTGACCGGGCACGAACTCCGTGAAGCTGTTGGCGACGGCGATGATCGGCTTGCCGAAGTCGGCCGCGTTCACGCCGGCGGCGCGCAGCAGTGCGCGCGCGCCGGCCATGTTGCGGCCGTGGGTGACGGTGCGGGAGCGAAGAGGGGTGGGCATGGTCCCACCCTGGCCCGTCGGACGCTCCGGTGGAAGACGGCGCCACTGCTAGTAGTGAGAGCACTAGCGTTGCGAGGCGGCTTCATCGGCGACGACGCCCGGGACGGGCAGCGCGGCGGCGGACACGAGGGTGCGCCACCCTCGCCGGGACCTCGGCGCGCCTACCCTGAAGGGGTGAGCAGCGACGAGCAGAGGCGACGCGAGCTCGGCGTCTTCCTCCGCGCCCGGCGCGAACAGGTCGAGCGCGACGCCTACGGCCTGCCCCCGGCCGGTCGCGGTCGCACGGTGGGCCTGCGGCGCGAGGAGGTCTCGTACCTCTCCGGCGTCAGCGTCACCTGGTACACCTGGCTCGAGCAGGGGCGCGACATCCACCCCTCCCGCCAGGTGCTCGATGCGATCGCGCACAGCCTGCGGCTCACGGTCGCCGAGCACGACTACGTCCTCGGGCTCTCGGGGTTCGCGCCCGCGCAGGCGACGAGCGGACCGGCGGTCGAGGCCGCCCCGGCGCATGTGCAGCGGCTGCTCGACGCACTCGAGGAGCACCCCGCGTACGCCCTCGCGCCCGACTGGGGCATCGCCGGGTGGAACCGTGCGTACGAGGACCTCTACCCGCGAGTGGCGGAGACGCCCGATGCCGAGCGCAACCTGCTGTGGCTCATCTTCACCGACCCGGGGGTGCGTGCTCTCGTCGACGACTGGGAGCTCACGAGCCGCCGGTTCCTCGCCGAGTTCCGCGCCGAGGCGGGGCCGCGCCTCGCCGACCCCCGCTACCGCGATCTCGTCGCACGGCTGCGCGGGGCGAGCCCCGAGTTCCGGGACGGATGGGCGGGCCACGACGTCCTCGGCTTCCAGTCGCGCGAGCGCGTGTTCCACCACCCGGCGGCGGGACGCCTCGTGTTCGAGCACCACCAGCTGCGCCCCTCGGACCAGCCGGGCATCCAGCTCGTGGTCTACACGGCCGCCGACGCCGGCACCCGCGAGCGCTTCCGCGCCGCCCGCGGCGAGCTCTGACCGGGCGGCGTCGCCGTCACGAAACACTCGCGAAATCCCACTTTGATTCACTCGAGTGTTCGTGCGGTCAACATCGCGGAAGGGCTCCTGTGGACATCACCAGCGTCACCGGCTTCCGTGCCGCGCGCACCCGCGACGATCTGCGGCTCGCGCCGGGCGAGGTCGTGATGGCGGGCGGCACCTGGCTCATGAGCGAGCCGCAGCCCGACACGACCGGCTTCGTCGACCTCATGACGCTGGGCTGGCCCGATCTCGAGACGGACGACGCGGGACTGCGCATCGGCGCGACCTGCACGATCGAGCGCCTCAGGCAGTGGGCGGAGGCCGAGGCGCCGGCCGAATGGACCGCGCTGTCGATCGTGCCCGACGCCGTCAACGCCCTCCTCGCATCGTTCAAGATCTGGAAGACCGCGACCGTCGGGGGGAACATCGCCCGCTCGTTCGCGGCAGGGTCCATGGTCGCCCTCGCGGCGGGTCTGGACGGCATCGCCGAGGTGTGGACGCCGGACGGCGGCGAGCGCGCGCAGCCCGTCGCGGAGCTCGTGACCGGGAACGGCACGAACACGCTCGCGCCCGGCGAGGTCATCCGCGCCATCCGGCTTCCGGCCCGGACGCTGCGTTCCCGCGCGCGGATCCGCAAGATCGCCCTGGCCGAGCTCGGCCGGTCCGGCGCGGTCGTCACCGGCCGCGTCGACGAGGACGGCGCGGCCGTCTTCGGCATCACGGCGGCGACGTGGGCACCCACCGTGCTGCGGTTCGACGCACTGCCGCGGCCCGTCGAGCTGGCGGATGCGGTGGGCGCGGCATCCGGGTACTACACCGATCCGCTCGGCTCGGCCGACTGGCGGCGCGGGGTCAGTCTCGTGCTCGCGGAACGCATCCGCGCCCAGCTGGAGGAGGCGGCATGAGGTTCGAGATCAACGGCGAGTCCACCGAGGCCGACCCCCGCCCCGGCCAGTGCCTGCGCACGCTCCTGCGCGAGCACGGGCACACCGAGGTCAAGAAGGGCTGCGACGCCGGCGACTGCGGGGCGTGCGGGGTGCTGCTCGACGGCGAGCCCGTGCACTCCTGCATCGTCCCGGCGATGCGGATGGAGGGGCGCAGCGTCACGACGGCGTCCGGCCTCGCGCCCGGCGACGAGCTGCATCCGGTCCAGGAGGCGCTGATCGAGAGCTTCGGGTTCCAGTGCGGCTTCTGCACCCCGGGCATGAGCGTGACGGCGTCCACGCTGTGCGCGTCCGACCTGTCCGATCTCGACCGGCGCATGAAGGGCAACCTCTGCCGCTGCACCGGATACCGGCCGATCCGCGAGGCGATCACGGCGTCCGTGCTCGGCCCCGTGCGGGAGACCGGCGCCGCCGCATCCGCCTCCCCCGCCGGGTCCCCACCCACCATGTCCCAGTTCGAACCGCTGGGGGAGGCTCCGAGCGGTCGAAAAGGGGACATGGTGGGGGAGGATGCGGCGGATGCCGGGCGCCAGGGGGTCGGGAGGTCCGTCCGGCCCGACGCCGGTCGCCGTGTCGTCCAGGGCCTCGAGCCCTACACCTTCGACGTCGTGGGCACCCCCGACCAGCCGTGGGCCGGCACCGCGCTGACCCTGCGGGTCGTCACGAGCCCGCACGCGCACGCCCGCATCCGCTCGATCGACACGAGCGAGGCCCTCGCGATCCCCGGCGTGGTCGCCGTCCTCACCCACGAGGACGCGCCTGCGATGCGATACTCGAGCGGCCGGCACGAGCACCGCGAGGACGACCCGGACGACTCCCGTGTGCTCGACGACACGGTCCGGCACATCGGACAGCGCGTCGCAGCCGTCGTCGCCGAGACCGCGGAAGCGGCCGACGCCGCCTGCCGCGCGGTGCGCGTCGACTACGAGCTTCTCCCCGCGGTCTTCGACCCCGACGAGGCACGCCGGCCCGGCGCGCCGCTGCTGCACCCCGACCGCACCCCCGCGGACCGCGTCGACGAGGCGCACCGCAACGTCATCGCAGGACTCCACGACGGCTCCGGCGGCGACATCGACGCCGCGCTCGCACACAGCGCCGTCACGGTCTCCGGCACGTGGCAGACCCAGCGCGTCACGCACGCACAGCTCGAGACGCACGGCGCGATCGGCTGGCTCGACGACGACGGCCGCCTCGTCATCCGCTCGTCCACGCAGGTGCCCTTCCTCACGCGCGACGAGCTGTGCCGCGTCTTCGACATCCCGCAGGACCGGCTCCGCGTCTACGCGCCGCGGGTGGGAGGCGGGTTCGGCGGGAAGCAGGAGATCTTCACGGAGGACCTGGTCACCCTCGCCGTGCTGCGCACCGGTCGCCCCGTCGCCTACGAGTTCTCGCGCACCGACCAGTTCCAGCGGGCGTCGCTGCGGCATCCCATGCGCGTGAGCGTCACGCTCGGGGCGGATGCCGACGGCACACTGACCGCGATGAAGGTCGACGTCCTGAGCGACACCGGCGCCTACGGCAACCACTCGCGCGGCGTCATGTACCACGCGATGGCCGAGTCGACGACGATCTACCGCGCTCCCGTGCGACGCCTGGACGCCGAGGTCGTGTACACGAACAACGTGCCCTCCGGCGCGTTCCGCGGGTACGGCCTCGGGCAGGTGATCCTCGGTGTCGAGTCGGCGATGGACATGCTCGCGCAGCGACTCGGCCTCGACCCCTTCGAACTGCGGCGCCGCAACATGATCCGGGAGGGCGACCGGCTGCATCCGGATGCGGACGAGTACGAGGAGGACCTGATCTGGGGCAGCTACGGCCTCGACCAGTGTCTGGACCTCGCCGAGGCCGCGCTGCGACGCGGCAACGGTGCGACGGCGCCCGACGGCTGGCTCGTGGGCGAGGGCATGGCGGCCTCGATGATCGCCACCATGGCCCCGCGTGGCCACGTCGCGCACACGACCGCGACCCTGCGCCCCGACGGCACGTACCTGCTGCGGGTCGGCACGGCCGAGTTCGGCAACGGCACCACGACGGTCCACCGGCAGATCGCCGCCTCCGTGTTCGGGGTCGGCTTCGACCGGCTCGCGCTCTGGCACGCCGACACGGACGCGGTCGAGCACGACACCGGAGCCTTCGCCTCGGCCGGCATCACGGTCGCGGGCAAGGCGCTGTACGCCGCGTGCCGCGCGCTCGAGGAGCGCATGCGCGCCGTCGGCGCCGAGCTCACGGGCACGGATGCGGCGGCGGCCGCCGTGACGCCCGACGGGGTCCGCGCGGGCGACCGGATCGTGTCGTTCGCGGAGATCGTGGCGGCCGCGCCGGAGGCTTTCCGTACCGAGCAGGGGCTCACGGCGGACGGCCGGGAGTTCGGCGACCAGCGCTCGCTCGCGTTCAACGTGCAGGCCGTGCGGGTCGCGGTCGATCCCGAGACGGGGACCGTCCGCATCCTGCAGTCGATCCAGTCCGCGGACGCCGGCGTCGTCCTGAACCCCGCCCAGTGCCGCGGCCAGGTCGAGGGCGGCGTCGCGCAGGGCATCGGCAGCGCGCTGTACGAAGAGGTCATGACCGACGGCGAGGGTCGGGTCACGAGCCCGGTGTTCCGGGTCTACCGCGTGCCGCAGTTCGCGGACGTGCCCGAGACCGAGGTGTACTTCGCGAAGACCTCGGACACGGTCGGCCCGCTCGGGGCGAAGTCGATGAGCGAGAGTCCGTACAACCCGGTCGCCCCGGCGATCGGGAACGCGATCGCCCGTGCCCTCGGCGTCCGCCCCTTCGCGCAGCCCTTCAGCCGCGATCGGGTCTGGCGTCTCGCGCAGTCCCGCTGACCGCGCACCTCGGACGCCGCGCATAACTCAGGCAGAACCGCCACCACAGCAGCAAAAATCAGCCCGGGAGCCGACTCTGCCTGAATTACGGGCGACCACGGGGGCGACCACGGGCCGGCCGGCCGTCCACCCCGCCGACCCGGGACGCCGCGCATAACTCAGGCAGAACCGCCACCACAGCAGCAAAAATCAGCCCGGGAGCCGACTCTGCCTGAATTACGGGCGACCACCGGGGGCGACCACGGGCGGGCAAGCCACCGGGGCGGACGATCAGGGACGGGCGAGGAGCGCGTCGAGGGCGAGGAACTCGGCGGCGAAGGAGGCACGAAGCGCCGCCTTCGTCTCGTCGTCGCAGAACGCGCCCTCGATGCCGTCGAGCGCGATCGTCTTCGCTGTGGCCGCGTCCACTCCCATGGCGGCGAGCCCCTCGCGGTACTCCCGGCCGAGGTCCGTGCGGAAGAACATCGCGTCGTCGGTCGAGACAGCGACCCGCAGACCCGCATCGATCATCGCCCGGATGCGGTGACCCTCGTCGAGGGTCCAGCCCGAGCAGATCGTGGTCGACACCGGCGTCACGGTGAACACGACGTCTCGCTCGCGCGCCAGGTCCACGAGAGCGGGGTCGTCGACGATGCGGTACCCGTGGTCGAGCCGTTCGCAGCCGAGCTCCTCCAGCGCGACGCGCACCGCATCCGGCGTCGCGAACGGGGTCTCGGCCACGTGCGCCGTGCGCTTCAGCCCGTGCCGGCCGGCGAGGGCATAGGCGTCGATGAAGCGGCCCGGGTCCTCCGTGTCCTCCGGCGTGAGGTCGTCCTGCCCGATGGCGAGCACTTCCGGCAGCCCGTGGGCGACGACCTGCTCGACCATCTCGACGGCGGAGGCCGGCGACTCACGGCGGTTGATCGCGGCGACGATCCCGAAGCCCACGCCGAAGTCGGCCTCGGCGGCGCGGAGCCCCGAGATGATCGGGTCCATGACCTCTCGGTACCCGAGGCCGCGCGCGGCGAAGTACTGCGGGTTCACGGCGTACTCCCGATAGCGGAGGGAACCGTCGGCGACCGCCGATCGGACCCCCTCATAGGCGACGCGTTCGAAGTCCTCGGGATCGCGCAGCACGTCGTGCGCGAACCGGAACGCGACGAGGAAGTCGCGCAGGTCCTCGAAGTCGAAGAGGGTCGCGGGATCGGTGGCGGGCAGCGTGACGCCGTGCTTGGCGGCCAACTCGATGAACAGCGGCGCACTCATGGTGGAGGCGAAGTGGCAGTGCAGCTCGGTCTTGGGCAGGAGCTGCAGGTAGTCGGGGTACGCGATCATGCCCCTCGCCCGCGCAGCCGTGGACGCTCCTTCACGACGATCAGGCGGTAGGGGGATCCGTCGGCGGACCACCATCGGTGCGAGACCCCGCCGCCGTAGTAGATCGAGTCGCCGGTGTCGAGGGTGTGCACCTCCCCCGCGAGCTCGACGAGGACCCGCCCCTGCACGACGTACAGGAACTCCTCCTCGTCGTGCACGAAGCACTCGCCCTGGCTCGTCGCATCCGACACGACCTCCATCGGATGGAACGGCCTGGCCCCGTGCACGAGCATCCGCGCCGTTCCGGCGGCGAAACCCTCGGGGACCGCCCCCGACCCGGCCCGCTGCACCTCGACGTCCACGCTCGTCTCCGGCGACGCCTCGGCCGCCGCGATCAGCTCGATCGGGCTCGTCTCGAGCGCGAGGGCGATGCGACGCAGCGACCCGAGGCTCGGCTGGGCGAGGCCGCGCTCGAGCTGGCTGAGGAAGGGATGCGAGAGCTCGGTCGCGGACGCCAGCTGCACGAGCGTGAGCCCCCGCGCCTTACGGAGCTGACGGATGCGTTCGCCCAGTCGGAGGACCGCCTCGGCCTCGTCCTGCCGCGACAGCCCGCCGATGACGCTCAAGACCGGCGCCTCACACCTCGAGCGCGACGCCGTGGGATGCCGCGTAGTCGGCGACCTGCGCGACGTACGCCGCCCGGCGGGCAGGGGTGAGCCACGAGGCCTGGAACGAGTTGATCGCGAGCTGGACGAGGTCGGCGCGCGAGAGGCCGGCGTGCTCCGCGAGCGCGACGTAGTTGTCGCCGACGTAGCCGCCGAAGTAGGCGGGGTCGTCGGAGTTGACCGTCACGGCGACCCCCTCGCGCATGAGGCCCACGATCTCGTCGGACTTCATCTGCTCGGTCACGAAAGAGTTCGAGACGGGGCAGCAGGTGAGTCCGAGGCCGCGCTCCTTGACGAGGGCGACGAGCTCGGGGCTCTCGACGATGTTGGTGCCGTGGTCGATGCGGTCGACCTCGATCTCGGTGAGCACCTGACGGATGTGCTCGATCGATCCCGGCTGGTCGATGTCGCAGTGCATCGTGAGCAGGAAGCCCTCGGCACGTGCGCGCGCGAACACGTCGGCGAACTTCGACGGCGGGTTGTCGCGCTCGTCCGAGTCGAGCCCGACCCCGACGATCCAGCGGCGGTAGGGCAGCGCCTCCATGAGGGTCGACATGGCGTGCTCGGCCGAGAAGTCGCGCAGGAAGCAGAGGATGAGCTCGGCGGAGACGCCGAGCTCGGTCTCCGCCCGCACGGCCGCCCGGCGGTAGCCGCCGATCACGTTCTCGAACGGCACGCCCCGGCTCGTGTGCGCCTGCGGGTCGAAGAACATCTCGACGTGCACGACGCCCTGGGAGGCCGCCTTCTGCAGGTAGGCCCAGGCGAGGTCGTGGAAGTCGTCCGCCGTCTGGAGCACCCCCATCGCCGGGTAGTAGACGGCGAGGAAGCTCGTCAGGTCGGTGAAGTCGTAGGTCGCGCGGACCTCGGCGACGGTCTTCTCCGCGAGCTCGATGCCGTTGCGGGCGGCGAGCTCGAACTTCAGCTCGGGCTCGAGGGTGCCTTCGAGGTGCAGGTGCAGCTCTGCCTTCGGCAGGCCGAGGGCGAACTCGGCCAGCCCCACGTCGTCGGTCATGGGTGTTCTCTCTTCAGGGTGCCGGAAGCGGCGGGTCAGATGCCGGTCTGCGCGCGCATCCCCATACGCGCCAGGACCACGTTCTCCACGATCTGGATCACGTTGTAGAGGATGAGCGAGACCGCGGTGACGAGGACGACAGCGGTCCACAGGGCGCTGAACTGCGCCTGCGGCACGTACTTCGCGATCGATCCGCCGATGCCGCCGCCGACGGCGAGCCACTCGGCCAGCAGCGCCCCGGTGATCGCGCCGGGCACCGAGATGCGCACGGCCGCGAAGAACGCGGGAAGCGAGGACGGCATCGCGACCTTGCGGAGCTTGGTCACCGAGCTTCCGCCGTAGACGTCGACGAGGTCGTTCATCTGCGCGGAGGCCGACTTCAGGCCGAACGAGATGTTCACGAGGGCGGGGAAGAGCACGACGATCCCGCCGATGACGGCGACGGTCAGGATGTCGCGGCCGAAGATCAGGATGATGACGGGCGCCATCGCGACCAGCGGGACCGAGCGCAGCAGCATCGCGACCGGCATGAGCGCGTGCTCGACGCCCTTGCTCAGCTGGAAGACCGAGGCGCCGAGGAGGGCGACCACGAGCCCGGACACGAAGCCGATCGCCGAGTGCCCGAGGGTCACGACGAGGTTGCCGAGCATGACCTCGCGGTTGGCCGCCGCGGCCGGCACCGTGAACAGGTAGTTCCAGACGTCCACCGGTCCCTTGGCGATGTACGGCGAGATCTGGAAGATCGCGAGGATGCCGATCCACAGCACCAGCACCGCCACGATCGTCCCGACGAGCGTGATGACGCCCCAGCCGAGCGCCTTCAGCGCACCGGATGTCGCCTGCCGGCGGATCTGCGCGTTCAGCTGCGCGGCGGCCTGCGATCCGAGGCCGGCGGCGGGCGATTGCACCGTGTTCAGGGTGGTCACTGAGCCGTTCCTTTCGACCAGGGAGCGATGGCACGGGCGACGAGGCCGACGAGCGCGAAGCCCGCCAGCGCGACGGCTCCGCTGGCGAGGGCGAGCGCCCACACGAGGGCCGCGTCGGAGTTCTGCTGGGCGAGGATCATGGCCAGTCCCACTCCGGCCTCGATCTTGCCGAAGAACTCACCGAGCACGGCTCCGAGGAAGGCGGCGGGCACGGCGATCTGCAGCGAGTTGAGGATCGAGGGGAGGGCGGCGATGAGACGGACCTTGCGCAGCTGGGTGAGCTTGCTGCCGCCGTAGACGCGGACGACGTCCAGGCTCGCCTTGTCGGCGGACTTCAGGCCGAGGAGGGCCCCCACGACGGTCGTGAAGAAGCACGAGAGCGCGGCGAGGAAGACGGCCGTTCCGCTGGCCTCACCGGGCTTGGGAACCGGGAACAGCACGACGGCCAGCATGCCGATGGCGACGATGGGCACGCAGTAGGTGAGGATCGCCAGCTGCATCGCGAGGCCCTCCAGCCGCGGGAGCAGCAGGACGACGAAGGCGAGCAGAAGAGCGAGTCCGTTGCCCCACAGGTATCCGATGCCCGACTCCACCAGGGTCACCGAGAAGTTGCGGGCGAAGTAGTCCCACCCTGCCGTGCCGTAGGCGATGACCACGTCGAGGGGACTGGGGATGATCTTCTGTCCCGAGGGGTTGAGGAAGATCTGGGAGATGATCCACCACAGGATGATCAGGCCCACGCCGCCGATCGTGCCGGTCAGCCATGCCGGGAGCTTGATGTCCTCCCAGTGGATCGCGCGGCCCTTGCCGGGTGCGTCAGTGGTCGTCATCGGCGGCGGCGCCCCCCTCGCCGAACAGCAGCTCGGAGGCCTGATCGACGTAGGCGTGGAACTCGGGGGTGCGCATCATGTCGGGCGTCCGCGGACGGGGGAGGTCGATCGTCATGACCTCCTTGACCCGGCCGGGTCGCGGGCTCATGACAGCGACCTGGTCGGAGAGGAAGATCGCCTCCGAGATCCCGTGGGTGACCAGCAGCGTGGTCGCGGGCTTCTCGGTCCAGATGCGCAGGAGCTCGAGGTTCAGCTTCTGCCGCGTCATGTCGTCGAGCGCGCCGAACGGCTCGTCGAACAGCAGGACCTCGGGTCGCATGACCAGCGACCGGGCGATCGAGACGCGCTGACGCATGCCGCCCGAGAGCTGAGCGGGCTTGGCCTTCTCGAAGCCCTTGAGGCCGACGAGCGAGATGAGCTCGTCGACGTAGCCCTTGTCGACCGACTTTCCGGCGACCTCGAAGGGCAGACGGATGTTGCTCATCACGCTCCGCCAGGGCATGAGCGCCGAGTCCTGGAACGCGATGCCGAGCTTGCTGTCGCGTCGCAGCTCCTTGGGGCTCTTGCCATCCACCCGCGTGGTGCCGCTGGTGGGCTGCTCGAGTCCGGCGAGGATGCGCAGGATCGTGGACTTCCCGCATCCGGAGGGCCCGAGCAGGGAGAGGAACGTCCCCTGCTCAGTGTGCAGGTTCGCGTCCTGCAGCGCCACGACCGTCTTGCGTCCCGTGGTGAAGACCTTGTTGAGGCCGGTGATCTGGAGGCCGGTGCCCAGGGTGGTCCCCTGGGCACCGGTCTCGATGACGGTGTTCGTCACGTGAGTGCTCCGGATTCGGATGTCGAGAGTGCCGGGATTACTTGGCGTACTTCACCAGGTCGGGGTTCTCCTTGTACACCTCGTCGAGCAGCGAGGTGTCGAAGAGCTGGTCCGTCGTGACGTTGATGCCGGCGTCCGCGAGGCTCTTGATCGTCGAGCTCTTGAGCTCGTCGGAGATCGTGAACAGGCCGTTCTCGACGGTCTCGTCGGAGACGACGAGGTCGCTCAGCTGCGCCTCGGCGCCGGCCAGCGAGTTGGCGGGCGTGAGGTTCAGGTCCTTGCCGTAGTCGTTGACGGCGAGGTCCGAGCAGCCCTTCGGGTCGTTGACCGCGTCGGTCCAGCCCTGGATCTCGGCCTTCAGGAACGCCTTGACCTTGTCGGGGTGGTTCTTGATCATGTCGTCGGTGGCGATGAAGGTCTCCGCAGGGAAGGGCAGACCGTTGTCGGCGAACGGCAGGTTGACCGTGTCGTAGCCCTCGTTCTTGACGATGATCGCCTCGTTGGTGAGGTAGGCGATGAATCCGTCGACCTCGCCGTTGGTCAGGGGCGCCGGGTCGTACTGGACCGGGACGACCGTGACGTCGCTCGAGGTCAGGCCGTTCGCGGCGAGGAAGGCGTTGAACAGCGAGGTGTTCGAGTCCTGCACGCCGATCTTCTTGCCCTTGAGGTCGGCGACCGTGGCGATGTTGCCCTTGTTCTTGAGCGAGAGGATCGTGAAGGGGTTCTTCTGGTAGGTCGTGCCGATGACCTTCAGGGGCGAGCCCTCGGTGGCGATGGCGGAGCCGGTGGCGACGGCGTCGCTGAGACCGAAGTCGGCGGTGCCCGAGAGGAGCTCGGAGACGCTCGTGGACGGGCCGGGGATGAGGTTCACGCCCGAGAAGCCGGCCCCCGTGAAGTAGCCCTTGCTGTCGGCGAAGAACTCGCCACAGAACTCCTCGTTCTTGATCCAGCTCAGCTGCACGTTGAGCTGGCCGAGGTCCGCGGAGTCACCGCCGGACGAAGCGCTGCTTCCACCCGACGAGGAGCCGCCGCTGCAGGCGGTCAGGGCGAGAGCCGTCAGCGCGATCGCTGCGACCGAGGTGGCGACGCGGCTGCGTCGCGAGGTGAGGAATGACATGACGTGTCTCCAGATGCCGTGTGGTGCACTCGGGTAAGGGCGTTGCGGGAATCGGCTCGCGCCACACCCCGCAACGTCTTCGACGGTAGGCGATGTAGATTTCACGAACACTGGCGCTCGTGTTTCGTCGCCGTTACGGTCCGCCCGATCTGCGCCGGACGGTCGCGACCGCGCGCGGCTCAGCGGGGGTGGCCGAAACGCGCGGCCTGCGCCGGCAGGTCGGCGTGGATGCGCGCGCTCGCCTCGGCGGCGAGCGGGTTGGTGGACACGCCGTTCTCGCTCACGAGGCGCCCGCCGACGTAGACCTTCTTGAGGTTGCGCAGGCTCATCGAGAGCACGTAGCTGCGCACGGGGTGCCAGAGCGGCCCCACATCGGGGGTGCGCGGGTCGACGACGACGAAGTCGGCGAGCTTGCCGACCTCGAGCGAGCCGACGCGGTCGGCGACCCCGAGGATCTCCGCCCCGCCGATCGTGTGGAGGCGGAGCACCCGCTCGGGGGTCATCGAGAGCGGGTCCTTCGTGCGTGCGCGCTGCATGAAGATGCCCGCGCGCATGTTGCCCCAGGGGTCCGAGATGTCGGTGCACGCCTGGTCGTCGAGCCCCATGCCCACCCGGATCCCCAGCTCGAGCATCTCGGGCACGAGCGCGACGCCGGAGGCGAGACGTCCGTTGGACGCGGGCTGCCAGGACATCGACGCGCCGCCGGCGGCGGTCTGCTCGATGATCTCCGGCGTCGTCTGGATGAAGTGACCGAACATCATGTCGGGGCCGAGGGCGCCGGCGTCGCGGTACAGGGCGAACTTCGCCTGCTGCAGCGGCACCGCCTCGGGCGACTCGAGGAAGTGCGCCTGGTTGGTGACGCCGAACCGGCGCATCGCGGCGACCTCGAGCTCGGCGGCCTCCGGCCGGGGCGACCACTGCACCTGGCCCATGATCGAGGCGCCGAGCGCGAAGTCGGGGTCGAGCGAGCGGGTGTGGGCGACGGATGCCGCGAAACGGTCGAAGATCTCGTCGTCGGACCCGGCGGTGACGTCCATGCCGATCGAGTCGACGAACCGGATGCCGGCGTCGAAGCAGCCGTCGGCCTGGCGCAGGTGGTAGTCGAGCTCGCGCAGCGGCGCATCGCCCACACGCTTCCCGTCGACCATGGACTCCCACGACTGCAGCGGATCGGTGAAGTTGTAGGCGGTCGTCACGCCGTTCGCGAGGAAGTCCAGCGCCCCGTGCAGCGTCGACCAGTAGATGTCCTCGGCGGACATGTGCCGCGTGAACCCGAGCATCGAGTCGCACCAGCCGTACAGCGTCTCGTCGACCCCGAGCCCGCGCAGCCCGCTCGTGAACAGGTGGGAGTGGCTGGACACGAAGCCCGGCGCGACGAACGCGCCCTGCACGTCCAGGACCTCGTCGGGGACGACGCCCTCGAGCAGGGTCTGCGGCGGCTCCCCCGCGCCAAGGGCCGCGATCCGTCCCGCGTCCACGAGCATCCAGCCGTTCTCTATGTAGCCAGGGTCATCCGTGCCGGCGGGCAGCGTGATGAGTCGGGCGTGGGTGACGAGCACAGTGGGCATGGCGATCTCTCCGAACGGTCGGTGCACCGCAACGCTAGCGGGACCGTGTTTCCGGGCCGCTACAGATCGCGGCGCCCGCCGCGAACGCGAAGTTATCCACAGGGCGCGGAACCGAGGGCCGCGCATTTCTTATGCTGGTTGCCGTTCCCAGCGAACGCATATCACCAACAGAGAGGTTGCCCAGCCTGCCGGACGGCTCCGCCGGGCGCCATCGGAAAACGAGTCACCCATGCGCACCACACGCCTGCTGCCCGCCGCAGCCCTCCTGTCCTCCGTTCTGCTCCTCGGGGGATGCACCGCGATCGGCAATCTCTTCGGAGGCGACCAGGCCGTCCGAGACGCCGACAGCGGCGAGGTCACCGACGCCGGCAAGGGCGATGTGTTCGCGCTGAAGGTGGGCGACTGCTTCGACGACGAGGCCGGCACCGAGGTGAGCGAGCTGCCGCTGAAGCCCTGCTCCGGCCCGCACGACTTCGAGACCTACTACGACTTCTCGCTGCCGGGCGACGAGTACCCGGGCATGAGCGAGATCGACTCCCAGGCCGAGACGGAGTGCGGCGCCGCTTTCGACGACTTCGTCGGCATCCCCTATGAGGAGTCGACCCTCGGGTACAGCTACCTGACGCCGACCCAGAAGAGCTGGGAGCAGGGCGGCGACCGCCTCGTCTCCTGCTACGTCGGCGACCCGGCCGGCCCCGTCAGCGGCAGCCTCGCCGGCGCCGCGCGATGAGCGACGCGGCGGCCGGGCGGCAGGTGTTCCGCCCGGCGCTCGGCCGCCGTGTCGTCGGTGCCCTCCTCGGCTCGATCGCCTTCGCCGTGCTCGCCGCCGTGCTGGTTCCACGGCTGTTCCCGGTGACGACGCCGCGCGACGTCCGCGCGGGGCTCACGCTCGTCGTCGTCCTCGTCGGGGTCGGCGTCATCTGGGCCGTGACCCTGTGGTGGAGCAACCTGCGGGTGGTCGTGACCGCCGCAGCCGTCGAGGTCCACCGCCCCGGCATGCGGCTGCACGCCTGGGCGCGCGACGAGACCGCCTTCAGCAGCTCGCTCACCAAGCGCTACGTCAACGGGATCCCGGCGGGGACCACACGCACCCTCGTCGCCCGCGGCCCGGGCGGGACGGTCAACGTGGCCGTTCCCCTGGGTCGTGAGGACTTCACCCGGCTGATGGCGGTGGTGACCCCGCTGGCACCCCCGGCAGCGCCCGCCGAACCGGATCCCGCCGTAGTCGGCCCGCGCGTCTTCCTGCCGGACCCGGCGCCCATCGCCGCACGCGCCATGCGGCTCGGGATCGGCGCCGGCGTCGGGCTCCTCGTCACCTTCGGCGTGCTCGTGCTGCTGGCGACGGGCGTGTGGGGACGCGACGACACGGAGCTCGCGACGGTCGGGGTCGCGGTCGCCGCCGTGGTCACGGTCGTGCTGGCCGTGCTGACCGCGATCATGCTCGGCCGCGCGCGGCAGGTCCCGGAGCGGATCGAGGTGGCACCGGGGATGCTGACGGTCGACGACCGTGTCTTCCCGCTCACGGCCGTGCGCGCCGTGCGGCTCAGTCCGCCCGCCTACCCGGTCCGGCGGCTCGCGATCACCGACGCGGCCGGATCGACGCACCGGTGGCTGCTGGGCGAGGCGCACTCGCCGCGCACGCCGCAGCTCCTGCCGGCGTATCCGGAGCTCGTGGCCGCCGTCGCCGCGGCCGGTGCCGGCACCGAAGGGGTCGTGCTCTACGACCTCCGCTGAGCGGGATCGCCCGGCCGCATCCGCGCGCTCAGTCCTCGAGCACGAGCCGGTAGCCCATGCCGGGCTCGGTCAGCAGGTGCACCGGACGCGCCGGATCGTGCTCGAGCTTCTTCCGCAGCTGCGACATGTAGAGCCGCAGGTAGCCCGTGTCGGTGACGTGCGCGGTGCCCCAGATGTGCTCGAGGAGCGTCTGTCGGGTGACGAGCCGCCCGGGGTTGCGCAGCAGCAGCTCGAGCATGCTCCACTCGGTCGGCGTGAGCCGCACCTGCCGCGTCTCCCCCGCCGTCGTCCGGGTGATGCTGTGCGCGGCGAGGTCGACCGAGACGTCGCCGAAGGTCACGACCGGATCCGCATCGTGCTGCGGCAGGCGGCGGGTCAGGGCGCGGATGCGCGCGAGGAGCTCCTCGATCGAGAACGGCTTGGTCACGTAGTCGTCGGCGCCGGCGTCGAGCGCATCGACCTTGTCCGCCGCACCGGTGCGCCCCGAGATGACGAGGATCGGCGCCTCGGACCAGCCGCGGATCGCGTGGATGACGTCGATCCCGTCGAGCTGCGGCATCCCGAGATCGAGCAGGAACAGGTCGGGACGATCGTCGACGGCGGCCGCGATCGCCTGCGCGCCGTCGGTCGCCGTCACGATCTCGTACCCCTTGGCGGTCAGGGTGATCCGCAGCGCCCGCACGATCTGCGGGTCGTCGTCGGCGATGAGCAGTTTCATCGCTCCCCCTCCCGCCGCGAGCCCTCGTCCCCCGCCGAGTCTGCCACGGGCAGCGAGATCACCATGGTGAGCCCGCCTCCCGGGGTGTCCTCCGGCACCAGCGTGCCGCCCATCCCCTCCACGAACCCCTTCGACAGGGCGAGCCCGAGCCCGAGCCCCGTCGTGTTGTCGGTGTCGCCGAGCCGCTGGAACGGCACGAACACCTCGTCCTGCCGGTCGGGAGAGATCCCCGGCCCGTGGTCGATGACGCGGATCTCGACGACGTCGGCGAAGCTGCTCGTCGAGATCCGCACGGGCCTGCCCGGCGGCGAGTACCGGAGGGCGTTGGCGAGCAGGTTCACGACGACCCGCTGCAGCAGGACCGGGTCCGCGCTCATCGCGGGGGTGTCCCGGCCGAAGTCCAGCTCGACCTCGGCGGGGCCGAGCCCCAGCTCGTCGAGCGCGGGCAGGACGGCGTCGGCCGGCTCGACGGGAAGCGTCGCCACCGCCAGCACCCCGGCCTGCAGCCGGCTGACGTCCAGCAGATCGGTCACGAGCACGCCGAGCGCCGTGAGGCTCTCGTCCGCGGTGGCGAGCAGGTCCTCCCGGTCCTGCTCGCTGAGCGTTCCGCGCGCCGCGCGCAGGCCGCCCACCGCGGCCGTCGCCGCGGCGAGGGGGCGCCGCAGGTCGTGGCTGAGCGCCGACAGGAGGGCGCTGCGGACCTTGTCGGTGGCCGCCAGCGGTGCGACCTCGCTCGCCGCCTCCTCCAGGGCGCTGTGCGCGATCGCGGCGGCGAGCTGGGCCACCACGACGGCGAGCAGCCGTTGTCCCGAGGCCTGGAGGTCGGGTCCGTGCAGCTCGAGCACGACATCCGCCGTCACCGGCACGACCGTGTGCGCGTCGTCCGCCAGAGGCTCGCCGTCGGATGCGAGCACCGTGTCGCCGCGGCGCAGCCGGACCCCGCTCAGGCCGAAGGCCTCGCGCGTGCGGTCCACGAGCGCCTGCAGCGCACCGTCGCCGCGCAGCACGCTCCCCGCGACGTTCTGCAGCAGCTCGGACTCCGCCGCCGCGCGGCGCGCGGCCCGCGTCTGCCGGGCGGCGCGGTCGACCACGACGCTCACGAGCACGGCGATCGTGACGTAGAGGACGAGGGCGAGCAGGTGCAGCGGGTCGCTGATGGTGATCGTGTAGTACGGCGCGATGAAGAGGAAGTCGAGCGTGACGCCCGACAGCACGGCGGCGAACAGCGCCGGCCACAGGCCGCCGACGAGCGCGACCACCACGACCAGGAGCTGGTAGCTGAGGACGTCGGTCGTGAGGAGCTCGTCGCGGTGGAACGCCACCAGCAGCCAGGACAGCAGCGGTCCGCCCACGAGCGCGACGGCCAGGCCGGCGAGACGGCGGCGGAGGCTGAGGGCGCCGCCCAGCCGGGGCAGCCGGAAGCCGCCCCCCGCCGCCGCCGAGTGCGACACGATATGGACGTCGATGTCGCCCGACTCGCGGATGACGGTCGCCCCGATCCCGGGCCCGGTCAGCAGCGCCGTCAGCCGACTGCGCCTGCTCACCCCGATGACCAGCTGGGTCGCGTTGACCGAGCGGGCGAACTCGACCAGCGCAGCAGGGATGTCCTCGCCGACGACCTGGTGGAACGTGCCGCCCAGCTGCTCGACGAGCGCCCGCTGCTGCGCGAGCGCGGCGGGGTTCCCCGCGCGCAGCCCGTCCGGGCTGATGACCCGGACGGCGAGGAGCTCGCCGCCGGAGGAGCGCGCCGCGATCCGCGCTCCGCGGCGGATCAGGGTCTCCCCCTCCGGACCGCCCGTGAGCGTCACGACGACGCGCTCGCGCGCCTCCCAGGTGCTGTCGATGCCGTGCTCGGCACGGTAGTCCTTGAGCGCCTGGTCGACCTCGTCCGCCAGCCAGAGGAGCGCGAGCTCGCGGAGGGCCGTGAGGTTTCCCAGCCGGAAGTAGTTCGACAGGGCGGCGTCGATGCGCTCGGCGGGGTAGACGAACCCGCCCGACAGCCGGTCGCGCAGCGCCTGCGGGGCGAGATCCACGACCTCGACCTGGTCGGCCGCGCGCAGCACCTCGTCCGGGATCGTCTCGCGCTGGGGCGCCCCGGTGATCTTCTCCACCACGTCGTTGAGGGAGGCGATGTGCTGGATGTTGACGGTCGAGAGGACGTCGATGCCCGCGGCGAGGAGCGCGTCGACATCCTGCCAGCGCTTCTCGTGGCGCGAACCCGGGGCGTTCGTGTGCGCGAGCTCGTCGACGAGCGCGACATCCGGCCGGCGCGCGATCACCGCGTCGAGGTCCATCTCCGACAGCACGACACCGCGATGCTCGACGACCCGCCGGGGCACGGCGGGGATCCCCTCGGTCATGGCGGCGGTCGCGGCGCGGCCGTGCGTCTCGACGACGGCGATCACGACGTCCCGTCCCTCGGCCAGCAGGCGCCTGCCCTCCTCGAGCATCGCGAAGGTCTTGCCGACGCCGGGGGCGGCGCCGAGCAGCACGCGCAGCCTCCCCCGTGCGGTCATGGTCAGCCCTTCAGCTCGTCGAGTGCCAGGTTAAGCTGCAGGACGTTCACGGTGGGCTCGCCGAGGTATCCGAGATCGCGGCCGGTCGTGTGCGCGGCGACGAGGCTCTGCACCTCGGCCGCCGTCAGCCCGCGGGCCCGTGCGACCCGGGCGACCTGGATCTCGGCGTAGGCGGGGCTGATGTCGGGGTCGAGGCCTGAGCCGGACGCCGTCACCGCATCCGCGGGGATCCGGTCCTCCGGCACTCCGTCGAAGGCCGCGATCTGGGCCTTGCGCGTGCCGATCGCGTCGATCAGATCCTCGTTCTCGGGGCCGAGGTTGGAGCCGGAGGACGAGGCGGCGTCCCAGCCGTCCCCGGCAGCCGACGGCCGCGACTGGAAGTACTGCGGGAGCGGGTCGCCCGCAGCATCCAGGAAGCCCTGGCCGAGCAGCGCGGAGCCGACGACCTGGCCGTCGGCTCCGCGCTGGAGCGAGCCGTTGGCCTGGGCGGGCAGCGCCAGCTGGCCGACGCCGGTGACGAGCGCCGTGTAGCCGATGCCGAGCAGCAGCGTGAAGACCGCCATGGCCCGGATCGCGACCCAGAGGGTGCGTCCGGTGGAGCGGGTGGCCGTGTTCATGGGGTTCCCTTCCTGGTCCGGCGTCAGAAGCCGGGGATGAGGCGCACGACGAGGTCGATGAGCCAGATGCCGATGAACGGGGCGACGATGCCGCCGAGCCCGTAGACGAGCAGATTGCGGGCGAGCATGCTCGACGCGCTGACCGCCCGGTACCGCACCCCGCGCAGCGAGAGCGGGATGAGGATCACGATGATGATCGCGTTGAAGACGACCGCCGACAGGACCGCCGAGGCGGGCGAGTGCAGCCCCATGACGTTGAGCACCGCCAAGCCGGGGAAGACCCCCATGAACATGGCGGGGATGATGGCGAAGTACTTCGCGATGTCGTTGGCGATCGAGAACGTCGTCAGCGCGCCGCGGGTGATCAGCAGCTGTTTGCCGATCCGCACGATGTCGATGAGCTTGGTGGGGTCCGAGTCGAGGTCGACCATGTTGCCGGCCTCCTTGGCCGCCGAGGTGCCGGAGTTCATCGCGACGCCGACGTCGGCCTGAGCGAGCGCGGGCGCGTCGTTCGTGCCGTCGCCCGTCATCGCGACGAGGTTGCCGCCCTCCTGCTCCCTGCGGATGAGCGCGAGCTTGTCCTCCGGGGTCGCCTCGGCGAGGAAGTCGTCGACCCCCGCCTCCTTCGCGATCGCCGCGGCCGTCAGGGGGTTGTCTCCCGTGATCATGACCGTGCGGATGCCCATGCTGCGCAGCTCCGCGAACCGCTCGGACAGCCCGTCCTTCACGATGTCCTTGAGGTGCACGACACCGAGGATGCGGCCCTGGCCCGCCGCGGAGCGGGTCGCGACCACGAGCGGAGTGCCGCCGGACTGCGAGATGTGCTGGGTGTGCTCGTCGAGCTCGGCGCGCATGCCGCTCGGCAGCGGGCCGCCCTCCGCCTCGAGCCAGGCGACGACGGCGGAGCCGGCGCCCTTGCGGATGCGGGTGCCGTCCGGCAGGTCGAGGCCCGACATCCGGGTCTGCGCCGTGAACGGCACGATCTCGCCGGGGGCGGAGGCGCCGACGTCCACGCCCTCGGCCACGGCGAGCTCGACGATCGAGGTCCCCTCGGGCGTCGGATCGGCCAGGGAGGAGAGGGATGCCGCCCGGACCAGGTCCTGATCGGCCACGCCGGCGAGGGGCACGAAGGCCGCCGCGCGGCGGTTGCCGTAGGTGATGGTCCCGGTCTTGTCGAGCAGGAGCGTCGTCACGTCGCCCGCGGCCTCGACCGCGCGGCCCGACATCGCGAGCACGTTGCGCTGGACGAGCCGGTCCATCCCGGCGATGCCGATCGCCGACAGGAGCGCGCCGATCGTGGTCGGGATGAGGCAGACGAGCAGGGCGACGAGAACCGTGATGCTCACGGGGCTGGCGGCGTAGGAGGCGACGGGGTCGAGCACGAGCGCCACCACGACGAAGACGATGGACAGGCTCGCGAGCAGGATGTTCAGGGCGATCTCGTTGGGCGTCTTCTGACGGGCGGCGCCCTCGACCAGCGCGATCATCCGGTCGACGAAGGTCTCCCCGGGCCTCGAGGTGATGCGCACCACGATGCGGTCCGACAGCACGCGGGTGCCGCCGGTGACGGCGCTCCGGTCGCCGCCGGCCTCGCGGATCACGGGCGCGGACTCGCCCGTGATGGCCGACTCGTCGACCGAGGCGATCCCCCAGACGATGTCGCCGTCGCCGGGGACGAGCTCGCCGGCGGTGACCACGACGACGTCGCCGAGTCGAAGCTCGGCAGAGGCGATGTCCTCGGACGCGGCGGAGACGGCACCCGCGTCCGCCGTCGCGTCGTAGCCGCGCACCCGGTGCGCGGTCGTGCTGGTGCGGGTCTTGCGCAGCGTGTCGGCCTGGGCCTTGCCCCGCCCCTCGGCGACGGACTCCGCGACGTTGGCGAACACGACCGTGAGCCACAGCCACACCGCGATCACGGCGGTGAAGGCGGCGGGCACGGGTGTGCCGCCGGAGTCCTGCGGCCCGCCCAGGAACGGCTCCGCGATCGCGAGGAGGGTCGTGAGGACCGCCCCCACCCACACGATGAACATGACGGGGTTGCGCCACTGGTCGCGGGGGTCGAGCTTGCGCAGCGCACCGGGGAGCGCGGCGACGATCTGCGCCCAGGAGAGCCCGCCGCGCGGCGCGGGCGAGCCTGCGGTGTGCGCGGGCGAGGTGAGTGTGGACATGGGTCAGGCGAGTCCTTCCGCGAGCGGTCCGAGAGCGAGGACCGGGAAGTAGGTGAGCGCGGCGACGAGGATGACGGCGCCGACGAGGAGGGAGACGAACAGCGGACGGTGCGTGGGGAGCGTCCCGGCGGTGACGGGGACGGCATCCTGGGTGGCCAGCGAGCCCGCAAGCGCCAGCACCAGCACGATCGGGACGAAACGTCCGAGCAGCATCACGACGCCCAGGGCCGTGTTCAGCCACGGGGTGTTCGCGGTGAGTCCCGCGAACGCGGAGCCGTTGTTGTTGGCGGCGGAGGTGAAGGCGTACAGCACCTCGGAGAACCCGTGCACGCCGGGATTGAGGATCGAGGTGCCGGTGACGTCGTCGCGCACGCCCGGGATGGCGAAGCTCAGCGCGGTGCCGGCCAGCACGAACACGGGGGTCACGAGGATGTAGAGGCTCGCGAGCTTGATCTCGCGGGCACCGATCTTCTTTCCCAGGTACTCGGGGGTGCGGCCGACGAGCAGGCCCGCGATGAACACCGCGATGACGGCCATGATGAGGATGCCGTAGAGCCCGGAGCCGACGCCGCCGGGGGCGACCTCGCCGAGCATCATGTTGAGCATCGTCATCATGCCGGCGAGGGCGGGGAACGAGTCGTGCATGGCCGAGACCGCGCCGGTCGAGGTCGCGGTGCTCGCGGTCTCGAACAGCGAGGTGAGGGGGAGGCCGAAGCGCGTCTCGACGCCCTCGAGCGCGCCGCCCGCCAGCTGCGGCGCCGTGCCGGCACCGGCCAGCAGGAAAGCCGTGAGCGCGGCGAAGGAGGCGACGAAGAGCACCGTCATGGCGCCGAGGATCGCGTAGCCCTGCCGGATGTCGCCGACCATCCTGCCGAACGTGCGGGTGAGGGCGACCGGGATCAGGAGCATCAGCACGATCTCGAACAGGCTCGTCCACCCCGTCGGGTTCTCGAAGGGATGCGCCGAGTTCGCGTTGTAGAAGCCGCCGCCGTTCGTGCCGAGCAGCTTGATCGCCTCCTGCGAGGCGACCGGCCCCCCGGGGATCGTCGCGGTGCCGCCCGAGATCGTCGGGACCTCGCTGAACGAGGTCAGGTTCTGGATGACGCCTCCGGCGATGAGGACGATCGCGCCGACCACGGAGATCGGCAGCAGGATCCGCAGCGTGCCGCGCACGAGATCGACCCAGAAGTTGCCGATCGTGCCCGAGCGCCGGGCGGCGAAGCCGCGCACGAGCGCGATGGCGACGGCCATGCCGACGGCCGCGGAGACGAAGTTCTGGACGGCGAGTGCCGCGAATTGCACCGTGTAGCCGAGCGTCTGCTCCGGCGAATAGGACTGCCAGTTCGTGTTGGTGACGAACGAGACCGCCGTGTCGAAGGAGAGCGGCTCGCTGGGAGCGGGCAGTCCGAGCGAGAGCGGCAGCCACTGCTGCGTGCGCTGGAACAGGTAGACCAGCAGCACGCCGACGAGCGAGAACAGGAGCACGCCGCGCAGGTACGCCTGCCAGGTCTGCTCCGCGCGGGGGTCGACGCCGATCACGCGGTAGACGCCCCGCTCGATGCGGGCGTCCCTGGCGGTCGTGTACGCCCACGCCATGTAGTCGCCGAGCGGACGCCAGAAGACCGCGAGGACCACGGCGACGGTCAGCAGCGCCGCGCCGGCGAACAGCCACGCCATCAGAACTTCTCCGGGCGGACCAGCGCGAACACGAGATAGACGACGGCCGCGACGCCGAGCACGACGCCGAGGATCTGGAAGACGATCACGCCCGCTCGCCTCCCCGCCCACTGCGCGGCGCCGAGTCGCCGGCCGAAGGGCCGAGCTTCTCCACCGCTTTGCCGATCAGGGCGACCAGCACGAACAGGGCGATGACGCCGAGCACGTACAACACGTCCAGCACGAGACACCTCACTCAGAGAAGGACGACCCCGGTGCCGGAGCCGCACGCCACAGGCGCATCGACGATGCAACACCCCGGGGAGGCCGGAGGACGGGGTCCTCACGGAATCCATACGGGTCGCGGCCGGATGCTGACGGGATCCGTGCGGCCGGGCGTTCGGGAGGAGCCTTCTCGAAGAGAGCGGAGGCGGCCTCAGCCGCGGTCGGCGGCGAGGGAGAGGACGGACTCGGCGAGCGCACGGATGCCGAGTGCCACGTCCGCGCCCGAGACCGACTCGTCCGGGTGGTGGCTGATCCCGTCGGGGTTTGCGGAGGAAGAGCATGCCGACATCCGTCACGGCGCCGATCGACATCCCGTCGTGTCCCGCGGGGCTGAACAGGGTCGCCGGATCGTCGGAGACGCCCGGGAGCGCGGACACGATGCCCTCGCGCACGACGTCCTGCAGCAGCGGCGCGCACATGACCGCCGGCGCGCTGTGCACCTCGCGCGCGCGCCAGCGCAGGTGCCGCCGACCCATGATGCCGTCGAACTCGCGGGCGATCCGATCCCAGACGCGGTCGCGCTCGCCGTCGAACTCGCCGCGCAGGTCGAGGGAGAAGTGCGCCTCGCCGGGCACCACGTTCACGGCCCCGGGGAAGGCCTCCAGCTGACCCACCGTGCCGATGATGTGATGCTCGCTCGCGCAGATGCGCTCGACGGCGAGCGCCGCCTCGGACGCCCCGAGCAGGGCGTCGCGGCGCATGTCGTAGGGGGTTCCCCCCGCGTGCCGCGCCTCGCCCTCGACCACGAGCTGGAAGCGGCGGGCGGCGGCGATCGAGGACACGACCGCGAGCGGCTCCCCCCGGCGGTCGAGCTCGGGCCCCTGCTCGATGTGCGCCTCGAGGTAGCCCACGAGCTGCTCCGGTCGACGCGCCGCCTCACCGATGCGCGCGGGATCCAGGCCGAACTCGAGGAACGCCTGCCGCAGCGTCGTGCCCTCGGCATCCTTCAGCGCCCACCAGTCGTCGCGCCAGATGCCCGCCACGGCGGACGAGCCCAGCAGCGCCTTGCCGAAGCGGGTGCCCTCCTCGTCGGAGAACGCGATGACCTCGAGCGCGAACGGCAGCCGCACCCCGTAGCGGTCGTCGCCGAGAGGGGCGCGCAGGAGGCGCGCGACCTCGAGGGCCATGAGCACCCCCACGATCCCGTCGAAGCGCCCCGCGTCGAGCACGGTGTCCAGGTGCGAGCCGAGCACGAGCGCGGGCTCGTCGGGCACGAGCGCGTCGCCGGCGATGCGATCGAGTCGCCCGAGCTGGTTGCCGGCGGCATCCTGCCGGGAACGCATCCCCAGCTCGCGCATCCACTCCGCCACGAGCCGGTTGACGCGGGCATGCTCCGGCGAGAGGTAGACCCGCTCGACGCTTCCCGGAGTGGCCGTCACCCGGGCGAGCTCGTCACAGCGGGCCATGACCCGCCGCGCCGCCGCCGCGATCCGGTCGGGCGTCGCGTCGAGATGGGCCATCAGGCGGCCTCCGCGTAGACGGCGAGCGCGGCTTCCACCCCGCCCCCGACGGGCACCGCCGCGCCGAAGCGGCGAAGCACCGCCTCGAGGGCGACGAGGGTCGTGAGCACGGCGTCCTTGCGGGCGTTGTAGCCCATCGTCCCGATGCGCCACACCCGTCCGTGGAGGGGGCCGAACGAGGTGCCGATCTCGATGCCGAAGTCGTCGAGCATCGCCTGGCGCGCGACATCCCCGGGCACGCCCTCGGGGATCTCGACGGCGACGACGTTGGTCATCTTGTGCGCCGTGTCGCCGAAGACGGTCATGCCGAGGGCCTCGACGCCCGTGAGCATCGCGCGACCCGCGAGCTCGTGCCGGGCGATGACCGCGTCCCGGCCCTCGAGCAGCAGCAGGCGGGCGCACTCACGAGCGCCGTAGAGCATGCTCGTGGCCTCCGTGTGGTGGTTCAGCCGTCGCGGACCCCAGTAGTCGAGGATCATGCCGAGGTCGAAGTAGTTCGAGCGGACGAAGTCGGATGCGTCGGGGTCGCCGGCCTCGCGGATGCCCGCCTCGATCCGCTTGCGACCGCGGATCACCTCGACCGCACGCGCGCTCAGCGTGATCGGCGCGGAACCGCTCGGTCCGCCCAGGCACTTCTGAAGTCCGGCGGTCGCGGCATCCAGACCCCAGGCGTCCGCCTCGAACGGGTTGCCGCCGAGAGAGGCGGTCGCGTCCGAGTAGAACAGCACGCCGTGCTTCTGGCAGATCGCACCGACCTCCTCCAGCGGCTGGAGCATGGTCGTGGAGGTGTCGCCCTGCACGAGTGCGAGGAGCGTGGGCTTGACGCGCACGATCGCCTCCTCGATGACGGAGGGCGGGAACACCTGACCCCACTCGGTCTCAATCGTGTGCACCTCGGCCAGCGCGCGCTCGGCGATCTCGGCCAGCAGGTGTCCGAAGCGGCCGAACACGGGCACGAGCACCCGGTCGCCGGGGCGGACGAGGGAGAGGATCGCCGCCTCGATGCCCGCGCGGCTCGTGCCGTCCACGAGCATGGTGCCGTCGTTGCGGGTGGCCCACACCTGCCGGTACAGCTCCTGCGTCTCGGTCATGGTGGCGGTCATGAAGGGGTCGTACTGCCCCACGAGCGGCGCCGACATCGCCCGCAGCACGCTCGGGTAGGCGGAGATGGGCCCCGGCCCCATGAGCAGCCGGGCGGGCGGGTCGATGGGCGACGTGGTTTCGACGAAGGAGGACATCGGGAGGCTCCGAGTGAGAGGGGGTGGGAGGCGGAAAGGTCAGCGGAGGAGGGTGGCGAGGCGGCGGGCGAGGCGCACGAGCGCGATGTCGGTGCCGGCGCGCGAGACCAGGCACACGCCCACGGGCGCCGGTCCCAGGTGCGACGGCACCGACAGCAGCGGGGCAGACAGCGCGGGGAGACCGCCGATCGCGGCGGGCGTCGTCATCCGCAGCGTCGCCGTGCGGACGGCGTCGATGCGCGCCCCGTCGGCCGTGCGCATCGGGGCGGGACCCGGCACGGTCGGCAGGATCAGCACGGCGTCGCGCACGAGGTCGTGCACGTGCTCGCGCAGCTCTTCGAGCCGCGCCCGGGCCGCGGACTCCTCCTCCGCCGTCACCTCGCTCGCCAGCCGGAAGCGTTCGGCGACCGCGGCGCCCGTCGCGCCCGGATGCGCGCGCAGCCAGTCGGCGTTGTTGCGCCACGCCTCGGCGGCCTGCACCGCGCGGAACGGCTCGTGGTAGCCCGCGAGGTCGCCGATCGCGACACGACGGAGCACGGGAGGGTCATCGGATGCCGCGAGGCGCGCCAGCAGTGCGTCGAACGCCGCGCGGGTGTCGGGCTCGACCGCATCCATCACCTCGTCGGGAACGATGAATCGCCACGGGAGGTCGTCGCCGGACTCGCCGAACACGCTCTCGGTGGACTCGGAGCCGTCGTAGCTGAGGCACCAGTCGGCGACGCGCTGCAGCGTGTCGCCGTCGCGGGTGAGCCACCCGACCGTGTCGAACGACTGCGCGAGCGGGAGCATGCCCATGCGCGGCACGAGTCCGTGCGTCGTGCGCAAACCCCAGAGCCCCTGGTAGGAGGCGGGGACGCGGATCGAGCCGGCCGTGTCGGTCGCGAGTCCGATCTCGGCCTGGCCGGTCGCGACGGCGCTCGCGGGTCCGCTCGACGAGCCGCCGGGCAGGGCGCCCGGCAGCGCGCCGTTGGGCGGCGTGCCGTAGTGCGCGTTGTCGCCGGCGATCGAGTACGCGAACTCGTCCGTGCGTGCGATGCCGCGCAGCGACGCGCCGCCGCGGAGCAGATCGGTGACCGCGGGCGCCGTCGACGCCTCGGGACGCGCGGAGTCGAGGAACGTCGGGTTGCCGGCGCCGATGCGGTAGCCCTTGATCGCGAAGAGGTCTTTCACGGCGACCGTCAGGCCGCGCAGCGGACCCTCCCACGCGCCCTGGAGCAGGGGGTCGCCGACCGACCGCCAGACCGACCGGTCGAGCGCCTGCGCCCGCCCGGTCACATGGGCCGCGGCGATCCGCCACGAGCCGTCGACGCGCTGCCACACCTGAGACTGGAGGCCGGTGCCGCCGCCGCGGTACCGGGAGACCGAGACGAGGAGCGCGACATCCTGGCCCAGCGGCCGGTACTCGATGCGTTCGATCTCGCGCGGGGGAACGCCGCCGCGCACGCCGCGGAACGCGCTGATGACGTCATGGCCGACCAGCAGCCCTGCGGCATCCCCGCGCAGCGTGTCGGGCCCCGGCGCGAACATCTCGTCCAGCACGTCGAGGTCGTTGTCGAGGATGGCGCGCTCGTACCGGTCGAAGGCGCTGAACAGGTCGGCCGGGATGTCGGCACCGAGCTCCGTCATGCCGCCCACTTTCCCGATGCATGTCCCACTTCCGACCGGTGCGGGCGCCCGGAAGCGGTCCGAAGTGGGACATCGTCCGGTCGGAAGTGGGACATGGGGGGTGTGGCGCTCATGCGATGTGCCCCTCGGGGGATGCGGCGGATGCGGATGCGGCGGATGCGGATGTGCGGGACGTGGATGCGGGGGATGCCGCGGGGACGGCGGCGAAGTCGGACTCACGGATGCGGGCGTGCACACCGCAGACGATATCGACCACCTGCGAGATGTCGAAGTCGGTCGCCGCCGACAGGTACGCATACGCGAGATGCTCGGCCATGCCGTAGCGCGCCTGCAGCAGGTCGAGCGCGGCGCGCACGCACCGCCGCATCGCCTCGCCCAGGTCGGGGTCCAGACCCGTCGGCACGAGGTACTCGCTCGTGCGCACGAGGGGGCCCGTGACCTCGCCGAAGGCGGCGAGCGCATCCCGGCGCGGCACGATCTCGAACCGCAGCGTCGCGCGCAACGACGCCTCCAGCGCGGTGAGGGCGACCTCCCCGTCGCCCTGCGCGAAGTGGGGGTCGCCGACGTACGCGAGCGCGCCCGGGACCTGCACGGGCAGGTACAGCACGGCGCCCTCGACGAGCAGGTTGATGTCGATGTTGCCGCCGTGGCTGCCCGGCGGGACCGAGTGCGGACGCGTGTCGCCCGCGACCGCGACGCCCATGGTGCCGAGGAACGGCGCGAGCGGGAAGGCGACATCCCGCGGTCCGCCCTCGGCCAGCGGCAGCACTCCGTGCAGCGCGCCGTCGCGGTCCTCGACGGGCGCGAAGACGCTCACGTTGTGCTCGCCCCGCGGCAGCACGCCCACGAGGGCGCCCTTGCCGTGCCGGTTCGAGATCACGCCATAGGGCACGCGCGGCACGAGGGTCTCGACCGTGATCTTGAGCAGGTCGCCCGGCTCGGCGCCGGTCACGTGGATCGGCCCCGTGACGACGTGCGGACCGTCGGCGAGCGGGTCGCGTGCGAGCTCGCGGGCGATGTCGATCGCATCCTCCAGCACGGACGACGCGGGCACGCCGTGACCGGAGAAGTACGCGAGCGGATCCTTGCCCTGGTCCTCGAGGATGCCCTCATGGCTGACCGTGTCGATCGTGACGGTCTGGCCGGGATCGATCGTGAGGACGGGCGCGTCGGCGGCGCACGGGAGACGCCCCCACACGACGGTCGTGGGGCTCGAGGCGAGATAGTGGTCGCCCGGGATCTCCCCGGTGCCGGGCTGCAGGATCTCGACGGTCATTGCTGCTCCTCCGCGCTCGCGATCAGCTCGAGTCCGTGTCGGATCGACACGTCCTCGCCGCGACGGTACACCGCTTCACCGCGGAGATACGTGGTGCGCACCGCCCCCACGAGCGCCTGGCCGTCCCACGGCGAGAGCTTGTTGCGGTATTCGAGGCGCGCGGCGTCCACCACGAAACGCTCGTCCGGCGCGAACTCGACGAGGTGCGCCGGGGCGCCGGGTGCGATCACGCCGCGGCCCGCGAGCCCCCCGATGCGGGCGGGCCCCGTCGTCAGGAGCGGCAGGATCTGCACGAACGGGATGTCGCGGCTGCGCGCCGCGGTGTGGATCGCGGCGAGGCCGGTCTGCAGCCCCGAGATCCCGCCCCAGGCGAGCCCGAAGTCCGGGTCCTTCAGCTCGGCGGTCGAGGGCGAGTGGTCGCTCACGATGGCGTCGATCGTGCCGTCGAGCACGCCTGCCCAGAGCAGGTCCTGGTTCGCGCGGTCGCGGATGGGCGGGCAGCACTTGAAGGATGCGGCGCCGTCCGGCACGTGTTCGGCATCCAGGGTCAGGTAGTGCGGACAGGTCTCGACCGTGAGGCGCAGACCCTCGGCCTTCGCGGCTCGCACGTCGTCGAGCGCCTCGCCGTCGGAGACGTGCACGATGTGGGCGCGGGCGCCCGTGCGTCGCATCGTGTCGATGACGCGCTGGATCGCGGAGCGCTCACTGGCGGCGGGACGCGAGGCCAGGAAGTCCGCGTAGTGCCGGCCGAGCGCACCCTCGCCGTGGATGTGGGCGGGGTCCTCGGCGTGCACGATCAGCAGCCCGTCGAAGGCGGCGAGCTCGGTCATGGCCTGCGCGAGCTGCGCGGGGTCCAGGTAGCCGAACTCGTCGATGCCGCTCGGCAGCAGGAAGCACTTGAAGCCCACGACGCCCGCGGCGCCGAGCTCGCGCAACGAGCCGAGGTTCTCCGGGACGGCGCCGCCCCAGTAGCCCACATCGACCGCGAGCGCCCCCGCCGCCGCGGCCCGCTTGGCCGCGAGCGCGGCGGGCGTCGTCGTGACCGGGATGCTGTTGAGCGGCATGTCGAGAACGGTCGTGACGCCGCCGGCCGCCGCCGCCGCCGTGCCGGTCACGAAGCCCTCCCACTCGGTGCGGCCGGGATCGTTGAGGTGCACGTGCGAGTCGACGAGGCCGGGCAGCAGCACGGCGTCGTCGGGCAGCACGGTGTCTGCGGCGGGGTCGAAGGGCTCGATCGCGGCGATGACGCCGTCGACGACGCGGACGGTGGCGGGGACGAAGGCGCCGTCGATGAAGGCGCGGCGCGCGGAGAACGTCGCGCTCGGGTGGGTCATGCACCCCACGCTAGGGGCTCTGCGTTTCGCGAATGTAACCCAGGTCAACATCTCGTGTGACGGCGAGGACACGCACGGGCGTTAGGGTGGCGGCCATGCAGCTCGCCGAGTTCAACGCCCTCGACCCCGCCGACGCCGCCCAGACCGTCGCGGTGTGGGCCGCGGTCCCCGGCTGGGTCGACGCCCTCGTCGCCGCCCGGCCCTACGCCTCCGTCGCCGCACTCGCCGCCTACGCCGGGGAGCTCGCGGCCGTCTGGTCGCGCGCCGACCTCGACGCCGCGCTCGCGCACCATCCGCGGATCGGCGCGCGGGTGACGGGGACCGGAGCGGAGGCGGCGGCATCCCGTTCCGAGCAGTCCGCCATGGCGAGCGCAGCCGACGAGGTCGCGGCGGCGATCGCCGCGGGCAACGCCGCCTACGAGGAGCGCTTCGGCCGCGTGTTCCTCATCCGCGCGGCGGGACGCACGCCCGAGGAGATGCTCGCCGAGCTCGAGCGACGGCTGCACAACGACGACACGACGGAGGCGCGCGAGGCGACGGCGCAGCTCGCCGAGATCGCGCTGCTGCGGTTGGGGACGACCGTGCTGGAGGACGAGATCGGACCGGAGGAGCAGGAGTGAGCCATCTGACCACCCACGTGCTGGATGCGACGGCGGGGATCCCCGGCGCCGCAGTCGCGGTGTCGCTGCACCGCCATGACCCCGGCGGCGCCGTCGTGCTGGTCGCCGACGGACTCACCGACGCCGACGGGCGCCTGGCCCTGGGCCCCGACGTCCTCGACCCCGGCATGTACGCGCTGACCTTCGCGACCGGCGCGTACTTCGCGGACCGCGGCGTCGAGACGTTCTACCCGCTCGCGACGATCATGTTCACGGTGGCGGACGCCGCGCATTACCACGTGCCGCTGCTGCTGAGCCCGTTCGCCTACTCGACCTACCGCGGCAGCTGAGGCCCGTCCTCCCCGGCCGTCGCAGCGCGCGGCCGGGGAGGACGCGCGTCTCAGGCCATCACGAGCACGGCCTTGACGGCCTTGCCGCTCTGGGTGTCGGCGATCGCCGTCTCGATCTGATCGAACGGGTACGTCGTGATCAGCTTGTCGAAGGGGAACGTGCCGGAGCGGTGCATCTCGATGAGCTTCGGGATGAACGTCTGCGGCACGGCATCCCCCTCGACGGCCCCGATGAACGTCCTGCCCGACGCCGAGACCAGGGATGCGGGGATCATCGCGTCGGGCCGCGTCGCCGCGATGACCGCGATCGTCGCGCCGAAACGCGTGGCCGCGACGAGGTTGGCGATGACGGCGGGAACACCGGTGGTGTCGAGTCCGTAGGCGGCTCCGATCCCGCCGGTGAGCGCCTGGATCTGCGCCACGACGTCCTCGTCACGCCCGTTGATCGCGTGCGTCGCACCGAACTCGACGGCGGCCGCGAGACGCTCGGGGAGCACGTCGACCGCGACGATGGTGGTCGCGCCTGCGGCCTTGGCCGCCATGATCCCGGAGAGGCCGACCGCGCCGGCGCCGCTCACGACGATGCTGTCGCCCGCGCCGACTCCGAGGGAGTTCAGCACGGTGCCGGCTCCGGTCTGGATCCCGCATCCGAGCGGTCCTGCGAGCTCGACGGGGAGGTCGTCGGGGAGCTTGACCGCGTTGCGCGCGACGACGAGGGCGTGGGTGGCGAAGGAGGACTGGCCGAAGAAGCTGCCGGCGACCGAGCCGCCGTCGACGAGCGCCATCGTGCCGCTGCCGTCCTCGCGGACGCCGCCGAAGTTCAGCGGCATGAACGAGAGGCAGTAGGCCTCGCGGCCGGCGAGACAGTTCTCGCAGTGGCCGCACGCGGCGAACGAGAGGGAGACATGGTCGCCGACCGCGAACCCGCTGACGGCCGAGCCGACGGCTTCGACGACACCGGCACCCTCGTGACCGAGCACGATCGGGAAGGCGGTCGGGATGTCGCCGTGCTGCACCGCGAGGTCGGTGTGACACAGCCCGGTCGCGACGATGCGGACCAGCAGCTCATCGGCGCGCGGATCCTGCAGCACGACATCGGTGAAGACGAACGACGAGTCGACGCCGTCGAGGACGGCGGCGTGAGCGGTAGTGGGCATGGAAGAAGACCTCCGGGAGAGTGCCGGGCGACGGCCGACTGTGCGCGGACGCACGACCGTCGGTGCACGGCGTCCTCTCCAGCGTATCCCCGTGAATACATCGGGGGGCCGTGACCGACTCCGCCCGAAAGGGCACCCGGTCAGCGCCGGTCCGGCTCCTCGTCGGGACGCAGCGCCACCGCGTCGATCGCACCGGTCGTGCCGGCGGCGTCCGGGTGCACGAGCGCGGCCGCAGCAGGGCCTCGCACCGCGTCGTAGGCCCCGATCTTGGCATCGCCCGCGTGATCACGGCGGATCCCGTCGGAGTTGAGCAGGAGATTCAGCAGGATCGCCGAGATCGCGCCCGCCGAGATGCCCGAGTCGAAGATCAGCGTGAACCAGTCCGGGAACTGGTCGTAGATCGTCGGGCTGACCGTCGGCAGCAGGGCGACGCCGACCGAGATGGCCACGACGAGCACGTTCTTGTTGTTGAACTGGACCTTCGAGAGGGTGCGGATGCCGCTGGCCGCCACCATGCCGAACAGGGCGATCCCGGCACCCCCGAGCACCGCGCGCGGCACGCCCTCCACGACCGCCGCCACCTTCGGGATGAGCCCGAGCAGCACGAGGATGCCGCCGGCCAGGGTGGCGACGTAGCGGGACCGGACGCCGGTCAGGGAGACGAGCCCCACGTTCTGGGCGAAGGCCGTGTACGGGAACGTGTTGAAGATGCCGCCCACCACCGTGCCGAGTCCGTCGGCGCGCAGCCCGTCGGCGAGCTGTCGGCGCCCGACCGGCTTGTCGACGATCTCGCCGACCGCGATCATGTCGCCGGTCGTCTCGGTCATGATGACGATCGCGACGACGACCATCGACACGACGGCGGCCGGCGGGAAGGTGGGCAGCCCGAAGTGGAACGGCGTCACGACGGCGAACCAGGCGGCATCCGCCACCCCCGACCAATCCACCATGCCGGGCACGAACAGCGCCACGACGGTTCCGGCGACCAGGCCGAGCAGCACGGAGACGCGTTGCAGCGCGGGCGGGGCGAAGCGTTCGACGAGCACGATGAACAGCAGGGTCCCCGCGGCGAAGGCGACGTTCACGGGCGGTGCGCCGTCCGTGGCGTTGTCCACGATCCAGCCGGCGGCGACGTCCATGAGCGACAGGCCGATGATGAGGATGACGGTGCCGGTCACGATCGGGGGGAAGAACCGCAGCAGCTGCGAGAAGAACGGCGCGACGAGGATCATGAACAGCCCGCAGGCGATCGTCGCGCCGAACACGGCGGTGATCCCCTCGCTCTTGCCGATCGCGATCATGGGCCCGACCGCGGCGAAGGTGACGCCCTGCATGAGCGGCAGCCGCACCCCGAACCGCCAGAAGCCGACCGACTGCAGGATCGTGGCGAGGCCGGCGACGAACAGGTCGGCGCTGATGAGGAACGCGAGATCGCTCGCGGAGTAGCCGAGGGCGCCCCCGACGATGAGGGGCACGGCCACCGCGCCCGCGTACATCGCGAGCACGTGCTGAAGGCCCAGCGGGAAGAGCCGGGCCAGCGGCGGGATCCCGTCCACCGTGTTCTCGCGGCGCCTCGCCGTGCGCTCCTGCCGGTCGGGCCTCTCGGACGTCGTCATGCCGTCTCCCTCTGCTGCCGAGCCGCGGACGCTCCCGTGCCGCGCGGCGCCGCCGTGTTCGCTCGCGTATGGGGACCGTACGAGGCTCGTGTTACAACCGGTGCGGCGCCGAGGTTTCGGTCCTGTGACAGCCGGACGGCGCCCGGCCTCAGACCCGGAAGACCGCGTGCAGGCCGGGGTCGCCGAGGACGGCCCTGCCGCCGAGCGCCTCGAGCTCCATCAGCACGGTGACGCCGGCGACCTCGCCGCCGATCCGATGCACCAGCTCGCGTGCGGCGGCGAGCGTGCCGCCCGTCGCCAGCACGTCGTCGATCAGGAGCACGCGGGTGCCGCGCGGGATGTCGTCGTGCATCTCGATCGTGGCCGTCGCGTACTCGAGGGCGTAGTCGACGGATGCGGCAGGCCGCGGCAGCTTGCCCGCCTTGCGGATCGGCACGAGGCCGACGCCCGCCGCGATCGCAGCGGCTCCGGCGAGCAGGAACCCGCGTGCTTCGACGCCCGCCACGACGTCGAAGGATCCCGCGAACGGCTCGATCAGCGCGGCGGTGACGGCTTCGAGAGCGGCGGCGTCTGCGAGCAGCGGCGCGATGTCGCGGAACAGCACCCCGGCCTCGGGATAGTCGGGGATGAGGGCGATCAGGCTCTCGGCGCGCGCGAGGGCGTCCGGGTCGGGATGCGGCACCCGCCAACCTTATCCCCCTCCCCCTTTCTCCGTCGGTGGCGCAGTGGATGCGGCACGCGGGCGTCGACGGGACCGGAGGACTCGGGGGCGTGATCGAATCGATACGATCGGGGCGGTAGGCTCATCGGCATGACGCAGCAGGATGCCGCATCCCCGACCGGTTCCGAGTGGTGGCGAACCGCCGTGATCTACCAGATCTATCCGCGCTCCTTCGCCGATGCGAACGGCGACGGCATCGGCGATCTGCCCGGCATCACGCGCCGGCTCGACGCCCTCGCAGACCTGGGGGTCGACGCGATCTGGCTGAGCCCGTTCATGGTCTCGCCGCAGAAGGACGCCGGCTACGACGTCGCCGACTACTGCGACGTCGACCCGCTGTTCGGCACCCTGGACGACTTCGACCGGATGCTGCACGCCGCCCACGAACGCGGCATCCGCGTGATCGTGGACCTCGTCCCCAACCACTCCTCCGACCAGCACGTCTGGTTCCAGGAGGCGCTGACGGCGGCGCCCGGCAGCCCGGAGCGCGCGCGCTATATCTTCCGCGACGGGAAGGGCGAGAACGGCGAGCTGCCTCCCAACAACTGGGAGTCGGTCTTCGGCGGCGGGATGTGGCAGCGCGTCGTCGAGGCGGACGGCACGCCCGGGCAGTGGTACCTCCACATCTTCGACGTCTCCCAGCCGGACTTCGACTGGACCAACCCCGAGGTCCGCGAGTATTTCCGCGGCGTCCTCCGGTTCTGGCTCGACCGCGGGGTCGACGGCTTCCGGGTGGACGTCGCCCACGGCCTGATCAAGGCGGACGGGCTCCCCGACTACTCGCCTCCCGCCGACGGCGACTCGATGGGCGGGGAGGACGACGACGTCCCGTACTGGGGACAGCCCGGCGTCCACGATGTATACCGCGACTGGCATGCCGTGCTCGAGGAGTATCCCGGCCACCGCGCCCTGTGCGCGGAGGCGTGGCTCCCGACCCCCGAGAAGACCGCGCTCTGGGTGCGCCCCGACGAGATGAACCAGGCGTTCAACTTCCCTTACCTCACGACCGAGTGGGATGCGGCGGCCCTGCGCAAGGTCATCAGCGAGTCGCTGGAGGCGTTCCCCGCCGTCGGCGCCCCCGCCACCTGGGTCCTGTCGAACCACGACGTGATCCGCCACGCGTCCCGTCTCGCGCTGACGGCCGAGAGCCCGCAGGGCGAAGGCATCGGCCCGCTCTCGGCGGCTCAGCCCATCCCGGAGCTGGGGCTGCGGCGGGCCCGCGCGGCGACGACCGTGATGCTCGCCCTCCCCGGCTCCGCGTATCTCTTCCAGGGGGAGGAGCTCGGTCTTCCCGAGGCCGTCGACCTGCCCGACTCGGCCCGCCAGGACCCCACCTGGTTCCGCACGAACCACGAGAAGTACGGTCGCGACGGATGCCGCGTGCCGATTCCGTGGGAGGCGGCGGCGCCCGCCTTCGGTTTCAATGACTCGGGCGCCTCCTGGCTCCCGCAGCCGACCGACTGGGCGCGCTTCGCCCGCGACGTGGAGGCCGCGGACCCCGACTCCACCCTGCATCTCTACACGCGGCTCCTGCGCCTCCGGCGGGAGCACGGGCTGGGCGCGGGCACGCTGACCTGGATCGGAGACGAGGGCGACGACGTGCTCGCATTCCGCAACGGGAATGTCACGGTCATCGCCAACCTCGGGGCGCAGCCGATTCCGCTCCCGTCGGGCGAGGTCCTGGTCTCGAGCGAGCCGCTCACCGGGGACGTCCTGCCCGCTGACACCGCGGCCTGGCTCCTTTCATAGCCCCGGCGCCGTGCCCTCTCGCCCGCCGCGACGGGAAGACGCCCGGGATCGTGACGGGCGAGAGGCACGGGGCGAGGCCTAGGCTCGGAGGCATGGCGCTCGACCTCGAGGCGATCTACATCGACCTGCACCGACATCCTGAGCTCTCGTTCCAGGAGACGCGGACGGCGGGTGTGGTCGCGGCCCGCCTCACCGAGCTCGGCATCCCCTTCGAGACGGGCGTCGGGCGCACGGGGGTCGTCGCACGGCTGGAGAACGGCCCGGGCCCGGTGGTCTGGCTGCGCGCCGACATGGATGCGCTGCCGGTCGAGGAGCGCACCGGCCTCGCCTACGCCAGCACCGCTCGGGGGACGGATGCGGCGGGGAACGACGTCCCGGTCATGCACGCCTGCGGACACGACCTCCACACGACCGCCCTGCTCGGCGCACTCGAACGCCTGCGCGACACCCGCGACGCGTGGACGGGCACGGTCGTCGCCGTGTTCCAGCCGGCGGAGGAGCTGGGCGCGGGATCGCAGGCGATGATCGACGACGGCGTGCTCGATCGTGCGCCCGGGCCCGACATCGTCCTCGGCCAGCACATCACAGCGCTCCCCGCGGGCGTGATCGGGCTCCGTCCGGGCACGCAGATGACCGCCTCCGACGGCCTGACGGTCGTCCTCCACGGACGGGGCGGGCACGGCTCCCGCCCGCACGCGACGATCGATCCGGTCGTGATGGCTGCGGCGACCGTCATGCGGCTGCAGACGCTCGTCGCCCGCGAGGTCGACCCGCGCGAGGTGGCGGTCGTCACCGTCGGCTCGATCCACGCGGGGCTCAAGCACAACATCATCCCGCCCGAGGCGACGCTGCAGCTCAGCCTGCGCTACACCGACGACGACGCCCGGGAACGGATGCTGGCTCGCGTGGAACGGGTCGTGCGGGCCGAGGCCGCGGCATCCGGAGCCGACCGCGAGCCCACGATCACGCTGGACCACACCCTTCCGGCGACCATCAACGACCCGGAGGCGACCGCTCGCGTGCGCGCGGCGTTCGCGGCGGCCTTCGGCGACGCCGCGGTCACCGACCCGGGCCTGTTCACGGGGAGCGAGGACGTGTCGCGATTCGCGCGGGCCGCGGGAGTCCCCCTCGTGTTCTGGTTCTGGGGCGGCATCGACCCCGCTGTGTACGCCGCCGCGGAGCGTGCAGGCACCGTCGACCGCGGCATCCCGACGATCCACTCGCCGCTGTTCGCGCCCGTGCGACATCCCACGATCGAGCAGGGCGTGGAGAATCTCGTCGTCGCCGCGCGCGCTTTCCTCGGCTGAGGGGTCAGCGCCCGGGTCGCGCCGGCTCGGTCGCACGCGCGTCGACGAGCCGTGAGGCGGTCACCAGGCCCGGGATGCCGCGGCCTCCGGCCGTCGTGAACAGCAGCACGATCGCGACCACCGCGTAGACCCCGGCGAGCGCCGACCAGGGCGCCGGGAGAGCGCCGAGCAGCATCCATCCGCCGATCCCGCCGAGGAAGCGGAGGGGGCGCGCGAGCCAGGCCGGCATCGCGCTCGCATACCGCAGCTGGGTCGCGAGGTCGCCGATCGTGCGGCCGGTCGCGAGTGTCACGACGAGCCACAGGCCGGCCGTGAGGGTCGCGGCGATCGTCGACGAGAGCGCCCCGTCGATCACGACGCCGTCGCCGCGCACGACCAGCTGCACGAGCTGGCCACCGACCGCGAGCGTGACCTGGAGCACGGCGGCACCGAGCACGTCGCACAGCATGGCGAGCAGCCGCCGGCGGCGCGTCACCGGGTCCGGATCGTCGGCGTCGGGGGTCACCGCGAGGCCGCGGTGCCGGGCGGGCACGACGAACCCCGCGATCGAGCCGAGCAGGGCGCCCGTGGTGTTGGTGAGCAGATCGTCCACGTCGAACACGCGGTATGCGCAGGGGTAGAGCCCCCACACGCCCGTCAGCTGCGTGGTCTCGATGAACAGCGACGTGCCCAGGCCGGCGAGAACGGCCACCAGGATGCCCCGTCCACCCAGGACCCGCACGAAGAAGCCGAGCGGGAGGAACAGGACGACGTTCAGCGCGAGCTGCAGGACGGCGGGATCCGTCAGCATGTTTCCGGGTCGCGCCGAGGCACCCCGGATGTCGTCGACGAACGCCCACACGTCGAGGTTGACGCCCGCGCAGCGGATCGCATCCGGCTCGGGCAGGGGCAACAGGGTGTATGTCCAGATCGCCCAGAAGTAGACGACCGCGGCGATCCACAGCAGGGAGCGGCCGACGCTGAGCCCGCCGCGACGCCGGTAGCTGAGCGCCACGAACGGCACGAACAGGACGATGCCGGCGAGCCCACCCAACACGACCGCGATGACGCCGAGGTGGACCTGCTGCACGCGTCGAGCATAGGGCGCGTCGAGCGTCGCCGCCCCCGCGACGACCGAGTGCACGATGACGCCGACCAGGTCGGCCGAGGCTCAGGCGAAGTGCTCGTTCAGGCTCTTCTGGATCTCCTCGAACGTCTCCTTGAGGGAGCTGACCAGGCTCACGTACGTGCCCGCGGACTCGACCAGCTCCTTCACGAACCGCGACAGCAGCGCCGCCCAATGAGCCGTCTTGGACGCGAGCTGCGCCACGATGACCGGGATGGCGACGCCGAGCGTAGCCGCGGCCTCCACGACCGCCTGCACGATGAAGCCGACAAGGTCGGCCAACACGTCGCGCACGAGGTCGTGCACGAGCTTCACGATCGACGCGAGCAATTGCATGGCGAGGCTCATCGCCTCCGCCAGCTTCGACGCGCCCGCGAGCGAGCCCACCATCGTCTGGATGAAGCGCTCGTAGGCCTCGATCATGAAGCCCTCCAGCCCGTCGAGGGTCGACAGGGTCGACGTCAGCTGGGCGGATGCCGACGACATCGCGACCGAGACGTTGTCCCAGGTGCCTGCGAAGGAGGCGACCATATGGGGGTCGCCCGTCAACTGCTTGAGCCAGTCCGAGATCGGATACAAGTGCTCCAGCGCCCACCCCGCACCTAGGGAGACGAGCGTCGCGATCGGGTTGATCACGGCGTCCACCACGTCGAGCACGATGGATCCGCCCGAGAGCGCCATCCCTACCCAGTCACCGGCGGCGAGGGACTCCCCAAACGCCTGGCCGTCTTGGAAGGGACCGACGCCGTCCATCCACCCGGGAAGCTCGGGCGCTTCGATCAGCGGGTTTGCCGCATGAGCGAGGTTTCCCGCGACGTATCCGCCGTAACCGACCGACAGGCTCATACGAGCCACGTCCTCTCGCCGTCGATCCCGCTCGCGAGCTCCCGCAGCTGCGCCACCGTGCGCTGCTCAAAGTCGGCGAAGTCGGCGATCCCCGCCTTCACGATGGTGGCGGAACGGTTCAGCAGCCCCCCGGTAGCCGTCATGGCAGCCGCGGCCGCCGTGCCAACGACGGTGGTTGGGGCGGCTGCGAAGGAGCACATGAGCCCGAAGGCGAGCGAGTTCAGCTGCGTGTAGGCGACCGCCTGCAAGGCCCGATCGACGTCGGCGACGACATCCTGCACCTGACCGATGTGGGCCTCCAGCGCATCCGGGTCGATCGAGATCTCATGGCTCATCGGATGATCCCGTCGTCGTCGCGCACGATCTTCGGCGCGTTCCGGGGTCGCACCGTCGCGCAGCATCGCGACGGTCGGCGATTGCTCGCCCAGTGTCTCCTCGGCAAGGGCGACCTGCCTTCCGCTGACGATCCGATACCCCTCCTCCAGCGCGTCCAGGAGCGCTGTGCGAAGAGCGTCCGACCTGGTCCTCTCCGCCGCCGCTCCGAAGGCGATGTCGATCAGCCTGCCGCTCGCGTCGACCGTCACGCGGACCTCGCCGCCCGGCGAGGTGACCTCCGCGGATACATCGCGGAGGTCGCTCGCGAGCTGGTTCATGCGCTCCGCGTGGACCTGCGCCTGCTCGACCTGGAGGTCGATGTGCTCGAGGCGCGCTCGCACGTCATCGATGGTGGGTGGGGTGCCGTCCATCCTTCACTCCCTCGTTTCCTCGTCCGATCCAGGCGCGCATATCGTCCGCACATACGGTGCAGGCACAATATGCCCGTGACCTCAGCCAACTATGCGCCATTGACGACGTCGCCGACGAACAATCCACAGGCGACCGATCTCTCTAGCCGGCTGGCGGCGTTCGCGCAGGCCAACGGCGCCGAGTTCTACCCGGTAGCGATGACGCAGCCGCTTCCCGGCGTCATCTTCCGGGACGCGAAAGGGCGTCCCCGCCCGAGTCAGGCCGCGGGCAACATCGTCCGCTTCCCGGGTCCACCGCTGGTCGAGGTCGCGAACGCGATGTACGCGGTGCCGCTGCACATCACCGTGCTCACGCGCGTCACCCGCGCGTGGGGATATGCGGCGATGCAGCTCCCCGCGCCGCGGCCGTGGCTGCTCGTCGAGTCGGCTCGGGCGCAGGCGGTGCAGGGCCTGCCGGTTCCGAAGGGACTTCAGCCGGTCACGCTCGGAGGCTCGCACGGCCGGTTCGAGGTGTATGCGCCCGGCGCCGCGGGCACGGTCGCCGAGGCCCTGCTGACCCGGGAGGTGCTCGACGCCCTCGACGATGACGCGAGCCCCGCTCTCGACCTCGAGGTCTCGGAGGGGTGGGTGTTCCTCTATGCGCCGGGACGGCTCGCGACGACGGACCCGACCCTCTGGCAGCGCCTGTTCGGCGTGCTCGACCTGCTACGGACCCACCCCGCGCTCGGCGCGTGAGGCGCGGACCCGGCCGAGAGCCCGGTCGACCGCCACGTACGCGAACGCGATGACCTCCATCGCGACCGTGAGCGCGAGGATCCACAGGGCGACGCCGCCGACGCCGTGGAGCGGGACCGACATGAACGGGTACGGGTAGCGGGACCCGGCCGCACCGAACACGCCGCCCGCCGCGCCGTAGGCGAAGGCGAAGGCGAAGGCGAGGTAGATGTACGGGATCAGCGCCCACAGCGGCGGGTCATACCAGCGGAACGACCCCTTCGGGGTGAACAACAGCCAATCGAGGATCGTCAGCACGGGGGCGACGATGTGGATCAGGTCGTCCGTCAGGGTGAACGGTGTGTAACCGCTTCCCTGCGTGAACGCCTCCGGCGCGAGAACGATGGGGTAGGTCAGCATCGTCACGGTGATCGCCATCATGACGGCGCCGCCGGTTCGCGGCCAGGGCGCGGACGGACCGCGGGGACCGGTGCGTGCCAGATCGCGCACGGTCGCCACGGCGAGCGCGACGAACCATCCGATGCACAGCAGGTTGCTCAGCACCGTGAAGTACAGGAAGGCGACGCCGGAGAACCGTCCGTCGAGGGTTCCCGTGACCCGGAGCACGCCCCAGAGGATGAGAAGCGCCGCGACGACGCGGTACCCGAGCGCGATCCGGCGATCAGCGAGGAACACGCTCCGATCGTAGGGGCGGCGACCCCCGTCCACGCAAAGCCCATCCTGCGTTGCACGCGGGGCAGCGTTGGCGTAGTGTCGCGGGCCGTGACACCTGACAGCCGGGAGCCCGGCGCGGACCCCACGACCGAGGTCCCCATGGCGAAGCGCCTGCTGCTCGGCGACCCGCTCGCGTCCGGCGACGCCGACGACCACCTGCTGCGCAAGCGCATGGCGCTGCCCATATTCGCCTCCGACGCGCTGTCGTCCGTCGCGTACGCGCCGCAGGAGCTGCTGATGATCCTGCTGATCGGCGGCACGGCCTTCCTGGCGTTCAGCCCGTGGATCGCCCTGGCCGTCGTCGTGCTGCTCGTCGTCGTCGTGCTGTCGTACCGGCAGCTCATCAAGGCCTACCCCTCGGGGGGCGGCGACTACGAGGTCGCCCGGACCAACCTCGGCGAGGGACCCGGTGTCGTGGTCGCGTCCGCCCTGCTGGTCGACTACATCCTCACGGTCGCGGTGTCGGTCGCGTCCGGCGTCGACAACATCATCTCCGCGCTCCCGGGGCTCAACCCCTGGCGCGTCGAGCTGGCGGTGGGCTTCGTCATCCTGCTCGTGATCGTGAACCTGCGCGGCGTCCGGGAGGCCTCCCGTGCGTTCGCGCTGCCGACCTACATCTTCATCGGCTCCGTCGGCGTCATGATCGTCGTCGGTGTCATCCGGTGGCTGCTCGGTGATCCGCCGGTGGCATCCAGCGCGCAGTACGAGGTGCACGCCGAGAACCTGTCGCAGGTCGCGGTGATCCTCCTCGTGCTGCGGGCGTTCTCGAGCGGCTGCTCGGCTCTGACGGGTGTCGAGGCGGTGTCCAACGGCGTGCCGGCGTTCCGCCGCCCGAAGGTCAAGAACGCGCAGCGGACGCTCACGGCGATGGGCGCGATCGCCATCCTGCTCTTCGCCGGACTCACCCTGATCGCGCTCGTGTCGGGTGTCCGCTACGCGGAGGACGCCTGCCACCTCGTGGGCTTCGACTGCTCGCAGCCCCAGCCGAGCCTCATGGCCCAGGTGGCGGCGGCGACCTTCGGGATGAACTCCATCCCCTTCTTCATCATCCAGGCGGCGACCGCCTGCGTCCTGCTGCTCGCGGCCAACACGGCCTTCAACGGCTTCCCCCTGCTCGGGGCCGTGCTCGCTCGCGACGGCTACGCCCCGAAGGCGCTGAACACCCGCGGCGACCGCCTCGTCTTCTCCAACGGCATGATCGTGCTGGGCATCGTGGCGATCCTCGTGCTGGTCGTCTCCCGCGCAGACCTGTCGACGCTGATCCAGCTGTACATCATCGGCGTGTTCGTGTCGTTCTCGCTCGGCCAGGTCGGCATGGTCGTGCACTGGCGACGGGCGCTCCGGGGGCTGAAGCAGCTTCCGGATGCGGCTCTGCCGCAGAAGTCGACGAGGTTCAGCCGCCGAGAGATCGTCAACGGCCTGGTGATCAACTCTCTCGGCGCGGGGCTCACGGCCGCCGTGTTCATCATCGTCACGATCACGAAGTTCACGCACGGGGCGTGGCTCGTCTTCCTGGCGATCCCCGTGCTGTCGCTGCTGATGATCGGCGTCAGCCGCTACTACCGCGACGTGGAGCACGAGATCGCCTTCGACGACCAGACGCATTTCGGCGCATCCGGCGACCTGGCGCTCGTGCTGGTCGGACGGCTGCAGAAGCCGGTCGCGAAGGCGATCGACTATGCGCTGGCCGCCCGTCACGAGAAGACGCTGGCGGTGCACGTCGCCGTAACCAAGGAGTCGGCAGACCAGCTGCAGCGGGACTGGCAGGAGCACAGGATGCCGGTGCCGCTCGTGATCATCGAGTCGCCGTACCGCACCTACGCGGGACCGGTCGCCGCCTTCATCAACAAGTACCGGGCGAAGCACGGCCCGGCTGTCGTCACGGTCTACCTGCCCCAGTACATCGTGGGGCACTGGTGGGAGTCGTTCCTGCACAACCGGCGCGCGCGACGAGTCGCCCAGCAGCTCATGCTCGTGCACGGCGTGACGATCACGCTCGTGCCGTGGCTGCTCGACTCGACAGAGCTCATCTACGGACGCCGTTCGCGTCCGCTCCCCGGCCAGGAGCGCGCCGGACGGCCGTACTCGCCCGGGGGCAAGGTGCTGCCCGCGTCCATGCTGGATTCCGCGGGACCGGGCTCGGTGACCCGCGTCGACCCGGTGAGCGAGGGCGGCGAGAGCCGCTGACCCCGCGCGGCCGGGGAAGAGGTCTGGCGGATCCCCTCCCCCGGCACCGACGTGTCAGCGCGTGCGGGCTCGGCGGCTCACGGCCACCATCGCGACGCCGGCGACGAGCGCGGCGATGATCGCGCACAGTGCGAGCGGGGGCAGCGCGACGCCGGTCGCGGCGAGCGTCTGGGCCGCGGGGACGTCCGTGGCGTCCGCCTCCGCCGCCGCCAGGACGTTGATCGGACCCCAGCCGATCAGGCTGCCGTCCATCGCGCCGATGGCGATGCGGTGGTCTCCGGTGAGACCGGGAGCCAGCGCGAACGTGACGTAGCCGTCGCCGCCGACCTGGGTCCTGCCGAGGAAGGTGGGCGACGAGTACATCCAGGCACGGACGGTCTCGCCCGCGTGCTCGGCACCGACGTGGACCGAGACCGTTGCGCCCTCGGCCGCCATGGACGGCACCGTCACCGCGCCACGGCTCGCGTCCGTGAACTCCCAGAAGGCAGGGGCCAAGACGTCACCGAGGTCCACCGTGAGCTGTGCGCCCGTCCAGGGGCCGCCGAGTGTCACCGGCACAGCCTTCGCCGGGTCGGTCGCCGCGGAGCCGGTGCCGTCGTAGTAGAACGTGATGCCGCCGCTGACGATGCGAACGGTCACGGTCGTCCCCGGAGTCGCGGTGAGGTTCCACCAGGATGCGCCCTGCCCGCCACCGAAGCAGCGAAACGGCCACTCGGCGCCGGTCGCGAGATCGATCGCGACGACCTGCTCGTCGCTGTCCACACTGCCGCAGTACGCCGCCGGATCGTCCGCCGTGAGGCCCAGACCCGCACGGGCCCGGTCGAAGAACACGTCGAGCCCGGGGCGGTCGCCCGCCTCGAGGTCGACCGTGACCTCCCAGTCACCGTCGGAGGCATCCCAGGCGGACGTCGGTTGCGTGCTCGCCGAGAAGACCCATCCGTCGGTGTGGATCTGGATGAACACCCGGTACGTGCCCGGCGCAAGACCGTCGACCGAGTAGGCCCCGGTGGCGGCGTCGTAGGAGACGCTCCCGGCCGAGGGGCCGGAGAGCTCGGGCGTCGCCTCGATCGTGACGCTCTGGCGCTGGGCCGCGGTGGTGACCGGGTCGAAGTGGATCGTGCCCGAGATCGTCCGCGTGACGGTGGTCGCCTCGGGAGAGGCCTGCGTCTCGGGTGCGCTCTCCGGCGCCCGAGCGACCGGGGTGCCCGGCGTCGGGTCGCCCGTCGTCGGCTGCACAGTGCCCGTGGCGGTCGACGGCGCCTCGGCAGCCGACGCGTCCGACGCCGCGCCGGGCCCGTCGTCGGCGGTGGCGCTCAGCGGCGCGGACAGGAGCAGCACGGCTAGGGCCGCGGCGATCCCGGACAGGGCCGAGCGGCGGAGTCGACGCGGAGAGGAAGAGGAGTGGAGTGGCATGCGGTTCCTTCGCTGTGGCGGATGCCCGCTCGGGCACCCTCCGCCCGATGGTAGGAACGGCGAGCCGTTCGGAGAGGGCGTCAGCTGATTCCCGGACAAGCCCGCACAGCCGGCGCCCCGGGCCGCCCCGGGCGTCCGGGACACAACTAGCCTGGGAGGATGAGCTTCTCCGGTTTCGATCCGTCGCGCGTGCGCGCGGACTTCCCGCTGCTCGCGCACGAGGTCAACGGACATCCGCTGGTCTACCTCGACTCCGGCGCCACGAGCCAGCGACCGCAGCAGGTCCTCGACGCCGAGCTCGATTTCCTGACGCGCACGAACTCCGCCGTCCACCGGGGCGCCCACACCCTCGCGGCCGAGGCGACGGAGCTGTTCGAGGATGCGCGCCGCACGGTGGCCGGTTTCGTCGGCGCCGACGAGGACACGTTCGTGTGGACCCACGGTGCCACGGAGGGCCTCAACCTCATCGCATACTCGATCGGGAATGCGACCGTGGGGGCCTCCGCGGCGCTGGCTCTGCGCCCGGGCGACGAGATCGTGGTGACCGAGTCGGAGCACCACGCCAACCTGATCCCGTGGCAGCAGCTCGCGGCCCGCACGGGCGCCGTGCTGCGCCACATCCCCGTCCGCGACGACGGCACGCTGGACCTGGATGCCGCCGCCTCGCTCATCGGCGAACGCACCCGCGTCGTGGCCTTCCCGCACGTCTCGAACGTGCTCGGGATCGTCAACCCGGCCGAGGCCCTGATCGCGCTGGCGCGCGAGGTCGGCGCGCTGACGGTCATGGACGCGTGCCAGTCGGCGCCGCACGTGCCGCTCGACCTGCCGGCGCTCGGGGTCGATCTCGCCGTCTTCAGCGGGCACAAGATGCTGGGTCCCTACGGCGTGGGCGGGCTGTACGGACGGCGCGAGGTTCTCGAGGCGATGCCGCCCTTCCTCACGGGCGGGTCGATGATCACGACGGTGACGCTCGACCGGGCCGAGTTCCTGCCCCCGCCCCTGCGGTTCGAAGCGGGCACGCAGCCGGTGTCGCAGGCGGTGGCACTCGCCGCGGCGGTGCGGTACCTCGACGAGCTCGGGATGCCGGCCGTGCACGCACACGAGCGCGAGCTCGAATCGCGCATGCGCGACGGCTTACGTGCCATCGAGGGCATACGTCTTCTCGGCGACGCCGACGCGGAGCGTGTCGCGCTCGTCGCGTTCGAGGTCGAGGGCGTCCACGCGCACGACGTCGGACAGATTCTGGACGCGCAGGGGATCGCAGTGCGGGTGGGCCACCACTGCGCGCAGCCGCTGCACCGGCGGTTCGGGATGACCGCGAGCGTGCGGGCCTCGGCATCCGTGTTCACGACCGATGCGGACGTGGATGCGCTCGTGGCTGCGGTGGCGGGCGTGCGCACGTTCTTCGGTCGCGAGAGCGCGGCGGCCGGACGAGGGAGCGGGGCGCGATGAGCGGACTGGACGGGCTCTACCAGGAGCTGATCCTCGATCACTCGAGAGCGCGCGACGGCTTCGGGCTCGCCCCCGAGGAGGGGGCGTGTGCCACCTCCTATCAGCGCAATCCCGTCTGCGGCGACGAGATCACCCTCCGCGTGCGCGTCGATGGCGACGCGATCCTCGACGTGACGTGGGAGGGCGAGGGCTGCTCGATCTCCCAGGCCTCGGCATCCATGCTCACGGGTCTCGTCGACGGCCTCGACCGGCCTGCGGCGACCGAGCTCATCGCGCGTTTCCGGGAGGCGCTGCGCTCCCGCGGGCAGATCGAGCTCGACGAGGACACCTTCGGGGATGCCGCCGCGCTCAACGGTGTCTCGAAGTTCACCGCCCGCGTCAAGTGCGCCATGCTCGCCTGGGTCGCGCTCGAGGACGCGCTCGCCCGCGCCTGACCCCGCGCGGCCCGGGGCGTCCCCGGGCCGCCGCCGCCCCTCCCGCTGCGCCCTCGGGCTCGGGTCCGCCCGGCCCGCCGCGTCCGGTTCTCGGGTCCGCGTCACCGTCTCGGAACACCCCGGCCAACGCGCATAACTCAGGCAGAACCCGGCCGAGGAGGTCGTCCGGCGCCCGAGAGGGCGGTTCTGCCTGAGTTATGCGCACGCACCGGCCGGGGCCGGACGGCGCTGCCGCCTCAGCGGCTGGAGCTGGAGCTCGACCAGACGGTCGTCGACCCGCCGGAGGTCTGCGCCCGGCGCCCGGAGCGGCGTGCGCCGCCCGCGGGACGCTGCGACCCGCCGGTGCGGGTCTGGCCCGCCTGCGCCGTGCGCGGCTGGCCGCCCTGGCCCGCCCGGCCCTGCGACGGCTGACCGTTGCGACCCTGCGACGACTGGGCCGCACGGGGCTCGCCCTGTCCCGCGCGGGCCTGGCCCGAGCGACCCTGCGCCTGGCCGGTCCGGGCCTGTCCGCCGCGGCCCTGGCCCTGCCCGCCGGAGCGGCGCTGGCCCTGGCCGCCGCCGCGGACGCCCGAGCCGCGTCCCGCCGCCGGCTGCGCCGAGACCGGCGCGGGCGTGACGTGCGGGGCGATCTCGCCGACGAGCTCGGCGACGATGGGGGACGCCGCATCCACCGGCTCGAAACCGGCGGTGATGGCGGCCTGCTTCAGCATGAGGCTGACGTCGCGCTTCTGCGAAGGCAGCACGACCGTGACGACCGTGCCCTCCGCGCCGGCGCGGGCCGTGCGGCCGGAGCGGTGCAGATACGCCTTGTGCTCGGTCGGCGGCTCGACGTGCACGACGAGCTCGACGCCGTCGACGTGCACGCCGCGGGCGGCGACATCCGTCGCGACGAGCACGCGGACACCGCCCTTGTCGGCCGACTCGCTGAACGCCGCGAGGTTGCGCTCGCGTGCGTTCTGCGACAGGTTTCCCTGCAGGTCGACGGCGGGGATGCCGGCAGCCGTCAGCTGCTTCGCCAGCTTCTTGGCCTGGTGCTTCGTGCGGGTGAAGAGGATGCGGCGGCCCGTGCCCGAGGCGAGGGCGCGGACGAGGTCGTTCTTGGCGTCGTCGGCGACGAGCAGCACGCGGTGGGTCATCGCGGCGGCGGGGACGCTGGACTCGTCGACCTCGTGGCGCACCTCGTTCTGCAGGAACGAGCGGACGAGGCCGTCGATGCCGCGGTCGAGGGTCGCGCTGAACAGCATGCGCTGACCGCCCGTGGGCGTCGCCTTCAGGATGCGCGTGACGACCGGAAGGAAGCCCAGGTCGGCCATGTGATCGGCTTCGTCGAGCACGGTGATCTCGACCCGGTCGAGGTGGATGAGCTTCTGCTTCATGAGGTCGTCGAGCCGGCCCGGGCAGGCCACGACGATGTCGACGCCGGCGCGGAGGGCCTGCTCCTGCGGCTTCTGGCTCACGCCGCCGAAGATGGTCGTGACCCGCAGGCCCGCGACATCCGCCAGCGGGGTCAGAGTCGCCGCGATCTGGGTGGCGAGCTCACGGGTGGGCGCGAGCACGAGGCCGCTGGGGTGGCCCGCAGTGCGACGTCCGCCCTCGAGGCGGGCGACCATGGGCAGCGAGAACGCGAGGGTCTTGCCGCTGCCGGTGCGGCCACGGCCGAGGACGTCGCGGCCGGCGAGGGAGTCCGGCAGGGTGCTCTGCTGGATCGGGAACGGGTCGGTCTTGCCGCTCGCGGTGAGGACGGCGGCCAGGCGTGCGGGCACGCCGAGATCGGTGAAGGTAGGCATGGAGATGCTTTCGGATGAAGCGATCATTCGTGATCGCTGAGGTGGGCGACGGCGCGGATTCGCGCATCGTTTCGCCGCTCGAGAAGAGGCCCAGCGGTGCGAGACCGGGGCAGCGTATCGACGACGCAGGCGCTAGGCGCCGCTCCCACCATAGCAGCCCGACCCCTCCCCCGCCCCGCCCCGGCCGCGAGACCAGCCCGCGGTTGGCCGCGAGACCAGTCCGCGGCGCCGAGACCGGCGGGTTTCCCACCGGTCTCGGCGCGCGGGACTGGTCTCGCGGTCAGGCGGATGCGGCAAGCAGCCGCTCGAGGCGGGCGTACGAGGCCTCCATGCCGTCGGTCATGCCGGTCGCGAGCACGGTGTCGCGGGTCGCGGCGTCCGGGTACTCGATCACGAGCGTGAGAAGGGTCACCCCGTCCTCCTCGTACAGCGAGAGGTCGTTGAGCGTCGCGGGGAAGTCGGTTCCGGTCATGTGCTCGGTCGACACCATGCGCCGGATCGGCTCGACCAGCAGCGCCTCGCCGTCGAAGCCGAACGCCTCGCCCTCGGTGCCCCCCTCCGGAGCCCACGCGTACCGGTACGAGCCGCCGGCGATCGGGTCGATCTCGCACACGGTCATGCGCCATCCCTCGGGCCCGAGAAGCCACTGCCGCATGAGCTCCGGCTCGGTGTGCGCCCGCCAGACGAGGTCCTGCGACCCCTCGATCAGGCGCGAGATGCGGACGTGCTGGTCCGTGAGGACCTCGGTGCGAGTGCCCTTGCCCCGTGCGTATTCGCGGAGATCGCTCAGGACGACATCCAGCTGGTTCATCGCCAGGCGCGAGCCTTCGAGGGCGCCCATCGCGACGACCTGCTCGAGGCTCTCGAGCGAGGTGAAGTAGGTGACGTTCGTCAGGCGCGAGCCGTCAGCGGTCGGGGTGAACGTGAAGACCATGCGCATCGCGGGGAAGCCGTCCAGCGCCTCGCCGTCCTCGCCGATGAAGCTGTCGAGAACCTCGAAGGACTCGCCCTCGGTCACATTCAGCACCTCCCACGAGCCACGCGAGGACTCGCCGCGGGGGCCCGCCATGGCGTAGTCCACTCGTCCGCCGGGGCGCAGATCGAAGGCGGTGAACCGGGCGGGCCACCCCGGAGGGCCCCAGAAGCGCTCCAGCTGCCGCGGTTGCGTGAACGCGCGCCACAGCCTGTCGACCGGCGCGTCGACGTCGGCGACCAACGTCATCGTGAGGGCTTCAGGGTCGGTCGTGATGTCGGTGACGGGCATGTCGTGCTCCTTCGCGGGGGGGTGGGATGTCGATGAGGGATCAGTCTTCGGGCTCGGCGAGCAGGGCGTCGAGGCGGTCGATGCGTGCGCGCCACAGGTCTTCATAACGGCTGAGGAGCGCACGGGCGCGGGCGATCATGGCGGGGTCGGGGCGCGCACGAGCCGCTCGCGCCCCTCGGCCCGCTTGACGATGAGGCCGGCCGCCTCCAGCACGGCGACGTGCTTCTGCACCGCCGCGAACGACATGTCGTAGTCGGCCGCGAGGGCCGAGACGGACTGTTCCGCCACGATCGTCCGCCGAAGGATGTCGCGCCGCGTCGACGCGGCGAGCGCGTGGAAGAGGCGGTCCAGCTCGTCATCCGTGAGTTCCATTCGTGCAACCATTTGGTTGTACGTTAGCGAGGGAGCGAGGCTCGGTCAAGACCTCCCGTGTCGAGAACGCGTTCGAGTGACACAGACCGGCCTTGCGTGACACAGGCGGGCGGTCTGATGACATCGAGTGTCACGACACGCCGACGCTCGACGAGCTGATCCACGCGCTCGAAGACGTAGCGGGCCGGGCGCGGGCCGCCGGGCTCGACGTCATCCTCGCCACGATCATCCCCTTCCTCCCTGCAGCCGGGTTCGACGCGGCTCGCGAGGAGATCCGTGTGGCGGTGAACGAGTGGATGCGCCGACACTCGGGTGCGCCGGTCATCGACTTCGATGCCGCGCTCCGGGACGCGGCCGCGCCCGGGCAGCTGGCGCCCGCCTACAACGGGGGCGACCACGTGCACCCGAGTTCCGATGGTCTCGACCGCATGGCCGACGAAGCCGCGCGCGTCATCGCGACAACCGTGCGAGGGGGCTCGCAGCGATGACCGTCACGGGCGTCCCGACACGCCGCACGGTTGACGCCGCATCCGCCACCCCCTACTCTCGGAAGGCTGTGCCCCACCGGGCGCAGCATCAGCCGAGGAGACGACCCATGAACGCACGCGACCGCCTGCGTCAGGACGCGGTCCTGCAGCTTCTTGCGAAGCGCAACGACCGCTATGAGTCGTACCCTCCGGCGCGCAGCATGTGACGGCATCCGTCCCACGCCCCGCACCGACAGGTCCGGGGCGTTTTTCTTTCCGCGGGGAGGAACTCCCGGACCGGCTGGTCCACCGCCACGCAAGGAAAGGAACCATGGAGAAGCTCTCCGCACGGCTCCTGTCGTGGGCGAGCCTGATCGACGAGAAGACGCTCGATCAGGCTCGCACCTCGGCACGGATGCCGTTCATCCACCCGCACATCGCGCTCATGCCCGACGCTCACCTGGGCAAGGGCGCGACGGTCGGCTCGGTGATCCCGACGCTCGGCGCCATCATGCCGGCGGCCGTCGGCGTCGACATCGGATGCGGCATGACCGCCGTCCGCACCCAGTTCGAGCTCACGCAGCTCGCCGGTCGCGACCTCGCGCCGCTGCGTGAGGCCATCGAGCGCGCCGTCCCCCTGTCGGCCGGCCGCGACAACCGCAAGGTGGTCGCCACGGCCGAGCCGCGGATCGCCGAGCTCGAAGACCGGGCAGCCGCATCCGGATTCGACCCGGCGACCTACGCGGGTCACTGGCGGCTCCAGCTGGGATCCCTCGGCTCGGGCAACCACTTCATCGAGGTGTCGGTGGACGAGCTCGACCGCGTCTGGATGTTCCTGCACTCCGGCTCGCGCGGCATCGGCAACAAGATCGCCACGCACCATATCGCGGTCGCGCAGCGCCTCGCGACGCAGTGGTGGATCGACCTGCCCGACCGTGACCTCGCCTACCTCGTGGAGGGCACGCCCGAGTTCACGCGGTACATCCGAGAGCTGAAGTGGGCGCAGCACTTCGCGCTGCTGAACCGGGAGGAGATGATGGACCGCGTCGCGCGCCAGCTCGGCGAGTTCCTCGGCGAGACCGTCATCGAGCACGAGCGGATCAACTGCCACCACAACTTCACGCAGCACGAGCGCCACTTCGGCAAGGACGTGTGGGTCTCCCGCAAGGGGGCCATCCAGGCGGATGCGGGTCGCCCCGGCCTCATCCCGGGATCGATGGGCACGGCGTCCTACGTCGTGGAGGGGCGCGGCAACCCGCTGTCGCTGAACTCCTCGCCGCACGGGGCCGGTCGCGAGTACTCCCGTTCCGCCGCACGGCGGACGTTCTCGCACGACCAGCTGCGTGAGGCCATGGCGGGGATCGAGTTCCGCGACACCGACGCGTTCATCGACGAGATCCCGCAGGCCTACAAGCCGATCGACCGGGTGATGACGGATGCGGAGGACCTCGTGACGATCAGGCACGCGCTGCGCCAGCTCGTCAACGTGAAGGGCGACTGAGCACCCGGTCGCCACCCCCGGCAATGGCGGTGCCCCGCGGCCCCCGGCATGAGTGCCGGGGGCCGCGGGGCACCGGTCAGGCGTCACACCTCGACGTCATTTCTCCATGTAGACGTCCGTGAAGTCGATCCACCAGCTCTTGGGCTGCTGGAATCCCTTGACGGCCGACGACATCGCGCGCGGTGCGGTGTCGTTCACGACGAAGAGCCAGGCCGCATCCTCGGTCACGAGGTGGCCGACCTGCGTCAGAAGCGCGGCGCGTTTCGCATCGTCGACGGTTCCGAGAGCCTGGTCGTAGAGCGCTTCGGCGTCCTTGTTGCAGTAGCCGAAGAAGTTGCCGTCGCATCCGAACCAGAAGCCCTTCCAGCTGGAGGGCTGCTCAAGGCTGAACGCCTGGTTGGCGGCCTGCCATCCGGTGTTCCCCGCGCCGAGCTTCGCATACATGCCCGAGAAGTCCACCGGCGCGAGAGTGACCCGGAATCCGACCTTCGCCAGCTGGGCCTGCAGCGCCTCGTTCATGGCCTTCGCCTGCATCGAGCCCGATCCCGCCGTGATGTAGCCGACCGTCACGTCGACGCCGTCGGGGTACCCCGCTGCGGTCAGCAGAGCCTTCGCCTTGTCGGGATCGTAGGAGTAGATGTTGTCGGCGTCCGTGTAGTACGGGCTCGCGGCAGCGAACATCTGGTACGCGGGAACCGCGGTTCCGTGGAGCAGGTCGTCCGCGATGGCCTTGCGGTCGATCGCATAGTTCATGGCCTGCCGGACACGGATGTCGTCGAACGGCTTCTGCCCCGTCATGAGCTGCCACGACCACTCCCAGTCGAAGGCGTTCCCGGTGGCGACGAAACCGGCCGACTTCAGACCGGCGAGGTCGTCGGGCTGCGCGGCTTCGATCCAGTCGACGCGGCCGGAACGGAGAGCGGCGGTGCGGGCGGAAGGATCGGGGATCAGGGTCACGGTGATCCGCTCGAGCTTGGGCTCGCGTCCCCAGTAGTGGTCGTTTCGAGTGAACGAGATGGACTGGTTCTGCTGGAGTTCGTCGAAGACGAACGGACCGGTTCCGACGGGGTGAGACGCCTGGCCCGCGGAGCCGTCCTTGTCGAGAGAGGTGGGGCTGGCGAAGTACACGTTGTAGAGGTCCGCGAGGAAGAAGGCGAACGGCTTCTTCAGCGTGAACGCGACCGTCGAGTCGTCGACCTTCTTCACGGAGTCGACGTAGGTGAGGACGGTGTAATAGGTGATCAGCACCGGGTCGTAGTGCGGGTCCGACGAGTCCATGTACCGGTGGATGTTGTACAGCAGGGCGTCGGCGTTCCAGTCGGTGCCGTCGTGGAACTTCACGCCCTTCTGCAGGTCGAACGTGTACGTCAGGCCGTCGTCCGAGACCTTCCAGGAGGCGGCGAGCGCGGGCGCCACACCGGCTGGAGCGTTCGGATCGGAGACGTCACGCTTGGTGAGGCCTTCGTAGACCAGGTTGCCGATCAGTCGCTGGCCCTCGTAGCCGGCGGTCGTGATGGCGCCGGTGTCGAGGCTCGGGAACGAGGCCATCTGCGAGCCGATGACCAGCTCTTGGTCATCGGCTCCCTTCGAGCCTGACCCGCCGGCGCATGCCGCGAGCGTCAGCGCGACGGCGAGAGTGACTCCGGCGACCGCCAGGCGACGCCGGGATCGGAGGAACGAGGGGAATGGCATGTGTCTCCTCAGAGGGGTTCAGTGGTGTGCGGATGGGAGGGTGGTGCTCTTCACGGGCCGACCGGGTGTCGTGCCGCGAGAAGCTCTTGGGTGTATGGGTCCCGTGGCGCGGCGAGGACGTCGGTCGTGCGACCGGCCTCCACGAGCCGGCCCCGGTTGAGGACGAGGACGTCGTCGGCGATGTGCTCGACGACCGCGAGGTCGTGCGTGATGAAGAACATCGCGACGCCGAGCTCGAGCTGCAGCTGGGCGAAGGTGTTGAGGACCTGGGCCTGCACCGACTTGTCGAGCGCGGAGACGGCCTCATCGCAGACCAGCACCTTCGGACGCCCGGCGATGGCCCGCGCGATCGCGATGCGCTGCGCCTGGCCGCCGGACAGCTCGTGCGGATAGGCATGGGCGTAGTCGAGCGGCAGGGCGACGGTCTGGAGCAGATCTGCGGTCAGGCTTCGCCAGTCCTTTCGAGGCAGGGACTGCGCCGCGAACTGGAACTCGAGACTCTCCCGCACGGTCATGGTCGGGTTCAGCGCGTTGCGCGGGTCCTGCGGAACCAGCTGGATCTCGCGTCGAGCCCGACGCAGCGCGGACCTGCTGAGCGAGAACAGGTCGCGCCCGTCGAGCTCCACTGTGCCCGCGTCCGGGTTCATCAGACGCATGACGATGCGTCCGAGTGTGGACTTCCCGCTGCCCGACTCGCCGACGACGCCCAGCGTGCGGCCGGCCTCGATGCGGAATCCGACGTCGTCGAGCGCGGTGTAGTCACCGAATCGCTTGCCGATGCCCGTGCCTCGAAGGACGGTGTTCATGATGCGGCCTCTCCGTCGGCGACAGCGTGTCCAGGGGCGACTTCACGCAACGGGCCCCAGTCACGGCGGGCCCGGACATCGTCCGGCACCAGAGCGAGGTGTCCGCGCGCGACGGCGGCGGAGGGCTCGGCCGCGAGCAGGGCGCGGGTGTAGCCGTGTCGCGGCGTGCGCAGCACGGCCGGCGCGAATCCGAGCTCGACGATCTGTCCCGCGAGCATGACGGCCACGCGGTCTTGCGGCTGCGAGGCGACGAGCGCGGCGATGCCGATGTCGTGGGTGATGAAGAGGATGGCGGTGCGCAGCCGACGTCGCAGATCGTCCAGAAGGCCGACGACGTGCGCCCCGACGGAGGCATCGAGCGCGCTGGAGGGCTCGTCCGCGACGATCAGCTCGGGGTTGCAGCTGATCGCGATCGCGATCGCGATCCGCTGGCGCATTCCGCCCGACACCTCGTGCGGATAACAACGCACGACCCGTTCCGGCTCGCGGATCTGCACCTGTGCGAGCAGCTCGATCGCTCGCCGCCTCGCGACCGTCCGGTCCGGCACCTGCCGATGCTGCAACAGCGTCTCGCAGATCTGCGCGCCGATGCGCCGCATGGGATCGAGAGAGGCGTTGGGGTCCTGTGGAACCATCCCGATCCGGTCGCCGTGGATGTCACGCAGCTGAGACGCAGAGGCGGCGACGAGATCGGTCCCGTCGAAGACCGAGCTGCCGGTCACCGTCGCGCTGTGCGCCGCCAGGCCGGTGATGGCCCGGGCGAAGACGGTCTTGCCGCTGCCGGACTCCCCGAGGAGCACGGTCACCTGGCCGCGTTCGAGCCCGAGCCCGAGCCCATCGATGACCCGGACGGGCGTGCGGCCGGGTCGCGGGAAGGCGACGCGGATGTCGGTCGCGTCCAGCACCAGCGGGATGTCGGGCGTGAGCCCGCCGGCCGGCACGGCGGAGAGCAGGTCGCTCATGAGCGCTGCCCCCGACCCGAGATGGCGTCGCGGAAGCCGTCGCCCACGATCGGGAACAGCATCGACAGCAGCAGGATGACGACGACCGGAGTCAGCGCGAGCGCCGGATCGCTGTAGACGGCGGCCTGCATCTCGTAGAGGATCGAGCCGAGCTCGGGCTGTGGCGAGGGCACGCCGAGGCCGATGAACCCGAGCCCGCCGGCGATGGCCACGTTGGCTCCGACGAGAGAGGTGGAGTAGGCCAGCACGGCGGGGAGCGCCACGGGCACGATCTGCTTGACGAGGATCGCGCGGCCGGAGGCGCCGGAGGCGCGAGCCACGGTGACGAAGTCGAGCTCTCGGATGCGCGCGACCTCGGTTTCGGCGATGCGCGCGACCGGAGCGATCCAGACGAAGCTCAGCGCGAGGATGAGAGTGCCGAGGCCCACGCCGAGCGCGATGGCGAGCAGCAGCGCGAGCAGGACCCCGGGAAAGGCGAAGAGCAGATCGACACCGCGCATCAGCACCGTGTTGACGACGCCGTTCGACAGGCCGGCCAGGGTGCCGATGGCCAGGCCCACGGCCGTCGCGATCAGGATCGGCGCGACGCCGGCGAACAACGAGGTCCGCATCGCGAACACCAGCCTGCTCAGCATGTCCCGCCCCTGCGTGTCGGTGCCGAGCACATGTCCGTCGCTGAAGAACGGCAGCAGGCGTTGTGAAAGGTCTCCGGTGAGCGGGTCGTCCAGCGGCAGGAACGGTGCGGCGACCGCGAGCAGTGCGAGCAGCGCGATGACGCCGAGCGCGAGCTTCGATCGCAGCGGCATCCGGCTGAGCAGCGAGCGACGTGTGAAACGAGGGGTGGCTGCGGTGGGCACCGGAGCCTTGAGGACCACATCGGTCATGCGCGTCCCTTTCTGATTCGCGGATCGAGCAGAGCGTTGACGACGTCGGCGACGAGCAGCACCACGACGAAGATGAGCGCGATCACCAGCGCGACCGCCTGCACCAAGGTGTAGTCACGCAGGCCCACCGACTGGACGATGAGCGCCCCCAGACCGGGGATGCTGAAGATCTGCTCGACGAACAGGGCTCCGCCCAGCATCGAGCCCACCTGGATGCCGAGGACCGTGACCATCGGGGGAAGGGCGTTGTGGTGCGTGTGCAGAGCGAGCCGCCACGGCGACAGACCGCGGGCGCGGAGCGTGGGGAGCAGCTCCGTGGCCTGCAGCGTGGAGATGGATGTCTTCAGTGAGCGGGCCATCTGCGCGCCGGGGGCGAGCGCCAGAGCCAGGGCGGGGAGGGCGAGGTGCGCGGAGACGTCTCCGAACGAGCCGTCACCCCGCGTGCCGACGCCGCCGGCGGGGAACACGGGGGAGCAGCACGGCGAAGACGGTGAGCAGGAGCAGCGCCACCGTGTACTGCGGCGCCGAGAGGAAGAGCGCCTCCGCGGCGTCGGACGCTCGCCGGACCGGCGTCCACCGCGAGGTCGCGAGGTTGCCCATCGCGAGGGCGAGGACGATGGCGAGGATGCTCGCGGCGAGGCCCAGCATCACCGTGTTCTGCAGCGCGGGTCCGATGATGTCGGCGACCGGGCGCCCCTGGCTGTAGGAGTAGCCGAGGTCGCCGCGGAGAACGTGCTCCAGCCACAATCCGAACTGAACGGGAAGCGGCTGATCCAGCCCCATGACGGAGCGCAGCTTCGCCCGCTCCTCCAGCGTGCTGTCGGTCCCGAGTATCGTGAGCGCCGGATCGCCGGGGATCGCCCGGATCGCGAAGAACACGACCACGGCCACGAACAGACCGGTGATGATCGTCATCGCCAATCGACCGACCACGAGTCGCGTAAGCCGATTCTGCGGTATGGCTTTGTAGTCCATAATTGGAATTATTACCGGCACACTATTTCGGATGTGTTTCCTTGGGATGACACATCGACCCCGGCCGCCGCGAGGCGCGAGAAGGGAAGCCTCGCGCATAGCATGAGCAGAGTGCTCCGCCCCGCGCAGGGGTTCGAACATCTGAGAAAGGACTCATAGTGGCGCTTCGGCACGCGATCCTGGCGGCCCTTTCACGGGGCAAGCCACGCACCGGCTACGAGCTCAACGCCAGCTTCAGCGACGTCAACGATCGCGCGTGGCACGCCAGCCCGTCCCAGGTGTACTCGGAGCTCGCGCGCATGGAACAGCTCGGCCTGATCGACATCACGGAGCGCAACGAGCGCGGCCGGACCAGCTACATCATCAACGACAACGGAGTGGCCGAGCTCCAACGCTGGCTCCTGCACGATCAGCCCGACCACGGCATCCGCGACGATGCGATGCTCCGACTGCTCAACCTGTGGGTGCTCGATCGCGCCGACGCCGACTACCTGCTCAATTCGGAGATCACCTTCCAGCGACAGCGGCAGTTCAGCCTGTCGCACCTGCTGAGCCACTGGGAGCAGGAGCGCGACGATCCCGACAACGCCGTCTGGCGCAACCGCCGCGCGCTCTACACGCTATGGCTGCGCCAGACGAACCTCATGCTCGAGTGGCTCGACGAACTGCGCGTCGTCCTGGAGAACCCCGACATCCCGGTTCCGGAGGCGCTCACGGGCGCCGTCCCCGACCGCGCCTGACGCGTCGACGACGGCACCCCTCGGCACTGCGCGCTCATGACTCGATGAGCGCCATGTCCTCCGGGGCGCGACCATAGCCAGGAGTGGTGAAACGCCGCTCCCACGGGGCGACCGGTGCCAGCAGCTCCCGCCACGGGGCGACCTCCACATACAGCACCCGCAGTGCGTCGAGCGCGTTGCGGTGCAGCACCTCTCCGTCGGTCGACACGGCATCCTCGGGAACCGCGACATCGAAGTTCTTCATCATGCCGGTGCGCGAGGTCGTCTCGACGCAGACGTTGGTCTGGAGTCCGGCGACCACGAGACGCGTGACGTCGAGGTTGCGCAGGATCGGGTCGAGATCGGTGTTGAAGAAGGCGTCCCATCGGTGCTTCTCGATCACGATGTCGCCCGGCTTCGGCGCAACCGCATTCAGGATCTGCGACCCCCATTCCTCCTCCGCACCGATCGGCGAGTCGGTCGTCGCACCGTGGTCCGCGAGCAGACGCCGCATGCTCGGCGTCGCATCGGCGCCATCGGCACGAGAGGTCTGCCGCGTGTAGATCACGGGCACGCGAGCGTCGCGGGCGAACGACAGCAGCGCGGCGCATTCAGCGACGACGGTGTCGAAGTTCCAGATGGGCGGCCAGCCGAGCGCGCTGCGGCGCTCCTGCTGCAGGTACATGTTCTGCATGTCGATCATGATCACTGCCGTGCGCTGCGTCACGCTATCCCCAATCCCGTAGTGTGTTTTGGTAGTCCAATACTGTTATATGGTCTTGATGTTTCTTCAGTGTTTCTTCGCGACGGAAGGCGGAACGTGTCCGCAGGTACCGATGCCGTGTCGGCAGCGAGCCCACGTCGCTGGCGCACCTTCTGGGTCCTCGCCGCCGCGGCGGCGCTGACGATACTGGACGTATCGAAGCTCGGCGTCGCCCTGCCCGCCATCCAGAACGACATGGGCGGATCGCCCGCCACCGTCCAACTCATGCTCGTGGGCTACACGATCGCGTACGCCGCGATGCTCGTGCCGGCGGGACGCATCGGCGACGTGCTCCGACGACGGACAATCTTCCTGACAGGCGCGACGATCTTCGTCGTGGCGAGCCTCGCCGGCGCCGCAGCGCCGAACGTCGCCTGGCTCGTCACGGCGCGGATCGCCGAGGGCGTGGGAGCGGGGCTGCTCATGCCTCAGGTGCTGGGGATCATTCAGCGCATGTTCCCGGCCGGAGAACGCGCCAAGCCGCTGGCGGCTCTCGCGGCCCTCACCACACTCACCTCGCTCGTCGCGCCGGTGCTGGCGGGCGCCGTGATGGACCTCGCCGGCGACGCATGGGGATGGCGCCTCCTGTTCCTGATCACGGTGGCCGCCGGCGTCGTGATCGTCCCCCTGGCGGCCATGCTGGTGAAGGAGCCGCCCACCACGGCCCGCCGAGACTTCGATCGCACCGGTGCGGTGCTCCTAGGCGCCGGTGTCGTCCTCGCCATCGCGCCGCTGTCGACGTCCTCCGGCACGCTCCCGTCCGATGTCTGGCCGTATGTGCTCACGCTTCTCGGCGCCGGCCTGCTGACCCTGTTCGCCTTCCACGAGCGCCGCGTGGCACGCCGGGGCGGCGAGGCGCTCATCGATCCCGCCCTGTGGCGGCTGCCCCACTTCGGTCCCGGCGTGCTCGTCTCCGGCTGCATGCACGCGGCCGCCACCGCGGGGACGCTGATCGTGACTCTGGCCTATCAACAGATCGCGGGCCGCACGCCGCTCGAGACCTCTCTCTGGATGCTTCCCTCCGCCTGCGCGAGCCTGCTCGGCTCATGGCTCGCGTCGCGCGTGACCTCCACCAGCGGCACGGCCGTGTCCGCGGGCGCCGCTCTGGGCGCCCTGGCACTCGGCGGCATGGGATTCGCCTTCGCCGCGGCCGGCGCCGCCGCTCTCCCTTGGATCATCGCCGCGCTGTTAGGGGTGAGCTCGTTCGGGTCGGGACTCGCCGCGCCCGCGAACCAAGCTCGGACTCTGCTCTTCGCCCCCGGGCACCGTGCGAGCATCGCCGGCTCGCTCATCCAGTTCGCTCAACGCACGGGGTCAGCTGTCGGCATGGCGGTCGCCCTCATCGTCTACTACGCGTTCTTCACCCGGCCGACGTTCGCCGGACAGCCTGCGGCGGGTCCGATGATGGCGCTGTGGACGGTCGCAGCGATGCTCCTGGCCGGCGCCGCGATCGCACTCATCGACCAGCGCCGCACGCGTCGGACAGCCGGCCGTGCCGAGACGACGCCCGAGGCCCCGCTGCCGGTCGGTGATGCCCTTGCGGACACCGGGGCGGGCGGGATGCTGCGAGGCTAGACTGGGCCGCATCCCCGGCCATCCGCGATTCTTGGAGTCACGCCGCGTGAGCACCCCCGTATCGGCCCCGGTCGCCGACACCATCGAGAACGCCCTGGCGACGCCCGACAAGGAGCAGCCGTACGCGGCTCTGGGTCTGAAGCCCGACGAGTACGCCCGGATCAAGGAGATCCTCGGCCGCCGCCCCACGAGCGGCGAGCTGGCGATGTACTCGGTCATGTGGAGCGAGCACTGCTCCTACAAGTCGAGCAAGATCTACCTCCGTCAGTTCGGCCAGAAGGTCAGCGACGAGATGAAGACCCGCCTCATGGTCGGCATGGGCCAGAACGCCGGCGTCGTCGACATCGGCGAGGGCTGGGCGGTCACCTTCAAGGTCGAGTCGCACAACCACCCGAGCTACGTCGAGCCGTTCCAGGGCGCCGCCACCGGCGTCGGCGGGCATCGTGCGCGACATCATCTCGATGGGCGCGCGGCCGGTCGCGGTCATGGACCAGCTCCGCTTCGGCGCGATCGACAACCCCGACACCGCGCGCGTCGTGCACGGCGTCACCAGCGGCATCTCCTTCTACGGCAACTGCCTGGGCCTGCCGAACATCGGCGGCGAGACCGTGTTCGACGCCGTGTACCAGGGCAACCCGCTCGTCAACGCGCTCGCGGTCGGCGTCCTCCGCCACGAGGACCTCAAGCTCGCCAACGCATCCGGTACGGGCAACAAGGTCGTGCTCTTCGGTGCGCGCACCGGCGGCGACGGCATCGGCGGCGCATCCATCCTCGCCTCGGACACCTTCGCCGACGGCGGCCCGACCAAGCGCCCCGCCGTGCAGGTCGGCGACCCGTTCGCGGAGAAGGTGCTCATCGAGTGCTGCCTCGAGCTCTACCGCGACGAGCTCGTCGAGGCGATCCAGGACCTCGGCGCCGCCGGCATCTCGTGCGCGACGAGCGAGCTGGCCGCCAACGGCGGCTCGGGAATGCGCGTCGACCTCGAGAACGTGCTGCTGCGCGACCCCACCCTCACGCCCGAGGAGATCCTCATGAGCGAGAGCCAGGAGCGCATGATGGCGATCGTCGCGCCCGACAAGCTCGACGCGTTCCTCGCGGTCACCGGCAAGTGGGATGTCGAGACCAGCGTGCTCGGCGAGGTCACCGGCGACGGGCGTCTGAAGATCTACTGGCACGGCGAGCAGATCGTGGATGTCGACCCCTCGACGGTCGCGGTCGACGGCCCGGTGTACGAGCGCCCCGTCGCCTACCCCGGCTGGCTCGACGCGCTGCAGCACGACTCGGCTGCCGCGCTCGCCCGGCCGACCGACGCGGAGTCGCTCAAGGCGCAGTTCCTGGCCCTCCTCGGCAGCCCGAACCTCGCCGACACGAGCTGGATCACGAACCAGTACGACTACTACGTCCTCGGCAACACGGCCCTCAGCTTCCCCGACGACGCCGGCATGATCCGCGTCGACGAGGAGTCCGGCCTCGGGTTCGCGATCGCGACCGACTGCAACGGCCGCTTCTGCCAGCTCGACCCGTACCAGGGAGCGCGCCTCGCTCTCGCCGAGGCGTACCGGAACGTCGCCGTCACGGGCGCGACCCCGACGGCGGTGACCGACTGCCTCAACTTCGGCAGCCCGGAGAACCCCGAGGTCATGTGGCAGTTCTCGCAGGCCGTCGAGGGGCTCTCCGACGCCTGCCTCGAGCTCGGCATCCCGGTCACCGGCGGCAACGTCAGCTTCTACAACCAGACCGGCGACACCCCGATCCACCCGACGCCGGTCGTCGGGGTCATGGGCATCATCGACGACGTCGCGCGCCGCATCCCCTCCGGATGGCAGGACGCGGGCGAGAACATCTACCTGCTCGGCGTCACGGCCAACGAGCTGAGCGGCTCCGCCTGGGCACAGGTCGTGCACGAGCACCTCGGCGGACGCCCGCCGGCCGTCGACCTCGCCGCCGAGAAGCGCCTCGCCGAGCTCTTGCGCGCCGGCAGCGACCAGGGCCTCATCTCCAGCGCCCATGACCTGTCGGAGGGCGGGCTCGGACAGGCTCTCGCCGAGACCGTCATGCGATTCGGCGTCGGCGCCCGCGTGTGGCTCACCGAGATCATGGACCGCGACGGGGTGGATGCGGCATCCGCCCTCTTCTCGGAGTCGACCGGCCGCGTGATCGTCTCGGTGCCGCGCGAGGAGGACGTCAAGTTCCGCGGGCTCTGCGCCGGCCGCGACTACCCGGTCCTCCGCATCGGAGTGACCGACAGCGCCGCGGACGGCGACGAGCCCGCCCTCGAGGTGCAGGGGCTGTTCACCGTGCCGCTCAGCGAGCTGCGCGCCGTCTCGCGCGGAACGCTCCCGGCGGTGTTCGGGCCGACCGTGACCGAGGAGGGCCGATGAGCGACGATCCGGAGTACCGCGAGTTCCAGGGCCGCCGCCAGGTGCGGATGCGGGTGATCGCGTGGGTCGTCATCATCGCCCTCGTGCTGGTCGGCGGCGGCGCCACGGTGCTGTCGCTCCTGTTGAACTGACCCTCACCGCCGCGCGCGCCCGAACCGAACGGCGGGGATCTTCGGCGACACGCCGCGTCTGCGGCATCCCCACCGGCGTGTCGTGCACGATCCCCGCAGATGAGGATGCCGCGAGGGCACCCGGCGCCCACCCGGACACCCCGCGTAGCATGAGACCGTGGGACCGCTCTTCGAGGTCCTCGCGTTCTGGTGGTGGACGGCGCCCGCAGCCGCGGGTCTCGGCGCGGTCGGGTACGCGGGGCTGACGACCGGACGCCGCAGGTCTCGGCGTCTGGCGCTGGATGCGGCCCGCGTCGAGGAGCAGGCGGCCGTCCGCGACGTGCTCACCGCCCGAGCCGACACCCGCACCGCCCGCGCGGCGCTCGCCGCGGCACAGGCGGAGCGAGGGCGCGGCGTGTTCGACACCCCGGCGATGGCCGAGGCCCGCCGTCGGCTTCAGCAGGCGAAGGCCGCGCAGCGCCGGGCCGTGCTCGCCCTCCGCGCGCAGCGCGAGCACGTCCGCGCGGAACGCGCCCGTATCGCGGCGATCGCCTCCCCCGACGACCTGCCGCTCGTCCGGCTCGTGCGCGAGCACGACGCCGTCATGGGACACTGGCTCGAGTACGAGACGGATGTCGAGAGCGCGCTGGTCTTCCCCCAGATGACCGACCCGCGGCATCCGACGACCGCGGCGTTCCTCACCGCGATGCAGGAGGCCCAGCACCTCCGGCCGCCATCGGGCGCCACCCGGATGCCCGCGGCCGACTTCGTCGCCTACCGCGCGGCGGTCGGGCGCCTGCAGGCGGCGTTCGCGACGGCCGAGGAGTCGGCCCTCCGCGCGAGCACGCGTCCGCGGACGCGGCCCGGCACATCGCCGGAGCGATAGCGCGCCTACCATGAGCACGTGAACCTCCTGCAGTTCGTCGGCTCCTACTGGTGGCTGGTCTTTTCCCCTCGGCGGGGCGGCCGCGGCGGCCACACGACGCATCTACACGCTGTGGGAGCGCGACGCCCCGGCACGTCACGCGCGCCGGCTCGAGCTGCTCGAGGCGAAGGGGAGCCTCCGACAGGGCGTGAGTGCGGTCGCCGCTCCGGCCGCCGCCCCGGCGCACAGCACGCTCGCGCAGACGATGGCCGCGCACGACGCCGTCACCGCGCGGTGGCTGGAGTACGAGCTCGACGTGGCCAAGACGATCGCGTACCCGGCGATGAGCGACGGCCGTCAGGAGCTCACGGCGGCGTTCCTGCGCGCCAAGAAGGTCGCCGACCGGATGCGTCCGGCCTCCGCCGACGCTCGTCTCGCGCCCGGTGACCTCGCCTCCTACCAGGACGCCGTGACCGACTACGAAGTCGCCTTCGAGGTCGCCGAACGCGACGCCCGACGGCTCAAGGACTCGGAGTTCACCCCGGCCGAGCGCAAACGGCTCGACACCGCGAAGCAGCTGCTCACCGTCGCGGTGGACCAGGCGGCGACGCCGGCGGAGCGGCAGCTCGCCTATCGACGCGTCCGCGAAGAGCTCGACGGCCTCATCTCGCTCTCCGACGGCGCGATCGAGCACCTGGAGCACCGCGTCGCGCTCGAGCTCCCCGAGACGCCGGGCGCCGCCTGAGCCGAGGGCTCAGCGCCCGTCGGCCGCCTCCGTGTGGTGCCGGATGACCTCGGCCACGACGAAGTTGAACCACTTCTCCGCGAACTCCGGGTCGAGGTCGGCCTGCTCGGCGAGCGCACGCAGACGCGCCACCTGCTGCTCCTCGCGCGCCGGGTCGGACGGCGGCATCTGGTGGATCGCCTTGAGCTGACCGACCTGCTTCGTCCGGCGGAATCGTTCCGCCAGCATGTAGATGAGGGCGGCGTCGATGTTGTCGATGCTGGCCCGCAGGTTCAGCAGCGTCTGTGTCGGATCCGTGTCGGTCATGGCGTCCTCCTCGCGCCTCGACACTACCGGCAGCGGCGCCCCTCTAGAGTGTGACGCATGACCGACCCGTCTCCCGAGCGCCCCGAGACGCCCTCCCCCGCCCCGTCGGGCGCCGGGACCCACTGGACCGCGCTGCGCTCACCGTTCGCCGTCGGCTTCTACGTCACGCTCGGCGCGCTCGCGGCGATCGTGCTCGGCCTCGCCGTGTCGAACCTGTCGACCGTGATCATCTACGTCGTGTTCGCGTTGTTCGCCGCCCTCGGACTCGACCCCATCGTCCGGCTGCTGGGGCGCCACAACGTCAGCCGCGCGTGGAGCATCGTCATCGTCTACTTCGCGTTCGCGCTGGTGCTCGTCGGCGTCCTGTGGCTGATCATCCCCACGGTCGTGCGTCAGATCGCGCAGTTCGTCACCGACATCCCCCGGCTGATCTCGGACTTCCAGCGCTCCGACACCTATGCCTGGCTCCATGACACGTTCGGCAGCTCCGTCGGCGACATCCTCTCGCAGGTGCAGAGCTTCCTCACCAACCCGACCAACATCGCCACCATCGGCGGCGGCGTGCTGCAGGTCGGCATCTCGATCGTGACGGGCATCTCGGGGCTCGTCATCATCCTCGTGCTGAGCCTGTACTTCCTCGCGACCCTGCCCACGATCAAGGGCGCGTTCAACCGGCTCGTCCCGGCGTACTCGCGCCCGCGCGTGGCCGACCTCACCGAGCAGATCACGGACTCCATCGGCGGCTACCTGATGGGAATGGTGATCCTGGCGTTCTTCAACGCCGTCATGGCCTTCATCCTGTACCTGGTGCTCGGCCTGCCGTTCCCGCTGCTCATGGCGGTCGTGGCCTTCTGCATCACCCTGATCCCGCTCGTCGGCTCGGTCATGTTCTGGGTCATCGGATCGTCGCTCGCCCTGTTCTCGAGCCCGCTGTCCGCGCTGATCTTCGCGATCGCCTACCTCATCTACATGCAGCTCGAGGCATACGTTCTGACGCCGCGCGTCATGAACCGCACGATCTCGATCCCCGGCTCGCTCGTGGTGATCGGTGCCCTCGTGGGCGGAACCCTCCTCGGCCTGCTGGGCGCACTCGTCGCGATCCCGGTCACGGCCTCTCTCCTGCTCATCCTCAAGCAGGTCGTCATCCCCCGGCAGGATGCGAAGACCGTGCCCCGCTGAGCGGGTTCAGCGCACCGGGAGCAGGCAGGTGGGAGAAGGCACCGCGGTGCGGTGACGGATGCGGCCGGGCACCCCGGTACGCTCGTCCAGCGTGAGCGAGGCCGCCTCGTCGGATCGCTGACCCGCGACCAGCAGCGTGTCGCGGACCACGACGTGATGCCGCGGCCAGTCGACGCCGGCGTCCACGAGGGCGACCGGTGCGAGACGGTCGCCCGATCCGCCCACCCGCAGCGCGGCGATCGTGTTGCTGCCGCGCAGGCCCGCGTAGAGGAACACGCTGTCCCGCGAGAGCGCGATCTCGGCAGCGAGGTCGTCGTCCGCCGTCGCCGGAGACAGGGCGGTCGCCGAGACGACGCGCCATGCCCCGGACTCGTCCGGGGCGAGCACATAGACCTCGCGGGAGAGCTCGGTGACGACGTAGAGGTGGCCGCTGGGGTGCGCCACCATGTGCCGTGGTCCGACGCCGCGCGGCAGCACGACCTGCCCCCGCGCATGCAGCCCCGTCGGCTCCGGACGCCAGAACCGCACGAGATCCAGCCCCATGTCGGTCGTCACGACGCCGTGCGAGGGCAGGAAGAGGGCCTGATGCGCGCGGGAGACCCTCGCCTCGGGCTCCGCGTCCGACTCCCCGGCGGCCACGACGATCTCGACGGGCTCGTCGTGGGTCGGCAGGAGATGCGCGAACTCCTCGCCCGCGGCATCGCGCAGCGCACGGGCAGCCGCCGCGAGGTCGATGTCGACCGGGGCCGCCGGTGCGCCGCCGGAACCGGCGTACGGATCCGTCGCGGGCGCGGCGAGCTGGGGCGCGGAGGGCACCCCGGCGTCGTCGATGCGCATCCGCACGACCCTCCCGTCTCCCCAGCAGCTGGCCACCAGCGAGCCCCCGTCGGGCGCGACGGCCACGTGGCAGACCAGCTCACCCGCATCGACGGGCGCGCCGTGCCGCACGAAGGACGCCTCGCCCGTGCGGCGGAACGCCTGCACCTGAGAGGCGCCCTCCATCGCCGCGTAGACGATGTCGTGCGTCGGGTGCCGCGTGAGCCAGGAGGGCGAGCCGTCGGTCGCCGCGACGGTCCCCGCGAACCCGAGCGGGCCGCCGGCGAGCACGTCGTCGGCGGCGCCGGCGCGCAGCTCACCGATGCCGGTGGCCTCGCCATCCATGTCGGCGGTGTAGCCGCCCACCCAGAAGCGCATCAGTCCACGAGATCGTGGCGCACGATCACGGCGTCGCGGGCGGGCCCGACGCCGATGACCGAGATGCGGGAGCCGCTCATCGCCTCGAGCGCGAGCACGTACTCCTGCGCCGTGCGCGGCAGGTCCGCGAACGTGCGGGCACCGGAGATGTCTTCGCTCCAGCCGGGGAAGTACTCGTAGATCGGCTTGGCGTGGTGGAAGTCGGTCTGGTTGACGGGCATCTCGTCGAACCGCTCGCCGTCGACGTCGTACGCGACGCACACCGGGATGCGGTCGAGACCGGTGAGGATGTCGAGCTTGGTCAGCACGAGGTCGGTGATGCCGTTGATGCGGCTCGCGTACCGCGCCACGGGCGCGTCGTACCAGCCGACACGGCGCGGGCGACCCGTCGTCGTGCCGAACTCGAAGCCCTGCGAGCGCAGCCACTCACCCTGCTCGTCGAAGAGCTCGGTCGGGAACGGTCCCGAGCCGACGCGGGTCGAGTAGGCCTTCACGATGCCGACGATGCGGTCGAGACGGTTGGGCCCGACCCCCGACCCGGTCGATGCCCCGCCCGCCGTCGCGGATGACGACGTCACGAAGGGATAGGTGCCGTGGTCGATGTCGAGCATCGTCGCCTGGCCGCCCTCGAAGACGACGACATCCCCCGCATCCAACGCCTGGTTCAGCAGCAGACCGGTGTCGGCGACCATCGGCCGCAGCCGCTCGGCATACGAGAGGAGGTCGTCGACGATCTCATCGCACGTGATCGAGCGACGGTTGAAGACCTTCACCAGCAGGTGGTTCTTCTGGTCGAGGGCGCCCTCGACCTTCTGACGCAGGATGTTCTCGTCGAACAGATCCTGGATGCGGATGCCCACCCGATTGATCTTGTCGGCGTAGGCGGGGCCGATGCCCCGGCCCGTCGTGCCGATCTGGCGCTTGCCCAGGAAGCGCTCCGTCACCTTGTCGAGGGTGCGGTGGTACTGGGTGATGACGTGGGCGTTGGCACTCACCCGGAGCCGGGAGGTGTCGACGCCACGGGCGGCGAGCGCCTCGAGCTCGGCGAAGAGCACCTCGAGGTCGATCACGACGCCGTTGCCGATGACCGCGTTGACGCCGGGCGACAGGATTCCCGAGGGCAGCAGGTGCAGCGCATACTTCTCGTCGCCGATGACGACGGTGTGGCCGGCGTTGTTCCCGCCGTTGAACTTGACGACCCAGTCGGTGCGGTCGCCGAGCAGGTCGGTCGCCTTGCCCTTGCCCTCGTCCCCCCACTGGACCCCGACGATCACGATGCCTGGCATGCGTTCACTTTCCGTTGTCTGACGGTTACGCCTCATCCTACCGAGGGGCCTCCGACACCGTGCCGCGCCGCCCCCGGCGCCCGGAGAGGGGGGCGCGCTACGACGGCTCGGTCGTGCGGACCAGACCGCAGTTCACGCACGACCACGCGACGAGGAACCGCTCGTCGTCGAGGATCTCGAACAGCAGCGGATCGCCGCACGTCGGGCACGCCCGAGGGTCGGGTCTCGGCGCATCCATGCCCTCAGCCTAGGCACGCGCCCACAGCCCGTCCCCGTCGCAGTGTCCGGCTCGTCGAACTCAAGCTCGGATGACACCGGGCGTAACACCGATTGGGACCGAGGCCGGTTCACAGGGAGACTGGACACACGCGTACACACTGGTCACCCGGGCGCGACACCGAGTTGGAAGGTACCGCCCGCGTGATTGAGATCGAGCACGTGTCGAAACGCTACGGCGCCCTCGCCGCCGTCGACGACGTATCCCTCACCATCCCGACGGGCGACGTCTACGGCGTCGTCGGGCAGAGCGGGGCCGGCAAGAGCACGCTCGCGCGCCTGGTCAACCTGCTCGAGCGCCCGGACTCCGGAACCGTGACGGTCGACGGCGTCGAGCTCACCTCGCTCGGCGACGCCGACCTCCGCGCCGCGCGGCGCAAGATCGGCATGGTCTTCCAGCGGTTCAACCTGCTCGGCAGCCGCACCGTGCGCGGCAACGTCGAGCTGGCCGTCGAGCTGGACGGCACACCTCGCGCGCAACGTCGGGACCGCGCGCAGGAGATGCTCGACCTCGTCGGTCTCGGCGATCGCGGCGACGCCCCCGTGCACGAGCTGTCGGGCGGACAGCAGCAGCGCGTCGGCATCGCCCGCGCGCTCGCCGCGCGCCCCACGGTGCTGCTGTCGGACGAGGCCACGAGCGCGCTCGACCCGGAGACGACGACCTCGATCCTCGACCTCTACCGGCGCATCAACGCGGAGCTCGGCCTCACGGTGCTGCTCATCACGCACGAGATGGATGTCGTGAAGTCGATCTGCCGATCGGCCGCTCTGATCGAGCGCGGCCGGATCGTCGAGAGCGGCCCGCTCACCGACCTCATCCGCACGCCCGGCTCCCGTCTGACGGCGCAGCTCTTCCCGCTCGGGCCGGTCCCGGCATCCGTCGGCGCCTCCTCGGCCGTGATCGACATCACGTTCGCGGGCGGCAGCGCGGACCGCCCGGTCATCGCCCAGCTGGCGCGCGACCACGGCCTCGACGTGTCGATCCTCGGCGCCCTGATCGAGCAGATCGGCGGCGCACAGGCCGGTCGCACCCGCATCGAGGTTCCCGGGTCGGCAGCGGCCGCCGTCGTCGCCGACCTGCGGGCGCAGGGCCTGCTCGTCGAGGTGCTCAAGGAGGCCGTATGAACAGTCAGCTCCTCTCGGTCCTGCTGGTCGCGACCGGCCAGACGCTCTACATGGTGGGCGTCTCGCTCGTCGTGACGGTGATCGTCGGGCTGCCCCTCGGAGTCGTGCTGGTCGGCACCGAGCGAGGCGGGTTCCTCGAGACGCCCTTCGGATCGCGTCGTCTCGGCGTCGTCATCAACCGCATCCTGGACTTCATCGTCAACCTCGGCCGATCCGTGCCGTTCATCATCCTGATGGTCGCGCTCATCCCGGTCACCCGACTGATCGTGGGCACGTTCATCGGCCCGACGGCGGCGATCGTGCCGCTGTCCGCGGTCGCGATCCCGTTCTTCGCGCGGATGGTCGAGATCGCGATCAAGGAGGTGGATGCGGGACTCCTCGAGGTCGCGTCCTCACTCGGGGCGAACCGATGGCAGCTGGTCACCAAGGTGCTGCTGCCCGAGGCGGCGCCGCCGATGCTCCTCGGCCTGTCGACGACCGTCACCTCGATCATCAACTTCTCCGCCATGGTCGGCACCGTCGCCGGCGGCGGGCTCGGCGACGTCGCGATCCGCTACGGCTACCAGCAGTACAGCTGGATCCACATCGTGTCGGTGATCATCATCATCTTCGCGATCGTGATGATCCTGCAGTCCCTTGCCGCGTGGGGCGCACGCCGTCTCGCGCGGCGCGGCCCCCGCGCCGCGCGCACCCGCAAGGTCACGTCCGCCGTGTGAACGGCACCGAGAGAGGAAACACAGCACCCATGTCCACCATTCGCAAACCCCTGATCGCGGCGGCCGCGGCGGCCGCCCTCGCCCTCGTCCTGACCGCGTGCGCAGGCACGTCGTCGACGCCGGCCGCCTCCGGCGACGGGCTGGGCACGATCAAGGTCGGTGCCCTCCAGACTCCGGCCGGCGACATCCTGAACCACATCGCCGAGAACGGCGCCAAGGAGCTCGGGCTGACGATCGAGTTCGTGCCCTTCACCGACTACAACACGCCCAACTCGGCGCTCGCGGACGGCTCGATCGACGCGAACCTGTTCCAGAACGCGACGTTCCTGAACAACTTCAACAGCAAGACGGGCTCGAACCTGGTGAGCGTCGGCGAGGCGTACCTGCCCACGGCCGCGTTCTACTCGCAGAAGATCACCGACATCAAGCAGCTCGCGGACGGCGCCTCCATCGCGATCCCCAACGACCCCACGAACGAGGGACGCGCCCTGAAGATGCTCGCCTCGTCGGGGCTCATCACGGTGACCGACAACGTCTCCGACCTCAGCGGCGTGACCGCGAACCCGCACAACTTCCAGTTCAAGGAGATCGAGAACGCGACGCTCCCGCAGGCGCTGCCCGACGTCGACGCCGCGTTCGTGACGATCACCTTCGCCCTGCCGGCGGGCCTCACCTCGAAGCAGGCGATCCTCATCGAGGGGACCGACAGCCCGTACTACAACGTGCTGGCCACCCGTCCGGAGCTCGCCAACGACCCGCGCATCACGGCCCTCTACACGCTGCTGACCTCCGAGGAGACCGCGGCGTTCGAGAAGGACACCTGGGGCGGCCTGGTCGTCCCCGTCACGAAGTAGCCGTCGCGCCCCTCCCACCGGGATCCCATCGGATCGCCGGGGTCACGCAGAACGCGGCGCGACCCCGCAGCACGAGGGGATCTCGGTGCCGGAGGGCACGGCGTCAGCCGCCGAGCTCGGCGGTGATGTCGTGCCAATGCACGGATGCCGCGGGCTCGGCGCCCCGGAGGAAGGCGAGAAGGATCTCGGTCGCGAACACCGGCGTGAGCCGCTCGTTCTCGCGGATCCTCCGAGCGCGACCGGCGCCCTCCACATCGACCTCTGGGCCCGATTCCTCGGCGGCGGTCGCGGCGACCTCGTGGCGGAAGACGCGACGACCGAGCCGGCGACGCCATCGACGTCGTTCGAGGGTGACCCCATCGGCGCTTCCGAAGACCTGGGTGTAGTCGCCGTTGCGCTTCTCGAGCACGAGGAACCCCGGAACGTACCCGGGATCGAGCCACTCGACGGCGGCGCAGACGAGCGCCTCGGACGGGTCGACGACGACATCCAGGTTCTCGACGGTGAGCCGGAACCCCCGCCGGGGCTCGGTGGCCCGCGGCTCGCGCGGCGGCGTCCAGACGGGGGCGTTCGAGGAACTGACCGCCCAGACGCCCACGCCATGATGGACGGCCAGCTCGCGCACGTGCGTCTCGACCGCCTGGGCCGCGCTGAAGGTGCACGAGACCCAGATCACGGCACCGCTCGCACTGTACCCGGCGAACAGCGCTCCCTCGGGCAGCTCTTCCGGCGCCAGCTCGTAGCCCGGGACGCGTCGACGCAGGTCGTCCTCCCAGGCCAGGAGCCGAGGCGTCGCAGCCGCCTGCAGGTGCTCCCCGGTCAGCCAGTCGCGCAGGGCATCCTCGTCCGCCGGCGCGAGGGCCGGATCGAACACCGCGATGTCGAAGCTCATGGGCCCTCCTCATCCACCACACCGGCAGTATGCCCGCCCACGCCCCGTGCCGCTGGCGCCGTCCACAGCCGGACCAGCACGGGGTCCGCATCCTTCACGACTGACGCATCGACGCCCGGTCAGGTGGCAGCGCGTTCGGCCACGATCGCGCGGACGGCGTCGCGACCGGCACGATTGGCGCCCACGGTCGACTGCGAGGGGCCGTAGCCGATGAGGAACAGGCGCGGCTCGTCGATCGAGCGGCCATGGGCGACGCGGATGCCGCCGGCGGCCGTCCGGAGCCGGAGCGGCGCAAGGTGGCGGATCGCGGGCCGGAACCCGGTCGCCCAGAGGATGACGTCGGCGGGTTCGAGCGTGCCGTCGGGCATCCGCACCCCGTCCGGCTCGATCCGGACGAACATCGGATGCCGCACCAGCACGCCGCGCTCCTGCGCGCTCCGGGCCCACGGCGTCCAGTGCTGACCGGTGACGGAGATGACGCTGCCGACGGGCAGGCCCTGCCGTGCCCGGTCCTCCGCCCCGGCGATCGCCGCGATGCGCGCGGCCTCGTCGAAGGCCTCGTCGGTGATGTCGACGGGAGCACGGGTGACCCAGAAGGTCTCGGCCACGTGCGAGATCTCGTCGAGCAGCTGCACGGCCGAGATGCCCGCGCCGACGATGACGACCCGTTGCCCGGCGAGCTCCCGGGCATCGACATAGTCGTGCACGTGCAGCTGACGGCCGCGGAACGACGACGCGCCCGGGACGGCGGGCAGGTACGGGGCCGTCCACGTGCCGGTCGCGTTGATGGCGTAGCGGGCGGCCCAGGAGCCCGCGGCATCCGTCTCCACGAGCAGTCGTTCCCCCTCGCGCCGGACGGCGCGCACCGTCACGGGCCGACGCACCCGGAGATCGAACCGATCCTCGTAGGCGGCGAAGTACGGCGGCAGCGCGTCACGGCTGGCGGCGGCGGGGTCGGCCGGGGGCACGGGCATTCCCGGCAGCTCGTGGATGCCGTTGACCGTCGCCATGCGCAACGACGCCCACCGGTGCTGCCACGCACCGCCCGGCGCGGGGTTCTGGTCCAGGACGACGAAGGTCCCCTCCGACGCATCGGCTCCGTCGACGGACGGCACGAAGCCGCGCCGCCGCAGGTGGTACGCGGCCGAGAGCCCGGCCTGCCCGGCGCCGATGACGACGACATCCACCGATCGAGCGCTCACCGTGGAGTCAACCGCGCACCGCCGGAGGGCATTCCGATGCCGCGTCGGGGTGCGCGGGACAGGACCGCGCACCCCGGCGTTCGTCAGGCCCGCCGACGGCGGCGACCGAGGAACAGCAGGATGCCGCCCAGCATCGCGATGAGGCCCAGGGCTCCGACGAGCGTGACCGCGCGACCGTTCACGCCCGTGGCGGCCAGCGGCTTGTCGAACCGATTGTCGACGTTGATCCCGAGGGTCGTGTCAGCGGCGATCGTCACGCTCGCCCCGGCCGTGAGCAGGGCGTGGTCCGAGGTGACGGTCACCTGGTTCGCGTTGCCGGTGCGCGTCTCGGTGAGCACGCACTGGGCGTCGGTCGGCAGATCCGTGTAGACGACAGGCGTCGCCACCGTGAGGTCGCGGTCCGCGCCGCCCGGGATCGCGAACGCCGCGCCGTACCAGGTGCACGCCAGGCTCACGCCGAAGACGTCGTCCACGTGGTCGGACGCGGCCGTGCCCGACACGGTCTTCGTGACCGAAAGGGTGCCGGCCGTGAACGTGTTCGCGATCGTCATCTGCGGCACCGTGGCCGCGTCGAGGAGCTCGACCGTGCCGCTGGTGCCGGTGACCGGGGTCCCGCTGTCGACCGTGACCGTCGTCGAGCCCGCGTGCTGCGCCTCCGTCTCGGTCACGTCACACGTCGCACCCACCGGAAGGTCGGCGTAGCTGGTGCGGTAGGCGTTGTCGGCCGTGAGCTGACGCTCTGCCCCGCCCGGCACGGTCAGCGGCGTCACGACGCCGTCGACCACGGAGGTGCACACCGCATCGACGGTGAACGGCCCGGCGGCGCCCGGGTTCAGCAGGTTGCCCAGGCGCGACTTGACCACGTCGAACGAGGCGAGGTCGAACCGGTTGGTCGCCGTCACGACGACGCTGCTGACCGGGTTCGGCGCTGTCGGCGCCGCGATCGTGACGGTGCCGCCCGCGGGGCTCATCGACGCGTCCGTCGCGCCGCCCGTCGTCTTCTCCGTGACCACGCACGTCGTGCCCGCCGGGAACACCCCGAAGGTCTCCGTGTCGCCGCCGCGCAGCGAGAACGTCTCGTCCAGCAGCTGCTGGCTCCGGTACGTGCACACCGCGGCGAATTCGAACGATCCGGTTCCGTAGAGCGCGGCACCGGTGCCCGTGACCGCCTTGGCGACCGTCAGCGTCCCCGCGTCGTAGCCGTTGGTGACGGTGACCACCGCCGGCGTGGTGCCCGGGGTGATGGTCGCGACGCCCGCACCGCGGTCGACCACGTTGGTCCCGATGATGACGGTGTCATCGGCGGCGGAACGGTTCGCCTCGGTGAGCGTGCACGACGATCCGACGGGGATGCGGTCGGCCGGCGCCGTCCACGTCCCACCCGCCGTGGCGATCGTGAACGGCAGCACGGTCGAGGTCGCGCCGTCCAGGACGACGGGCGCCCCGGTCGCGGTCGTGCAGGAGAGCGTGAAGCCGAACGGACCGAACGAGCCGGTCGTCGCCCGGGTGTCGAGCTGCTTGGTGACCGACAGCCCGGTGTACTGGTAGTCGTTCGTGATCGTCGCGATCTGCGCCGCGGGAACGGCGGCCTGCGAGCCGTCCTGCGGGGCCGCCTCGGTCACCTGCAGCGTCGTGGGAGAGCCCGTGCGGGAGGTCTCGCCGAACTTCCCGACGCCTCCCTGCTCGGTGACCGTGCACGAGGTGCCGTCCGCGCTGAGCGGGATGCCGTCGATGCGCGCCGTGTACCCGTTCGCGGCGTCGAGCTCGACCGTGGCGTTCGCCCCGAGGTCGAGCGGTGCGGAGCCGGCCGAGCAGACGACATCCGCGAAGAAGCTCGCCGGTGCGTAGCCGGATGCGGGGCCGGTGATCTTCTTGGTCACCGCGATCGAGCCGAAGCGCAGGTGGCTCGCGACCGCGTTCGGCGCGATCTTCTGCGCCGTCGTCCTGCTCGCGTCCAGGTACTTCACGCCGTACTGGTTCCAGACGATCTGGTCGGTGGCGGGCACGGCCGCGGTGGCGCCCGAGGGGGTGCTCGAGCTCCGGAGCACGTTGCGCGTCGAGTAGGTCACATCCGCCGACTGCCCCGACACCAGCGCACCGGCGGCCGTCGTGGTGAAGTCGAGCGCGACCCGGATGCCGGTGACGGCCGCCCAGTCGGTCGAGCTGCTCACGGCCGACCACGCCTCACCGCTCTGCTCGCAGACGGGCTGTGTGACCAGGTTCGTCCAGGTCCCGGCGCAGACGTTCGGGCTGGTGGTCACCTCGATCGTCTGCCGGGTGCCGGCGGGGACGTTCGTCGCGAGCGAGCCAGCGACCAGCTCCGGCCGGAACTGCGAACCGCGGTTGCCGCCCGTGACCAGGAAGTCGTCGCCGGGTGTCGGCAGCTGGTCGAAGACCGTCATCTGCGACACGGGGACCGTGCCCGCGTTGACGTTGTTCAGCACCCAGCCGTCGGTGCCGCCGACCTCGGAGTTGGCCACGCAGGGCGAGCGGAAGTAGGGGCCGCCGGTCGCCTGCAGGTTCGCGACGCACGCCCGCCCGGATCCGTCGGGACGGTAGGCGCCGGGGAGCGCGCCCTTCACGCCCTTGGCCGTGAACAGGTTGGGGCCGGACACCGCGCCGATGTAATCGGTCGTGCCGCAGGTCTTCGGGTCGCTGGCCCACGCGCCGGTGGTCGATCCTCCAGCGACCGTGTTCCGGCAGTTGGTGAGCTGCTCGAGCGTGTTCACCGTCATCGTGTTCGTGGCCGTCGCCCCCTGGGCGAGGCCGGGCTGCAGCACGAGGTACAGGCGGATGGTGAAGACCTCGTTCGGCTTCATCCGGTTGCCGCCGGAGGGCCACGTGAAGGTGACGGCGCCTCCGTCGGGCGCGACGGCCATCGACACCTGGTCGGAGAGCAGGCCGTCGGCCTGCTTGGTGTAGACCGGCGCGGTGTCGCCCGGGATCAGCTGGGCCGGCAGCGTGTCGGTGAGGTGATCGACGGTGAGGAACCCCGTTCCCGTGTTCTGGAACGTCAGGTCGAAGGGAACCGTCGCGCCGACGGCGGCCAGGCGGCTGCCGCCGTTGGTGAGCTTGTTGACCGCCAGCTGATGCGTCCCCTGGCTCAGGGTGACGTTCGCCTGCGCGTCCACGGCCGGCGAGTCGTTGCCGTCGGTGCGGGTCGACTGGGAGGTCTGGACGTTGGCGACCGTGTGGTCGAACACGATCGCCGCACCGGAGGTCCGGTCGGTCGCGCGCACGTGGGCGGTGAAGCTCGCCGAGGTGTTCCAGCTCGCCGCCGGGAGCGTCTGCGAGAACAGTCCGCCGTCGGCACGCGTGAACGTGAACCGGATTCCCTCGATCGTGTTCGCGACGACGCCCTGCGGCAGCGCGGCGGCGGCTGCGGGAGCACCGAGCACCCACGCGCCGTTGACGACGACATCCACCTGGACCCGGTCTGCGCCGGCAGGCTTGGTGACCGAGCCGAGGGACGCGAGGTCGAACGCGTTCCAGAAGTCGGTGGCCTTCGCGTGGTCCTCGATCACGACCTTGTTGGGCGCGAGCGTGCCGGTGCCGGACGTGGCGCCGAGCGTCACCGTGACCGGGTTGCCCTTGGCGGGCTCCGGGATCAGCGACGGGTCGATCGACTTCGACGGCCGGATGTCGACCGTTCCGCCCGTGAGGGTGACCGTCGCGTCGTCCACGTCGCCCACCTTCGCGTCGGCGGCGCCGTCCGGCGCGAGCACGGGGTCGTAGGACTGTGCGAAGGCGCGGTTCATCACGTCGACCGTCTTGCCCGCCGGCAGCACCTGGTCCGCCCCGCTCGAGCGCAGGGTCGGCCGCATCCTGCTGTCCACGACGATCGACAGCGTGTTGTCCTGCGTGATCAGGCCGGTGCCCTGGGCGCTCTTGCCGGAGAAGGTGACGCTGATGCCCACGACGTCCGAGAGCTGGGCTTCGGTGTAGGCGTTGACGTTCGCGGCGGTGTCGTGCGTCGCGGTGTACGTGCCGGGCGAACCGGGCTGGTAGTGCAGCAGCCAGACCGTGGCCTGGGACAGGTCGGTCTGAGCGGGGATGCTCGCGGCGATCGTCACCTTGGTCGCCGTGAAGCGCTCGAACGGGTTCGGCACGTCGGTGTTGGTGAGGTAGTCGCGCGAGGTGTCGAACGGATCGGCGAAGGCCGCGCTCACGTCAGACTCGCAGGCCGGCAGCGAGGTCTGGTCGCAGGTGGCGGGGTCGGTGAGTCGCAGCGCGCTCGCCTTCGCGGTCGAGTCGTTGTGGCCGGTGATCGTCCACTGCGCGGTCGGGTAGCCGCCCGCCGGAGTCCCGACGACCGGCGTGTACAGGGGTCCGCTCGGGGTCACGGTCTTGTTCACGTCGACGCCCGGGCCCTGGTTCACGATCGCGATCGTGTCGTGGTCGCCGTCGGTGAGGTCGGCGCCGCCCGCGAGCGGCTTCGCGGCGATGCCGACCGAGTTGTCGACGATGCCGGCGCCGCCGTTGAGCACCGAGGTCTGGGTGACCGGCGTGCCGCCCGAGCGCGTCACGTCGCGCAGCTGCCACGCAAGGGTGAACGTCCTGTCCGTTCCCCCGGAGCCGAGCCCGGCGCCCACGCCGGAGCCGGGCGCGGGAGCGTACGGGTCGAAAGCGGCGCCCGGCTGGCCCGCGGCCCGACGGGCGGCGGTGTCGGCGGCGGTCTCCTGGAGGATGAGCCGGATGCCGGTGGTGGTGGCCCGTTCTTCGGGCTTCAGGGTGTACCCGATGAATCCGCGGCTCGTCGTCATCCAGCCGCCGGCGGGCACTGAGGCCGAGACCCACGCGTGGGCGGCGGAGTCGTACAGCTGCACGTCGGTGATCGTGTCGTACTTGAGGTACCACCCGTTGCTGTACGGCGTGTTGCTCGCCGCGATCGCGTTGACGCCGAGGAGATCGAACGCGTCGAACGCGGTGTTCTGGGGAGTGCCCTCGCCGCTGCCCGGATCGGTGATCGTCACCGGGGAGAAACCACTGGACACGTGCCAGGTGAGGTTCGTGTTGGCCTGTTGACCGGACTGCGCGTCGACGAAGTCCTTGTCCCATGCCTTGTGGATGTCGGGACCCGTGCCGGGCGGGGTCTGCTGCGTCACGATGGAGCCGCGAGCGGTCGTCGAGGCATCGGCGGCGAGAGCGTGGTTCCCGGCGGTCTTGCCGTCGACGTGCGCCGTCGCGGCGTTGGTGTAAGCGGTCGGCCGGTTCGGGCCGGGCGTGCTCGCGCCGCCGGTGCGCAACGATGCCTGGGCCTGGAACACGATGTTGGGCGTGACGGCCGTGGCCGACGAGAAGCCGGTGTCGCTGTGGAATGCGAAGCGGATGCCCTCCACCTGCGCGGGGGTGAGAGCCGGGTTGAGGGCGGCGAGCGCCGCAGCCGTCGCGGCGGCGTCCCGCTGGTAGACGAACGCCTGTGCCTGAGCGGGCGCGACATCGAGCGTCACCCACGTGCCCGAGGCATTGCGCACCTGGATCGTGAGGGAAGCGCCGGCCGGCACCTGGGTCGGTGCGATCGCGTGGAGGTCGAACGCGTTCCAGAAGCCGCGGGTCGAGGCGTCCCAGGCGTCCTCGACGATGATGTCGTGCATGATCGCGCCATCGCCGGTGGCGGTCGCGTTGGTCGGCAGCGCGGCGATGACGGAGTCGCCGGGAGCGACGGCGGAGCCCGGACGGATCGTCTTGCTGATCTTGACGGCGACGCTCGGGTTGAGGATGCTCAGCTTCGCGGTGTCGCTGGAGTGGCCCGTGAGACCGTTCGCGGCGGTGACGGTGGAGGCCGCCGTGTTGGTGAGCGACGCGGACGGCTTTCCGGCCGTTGCGTTCTCGTCGGTCTGGATCGTGAAGCTGGTGCCCGCCGTCGTCGACGCGTCGATCGGGGAGCCGGCGTAGACGATCTCGAATCCGGTGATGGCTCCGCTCGGCGCGGCGGGGGTCGCGCCCTGCGCGAAGGGGACCTCCTGCGTGCCGCCGGACGCGAGGTGGTAGACCACCTTCGCCGTTGACGCGCCCGCCGGCCATGCCGGGGCGGCCGTGAAGCCGCCGAACGCGATGCTCGTCGTGAAGAAGTCGAGATCGGAGATCCGCAGCTCGGCGACCGGGACGTTGCCGTTGACGGCGGTGATGCTCGCGGCAGCCGACTGTCCGGCGGTGATCTGACCGGGGGAGATGTTCTTGGTCGTGGCGACGCTCGGCGTCGCCGGAGCCTCGGTGTAGCTGGCCGACGCATCCTTGTTCGCCGACTGGGAACCGACGGTCGCGATGCCGTTGGCGACGTTATTGACGGTGTGGGGCGCGGTCGAGAGGTCTGCGCCGGTGTCGCGCTGGGTGGACCGCTGCGCGAGTCGAAGGTCGAACGAGACGGCGTCGCCGGGCGGGATGGTGCCGAGGCAGGTGACGCGGATGCCGCCGACCTGGCCGTTCGTCACGCCCGAGGGGAGCGCGAGCGTCGTCGAGGGAGGTCCGGTCTTCCATGACCACGTGCCGCCGCTGAACACGTACGCATCCACCTGGACCGAGGTGCAGGACGCGGGGACGGCGACATTGCCGAAGCCGGTGAAGTCCATGATCGTGAAGGGGTTGCTGGGGTCGAGCGTGGCCGCCCCGCCGTTCGCCGTCTTGGGCTCCTGGATCACGAGCCTGTCGGCCTTCACGTTCGAGCCGTTGCCGACGCCCAGCGAGATCGTCGAGGCGGTCCCCGGGGCGAAGGACTGCGTGTTCGGGGTCCAGGTCTTGGTGACGTTGACCCCGACGTGGACGGGCGCGTCGACGGTGATGGGCGCGGAGTCCGATGCAGGGTTCGAGTTGGTCGCCGTCACCGTCGCGGTGTTGACGATCGCGGTGCCCTGGCCGGGCGGGTAGTCGTCGGGCACACGCAGGCTCACCAGGAGTGTCACCGTCTGGCCCGCGTGGAGCCCGGTCGCGGTTCCGTTCTTGATGGACTGCTGGAGGTCGACCGTGATGCCGGTGCTCGTGCCGATCGTGGCGGGGGCCGTGCTCGTGCCGCCGGGCGACCAGGTGATGCTGTGGGGGGTGGTGGACGGGGTGAACTGCACGTTCTGGACCGCGAAGCCGTCGAGGCCGGCGGGGAAGGCATCCGTCAGCTGCGCGTCGACGCAGTCCTGCTCGGAGCAGGTGACCGTGATCGTGTAGGTGAAGGTCTCGCCCGGCTTCGGGGCGGAGTTGTCGACCTCCTTGCTGAGCTGCAGGTACTGCGGGTCGCCGGGTGCGGCGATCGCCGCGGCGGGCGTGACGGCGAGGCCGGCGAGCACGAGCCCGCCGATCGCGAGGAAGGCGAGGACACGGGACGTGAGCGTGCGACGAGGGGATGCGGCGGCCATGTCAGCGCCTCCGCGATCGAGGGACGAAGCAGCAGGCGGCGATGCCTGAGAGGGCGCACGGAAGCGCGCACGAAGGGAGGGGCATGGCTGCACCTTTCGGGTCGGAGAGCCATCGCGCAGGAGTGCGAGAGAACGCTTGATGCTAGGAAGCCGCGCGTCAGCGCGATCGGCCGCAGCCGTGAAGTTCACCCCACAATTCACCCTCGGGTGAATTGCTCGCCTGCGCGGATCGGGGATGTCGGCGGCGGCCGCGGGGCCGGGGCTGCGCGCGTCAGTAGGATTGAGGTCATGTCGAAGGTCCTCGAGTCCCTGCCCGTCGGCGAGCGCGTCGGCATCGCCTTCTCGGGAGGGCTCGACACATCCGTCGCCGTCGCGTGGATGCGCGACAAGGGCGCCGTGCCCTGTACCTACACGGGCGACCTGGGGCAGCCCGACGAGGACGACATCGAGTCGATCCCGGGGCGCGCGCTGCAGTACGGCGCGGAGGTGTCGCGGCTCGTGGACTGCAAGACGGCGCTCGTCGAGGAGGGCTTCGTCGCGCTGTCGTGCGGGGCGTTCCACATCCGCAGCGGCGGGCGCACCTACTTCAACACGACGCCGCTCGGCCGCGCCGTGACCGGCACGCTCCTCGTTCGCGCGATGAAGGAGGACGGCGTCGACATCTGGGGCGACGGCTCGACCTACAAGGGCAACGACATCGAGCGCTTCTACCGCTACGGGCTGCTCGCCAACCCGGCGCTGCGCATCTACAAGCCGTGGCTCGACGCCGACTTCGTGCGCGAGCTGGGTGGTCGCCAGGAGATGAGCGAGTGGCTCGTCGCCCACGGCTTCCCGTACCGCGACTCCGCGGAGAAGGCGTACTCGACCGACGCGAACATCTGGGGCGCGACGCACGAGGCGAAGACGCTCGAGCACCTCGACGTGTCACTCGAGACCGTCGAGCCGATCATGGGCGTGCGGTTCTGGGACCCGGCGGTCGAGATCGAGACCGAGGACGTCACGGTGACGTTCGACCGCGGACGCCCCGTGGCGCTGAACGGCACCGAGTACACCGACCCGGTCGAGCTCGTCTTCGAGGCGAACCGCATCGGCGGACGCCACGGGCTCGGCATGAGCGACCAGATCGAGAACCGCATCATCGAGGCGAAGTCTCGCGGCATCTACGAGGCTCCCGGGATGGCGCTGCTGTTCATCGCGTACGAGCGGCTCGTGAACGCGATCCTCAACGAGGACACGCTGGCGACGTACCACGAGCAGGGCCGTCGTCTCGGCCGGCTGATGTACGAGGGACGCTGGCTCGAGCCGCAGTCGCTCATGCTGCGCGAGTCGATCCAGAAGTGGGTGGGCTCCACGATCACGGGAACCGTGACGCTGCGTCTTCGCCGTGGCGAGGACTACAGCATCCTCGACACGACCGCGCCGGTCATGTCGTACGGTCCGGAGAAGCTGTCGATGGAGCGCGTGGGCGACGCCGCCTTCGGCCCGACCGACCGCATCGGGCAGCTCACCATGCGCAACCTCGACATCGCCGACTCGCGCACGCGGCTCGAGCAGTACGCGAGCATGGGCCTCATCGGCGGCCCCACCGGCGCGCTGGTCGGAACGCTCCGCCGCGGCGAGGCAGAGGAGATCACCGAGCACGCCTCGCCGTTCTCGGCCGAGCGCGAGGAGCTCGCCGAGGCGACGGATGCCGTCAACGAGGCGTCCTCGTTCGAGTTCGGCGCCGACTGAGGCGTCGTGTAGGGCTGCGCTTCGACGTGACTCGGCTCGCGTGGCTCACGACTGAAAATCGTGAGGTCACGGGATCGACGCCCGTCGGAGCCACACGGACCGTCGTTACAACGGTCCCAGAAACCCTCGCCTAGCTTCTACATGGCGGGGGTTTTGCTTTGCCCTGGTGAGAGGTGATTTCCGGATCGTAGTCCTTGCCCCCATGGGCACAGTCGTCGAGGGATCACGCCGAGAGAACACGCGCGCTATGCACGGACGAGAGCTGCTGTCGCCGTGCGACTGGGCCGGTCTCGGGCCGGTCGCCGCCGCGTGCGGCTTGAATATGCCCGACCTGACAGTCTCCGCTCGCAGGCAAACTGAGAGATCGACGACTCACCGCCGCGCCGCGACCTATGTGCGCACGAGGGCGCGGATGTCGATGGCGAAATGCCCCTTGTAGTTTCCGAACTCCATCACGACCGCCTGGCCACATTCGCACCAAGCGGTGAGGCTGACGTTCGGAGAGTACTCCTTCGTCGACTCCAGGCTCGCGACGTGGCCCGTGGGGTGCAAGGTCGACTCGCCGCATGTCGGGCAGGCGACCTTTCCATCCATTAGCTCGCCTGCGTTGAAAAAGGCTGCATATGTGTGCTTGCTGCTGTATCCAGGCATAGGTCGATCCTGTCGCGGCCCACGTATGCCTGTCTACGACGCCGCCACGGGTCGCACCGTGGACGGGTTGACTGCGTGGATCCCGTCATACCCGCGATAGACATCCGAGATTCTTGATGAGAAGCTTCTCTGTTCTGCGCGAGGAGGTAGCTGATGGGCGTTGAGGGTCAGAACGAGGACTGGGAAGGCATCATCCGCGAGATGATCGCCGATGCCACAGAGAGCGCGCCGACCGAACCCGGCGTGTACAAGATGCCGTGCGGCGAGTGCATCGTCGATTTCTTCCTCAACGCTGAAGGTCAGGAGCGGTGGCTCATCGCCGGCGACGCGCGCTCATACACTCGCGAGACGGTGGCGATCGCACGTCACGGCGAGCACCCGTGGCGACGGCTGTACACCCTTGCTGAGGCCGCCGCGGAGATCGCGACGCTGGCTGCGAGCCGGGAGGTCAGCGCTGACCGCTTGATCGAGGAGCTCGTCGAGACGACGGAGGATCGGGAAGCGGAGCGAATTGCACGAGCACGCCTGGCCATGGATTCCGAGCCGATCGAGGACGTCGCCGATCGCTTCGGTATCGACCTTAAGGACCTGTGAAGCGGTTCGCGAACTTCACGCCGGAGGCGGCTTCCGGGTCGCATCATCCTCCGACACGGGGCGGTCTTCGTCCAGGGCTCGGACGATGCGTTCGTAATCGTTCTCGTCGATGAGATCATTCATGAACGCGTACTCGACGACCTCAAAGCTGTTGTCTCGAAACTCCCAGTCGTCGGAGAGACCGGTCGCTCGATGCTTGGGCTCGTAACGCCAACAGCGAAGGATGCGAACCAGCTCTTCACGTGAAATCCGCTCGTCCGCGGCGGCACGGACAACGTCCATCGCGGTCGAGAATTCAGAACTGGACTCGCTCACATCACCACCTCCAGATCGCGTCGGGGATCTCGGCTCCAACGATGAGCGAGAGCTTCCGCTTGGTCTTGTCCAGCGTGTTCCCCAGGGTCGCACGATCTTCGGATGGAACCACAAGATCGGGATACCCGTCGAGCGCTACCCACCCATTGAGCAGCGTGAGATCCAGATCCCATTCGGTGTTCGACAGGTCGCGATAGCGTTCGCGAGACCGCTCGATGTCTGCCTCGGCATCCGCTCGGTCCCAGCCGTTCACTCGACACAGGGTCGCAATGACGGACTCCCATCGGTCGTTGAGTTCTGCCAGACCGGAGTGCTGTGTTTCGTGGCAGGCGCCGCACAGCGCGATCACTCCCTCGAGTCGCTGGACGGGATGAGACGCCGTCGCATCGAAGTTCCACATCTCGTGACAGTCCGGGTTGCGCGTGCCCTCGCCGTAGAACGAGGGCTGATCGCACACTTCGCACACTCGACCGGCGCGCTCCGCGGTTCGACGACTGAGCGCAACCCACCGGGAAGTCGGGAGGATCGCCCGCAGGTTAGAGCCCCACACGCTGCCAGGCAGCCGGTCAGCGCCCAGTGTTGTGGAGCCGTCTCCGTTCCGGATGATGGTCATCAGTGTCCGCTCCTTTTGGCTTGAACAGGGTCTGAGCCGAACAGCGAGTCGATGGCGGCGGCGGCTCGCTTGGCGACGTCGGACCGAGCGCGGCTGTACCGCTCAGTCATTTGCATGCTCGAGTGGCCGAGCACCGCCTGCACGTCGTTCGCTGAAGCGCCGGCGTCGAAGAGCATCGTCGCGAGCGTGTGGCGCAAATCGTGCAGCCGGAGGTCGTCGCGGTGCAGCTTCGAACGAAGCGCCTTCCAGTCGATCGCACGGCGCACGTTCGAGGCGTTGATTCGTCCGCCGCGAGGACCCGTGAACACGAGTTCGCCGCGGTGCTTGCCGGCCATGGCCTCGGTCAGCGGTGCGACGAGCGGCGTAGGGATCGGCACGTCCCGTTCTTTATGGCTCTTCGGAGTCAGCTCAACGCCGCGCCCGTCCGCGCCGATGCTGAATGCGCGCCGTACGTGGATCGTCCGGTGCGAAAGATCGACGTCTTCCATGCGCAGTGCCGTCGCCTCATTGGCGCGCATACCGGTGTAGACGAGAGCGGCGATGTAGCGCCGATAGTGCGCATCATCGATCGCCGCGAGCAGCGTCGGCACCTCCGCGGCCGTGAGCGCGCGAGATCGCAGGCTCGTCGCCGACTCGGACTTTGGACGACGCGCGAGCCGCGCTTGGTTTAGCGGCACGAGGTGCGCGCGTACCGCGCCGTCGAGCAGGCGACTCAGCACCGAGAGCGCATCGATCCGCGTCGATGTACTTCCCTCCCAGCCGGTGATCGCCTCTTCGATGACGCCCGCCGTGAGCTTCTCGAGCTTCACGTGGCCGAGCCATGGTTTCACCCGTAGCCGCCAACCGCGCTCGTATGCACGCGCCGTTGACGCACGCACACTGCCCTCGATGACCGACCAGTGCCGCGAATGCCATTGTGTGAGCGTCATATCGCCGTCGGGGTAGCGGCGAGTGAGGGTTTCGGCGCGGAGCTTCTTCGCCTCGGCGAGCGTCTCGACGAAGGTCGATCGTTCGCGCTGCTCGCCGTTCAGCCCGATAGCCCAGACGCGCACCTGATACTTGCCGCGATCCTTACGGAAACGGATGCCCTCGGGCAGGGGGCGCCGCGTCTTCGGGTCGATCCGCTCGGCTCGTTCAGCGGACACCGCGAGTACCGCCTGCCTGGAGGAACGCTGCGACAGTCGACGCTCGCCACAGCATGTGCTTGCCCATGTGCGCATCCGGGAACGGGAACCGGTTCTGGCGACGCAGCGAATCGAACGTCGACAACGGCACGCGGCAGAGCGCGGCGGCCTCGCGGCGAGTCAGGTAACCGTTCTGCTCGGAGTTATCGGCGATGTCGATCTCGGGGTCGTCCACGAGCGTGTGAGTGGTCATGTCGTGCTCCTTTCTGTGGTTGGGGTGTTGCGATCTCGTGCGCGATCGTGACGCCACTGGCGGGCGGCATCCGCGGCTTCTCTCGCGAGTGCTTTGTCTCCGACGGTGAGCCAGCCCATGCCGGCATAAGCCCATGAGCCGATGACGAGTACCTCGTCGGGGCTGATCTCCTCGGTCGGCTTCGTCCGTGCGAGCAGGTGCTCGAGGCGCCAGCTCCGTCGTGCACCACGGAGCGATCCGAGTGTCACGGAGTAGCGCCGTGACTTCGTGGAGAAGTGCCCTCGGAAGCCGAGCATCCCGTCCCAGCGATGCAGCTGTTCGTACGGTCCTTCGGGATCGACGACAGCCGCCAGCTCGCGAACGGTCGACTTGATGCGCTTGATGTGATCACGACCGGCGCCCGTCGGCTCGAGGTCTTCGGTCGCTTTGGTGGCGTACTTCGCGATGTAGGCGGCCACAGCGCGGTCGGACAGTGCACCGTTAAGACCCTCGCGACGCACGATCGGCCGCACGTCGAACTGCTTGCCCCAGGTGAGCGTGCGAGTCCTTGCGTCGCCAGGAAGTGGAGCCGCAGCGACGCTTGTCTTCCTCACGGCGGACTGGATCGCTGTCACCAAGTGATCGGTCGTCACTGCTGCCGGCGGCGCCGGGAAAGGGAACTCGGGATGGATGCCGTCGAGCCGGATGATTGCGTGGAAGTGGACGACTCCCCGACGCTGGAACTCGGCGACCTTCGCGAATTGCAGCCGTACGACGCGGGCCGCTGCGCGCTGCGTCATGCCGAGCGATCGAGCCAGCTCACGACGCAGCCGGATCGTGAACCGACGCCACAACTCGGGCGCGTGGTACTGCCAGACGACGTGACCGACGTAGTCGTAGCACTCGGCGCACACCGCATCACCCCGCTGCGGATCGTCGTCGTCGTGGTGGCAACGGCATCCTCTCGGCTTACCGTGCTCGCAGACGCCGGTGCGCCGGTCGACGGCGGTCGTGTGAACGGCTCCGAACGACGGGGCTGTGAGCGTGAGGAAGACCATCGGGTGCCCGGCGACCTCCTTTGGCACCTCCTTCATCCCACCCGCAGCACCGGCCATAATCATGTGCCAGGTGTCGCCCTTGTACTCGTAACTGCAGGACTCGCAGCGTGTGGCGCGTCGATTGCCGCACCGAGTGAAGGTGACGCCGTCCGGTTCGCTCGTCGACGAGTACTCCGAGAGGATCTCGCCGGATGCCGCGTGGAGCGTCGTCGAGGACCCGACGAGACGCACCGGGTTGAGGCAGTAGCCCGTCGAGGCGACATTGTGCATCCAACGGTCGTACTCCTCGCTGCGGAGCCGCCGCGCGACGGACTCATCGAGACGCATCGGTCACCACCATCACGGGCACCGCGCACCCGATCGGGTACGTCAGGCCCATGGGGTCGTCGTACCAGGTAATGCGGCAGATCTTGTCGCTCTCGCCGGTCTCGCGGCGCAGCTCCTGCCACTTGATGATCTCGGCATCCATGCACGAAGCGTTGGCGACCGTTGGGCCGTAGTCCTCGAGCATGCTGTCATCGACGGCGGGGGCGTCGTACCGTGCGACCTTCACCATCGCGACGCTGTTCCACTTCTCCCCCAGGTTGCACGGAGCGAGCATGTCAGCGGGGCGCGTCACCGTCGTCTGCCGACTCGGGACGACTGACGGGCTGACGGTTGGTGTTGCGCAGCCCGACAGCACGAGCGCCGAGACGAGGCCGACGATGGTGGCCGATGCGAGGCCGCGGTTGCTGTTCATGATGCGGTTTCCTTTCGTGAGGTGCGTCGCGGGGGTCGCGGCGCACGGGGTGAGCGCGACTGACGCTCGTCGGAGGCGGGTGGTTCGGGGATGACGACAGGCACCTGCCGCGGTGCGGCATACCGTGACGAGACGTCGCGGATCATGTCGTCGGTGATTAGTCCGGCGCGGACACGCTCGGGAGGACGGCCGTCTTCGGGCAGGACATAGGCGACGCCGGGAGTGGTCGGCGAGATCTCGTGACAGCGTGCGCCTACCGCCACGGCTCCGTCGCCGAGGACCATCGCGGTCTCCATGCGGTCTCGCAGTCGGAGCCCGACCGTCTGAGTGAAGAGACCGCGTGCCGGCAACGTCTCCTTGCGCGGATCTTGGAGACAGGCGAACACGATGAACCCGACAGCGCGGCCCTGTGAGGCGAGAGTCGCGAGAGCGGAGTTGGCCCGGCGGAGCAGATCTCGATCGGTCTCGTAAGCGGTGAGCGCCGCGAGCTCGTCGATCAGCACGACGATCGTCGGGCTGTCGAGGGTCGCGACGTGCTGTCGGGTCTTGCCCGCCAGATCCTTCGCTCGCTGCTGCATCGCGGCGACGGCATCCTCGAGCAGAATCACCGAGCGCTCAGCGTCGGCGGCGAATCTCGTGAGAAGCGAGCGCCCGAGAGCGAGTTCCATGCCGCCCTTGCGATCGATGCCCCAGACCTCGACGAGGCCACTGTGGATGGGTTCGGCGAGCCCAAGGAGCAGACCCCACACCAGCGAGGCTTTGCCGCTGCCCGACGCGCCGGCCACGAGGGTGTGGGGACCGAGGCGAAGTGACCAAGGTCCGCCTGTTGCGTCTCTGCCCATCTGGACCGTCTTGCCGTCCCACGCCACGGGCAGGTCGAGGGAGAACGCGAACTCGAGCGCATCCACGAACTCGAGCCGCAACGCCATCGCGCCGATGTGCTCACCGTGGACCGTCGCGCGACGTGCGCCGAAGGCCTGCGCGAGCAGATCTGCCTGCGCCTGCAGGTGCTCACGTCCGAGCCCTTGCGGGAGCGCAACACCGAAGGCGCAGGTCCACCCCTGCCACACAGGCGTGCTGATTGCGGGGACAACCATGCCGCGCGTGCCGTAGCCGGGGACACCGAGGCGGACGCGCATCGCTACCCCGGGCCAGTTCGCGAGGATGTTGCGTGAGACATCGCGCCTCCACTTGTCCTCGGGACGGCGCGGCATCCGTAGCGCCGTCACCGTCAGCCAAAGGCTGAGCAGAAAGACAAGTGCCAGGCAGCCGACGTTGAACGCAACCTGCACGGCCGGCGCTGGCGGCAGCCACGAGATGACTACGACGATCGCCGCGGCCCACCACCAGCGACGCAGGAGGATGCCGACCTCGTCGCCCCAGCTACGCAGTTCGCGCGGCACGGTAGCCCGCATTACTCCGCACCCCGAGGCTTGGGCGCCGGCTTCATCTCGCGGGCGCGAAGCGAGTAGGCGACGCGCGGACGCCCCTGCCCCTCCTTGACGTACGGCGTAACCGTGAGCCCCTCAAACACGGCCGGGCGGAACGGCAGTCCGTTCAGCTCGGGCGGCAGCTGAGGCTCGGAGATGCTCGCGATCTTGACGGTGACCTCGCCCTGGCCCTTCTTGGCGTCGGGGTCGGCGTCGATCACGCGCACTTGCCAGAGCGGGTGACCGGAGTTCTTGTCGAGGTCCTGCCCCTGCCGCTCGCCGTCGTCGGACCACTTGACGATCGGCTCGACCTCGCCGACGACGAACGCACCCCGCGGGAAGAACGCGTCGAAGCTGACCGGGATCGCTGACTGAATTGCCATTAGATTCTCCTATCTAGTTATCTAGACAAGTTGCGATGATCGGCAACCTGACTAGAAGTGGTGCGATCATCGTTCCACTTGTCTAGATAGGCTGTCAAGTCTAGATGGTCTCAGTTGTGGTGACTGGCCATGAGCCCGAACGGCTACTGATGCTCGCGATCACCGGCCGCTCGGACCCGCTCAATCCAATGCGTGTCACGAGCAATGCGGCTGGGTCATCTCGGTTCACTCGGGCGGATACGATCCACTGCCGTGCGGCCGCTAGAGCTTCGGCGGCCCGAAGGTGAGCGTCGGCGAGTTCACCCGGAACAAAGACTGTCGTCTCGTCCCTGCGCCCGGGCGCCGGTTCGAGCTGCACCGAGATCGCAACCAGCGACCCGGAAGAGAGCAGGAGGGCAGACCGCGCCCACCCATCGTCCGTCGCCTCGGCCTCACCTCGACCGGCGACTAGAACCCTGTGGATCCGCTCGCGCCACTCCCCCTCGTTGGGCGCGGTTGTTTCACCCATCTGAAGTCGCTTAGGAGCGAGTTCTCGATCAACGAACACTCCTCGCCCTTGCTCCGACCGAACAACACCCTCGGCCTTCAATACGCGAAGGGCCTCCCGCGCCGTCATCCGCGCGACGTCGAACTTCGCGACCAGTTCCGTCTCCGAGGGCAGCTTGGTGCCCGGCTGCAGCTTGTGAACTTCGATCACGCGCCGAAGCTCGTTCGCGATCTGCCGATACGCAGGCACGAGCGCACCCTTGAGCCCGCGCAGCTCGCCAACCGGAAACTCACTCATCTAGACAGGATATCGCTCCGCCCGCTCCGAGCTGTGAGAACTTTCCTTACTCGTTCAAGGCCGGCCTCCGGCCGGCGCCGCCACCTGCGGTGCGTCCGGTCCTCGCTCCGCTGCGGTCCGGGCGCTCCTCGGTGGCGACACGACAGGCTCGACTTGGCGGTTCACAGACCGGATCCCCTAGGGTAATCCGAGGGGGAGCGATGGCACGGTCATATCTGGACAGCACAGTGAAGCAGCTGTTCATTTCATGCGGACATCTGTGCCCGTTCCCCGGATGCACCCTCGCCCTAGTCGACTACGGCAGCAATCCCCCCACAATCTTGGGAGAGATCGCACACATCGAGGCGTCGTCGAATGAGGGTCCCCGAGGGAACGCAAACCTCACGGCGAAGGCCCGAGATGCGTACGACAACCTCATCGTGCTCTGCCCGACGCATCACACACTCGTCGATAAGGATCCGAGCCGCTTTTCTACCGAAGACCTCCGAAGCTGGAAGGCCGATGCCGAGCGAGGAGTACGAGAGCGCCTCGCTATCGCAGTCGTTTCAGTCTCATTCGCGGAGATTGGACTCATCTGTAACGCATACGCGGATGGCACGCTCGGAGCCGCCTCCACACCCATGGTCGCAATGGACCCGAGCAAGAAGATGGACCACAACAACCTGACGGATCGAGTGCGCCCGCACCTGACCACGGGCCTCGCCCAGGCCAGCATGGTCGCGGACTTTCTTCGACGGCAGGGTCAGCTTGTGCCTGCGTTTCCTGCGCGACTGCGCAGCGGGTTTCTTACCGAGTACGACCGACTTCGGTCCGACGGAGCGACGCCCGACGACGTATTCCTCGGCCTCATCACGTTCGGGACGACCTCGGCCGCAGCCCCTCAAGATTCGCTGGAGCGACGATTTCTGCTGCAAGTCGCTGCGGCCGCCGTTCTCGCCCACCTTTTCGAAGTCTGTGACATATTCGAGAGCCCGCCCACATGATCTTGCCCGACAAGTACACCCCAGCAGCAGACTCGCTTCTCGGCCAAGGGGCGCAGATGCTCGCAGACCGACCAGCCGACGAATCGACGGTTAGCGAAACGTGGGTGCGATTCAGCGCCCGGTACCCCGACGCCCCTTTTGATCGCTTCCTCGAGGCGATGAGCCTGCTCTTCATGCTCGGCGCGGTGCGTTTCGAGCTGGGAACACTTCGATGGAGCACGCATGAGGCTTGAGGCGCTCTCTGCCAACTTCGACGGTTTCCACGACGTCCACTTCAACGACGCTGCCAGCTTCATCGTCGCGGAGCGGGAAAGGGAGTCAACGAAGACCGATTCCCGCAATGGACTCGGGAAATCGACGACGATATCGGTAATTGACTTCTGTCTTGGCGGACAGCTCTCGCGGCAGCTGCAGCCCACCGTAGGCAGGGGGTGGCGATTCTCGCTCGCACTAGAAACCCGAAACGGTGCTCGACTGGTAGTCACGCGATCGCCCGACAACGCCTCGGAGATCGAGGTCACGGGGAACCGAACCCGCGCGGGTCTGCAGGACCCCAACGTCCCCGACGATCAGCCTCTTCGACTCGGAACCACAACTTGGAACCGGTGGCTACAATCACAGAGCTTTCCTGCAAGAGGCGTGGCGGCGGAGACGCCGACTTGGCGTAGCCTCATCCGCCACTTTGTCCGCTTCAAGACAGACACATTCATAGACCCCTTCCGGACTGTCAAGAATCCTGGTGCCGAACAACTTCAGAAGGAGAACGCTTACCTCCTGGGGCTCGACTGGAGCATCCCGGCGGAGTGGGCCTCACTGCGAGCAGACGTTGCGAGACTCGACGCGTTGGATGTCGAGGACATCAGTCTCGACGACAAAATTGCGTCTGTAGAGTCTCGTCTCGCGAAGGCCAAGTCCCGCGCCGTCGCGCTCGAGCGAGAGCTCGGCGAGTTCTCCATCGTCCCGGAGTACAAGACCGTCGAACGTGAAGCGAATCGCACCGCAACCAGTATCAAGAAGCTAACTAACGACATCATCTCAGGCGAGCAGCTGATCGCGCTTTACGAGAGCAAGCTGGATGTCGAAGCGACCACTGGCCAAAGCCGTATCGCCGAACTTTACAGTGAAGCAGGCGTGGTCCTCGCGGACTCTATTGTCCGATCGCTGGAAGAAGCACAGGCCTTCTACGTTCAGGTCTCGACCAATCGAGCAAACTACCTTCACGATGAGATCTCTCGGCTCAGTGACGATCTCGAGGCAAAGCGCGCCACCCGCGCCGACCTGGACGCTCGGCAAAGCGAGGTCATGCAGATTCTCAACTCCGGCGGCGCTCTCGAGGATTTCGCGGAGCTACAAAAGCGACTTGCAGCAACTCAAACCGAGGTCTCGACGTACCAGCTGGAGTTAGAGGAGCTGGGACGCATAAGCGCGCGGCGGGTGAAGCTCAAGTCGGACGAGGCCACCCTTGCTGCCCGAACGCGTCGCGATCTCTCCGAGCGTTTCGAGCGACGATCAGACATTCTCAATCGTTTCGCCGAAATACTCGAGCTACTCTACGGCGACGATGCCGAACTCCAGATTTCCATCGGCCAGCGGCGGACCGGTCTTCAGCTCAAGATGAAGCTGCCGAAGGGCGGATCTGACGGAGTCGACAAGATGGCGATCTTCGCATACAACATCGCCATCTCTGAGTCGTTCGCGAAGCAGAGCATCGGACCCGGCTTCCTCATTCACGACAGTTTGCTGTTCGCGGACGTCGATGAGAGACAAGTAGCGCAGGCATTGGAGATTGCGGTGGCATCCGCCGAGTCTTTCGGCTACCAGTACATCGCGGCATTGAATAGCGACAAGATCCCTTGGGCGGACCTCGAGGCCGAAGAAACGGTGCGCGACAACACGGTGCTCATACTTAGTGACGCCACACCCGCTGGCAGCTTGTTCGGCGTTCGGATCACGAACGAGACCTCTGCGACTGTCGAAGCTCTCCTCGATGACGAGCTGGCGGAAGAGTAGCGCTATGCAGGGGCGGCTGCCGGACCGGAAACGCGGTTGAATCGAGTCGAGATCGGCCGCGACGAGCGAAGACGACTTCCGCGGAGATCTGGCCCGCGAGGCCCTCACTTCTGCTGATCCACCGAGATCAGGGCGAGCCGCCGTCGCGGATCCCATGACTCGGGTAGGCTCCCGGTGACTCCGTCACGCGAAGCGCCCGCAGGGCCGGGAGCCTACCCGAGTCATGGGAAGACGAAACCCCGGCGATATGGCTAGAGCCAGTGATCGTTCCGGGGTCTTCGTAGAAGAGCTTACGTCATGGAGGCTGAATGTCAACCGCATCCGGCCCCTTCGAGTTCGACGTGTACAACGAGCTGCTCCCTCTCGTCACGGCAGAACGCCTCGGTTCGTATCTGCGCGCGAGTGGTGGTGATGTCTCCGACGCGTTCGCTCTCTACGAGTGGAACATGCGCGCTGCCGCGAGCGTCATGGAGCTGACGTCAATGGTCGAGGTCCTTGCGCGCAACGCCCTTGATCGGGAACTCCGAGAATGGGCGCATCAGAGGCGCGGCGGCGCTTCATGGCTCGACGTCGCGCCCCTCGATCAGCAAGGATCGGCAGACCTCCACAAGGCGCGAGATCGAGCGACTCGGCGCGGTCGACGACCTGAGGTCCACGGTCGCGTTGTCGCTGAACTTCCCCTCGGATTCTGGCGCTATCTCGTCGAATCTCGATACTTGACGGCTCTGTGGGTTCCCACCACACATCGCGCGTTCCCCGCGGGTGACCCCGACCTCCGCACCCGACAGCAGGACGTCGCGTTCCGGATGCAGCAGCTCAACTTCGTCCGAAACCGCGCGGCCCATCACGAACCGATCCACGAACGAGATCTAACCAGGGATCTACAGTTCGCTATGGATCTCGCTGCGTGGATCTCGCCAGCAGCAAAGAGCTGGGTAGCTGCAACTTCATCGTTGCCGTCGATCATCTCGAGCAAGCCGTAGGGCGAACGATCCTGGGCCGGTCCCGGGCCGGGAACCCGACTGAAACCACCCACCACCAGCCGTCACCAACGAGCACGACTTCCGCGGAATCACGCGGCGAACGAGCACTCGTGAGCACCCACCGACCCCGCGAATACAACTGAAAATCGTGAGGTCACCGCCGGGCGCGGCATAGGTTGGAGCGCATGAGCGCCGCAGACGAGACGGGACCGTTCTTTCATGGCACGACCGCCGAGGTGGGCGTCGGCGAGCTGTTCAGCGCGGGCTTCCGCTCGAACTATCGCCCCGACGTCGTGATGAACCACATCTACTTCACCGCGCTCCGCGACGGCGCGGGCCTCGCGGCCGAGCTGGCGGCCGAGCTCTCCGGCGATGGCCGCAAGCCGCACGTGTACGAGGTGATGCCCACCGGCCCGTTCGAGGACGACCCCAACGTCACCGACAAGAAGTTCCCCGGCAACCCGACCCGCTCGTACCGCAGCAGGGAGCCGCTCCGCGTGGTCCGCGAGGTCACCGACTGGACGCGGCTCAGCCCCGAAGCGCTGCAGCTGTGGCGCGACCGGCTCACCTCCCGGTCGCCCGAGGAGCGCGGCGAGATCCTCAACTGACCCGGCGCGGGAGCGGAAGCGGTCGGAGCGCAGGAACTGGAGCGAACAACGCCGACGCGCGCGCACGCGGCGGGCATAGCCTGAACGCATGAGCATCCTCGAAGGAACCGTCGCACTCGTCACCGGAGCCTCGAGCGGCATCGGCCACGCCACCGCACGCACGCTCGCCGCCGACGGCGCCGCCGTCGCACTCGTCGCGCGCCGCGGCGATCGGCTCGCCGCCCTCGCGCAGCAGATCACGGATGCCGGCGGCAGAGCCCTCGCGGTCGAGGCCGACATCACCGACCGCTCGCAGGCCCGCGACGCCGTCGCCCGTACGGTGGCCGAGCTCGGCCGCCTCGACATCCTCGTCAACAACGCCGGCGTCATGCTGCTCGGCCCCATCGAGGACGCGCCGATCGACGAGTGGGACCGCATGATCGACCTGAACCTCACCGCCCTCCTGTCGATGACCGAGGCGGCGCTGCCGCACCTGCTCGCGGCGGCCGAGAGCGAGCCGCGCCGGGTCGCCGACCTCATCAACATCTCGTCCACCGCGGGCCGGCAGGTCAAACGCGGCTCCGGCGTCTACAACCTGACCAAGCACGGCGTCGGAGCGTTCAGCGAGTCGTTCCGCCAGGAGTTCAGCCGCCGCCACCTGCGCGTCGGTGTCGTCGAGCCGGGCGCCGTCGACACGGAGCTGCGAGACCACCTCCGACCCGAGATCCGCGACCTCCAGGCCCAGCGCCTCTCGACGATGGAGCCGCTGCAGGCCGAGGACATCGCGGACGCCATCCGCTACATCGTCACGCGCCCGCGCCATCAGACCGTGAACGAGATCCTCCTGCGGCCCACCGAGCAGGACGACTGACGCAGCACGACCGACGCAGGACGACACGAGCAGCACGCGCGACATCGCGCCGGTTATACCAGACGCGGCATGCCGTGAAGGGGGAGTTCTCCTCGCGGCGGCGGCCGCCGATGATGTGAGCATGACGTCATCGGTGGCCGCGATCGCTCCTGAGCCGGGCGCATGAGCATGCCCGGGCAGGATCAGCCGGACTCGGCTGCGACTCATCCGCATCCCACTGCGCCCTCCGACGATCGTGATCCGGATCTGAGAAGCATCCGCCGCGCGCTGCCCTCCGACTGGGACGAACAGGTCGACCTGTTCGCGATCGTCAAGCTCGACAGCGGCGGAATCGTGCGCGGGTGGAACCTCGGCGCGGAGCGCATCAAGGGGTACACCGAGGCGGAGATCCTCGGGTCCCACTTCTCGCGGTTCTACCGAGAGGAGGATCGGCGACGCGGCCTGCCCGACCAGCTGCTGGCCGCCGCCCAGCGCGACGGCCACGTGGAGGACACGGGCTGGCGCGTGCGTCGCGACGGCGGCGAGTTCTGGGCACGGGTGACGATCACCGCGATCCGAAGCGAGAACGGTCAGGTGCTGGGCTTCGTCAAGCTCGTCCGCGATCTCACCGCGGAGCGACACGCCGAACAGGAGCGAGCGACCGTGCAACGCACCTTCGCGCACGATCTGCTCTCGCCCCTCACCGCGCTGCGCGGGTATCTCGACCTCCTCGCCGACGACCTGCCGCCGGGGCACCGCGTGCTGGAGCTGGCCGCGCAGGCGAGCGATCACCTGGTCGCCATGGCGCAGGCGCTGGCGAGGTCCACGGCCACCGCGTCGGAACGTGCGCACCGCCGGGCTCCGCTGGACCTGATCGCGCGCGGAGCGGCCGCGCTCGTCCTGCCCGGTGATGCCGCCGGCCGGCTGGTGTTCGGCACGATGAGGCCCGTCGTCATCGACGGCGATGTGCTCGCCCTGCGCCGGGCCATCGCCAATGTGCTCGAGAACGCCGCGAAGTACTCCGACGACACGATCGAGATCGAGGTCGGGGCGACGGATGCGGATGCCGTCGTCACGATCCGCGACCGGGGCCGCGGCATTCATCCCGACGACATCGCCGTCGTCGTCGAGGAAGGCGCACGCGGTCGCTTCGCCGATGACCGTGACGGCGGCAGCGGCCTGGGACTGGCCAGCGTGAAACTCATCATGGATGAGCACGGCGGGAGCCTGCACATCGCAAGCACCGTGGGCGAAGGCACGACCGTGACGCTGACGGTGCCGCGCGCCCACGACTGACGCCGGCGCCCCGGGACGGACGCGCACGAAACTGCACACCTATGTGCAGTTTCGGCGTAGGATCTCTCCATGACCACTCTCGCGACCCGCCCGCGGCGGGATGCGGCCGCCAACCGCGAGGCCCTGCTCGAGGCCGCCCGTCGTGTCGTCGTGCGCGACCCGCACGCCTCCATGGACACGATCGCCCGCGAGGCCGGGCTCTCCCGCCGCGCGATGTACGGCCACTTTCCCGACCGCGACACACTCATGCGCGAACTCATCCGCTCCGGCGTGGAGCGCTTCAACGTGCTCGCCGCGGAGGGCACGGACGACGACGTGAGCGCACCGCTCGCGATCGCACGACTCGCCGTCCGCCTCTGGGGCGAAGCGGCCCAGGTGCAGGTCAACGCCGCGCTCGCGCTCGACGACGCCCACGTGGCCGAGACCGCCGCGGCCCTGGCGCCGCTGCGCGCGCGCGTGCTGCAGATCGTCACCGCCGGTCAACGCGATCAGACGCTGCGCACCGACATGAGCGCCGTCCAGCTCGCCCGGCTCATCGAGGAGACCGCCCGCACCGCCATCACACGGCTGGATGCGTCCGCCCCGGGCTCCCGCCTCGCCGCCGTCAAGGCCGGCCTCAGCATCGCCGGGCTCTCCTGGCGCGAGTCCGTCGCCCTCATCGCCGCCCACCCCGAGCTCGAGGAGAGCTGATGCGGATCGACCTGAACCAGGTGTCCAAAGGACGCCGCGGCCTCGCCCTGCCCGAGACCTCGCTCACCTACCGGGGCGGCGAGGCGCGCCTCGCCCTCGCCGAGACCGAGCAGCGACCGACCGTGCTGGGGCTCATCGCCTCCGGCCGCATGCGGCCCGAGACGGGGCAGGTGCTGATCGACGGCCGCCGCGACGACTCCGACATCCGTCGCCGTGTCGCGCTCGTCGACGCGCCGGATGTCTGCGACCCGGCCCCGAACGTCTCCCTGTACGGTCTCGTCGCCGAGGAGCTCATGTTCGCGGGTCGCCACGCCAACCCCCTCGCCGCACGCACCTGGCTCACCGAGAACGGGATGGAGACGGAGTGGCGCACGCCCGTCGCGGACCTCTCCCCCGCCCGCAGGCTGCGCACGCTGCTCGAGCTGACCGTCCTGCGACGCGGGGTCGAGGCGGTCGTGCTCGTCTCACCCGACCGGCACGGCGGGAGTCCGCACACGTGGTGGGATCTCGCCGAGGAGTTCGCCGGTCGCGGCTTCGGCGTGCTCGTCATCGCCGGCGCCGCCTCCGGCACGGTGCTCGCGGACCGAGCGACGCTCGCCACCGAGCCCGTGCCCACCGCATCCGCGACCGAGGAGAACGTCCGATGAAGGTTCCGTCGATGCTGCTGGCGGAGCTGCGCCGTCTCACCTCCACCCGGATGTCGATCCTCGCGCTGGTGGCGCTGATGTGCGTCCCGGTGCTGTACGGCGGGCTGTACCTCTGGGCCAACCAGGATCCCTACGGCCGGCTCGACCAGGTGCCGGTCGGGCTCGTCGTCGCCGACGAGGGAGCGACGGTCGACGGCCAGACGACGAACTTCGGCGACCAGGTGGCCGACAATCTCGTGGAGGACGGGTCCTTCGACTGGCAGCGCATGGATGCGGCGACCGCCGCCGCCGCACTCCAGCACGGCTCGGTCGACTTCACCGTCACCCTGCCGACCGACTTCTCGGCTGCTCTCGTCTCGGCCTCGGGAACGTCGCCGCACCAGGCGACCCTCGCGCTCGCGACCAACGACGCGAACAACTATCTGGCGTCCACCATCGGGTCCCAGGCCATCCAGAAGATCCGCACATCGGTCGCGACCATGGTGGGCGAGAAGGCGGCGCTGCAACTGCTCGACGGTCTCGCCCAGATCCGGTCGAGCCTGGTGACCGCGACCGACGGCGCCTCCCAGCTGACCGACGGCGCGAGCACGGCGGCCTCGGGAGCCGCGCAGCTGGCCTCGGGAGCCGCGCAGGCGGCGGACGGCGCCGCGCAGCTCGCCGATGGCACGAGCTCGCTGTCGTCGGGGGCGTCGCAGGTCGCGAGCGGGGCCGCCCAGGTCGCCGACGGCGCCTCGCGGGTCGCCGACGGCACTGCGACGCTCGACGGGTACGCCGACCGGGCGGGCGACGCCGCGCAGAGCGTGGTCGATGCCCTGCCGACCGTGCGCAGCGACATCCAGGCCGAGCTCAACGCGCAGGGCCTCACGCCGGAGCAGATCGACGAGATCATGTCGCACCTCGACACGCTCGGCGACAAGATCACCTCGGCCAACGACACGGTGCAGTCCGCCGTGGGGCAGGTCGACGAGCTCGCCGCGGGGGCCGCGCAGGTCGCGAGCGGGGCCGCGCAGGTCTCCGACGGAGCCGGGCAGGTCGCTGCGGGCGCGGCGTCCGCCGCATCCGGGGCCGAGCAGCTGAGCAACGGCACCGACGCGCTCTCGGCGGGCGCGACAACCCTGAGCGACGGGCTGCCACAGCTCGTCGACGGCGCCGCCAAGCTGCGCGACGGGCTGGCGCAGGGGGTCGCTCAGATCCCCGACTCGGACCAGACGCTGCGCCAGCAGCAGGCCACCACCATCTCCGACCCGGTCGACATCTCGACGAGCAACGTCGCGACGGCCGGCGACTACGGCGCGGGGCTCGCACCGTTCTTCGCCGCGCTGGCCGGGTGGATCGGCATCTACGCCCTGTTCCTGATCGTGAAGCCGATCTCGCGGCGAGCGGTCACCGCCCTGCACTCACCGTTCCGCATCACGCTGGCCGGGTGGCTCACCCCCGCGGTGCTCGGCGGCGTGCAGATGGCTGCGCTGTTCGGCGTGCTGGCGATCGCGCTCGGCTTCAGCTTCGCCAACCCGCTCGCGACCCTCGGGATCATGGTGCTCGCCTCGTTCGTGTACGCGTCGATCATCCTCGCGCTCAACGTGTGGCTCGGCTCGGTCGGGCAGTTCCTGGGGCTCGTGCTGATGGTCATGCAGCTCGTGACCGCGGGTGGCACGTTCCCGTGGCAGACGCTGCCCGCGCCGTTGGCGGCGCTCCATCACGTGCTGCCGATGGGGTACGTGGTGGATGCGATGCGGCAGCTCATGTACGGCGGCGACCTCGGCCGCATCCCCACGGATGTCGGTGTCCTGCTGACGTGGATGCTCGGCGCGCTGCTGCTCGCCGCGATCGGCGTCACCCGCATGACACACCGCCGCACGCTCCGCGACCTGGCCCCGAGCCTGATCGGCTGACCCCGCACAAAGACCGCGAGACCAGTCCCGCGCGCCGAGACCGGCGAGAAAACCGCCGGTCTCGGCGCCGCGGACTGGTCTCGCGGTCAGGGGAGGGTCAGAGCGCGGCGCGCAGGCCCTCCGCGAGCGGCGTCGTCGGGCGACCGATCAGCTCGGACAGCGTGCGATCGCTCGCCTCGAGCGCGCCCGCGGCGATCCCGGCGTCGAGGGCCGCGACGAAGCCCGCGGTCCCGGCGTCCAGCCCCGCGGCCTCGAGCGCGGCGATGTGCTCCTCGGTCGTCAGGCGGCGGTAGACAACCTCGCGGCCGACGATCTCGGCGATCGTGGCGGCCAGCTCGTCGAAGCTCCACGCCGTGTCGCCGGCCAGCTCGTAGACCTTGCCCGCGTGCCCGTCTCCGAGGGCGACGACGGCCGCCGCGTCGGCGTAGTCGACACGGCTCGCGCTCGAGACCCGGCCGTCGCCGGCGCTCGCGGTGACCTCGCCCGTCTCCCGGGCCTGGGCCACGTTCCCGGCGTAGTTCTCGGTGTACCAGTCGTTGCGCAGGATCGCCGCCGGGACCCCGGCCTCGGCGATCAGCTGCTCGGTCGCGACGTGCTCCGGCGCCAGCGGCAGCGGGCTCTCCGTCGCGCGGAACAGGCTCGTGTAGACGAGCAGCTCCACACCGGCCGCAGCGGCCGCGTCCACGACGGCGCGGTGCTGCTCGAGACGCTTGCCGACCTCGGAGCTCGAGACGAGAACGACACGGTCGACGCCCTCGACCGCCGCGGCGACGGTCTCCGGACGGTCGTAGTCGAGCTCGACGGCGCGCACGCCGAGGTCGGCGACCTTCGCGGGCGTCCGCGCGCCGGCGACGATGTCGGATGCGGCAGCGCCGCGGGCGAGCAGGCGCTCCACGATGAGGCGGCCGAGGTGGCCGCTGGCACCGGTGACGAGAATGGTCATATCTGTTCCTTTCGACGGGACGTCGCCAGGTACAGCGGCATCGCCGCATCCGACATTCCCGCCGACCGGTACCCACTTTGCCGTAGGGTACTGTCATGCCGGTGAGTTTTGCGGAAATACTATCCTCCGCGCCGGGCAGCTTCTCCCATGCCTGCCCGACCCGAACCGTCCTGGACCATGTCATGAGCCGATGGGGCGTGCTCGTGCTCGCGGCGCTGTCGGACGGCACGCTCCGATGGGGCGAGCTGCGGCGGGCCGTCGACGGCATCAGCGAGAAGATGCTCGGCTCCACGCTGCGCACGCTCACCGCCGACGGGCTCGTCGCGCGGCGCTCCCTCCCCAGCGTGCCTCCGCACGTCGAGTACTCGCTGACCGACCTCGGTCGCGACCTCACGGAGCGCATGCTGCCGCTCCTGGCCTGGATCTCCGACAACGCCGGCGACATCGTCGAGCGCGGCGAGGCCGTCGCCGCCGTCCAGGACTCGTCCAGACTCGACGTCTAACGTTGCCGGGTCCGCCGCGGCTCTCCCGAGAACGCGGCGGATGTCTCGGAGGCGACCACCCGACGCCGCACTCCGGGGCGTCCAACCCGTGCCGCGCGCGCTCCGCGCGCGCTCTCGTCCCCCCGCCCTCTCGCGGCCGGACACACGGGGAAGCACGAACATCGGAGCCCTGTGCGCCTTCGCACCCCTTCGTCCCCCGCGCCCTCGCGCACCACCCACCATCTCGCGTCTCCGCTCCTCGGAGTCGCCGCCGGAGTCGCCCTCCTCGGGCTTCTGATCGGCATCCCCCTGACCGCGCAGGCGGCCACCACCCCGGTCGCCGCACCCGTCGAGACGCGCGCCGTCGACTCCGACGCCGTGTTCTTCGTGGGGCTGGCGCGCACGACCGCCGCGCAGGCGGAGGGCAAGGTCGACACGACCGACCTCAAGATCGAGATCGCGCAGCTCGACGGCACGACCGGCATGAACGAGATCACGGTCGGGGCGCTCACCGGCCAGCTGCGCGCCACGACCGCGCAGGTCGCCGAGGCGCTGCACGTCTACGAGCAGCAGCAGGCCGCCGCCGCGGCGGCGGCCGCGGCCCTCGCCGCCGCGAACACGCCGGACGGCGCCCGGGCGACCGCCCGGGAGCTCGCGGCCGATCAGTACGGCTGGGGCGACGGCCAGTTCTCCTGCCTCGACTCGCTCTGGCAGAAGGAGTCGAGCTGGAACTACCAGGCCGAGAACTCCTCCAGCGGGGCCTACGGCATCCCGCAGGCCCTGCCCGGGTCGAAGATGAGCTCGGTCGCGGACGACTGGCAGACGGTCGCCGCCACCCAGATCGCCTGGGGGCTGCGGTACATCGCGGGCTCGTACGGCACCCCGTGCGCCGCCTGGGCGCACTCGCAGGCCACCAACTGGTACTGACGCCGCCGCGAGCAGGGGCACCGCGGTCAGCGGATGAGGCCGCGGCGCTCCGCTTCGACGAGCGCCTCGGTGCGCGAGGCGACACCGAGCTTGCGATACAGCGACTTCAGCTGGGTCTTCATCGTGTTCGCGCTGATTCCCAGGGATGCGGCCGCCTCGGCGACGGTTCCCGACACCGCGACCGCCGCCAGGACCTGCACCTCCCGGGGGCTCGGACGCCCCTGCATCCGAGCCCCCGGCCGCGTCCCGCCCCGATTCCACCGCGCCAGAGCGGGCACCCCGCCGGCGATACGCCGCAGGTCGTGCTCGGCCACCAGCCGAGCCGCCTCGCGGAGAAGCTCCGCGTCGCGCAGACGGGGCCGCGCGGCCTGCGCGATCGCCAGCAGAACCTCCGCACGCTCCCCCGGCGCCAGCCCCGTGTCCGCCCGCATCCGAGCCGCAGCCGCACCCATCGACGGCGCCGCGAGCGCTCCGGGGTCAGCGCACAGCATCGCGGCCATCACCAGGGGCGACTGCGCCGCCTCCTCCGCGTCGGGCAGCTCCGCCGACACGTCCTCGCCGCGCGCGGCACCGAGCGCGATCCGCTGACTGCGCAGCACCTGCCACCCGAGCGACGGCGGCAGGACGACCCCGACCGCCGGCGGCGGCTCGAGCACGACCGGGACACCTGCCTCCCGCACGGCGGCCCGCGCCCGCGCCAGCAGCAGCACCGGCCACAGCGGCCCGACCTCGTCCTCGCGCACCCGGGCGAGGACCCGACGCGCCCCCGGGTCGTTCCGCTCCACGGCGACCCCCGCGCGCACCGCCAGCAGCAGCTTCGCCGCATGCCGGCCCAGCCACCCCTCCCCTCCCGTCACGTGCTCCGCGCGGGAGAGGGCCTCCGCCGCATCCGGGATCTCCCCCCGGTACAGCCGCACGGCGCCGAGGACCGCGAGCACGTACCGGCGGATGCCCCGGCCGGCGCGCCCGCCGATCCCGACCGCGTGCTCCGCATCCACGAGGGCCGTCGCGTGGTCGGCGCTCGCGACCAGCGCCGTGAGCGCCAGCACCGCATGCACGACGGCCACCGCACCGGCGTCCCGCGCCGGCCCGGAATCGGCCAGTCGTGTGCGCACCGACTCGGCGTAGGCCTCCGCCTCGATCAGCTCGCCCCGGCACAGACTCACCACGAGACAGCTCATCAGATGCGCGTCGATCTGCGCCTCGCCCGGATCGGACCAGTGCCCCACCCCCGGCAACGGAGCGACCCCCGGCTCCCCCAGGATCGCGCGGCACAGCCCGGTCGCGGCCACGACCTCCGAGTACGGCCCCAGTCGCACCTGTCCCGCGACCTCCCGCAGCACCCGATCGACCTGCGCGGGGTCCCCCAGCACCGCCTGCAGGAGGAGCGCGTCCGGCTGTCCCCTCATCGTCCTGCCCTCCTCTCCCGTCTCGTCGTCGCGGGCTCGAACGGCGCGTCCGCAGGGATGTCTCCGCCACCCCGCGCGATCCGGACCGGATCGAGCAGGAACAGCGCGATCAGCACGAGCGCGAGGCCGCCGGCCATGACGAGTCCCTGCGTACTCTGCAGGAGCAGCGTCACGTACCCGAGCCAGATCACGTGGAACACGTACCGTCCGGCCGTGCTCACCGTGTACGGCTCGGGATCGTCCACGCGATTCGCGTCGCCCCGCAGCACGTACGAGTAGACCCCGTCCCCCTGCGCCGTGGTGGAGACGACACGGTGGGTGACGAGCCCGAGGCCGCGCGGACGCTCCACCGTCACGATGTCCCCCGCGCGGATGTCGCCCGCGGGCGCGGGTCGGGTGAAGACGACCGATCCGACCGGCAGGGTGGGCTCCATCGAGCCGGAGATGACGACGACGGGCCGGATGCCGGTGACCAGTGCGATGGCGAACACCACGATGCACACGACCCCCAGCGCGGCCGCCAGCGTGAGGATCCCGGAGCGGACCGCCCCGAACACGCGCAGACCCAGCGGCAGCCGCCGCTGGGTCTGTCGCGGACGCCGTGCGCTCATGGACGCTCCGACGCCGCGTCGAAGCGCACGGCGAGGGCGGCCTGACCACCGTTGTAGTCCTCGACGCCGGGATCGTCGCGATAGGCGATCGTGAGGGTCACGGTGCGGGCGCTGTCGACCTGCCCCGCGACATAGGCGTCCCCCTGCGCGAGCGCCGCGGCGCCCCGGACCTCGAGCGCGCCGAGCGAGGCGTGGGCCTGGTCCCAGGTCGCGTCCGTGAACAGGGTCGTCCCGGCGTCGTCGACCGCGCTGAACCGCAGGAACGAGGTGATGTTCGGGACGCCGGGCGCCACGGTCCCGTCGCCGTTGCGCAGCACGACGCTGACGGTCGTGTCGGCGGCGAGGCGCTCGGTGTTGTTGAAGACCGGAATCTCGGTCGTCACGGAGTGGCCCGGCACGAGCTCCTCCGCCCCCGCCACGATCCAGTCGTAGCCGGTGGGCCCATCGGCCTGTTCCACCGTGCCGTCCGGGAGCACGACGCCGATGTCGAAACGACCGTCGAAGCCGATGCCGGCCCCGCCGAGGTTGAGGTTCGCCCGGTCCGTGTAGGCCGCGCTCGACAGCGCCAGTCCGGTGATCGCGACCGCGCCGAAGGCGAGACCGACGCGAAGCGCCGCGGTGGCCGTGCGCCGTCTCGTCCGGCGCCGTTCGCGCCGCTGTGCCCGTGTCGTCATTTCGCCACCACCGCCAGAGAGTCGATCCCGCCGAAGAGGACCTGCCGATTCGCGGACTGCGTGCCCGTGGGAAGCCCGATCGCACCCTGGGGGTTGTATCCGCGCCCCCAGAAGGTGCCGTCATCCTTCTGCCAGAGCGTGAAACCCTGGCCGCTGGAGTACTGCACGACGTTCGTGTCGAGGAGCGCCGGCAGCTGCGGGCTCTGCCCGTAGTCGTCGCTGGCCCCGTAGCTCCACAGCCGGTCGTCGCTGTCCAGCAGCGCCGCGCCGGTGAAGGAGAACTGCATCGAGACGATGTGCGAGAGCGTCGGGATGAGTGCGGGCGAGGTGGGGGCGCCCCGGCCGGTGCGGGTCGCATCTCCTCCCCAGCTGAGGACGGTGCCGTCGGACAGGAGCGCGGCGCCCAGGGAGATGCCGCCGTCCACGGCGACGACGTAGGGCGCGCCCGCCGCGACGTTGCTCTTCATCCAGCCGTTCAGCGCCGTGAGCTTGACGGCGTTGTTGCCGGCGTTCGCGGTTCCGGGCGGCAGGCTGCTGCCGCCCGCGCCACCGATGTAGTACACGTCGCCGCTCTCGAGGATCACGAAGAAGTTGCTGTACCCGCCCTTGATGAAGACCGCGCGGTTGCCGGCGACGGCCGGATCGGGCAGGCCCGTCACCTGGCTGGCGCCGAGCGTCGTTCCGTTTCCGCCGTAGCCGGTGCCGCCGCCCCAGTTCCACACGGTGCCGTCGGCGCGGATCCCGGCGCCGGCCTGCTCGGTGGTCGCGAGGCTGAGGATGTCGTCGAGCAACGGACCCGTGCCGTTCCAGGCCGTGCCGATGCGGATCCGCTGCGGACTCCCTGCAGCTCCGCGCGACGCGTCCGTGCCGTTGCGGTCGTTGTTCGCGCCCCAGCCCCAGACGTGGCCGCCGGCGTCGACCGCGTTGACGTCGTAGATCTGACCGCCGAGCTGGCGGATGTCGGTGCCCGCGGGGAAGGGCACCTGCTCCGGCGGACGCTGGACCCCGCCCGCGGCGGCGCCGTTGATGTCGTACAGCGTGAGTCCCCAGACGTAGACCTCACCGGAGGCGGCCAGCCCCAGGCCGGTATCCACCATTCGGGCGGTCGTGGACAGCCCCGGGCTGAACGGCGGCTCGACGTGCGCGGGGAGGGCGGCGGTGCGCGCATAGGCGTCGTCGCGGTAGGCGGCGCCGGTCACCGTGGCGGTGCCGACGAGCGCGAGGGCGGCGGCGAGCGCCACGGCGAGCGCGGAACGACGGACAGGGGCTCTCATGCGTTCTTCCTCCGGCTCCGGACGACGAGGGTCGCACCGCCCAGGAGGCCGACGGCCGCGAGCGCGGCGGCGACCAGGGCCGGGGCGAGCAGTCCGCCGGTGATCGCGAGCATGCCGGGCGCTGCCGGCTCGGGGCGCGTGGCGACGAATCGGAGGTCGAGCCTCCCGGCCTGCGCCTGATAGGCGTCACCGGCCTCGGCCGGCAGGGTCACGGTTCCGACCAGACGATAGCGCTCGGCGCCCGACAGGTCCGGCAGGTCGAAGGTCCGGTCGAGAAGATCGGCGGTCGAGCCGGTCACCAGCACGGTGCCGGACTCCTTCTCCGCGATCGTCAGGTGCAACGGCGTCGGGCCGCCGAACAGCACGTCGGCTCGTCCCGCCAGGGCGAGGTCCAGCGTGACGACGTCCGAGGTCAGGTTGTCGACGTCGATGTCCCAGCTGCGGCTCTGCCCCGGCGCGGGTGCGTCGACCGCGATGCTCGCCGGGGTGGCGGTGATCAGATCGGCCGGCGTGTCGGCGAGCACCGGCGCCGGCGCCCCGAGGGATGCGACGGCCACGGCGATCGTGAGCACGATGCGGCTCCGCCACGCGCGGCGCGATCTCGCTCTGTCTCTCATCTGCTCTCTCCTTCGGCGCTCACGCCGATGCTCGTGCTCTTGCCGGCCGCGGCGATCCCGCTGCCGGCGGCGATGACCGCCGAGACGGTCACGCGGGGCTGCTGGCCGGGCGCGACATCCGGGATGACGATGTCCGCCGCGTTGACCGCGGCGGCGGTCGCCCCCGAGATCGCGGGCGTGGATGCGCCGTCGATCGCGACCGTGAACAGCAGTGACGCGAACAGGTCCGTCGGCCCCGTGTCGTCCGGGTCCCAGAGGCGGAGGGTGAGGTCGCCGGCGACGCCGGGGTCGCGGTTGAGGAACGTCGCGTCCATCACGACCGGCGAGCTCTCCGAGAACTGCGTGCCGGATGTCGGCGTCAGGGTGACGGCGGACGCGGCCGTCACCGCGTCCTGCCACTGCGAGGCGGAGTCGGCGACCGCGATGTCGAAGCGGTGGGGGTTGCCCAGCCCCGAGCCGGTCGCGCCCGTTCCCAGCTGGAGGGTCGCGACGTCGGTGTAGGCGGCGGCGGTCACGGCGACGACCCCGACGAGGGCGACGCCCGCGGCGAGCAGGAGCCGGTGCCGACCGCTGCGCGGCCGACCGGCGCTCACGACTGCACCGCCGTGAACGAGAAGAGCACGTCGGTCGAGGCGAGCTGCCACCTGTTGTCGACGCTCTCGGGGAGCTCCATCGTGACCTCCAGGGCACGGGACTCGCCGGCCGCGAAGGCCGCGGGCCAGGTGTAGGACGAGAGCTCCGCGGCGGGGACGCGGTCGATGAGCGTGCCGCCGCCGACCTCGGCGACGGTGAAGACGAGCTGGTCGAAGAGCTCGACGAACGCGCCCGTGGCCGGGTCGGTCTCCGCGCCTCGCGGCAGGGGGTCCGAGATCGTCAGGGTCAGGTCGGCCGCGAGCACCGGGCTCGCGTTCTTGACCGCGACGAGGGCCCGGACCTCGCCTCCGGGCGAGATCAGCTGGCTGCCCACGCCCAGTCGCACCGCGCCGGGTCGCCCCTGCTGCCAGTCCGCCGTCTCGGCGTTCCAGGCATCGGGGTCCTCCCCGACGCCTCCCGTCACGACGATGTCGAGCGTGTTGCGCGACCCGTCCAGCTGCACGGCGACGTCCGCCTGGTCCGTGAACGCCGCGGCCGTGAGCATCATGCTCGCGGCGAGCAGCGCGCCGGCGGTCAGGATCGCCCGCCGTGTCCCGCTTCGTGGTCTTGTCATCTCGTCACTTCTCGTCTGTTCTCGTGGCCGTCCGTCCGGGGGATGCGGCCTTCCGCCGACGACGGGGCGCCGGCGGAAGGCCGGCGGGTCACGGCTGGACCGAGGTCGCGTCGAAGTGCGCCTGCACGTAGGACACCTCGCCCTGAAGCGCGTTGTTGGCGGCGGCGGAGCCCTGATCGGGCAGGGAGATCTCCACGGTCAGGGTGCCCTGGGTGCCGGTGAGGTACGTGCCGAGGTCGAGGTCGTCAACGGCCGACTGGGCGACGTTCGTGACGATGTCGGTGCCGTCGAGCTGGATCGTGTAGCGCAGCGCCGCGGCGATCGCGGCGTCGGAGACGTAGCCCGGGCGGTCCTGCAGCGAGAACGAGATGTCCGCGCTGAGCACCGGGCTCTCGTTGCGGAACGGGATGTCGACGGAGACCGTGTCACCGGGCGTGATGAGGTCGGCGCCCGGAACGGCGATGTTGACGCCCGCCGCCGTGTCGGCCTCCTGCCACTCTCCGGGGACCGGGACGCCGTTCGCATCGGTGCCGACGACCTGGATGTTGAACCGGTTGTTGCCGCCGACGCCCGAGTCGTCGGTGCCGTCGCCGAGGTTGAGGTTCGCGAAATCGGTGAACGCGGCGGCGGTCACGAGCCCGGCGACGGCCAGGAGCGATCCGCCGGCGATGATCAGCCGCTTGGTTCCGCGGGAGGAGGAGTGTGCCATGGAGGAGTCCTTTTCTCATTCGGTGGCGGGCGCTCGCCCGTCCGTGCCTCGGGACCGCGAAAGCGGTCTCATGTGTATGAGCGGTCAGGACTCGATCCGTCACAGCAAAGCCGGAAAAAGGCCCTGCGTATGTATACATGCTAATGTGCGCATCGTCCGCAGCACACCCCGGAAGGAGCATCGACATCCGTTGACGGTCACGACTCTCCGCCGCGTCGCCGACGAGTTCGCCGCGTCATCCGAGGCCCTGCGGAGCTATGCGCGGCAGCTCGGAGCCGACCCGGCGACCGCGGAGGACGCCGTCGCCGAGGCCTTCGCCACCGTGCTCGCCTTCACCGAGGAACGACTCATCGCGATCCACAACCTGCGCGCCTACCTCTATACGACGACGCGGCACCTCGTGCGCCGGGCGCAGTCGGCTGCCACGCGCACCGTGGCAGCCGACGACGAGACGCTGGATCGCCCGGTTCCCGACGACACGCAGCGGCTCGCCGCGCGCAGCTCGCTCGCACTCGCCCGGCAGGCGCTGGGCGCGCTGGACGAGACGCAGCGCACCGTCCTGCTGGCGATGCTGGTCGAGGACCGCACCCCTGCCGAGGCCGGCCGCCTGATCGGCGTGACGGCCTCGCACGCATCGACGATCCTGCATCGTGCTCGCGCCGCCCTGCGCGTGGAGTACGTGCGCTCCTATCTCGAGCTCACCCCGCCCGCCTGCGGCATCGACGTCCGCCTGCTGGCGCGGATCGCCACCGATCGCGCCAGCAGACGGGACGCCGCGGCCTACCGCCGGCACGTCGCGGGATGCGCGATCTGCCCCCGACTCGAACGCGGCGCCCGCGAGGAGCTGCGATCCGGCTCACTGCTGACGATCCTGCTGCTCGTGCTCGCCGCGGGCGGAACGCTCGCCCGAGGCGACACCGCGCTCGCGCTCGCGCTGCCGGACACGGGCCCGCGACGGCGGGCACCGCTCCTCGCCGCGGGCGGCGTCCTCGCGCTGGCCGGACTGGTGACGGTGGCGCTGCTCCCCCTCTCGGGCACGCTCGCGCGGCCTTCTTCCTGGTCGCTCGGCGTCGACGCGGCGAGCGTGCGCATCGAGGCGGACCCCGAGCTGGTCGCGCTGACCATGCCCGCGCCGGGTGAGCGCGCCTCCTGGACGGCGCGCGTGACGAGCTCGAGCACGAGCACCGTCGCTCTGTACGCCGAGGTCGTCGCCCCCGGCTCGCCCACCGGCGAGCGACCGCGCCTTCTCCTGTCCCGCGACGGGGCTGCTCTCGGCGCCCCCGTCCCCCTCGCCGAGACGCGGGGGAGCATGTCGGTCGGGCGCCTCGAGCCCGGCGAGTCGGCCGCGGTCGAGGGCGTCGTCATCCGCGATCGCGCCGACACGGACCAGTCCCTGTCCGGGCGGGTGACAGTGCGGTTCTGGGCGACGAGCGATCTCGACGCCGCGCCGCCGGGCGGATGGCGGGATGCCGGCGACGAGCTGCCGGAGACGGGCGCCGATCCGGGGGCCGCCGCCGGCGCTCGGGGGGATGCTGCTGGTCGCGGGAGTCGCACTGGCCGCCGCCGGGTCGCGCCGGCACCGCCGCCGCCCGGTGCGCACGGGCCCGGGATGACGCACGGCTTGCCGCGCACGAGGTCGCGCGGCCGGCGGGTGCGTGCCGGTCAGCCGCCCGCGGCCGGCGGAGTGCGTCGCGACTCGGCGAGCTCGTCGACGAGGAGCGAGCTCTGGTCGATCGTGCCGTTGCGGTAGGCCTGGCGCCCCACCATGTGCGCCGACAGCGGGGCCGTCGCGAGCTGGATCAGCACGATCGGGATCAGGAAGGCCACGACGGGCCACGATCGCAGCGACAGCGCGATCGCGAGACAGATGAGCACGAGCCCCAGCACCTGCGGCTTGGTCGCCGCGTGCAGACGCGTCGGCACGTCGCGGAACCGGACCAGCCCGATCGCCGCCGTCAGGCACAGCAGGGCGCCGATGAGGATCAGGACCAGGGAGGCGGCATCCAGCCACCCGGCCAGCGACATCCCCTCCGACGTCCGGGTCGGCATCATCATCGCTGGTCACCGTCCTTCCGCGCCACGAACCGGGCGATCGAGATCGAGCCGAACACGCCGACCGCGGCGATCACGAGCAGCACGGGGAGCGTGCGCGTGTGATGGTTGATCGCCATGTCGGCCCCGAGCACGCACATGATCTCGGTCAGCAGGACGTCGGAGGCGACGGCGCGGTCCAGGATCGAGGGCCCCACCACGATCCGCCACAGCGTGATGAGCGCGGCGACCGCGAACACGACGTAGATCACCGCCAGCAGGATGCTCATGACACCGCCTCCCTGATCCGGGCGACCTGTGCGCGCGAGCCGACCGCGTTCACGATCCGCCGCTCCCACCGGAGCACGCTCTGCCGCTGCGCCTCGACGTCGGCCTCAGATCGCACGCCGACCACGTGCAGGTACAGCACGCGCCGATCGCGGTCGACGTCGATGATGAGGGATCCGGGGATGAGGGACGCCGTGACCGCCGTGTGCGCGAGGATCACGTCGTCGTCGATCACGAGCGGCACCGCGATGACCGCCGTCCCCGGGTAGCGACGGGGGTCCAGCACCTGCACCGCCACCGTCAGCGAGCCGCGGATGAGCGCGCCCACGAAGGCGACGACGAAGACCAGGCCGTACCAGAGGTTCACCCGGCCCGACAGCTCCACCGGAGGAAGCTGGAAGACGCGGGTGACCACGACGGCCGCGATGAGCCCCGTGAGGAAGGCGACGACCGTGAACTGGCCCCACAGCAGCATCCACAGCGCGATGAGCCAGACGAAGAACGGCAGCTGCCGCCAGACCTGGGCGACCATGCTCTTCTTGTCGGGGGACATCAGTGCCCTCCCCCCGCGTCGTCCTGGAGCTGCACGAGGTGGACCGGCTCGAGCAGCGCCGCGCCGATGCGCTCGCACACGTCGAACAGGGGTCCCGCGAAGATCGTGAGCGCGACCGTGATGGCGACCATGCTGGCGGTCGCGGCGGTCATGACCCGGGGGATCGCCCGACGCTCGGTCTGCACGGCTGCGGCGGGAGCATCACCGAGGTAGCCCACGCGGGCCTCGGTCTCGCGCTCGGCCGCGTCGTCCTCGTCCTCGCGCCAGAAGCCGAGGTTCCACGCCCGCATGAGCGCGTAGAGGGTGAGCAGCGACGTGACCACGCCCGCGACGATCAGCACGATCATGAGCGGAGTGCCGACCGAGGCCGCCGCCTCGAACAGGGCGTACTTGCCGATGAACCCGGAGAACGGCGGGAGGCCGCCGAGGTTGACCGCCGGGATGAAGTAGAGCACCGCGATCAGAGGCGCGCCCGTCATCAGCCCCTTGAGCTTGAGGATCGACGTCGTGCCCGCGCGCCGCTCGACGAGCCCGACCGCGAGGAACAGCGTCGTCTGCACCACGATGTGATGCACCATGTAGTAGATCGTGGCGCCGATCGCGGCGGGCGTCGCGATCGCGAGACCGAACACCATGTAGCCGATGTGGCTCACGAGCGTGAACGACAGGATGCGTTTGAGCTCCGCCTGCGCGACGGCGCCCAGAACGCCGACGATCATGGTCGCGAGGGCCACGATCATGAGCAGCACGTTGACGTCGTTGTCGTTGAACAGCTGCGTCTCGGTGCGGATCATCGCGTACACGCCGACCTTCGTCAGCAGCCCCGCGAAGACCGCGGTGACGGGCGCCGGTGCCGTCGGATAGGAGTCCGGCAGCCAGAAGGACAGGGGGAACACGGCCGCCTTGATGCTGAACGCGAGCAGCAGCATGAGATGCAGCACGAGCTGGACGTCCTGCGGCAGCTCCCCCATGCGCTCGGCGATCTGCGCCATGTTCACGGTGCCGAGGGAGGCGTAGATCATCGCGATCGCCGCGAGGAACAGGATCGACGAGACGAGCGAGACGACGATGTAGACAACGCCCGACCGGATGCGCGCCTCGGTTCCCCCGAGCGTGATCAGCACGTAGGAGGCGACGAGCAGGATCTCGAACCCGACGTAGAGGTTGAAGAGGTCTCCCGCGATGAACGCGTTGAAGATGCCGGCGGAGAGGATCAGGTAGGAGGGGTGGAAGATCGACACCGGCGTGTCGTCGTCGCCGTCCGCGGCGCCCTGTCCGACCGAGAACAGGAGGACCGCCAGCAGCACGACGCTCGAGATGAGCACGAGCAGCGCCGCGAGCCGATCCACGTAGAGCACGATGCCGAACGGGATCGGCCAGCCGCCGACCGCGACGGCGATGGGAGCGCCGTCGTCGACGGCGACCAGCAGCACCGCGGCGATCACCATGACGGCGGTCAGGGTGACGAGCGAGACGCCGACCTGGACGCGGCGGTATCGCCCGAAGACGAGTGTCGCCGCCGCGCCGATCAGCGGCAGGGTCACGAGCAGGGGGACGAGCGCGGTCACAGCGTCTCCCCCTCGGGGCCGCGGTCGGTGGGGGCGTCGTCACGGATGCCCGCGACGTCCTTGCTGCCGAGGAGGGTGATCGGCGAGGTGTCGATGTCGACGAAGTCGGTCGTCGCGTCGTCGTCCTCGTCCGTGATCTCCTCGTCCATGGACTCGTCGGTCTCGGTCCCGCGGGCGCGGAGCGCGACGTCCTCGGCATCGTCCTCGACCGTGTCCGCCTGGCCGAGCTGCCACGAGCGGTAGATGAGGGCGAGCAGGAACGCGGAGACCGCGAAGGTGATGACGATCGCGGTGAGGGTCAACGCCTGGGGCAGCGGGTCGGAGAACGTGCTCTTGTCGGCGGCGCCGAAGAAGGGCGCGGTGCCCGGGGCGCCCATCACGATCAGCAGCAGCAGATTGGCCCCGTTGCCGAGCAGGAGGAAGCCGATGAGCACCCGGGTGAGGCTGCGCTCGAGCATCGCGTAGACGCCGCAGGCGAAGAGCACCGCCATCACGACGATCAGGACGAAGGAGACGTTCATGACGGGCTCACCGCCCGCTCGAGGGCCGACTGCCGATCGACTTCGGCGCCGAGGCTGCGCAGCACGTCGAGGACGAGTCCGATCACCACGAGGTAGACACCGATGTCGAAGATCGTGGACGTGACGAACTCGATGTGGCCGAGCACGGGAACCTCCGCCTCGAAGAACGCGCTCGTGAGCGGCGCGGCACCGAAGAAGAGGGGCACGATCGCGCAGCCGACCGCGAGCGACATGCCGATGCCGAGCAGCCGGCCCGCATCCGCCGGCGCTGCCGCCCCCAGCTCGTAGCGGCCGCCGGCGACGTAGCGCATGACCAGGGCCATCCCCGCGATGAGGCCGCCGGCGAAGCCGCCGCCGGGGAGGTTGTGACCGGCGAAGAGCACGTACAGCGACACGATGACGATCGAGTGGAAGAGCACCCGCACGACGATCTCGAGCAGGATCGACCGATTCTCCGGTCTGACCCTGGCACCGCCCACGAGCCAGGCGCGACGCCCCGTGACCCCCGCGGTCTGCGGGCGCAGGCCCTCCTCGGTCTCGAGCAGGGGGCGGCGTCTCGGCACCCGCTGCAGCGGCCGGGTGAAGTCCGAGAGCGTGTCGGCGCGGTGCGTGACGAACACGAGCGAGGCGACACCGGTGGCCGCCAGGATCAGCACCGACAGCTCCCCCATGGTGTCCCAGCCGCGCAGGTCCACGAGGGCGACGTTGACGACGTTGCGCCCGTGCCCCAGGTCGTAGGCCAGCTCCGGAAAGGCGTTCGACACGGGCTCCGCGACCCGCGCGCCGGTGGCCACGATCGCCACGAGCGCCATCATGAGTCCCACGGCTCCCGCGAGGACCGCACGCCCGATGGGGGCCACGGACGCGTTGTGGTCGCCCATCCGAGAGGGGATGCGCCGCAGGACGAGGGCGAAGGCGACGAGCGTCACCGTCTCGACCAGGATCTGGGTGAGCGCGAGGTCCGGGGCACCGCTGGTGGCGAACAGCAGCACCATCCCGAGACCGGTGACCGAGACCAGGACGACGCCCGAGTAGCGCTTGCGCGCCTGCACCGCGATGATGCCGGCGATGATCATGACCGGCGCCACGGCCAGCTGGACCGGCGACTGCCAGGCGTCGAGCGCGATCCGCCACTCGTCGCCGGCGAGGAGCGCGGTGCCCTGCGCCGCGACGAACACGAGGAAGATCGTGCCCACGTAGATCGGGAGCGAGCCGCGCTGCGTGAGGGTCGTCGTCGCGACGGACAGCCGGGCGACGCCGCGCACGGCCAGGTTGTACGCGCCGACCGCGGTGAACGGCAGCGCACGGGGTCGCTCGGCCCAGCCGACCCGCAGCGCGAGCCAGAACACGAGCGCGCCCAGGACGAGCGAGCCGAGCGAGAGGAACAGCGCGGGCTCCAGGCCGTGCCAGAGCGCGAGGTGGTACACGTGCTCGCCGTGCGCGGGCGCCGTGTCGGCGTAACCGGAGAACGCGGCATCCAGCGAAGGGGCGAACAGACCGCTCACGAGCGTGAGGGCGGCGAGCGCGACCGGCACGGCCGTGAAACCGATGGGCGGGCGCGGCCACTCGGTGTCCGCGACATCCGTCTTGCGCCAGAACGCGCCCCAGACGAAGCGGATGCCGTAGGCCGCCGTCAGCACCGAGCCCGCCAGCACGCCGATCAGTGCCACGACCGCCCAGCCCGAGCCGTCCTCGAGCAGGGCGGTGAGAGCCGCCTCCTTCGCGATGAAGCCGATCGTGGGGATCACGCCCGCCATCGAGCACACCGCGACGATCGCGAACGTCGCCAGCACCGGCGCCCGGCGGCCGAGCCCGGAGAGCTCCATGATGTCGCGGGTGCCCACCTGGTGGTCGATGATGCCGACGACGAGGAAGAGCGAGGACTTGAACAGCGCATGGCTGACCAGCAGCGCGAGGCCGGCGAGGGCCGCATCCCGCGTTCCGAACCCGAGCACCACCGTCAGGAATCCGAGCTGGCTGACCGTGCCGAACGCGAGGATGCGCTTGAGGTCGTACTCGCGGAGCGCCTGCACGCCGCCCAGGAGCATCGTGAACACCCCGAGCGTGATGACGAGCGGTCGCCAGGGCGCCGCGACGGCGTAGACGGGCGCGAAGCGGGCGATGAGGTAGATGCCCGCCTTGACCATCGCGGCCGCGTGCAGGTAGGCGCTGACCGGCGTCGGCGCGGCCATCGCACCGGGGAGCCAGAAGTGGAACGGGAAGATCGCCGACTTGCTGAGCGCGCCGACGAGGACGAGGACGAGCGCGGCGTCGACGACCGGGCCCGTCGGCATGTCGGAGAGGATCTGCGAGAGGCTCGTCGTGCCGGCCGCGACCACCAGCAGCACGACCCCGATGAGCATCACGAGCCCGCCGAGGGTCGTCACCAGGAGCGCCTGGAGGGCCGCGCGGCGACTCGCGCCACGCGCGTGGTAGAAGCCGATCAGGAGGTAGGAGAGCACGCTCGTGATCTCCCAGAACATGACGAGCACGACGATGTCGTCGGTCAGCACGAGCCCGTACATGGCTCCCGCGAACGCGAGGAGCACGGCCGCGAACTGGCCGATCCCGGCCTTCTTGCCGTCGAAGTACCACCGGCAGTAGAGCATCACGAGCATGCCGACACCCGTCACGACGAGCGCGAGCACCCAGCCGAGGGTGTCCATGCGCATCGACAGCTGGATGTCCAGGCCCGGGATCCACTCGAAGGTCTCGTACGGCACGCCGCCGGCCAGCACGACGGGCGCCTGCGCCGCCGTGTGCACGAAGGCGATCGCGGGAAGGGCCGCGGCGAAGAAGAAGGCGCGCGCCCCGAGCCGCGAGACCAGCCACGGCACGACGAGCGGCACGAGGGCGAACGCGGCGAGGAGGACCAGCATGCGGCCTCCTCGGGGTCGTCGGCCAGAACGGGGGTGAGCGTGTTCCGGACTCAGGCGATCGGGGTTGTGTCTCTATTCTATGGGGCGGCTGGGGGTGCCGCGCGCGGGACGGCGGATGTATCCCCGCGACGGAATACGGAAGTGAGGTGGATGCTGGCGGGCGGGGCGTCGGCCAGCATCGCCGTGATCGCGGCCCCTGCGGCGCGACCCTTCTCGGCGGCGGGCTGCACCATCGTCGTGAGGGTGAGGGGCGCGATGCCGTCCACGGCGACCCCGTCGAAGCCCGTGACGGAGAGGTCTTCGGGAACCCGGAGGCCCGCATCCGTCGCGGCCCGCACGACGCCCGCAGCCAGCAGGTCGCTCTGCGCGATCACGGCGGTGGGATGCGGCTCGCGCGCGAGGATCGCCCGGCCGGCGGCGTAGCCCTCATCGATGAGGCTGGAGCGCGTGGAGTACACCCGGGCGTCGGGGAAGACGTCGCGGACCCCGGCGAGACGGTCGCGGGTCACGTCGATCGTGATCGCGACCGCATCCGGGTCGGGCACCCAGCCCGCCTCGCGCCGCACGTCGAGCCCGAGGGTCACGGTGACGACGTCGCGATGGCCCAGCTCGAACAGGTGACGGGCGATGAAGGCGATCCCCTCGCGGTTGTCGAGCCGCACCTGCGGCACGCCGTCGCCCGCGTCCCCCTCGATCACCACGACCGGCAGCCCGCGACTGCGCACGGTGTCGAGGGCCTCCCGCATCCGCGCGCTGCAGCCGACCAGCACGACCGCGTCGACGGGCGCGGAGCTGAGGGCCGCGCCGCCGCCGTCCGGGTCGTCGCGCAGGAGGAGCAGGCTCGCGCCGAGATCTGCCAGGCCGTCGGAGAGGCCGTCCATCATCACGGTCGTGACGGGGTCGAGGAACGCCGTGCCGAGGCGGTCGGTGAACACGACCCCGACGATGCCCGATCGTCCGCGGCGCAGCGACGCCGCCCGCGGGTCCGGTCCGGCGTAGCCCAGCTCGGCCGCGGCCGCCAGCACCCGCTCGCGCGTCGCGTCGGACACGGGCGTCTTGCCGCTGAACACGACCGAGGCCGTCGACGGCGACACCCCCGCCTCGCGGGCGACGTCGGCGATCGTGGCCCTTCGCACGCTCATGGTCCGATCGTACGTGTTCTCGGCCGTCGAATCGATTCGGTAGGATCGCCGGATGGATGTGACGCCGACCCGGAGCCAGTTCGTCCGATGGCGTACGGCGACCTTCGCGATCTTCCTCGCGAGCGGATTGAGCATCGCTACCTGGGCATCGAGGGTGCCCGCGATCAAGCTCTCGCTCGAGATCAGCAAGACCGAGGTGGGGGCGCTCCTCCTGGTCGGAGGCCTGGCCTCGATCATCGGCCTCTCGGTCAGCTCGCTGGTGCTGGCGAGGTTCGGCGCGCGTCGCGGCATGCTCGCGATGATGCTGCTGTTCAGCATCGGCATCGCCGTGATCGGCGTGGGCACCGACCTCTTCCACTCCGTGCCCGTCGTCGTGGTCGGGCTCGTGATGTGGGGCTTCGGCAACGGGTGCCTCGACGTCATGATGAACGTGGAGGGAGCGGCGATCGAGGAGCAGTCGGGCAAGACGATCCTCCCGCTGTTCCACGCGTTCTTCAGCTTCGGCACCGTCCTCGGAGCCGGCCTCGGCGTCGCGTTCATCGCGGCCGGGCTCACGGTCCTCGCGCACCTCGCTCTCGTCGCGGCGCTGATCGTGGTGGTCGCGGTCGTGAGCGTGTCCAACGTGCCGCCGCGGCAGGCGGCCGACGACCCGTCGCCGAGCGAGGGACCCGGGTGGCGCACGCGCCTCTCCGAGTCGCTGTCGGCGTGGCGCGAGCCGCGCACCTATGCGCTCGGGGTCGTCATGCTGGGGATGTCGTTCGCCGAGGGCGGCGCGAACGACTGGCTCGCGCTGGGCGTCGTCGAAGGACACGGCGCACCGGAGGAGCTCGGCGCGCTCGGCCTCGCGGTCTTCTCGGTGAGCATGGCCGTCGTGCGGGTGTTCGGAGGTCCGCTCGTGGACCGCTTCGGCCGGGTCGCGGTGCTGCGCCTGCTCGCGGTCGCCGCGGCCGCGGGACTGCTGCTGTTCATCCTCGCCCCCTCGACCCCGCTCGTGTTCGTGGGCGCGGCGCTGTGGGGCGTCGGCGCATCGCTCGGCTTCCCGCTCGGGATGTCGGCGGCCGGCGACGACCCCGCGCGCGCTGCCGCGCGGGTGAGCGCCGCCGCCACGATCGGCTACATCGCGTTCCTTGCGGGTCCGCCGGTGCTCGGGGTGATCAGCGAGCACATCGGACTGCTCAACACGATGTACATCCTCGTGGTGCTGGTCGCCGCATCCGGGCTCTTCTCGGGGGCCGCGAAGCCGCTCCCCGGCGCGCAGGTGGGCGCCGGGCGCCGCTGAGGACGCCGCGGGCGCGTCACGCGGGTACCGTAGAGCGGTGCGTCTCGTCATCGCCCGCTGCTCCGTCGACTACACTGGTCGACTCAACGCGCATCTCCCCCTCGCCACCCGACTGCTCGTGCACAAGGGGGACGGGTCGCTGCTCGTGCACTCGGACGGCGGGTCGTACAAGCCGCTGAACTGGATGTCGCCTCCCTGCTCGCTCGCGACCGAGGAACCGGGCGAGGAAGAGGCCGGCGCCGGCGTGGTCGAGGTCTGGCGCGTGACGCACAAGAAGACCGGCGACGCGCTGCGCGTGCAGATCTACGAGGTCCTGCACGACTCCTCGCACGAGCTCGGCGTCGACCCCGGCCTCGTGAAGGACGGCGTCGAGGCCGACCTGCAGCGCCTGCTCGCGGAGCAGGTCGAGCTGATCGGCGAGGGACTCAGCCTCGTCCGCCGCGAGTTCCCCACCGCGATCGGGCCCGTGGACCTGCTGCTGCGGGATCCTGCGGGCGGCACGATCGCGGTCGAGGTCAAGCGACGCGGCGACATCGACGGCGTCGAGCAGCTCACGCGCTACCTCGAGCTCCTCGGGCGCGACCCGCACCTGGCACCCGTGCGCGGAGTCTTCGCGGCGCAGGAGATCAAACCGCAGGCGAAGGTGCTCGCCACCGACCGCGGCATCCGCTGCGTCACGCTCGACTACGACGGGATGAAGGGCGTCGCCTCCGGCGTTCCCACGCTGTTCTGAGGCGCCCGGCCGCTCACCCTCTCGCGGCTTCGTCGAACAGCCAGACGACTTCTCCGCCCGCATCGACGACGCGACCGGCGACGACCGCGATCGGCAGCTGTCCTTCGGCGAGGGCTTCGGCGAGCGCCTCCCGCTTGGCCGCTCCGGTGGCGAAGACCACGGCGCGCTGCGCGCCCGCCATCGCGGCGAGCGTCAGCGTGATACGGGTCGGCGGCGGCTTCGGCGAGTCGTGCACGACGGCGACGAGCTCGTCCGTGGGGCGGAAATCGGGGTGCCCCGGGAACAGGGAGAGCGTGTGCCCGTCCTCGCCCACGCCGAGCCAGACCAGATCCAGGCGCGGCGCGCCGGACGCGGTCGCCGGCAGCGCGGAGAGCACGTCGGCGTACCGGCGAGCGGCCTCCTCCGCGGGACGTTCCACCTCCGGCCGGAGCCGGATCACGGCGTCGAGCCCCGCCGTGAGGAGCACCGGCGCGATCGTGCCCCAGTTCGAATCGGGGTCGTCCAGCGGCACTGCGCGCTCGTCCCCGATGAGCACGTGCACCCGCGACCAGTCGACGGCGTCGGAGTGCTCGCTGCTGATGATGCGGTACGCCGCCATGGGCGAGCTGCCGCCGGCCAGCACCCAGACGGCGCTGCCGTGCCGCTCGATCGCGGCGGCGAGGGTGTCGATCGCGTCTCGCGCCGCCTCGGCGGCGACATCGGCCGCGGTGGCGAGTGCGCGGATCTCTCCGTAGGTCATGTCTCTCTTCTCTCCTTCTCCCCCGTCGGACCCGATGTGTCGGCGACCGCGTCGGGGGTGAGCCGGCCGGCGCGCTCGTCGGCGTGCCGGCCCCGGTACCCAGCCTGCACCCCCGACGCCGACGCGCCGAGCATTTCGGTCGCCAGCGCCTTGTTGTCGCTGCCGATCGGCACCAGGCAGGGCACCACGTCGGCGTCCGGATCGTGCGCGGCCAGGGCGGCGAGGATCGCGTCGTAGAGCTCGCCGGACGCGGGGCTCTCGAGCCCCGCGTCCTCGTGCAGGATCTCCACCGACACCCCCTCACCGACGACGGCGCGCACCGCGTCCACGACCTCCCGTTCGTCTCCCGGGACGGTCCGGATGTCGATACGCGCCTCCGCTCGCTCGGGGATGACGTCGACGATGTCACCGGTCCCGCTGCGCCCGCCCTCGGGGCGAGGCGACTGTGCCGCAGCATCCACACGCAGTCCTTCCTGCACACCGCCGCAACCGAAGGACGGCATGTGACGACGCTATGGTCGCGCCGTCAGGGCGTCCATTGACCAGGAGGCGAACTTCTGGACGGCAGGCTGGCCGAATCGCCGAAGACGGAGCACGCGGAGCCGGCGGTCGGAAGCACGTCGGCATGCCCCGGCGGCCGGCACGTGGGAGATCAGGGGCGCACGCCCCGACTGGTCACCCGGAAGGGGCACGCGAGCCGCGCCATGCCGCCGGAGATGGTCAATCGCATGATCTCGACGTCCGGGAGCTCCGGCACCTCGACGGCCTCTGCCGACGCTACGAGCCGGGCCCTCGCGGCGTTCATCGACCAGCGGGCGAGCTTCCAGCCGAGCCGCCGAAGACAGGGAGCGTGCGCGGGACGCCGTCAGGACCGACCGTTCAGGCGAAGGATGCGGCGACGGCGTTGCGGTGGTATTCGAAGATGATGCTCGTGCGGGTCGTGGCGACCGACGCCTGGGCCGACAGATGGGTGACGACGAACTCCCGCAGCTGCGAGGCGTCCTCGACGGCGATGTGCACGAGGAAGTCGTCGGCGCCGCCGAGGAAGAAGACCTGGAGGACCTGCGGGAGACGTCGCACCTCTTCCGTGAAGGCCAGGATGCTGTCGTGGCGCGCACCCGGCCGCAGAGTCACACCGACCATGGCCTGAAGTCCACGTCCGAGACGTCGATGGTCGATGCCCGCATGGAAGCCCGTGAGCACGCCCCGCTGCACGAGGGCGCGCACCCGCGCGTGCGTCGTCGACGGGGCCGCGCCGATCCGTGCGGCCAGGTCCGCATTCGTGATCCGTGCATCGTCGGCCAGGATGTCGACGATGCTGCGGTCGATGTCGTCCAGCACGCCCGCCGACGCTCCTGCACCGGGACTCCGCAGACCCTTCGCCGGATCGGCCATTCCGGAGGTGTCCATTCCGTCTCTGCTCCTCTCTCACGGCGGATTTCGTAGATTCTACGGTTTTACATCGCTGTAACGAAGAATCTGTCACTGTTAGCCCGCTCCAGCGCGAGAGTTGCCGAGAGCGCGCACGGAACACCATCGCCCGGAGGAGGACAGTCACATGAGGATCGGCATTCCGACCGAGATCAAGAACAACGAGAAGCGCGTCGCCATCACGCCGGCGGGCGTCGACGCGCTCGCGTCGCGCGGACACCGCGTGCTCATCCAGGCGGGGGCAGGCGAGGGCTCCCGCATCGACGACTCCGACTACGCCGCCGCGGGGGCGACGATCGCGTCGGATGCCGCGGACGTCTGGGGGGAGGCGGATCTCGTGGTCAAGGTCAAAGAGCCGATCGCCCCGGAGTACGGCTACCTGCGCGAGAACCTCACGCTGTTCACCTATCTGCACCTCGCGGCCGATCGCCCCCTCACCGACGCACTCCTGGCCGCCGGGACGACGGCCGTCGCCTACGAGACCGTGCAGCTGGGCGACCGGTCGCTCCCGCTGCTCACGCCGATGAGCGAGGTCGCAGGACGTCTGTCGATCACGGTCGGCTCGCACACCCTCATGAGCGCCCACGGGGGCCGGGGAACGCTTCTCGGCGGGGTGCCTGGCACTCCGCGCGCCGACGTCGTCGTGATCGGCGGCGGCGTCGCGGGCGAGCACGCGGCCGCGAACGCCCTCGGGCTCGGCGCTCGGGTCACCGTGCTGGATGTGAGCCTCCCCCGGCTGCGCGAGCTGGAGCACCGCTACGGCGGCGCGCTCCAGACGCGCCACTCGACCCGTTATGCGGTCGCCGAGGCGGTCGCGCAGGCCGACCTGGTGATCGGGTCGGTCCTCATCCCCGGCGCAGCCGCACCCAAGCTGGTCACGGACGAGATGGTCGCGGGGATGAAGCCCGGCTCGGTGCTCGTGGACATCGCGATCGACCAGGGCGGATGCTTCGAGGGCTCGCACCCCACGACCCACGACGCCCCCACCTTCGCCGTCCACGACTCGCTCTACTACTGCGTCGCGAACATGCCGGGCGCCGTCCCGGCGACCTCGACGCAAGCGCTCACCAACGCGACGCTGCCCTATGTCCTGGCAGTGGCGGACGCCGGATGGGACACCGCCGCCTCGCGCGACGCCGCGTTGGCCAAGGGGCTCAACGTCCGTTCGGGCGTTGTCACCAACCCCGGGGTCGCCGCGGCATTCCCCGACGCGCCCACCGACTGAGCCGCACGGCGACGCAGCCCGGCAGCCCTCATCCGCCGAGGCCCTGCCAGGTCGCGGTGCCATCGGACTGGATCTGCCGTTTCCAGATCGGCAGATCGGTCTTGATCGACTCGATGAGCGTTCGGCAGACATCGAACGCAGCGGCGCGGTGGGCGGCACCCACCGCGATGACGACGGCGAGATCCCCCACCGCGAGCCGCCCCACCCGATGGCTCACCGCGACCAGTACCCCGGTGTCTCCCGCTGCGTGCACGGCCAGTCGGGCAAGCACCTCCTCTGCGTCGGGGTGCGCGGAGTACTCGAGCATCGTGACGGCGCCCGCAGCATCCGGATCGTGGTCCCGAACCCGCCCGACGAACGTCACCACCGCACCGATCGAAGGCTCCTCGACATGGCGGAGGTGAGCGTCGATGTCGAGCGGTCCATGACTGATGACGGCGAGACGGGGCACCGGGATCGGTTCGCTGTCTTCCTCGAGGTCTGCCACGTCGTGCGAGCCCCTTCCCTGTGCCATGGGTGATCTGTTTCACAACCGCACGGCCAGGCTGCCCGGCGGCGCACGCCGCCGTCATCGGCCGAGTGCACAAGGAACGGAGAGCACGTTCGTCGGACGGGCGGCGCACGGACACCGTGCGAGAGCCGTCGTCGCGTGGCTCGGCACGGGCCGCCGAGCCACCGGCTGGTCCGCCCACTAGCGTGGAGGGGTGACTCAGCGCTCTCCGTTCTCGTGCATCCTGTGGGATGTCGACGGCACACTCGTCGACGCCTCCGACGGGATCCTCCGCCGGCTCAGCGTGACCCTCACGCACTTCGGGCTCCCGGCACCCACCCGTGCGGAGCTGGTGCACTGGATCGGACCGCCCCTGTACGAGTCGTTCCAGCATCACGCCGGCATGACGCCCGAGGGCGCCGCGGACGCCGTCACCTTCTACCGGGCGCTCGGCAAGGCCGATGGGTACACGACCGACGTGAAGCTCTACCCCGGCGTGGCCGAGCTGATCGCCGACCTCGACGCGGCAGGCGTCCCGCAGGGGACCGCCAGCTCGAAGCCCGAGGTCCAGGTCGCGGCGCTCATGGCGCACTTCGGACTGGCCGAGCACCTCGCGGCCATCACGGGCGCAACCCCCGACGAGAAGACTCTCGCGAACAAGGCCGACATCGTCGCCGAGGCGCTGCGACGGATGCAGGCGGCCGGCGCGGACGTCTCCCGGCCGGTCCTGATCGGCGACCGTCACCACGACGTCGACGGCGGGACCGCCAACGGAGTGCCAGTCATCTTCGTGCGGTGGGGCTTCAGCTGGCCGCACGAGGCCGACGGCGCGCAGGCGGCCGTCGACGACGTCGCACAGCTGCGGGCTCTCCTGCTCCTGACCGACGACCCGTCCTGAGCCGTCGCTAGGGTGTCGTTCATGACGGATGCCGCCCGCCCCCGCCGGAGCCCGCTCGCGCTGACGCGACGCATCCCCGCGACCCTCACCATCGTCGCGGCCTTCCTCCTGGTCGGTGCGCTCACGGCCGCGCTCTGGCGTCCCTTCGCCGGGGGAGATCTGTGGCACGCCCTCGCCTACGGACTGCCTGCGCTTGAGGAGGGGCGCTGGTGGACGCCCGTGACGGGTACCTTCTTCGCCTCGCAGCCGTGGATCTATCCGGTCGTGATCGCGGGATTCTGGGGCATGGCCTACCTCGAGCTCCGACGCGGCTGGAAGGTCGCCCTCGCGTACTTCGCAGGCGGTCAGCTGTTCTCCGTGCTCGGGGCGGCCCTCCTGATCTGGCTGCTCGCGGCCACGGGCTGGCCGTGGGCGGTGACCCAGGCGTCGATGCTCGACGTCGGCCCCTCCGGAGGCGTCATGGCCTGCATCGCGGCGGCCATCGCCCTCTTCGTCCAGCCCTGGCGGGTCCGTGCGTGGATCGTGCTGCTCGCGTTCGTCTTCGTCACGATGGTGTTCTGGGGCAGCATCGACGACGTCGAGCACATCCTCGCGGTGCTGCTCGTCCTGTTCGTCGACCGTTCCCTGCGCATCCAGCGCACGACGCTGCGGGAGCAGCGACTCATCGCCTTCGTCTCGCTGTCCGTGTTCGCGGTGATGGAGATCATCGTGCTGCTGGTCTCCACGCAGGGCCCGTTCGGATCCTCCGGCCCGGCCGAGGGGTGGTCGTGGGACGTCGCGCTCGACGTCGCCGTGATCGTCGCGCTCGCCAACGGCCTGCGCCGCGGACGCCGGTGGGCATGGGTGCTGGCGATCATCCTCGCTGCCCTGAACATCGCTCTCGCCGCGGTCCTCGCGCTCGCGGTCGCGGTCTTCGGCTTCGCGGACACCGACGCCACCTTCGAGGGCGGCGTGACCCTGGCGCTGGCGACGGGCGTGCTCTGGGTGCTGCTGCTCTTCTACCTCGTCTGGGTGCGCAAGGCCTTCCGAGCACACCGCAAGGCGGACATCGGGCACCCGCCCGCACCGGATGCGGCCGAGGCACGCGCGATGCTGCACGCGCACGGCGGCGGCACGCTGTCGTGGATGACCACGTGGGACGGCATGCACTACGCCCGCGTGGGATCGGGCATCGTCGCATACCAGCGGCGCGTCGGCGTCGCGCTCGCCCTCGCCGACCCGCTCGGCCCGGAGGCGGAGCGGGCCCACGCGGTCGCGGAGTTCGTGGCGGACGCCGAGCGCTCGGGTCTCGTCCCCTGCTTCTTCAGCGCGAGCGAGGCGACGCGCGCGGCCGTCCCCGACGACTGGCGGAGCCTCATCGTCGCGGACGACACGATCGTCGATCTGCCGGGCCTGGAGTTCACCGGGAAGGCATGGGGCAGCATCCGGACCTCCCTCAATCGCGCGGAGCGCGAGGGGATGTCGTTCCGTCTGACCCACCTGCGCGACGAGAGCTGGGGCGTGCGTGCCCAGCTCCACGCGATCTCCGACAGCTGGGTCGGGGACAAAGGGCTGCCGGAGATGGGTTTCACGCTGGGGACCCTGACGGAGGCGAAGGATCCGGAGGTGCGGCTCGCGCTGGCCGTCGCCCCCAACGGCGATGTCGACGGATTCCTCTCGTGGCTGCCGATCTACGGCGCAGAGGGAACGATCCACGGCTGGACGCTCGACCTCATGCGGCGTCGCGAGGGCGGCTTCGGGCCCGTCATGGAGTACCTCATCGGCTCGTCGGCCAAGACGTTCTCCGACGAGGGTGCCCACATCATGTCGCTGTCGGGCGCGCCCCTCGCCCACGACTACCCGGAAGGCGCCGGGATCATCGCCGACCTGAGCTCACGACTCGCCGACTCGCTCGAGCCCCTCTACGGGTTCCAGTCGCTGCACCGGTTCAAGCAGAAGTTCCATCCGCGGTTCGAGACGATGTACCTGCTCTATCGCGACGAGAGCGACCTCACCCGCATCGGCCTCGCTCTCACGCGGGCCTTCCTGCCCACCGCGACCGTGGGGCAGCTCGCCGGCGCGGGCCTCGAGATCGTTCGCGGCGGCTCCTGACGACGGATGGGAAAAGGGCCGGGAGCGATGCCCCCGGCCCTTTTCTTCTCAGACGCCTTTTACAGCGCGCGGATGTTCGCCGCCTGCAGGCCCTTGGGGCCCTGCTCGACGTCGAACTCGACGCGCTGGTTCTCCTCGAGAGAGCGGTAGCCGTTGCCGCTGATCGCGCTGAAGTGCGCGAAGACGTCGGCGCCGCCCTCATCCGGAGCGATGAAGCCGAAGCCCTTCTCCGAGTTGAACCACTTGACCGTACCTGTCGTGCTCATGCAATGCCGTTCTGTACCAGCCGGCACCCACTGCACCGGTGTTTGATCTCCCACCGTAGCCGTCCGGAGCCGATAGCACACGTATGGTGACATAAACGTTGCACGCCCGACGGCGGACGTTAACCGGGGAGGCGCGTTAACCATTCGACGCCCGGGCCGAGCAGACGCTCATAGGCCCGGGCGTCGACGGATCCCCCCGGATATGTCACGCCGGGCGTGACAGCGAACACTCTACTGGCTGTCGGAGCGAAACGCGACGTCTCTTGACCCGCACTCAATAGGCGGGGGCGGGCGGATCGCCTCGAAGAGAAGGCCCCCTCCAGCGCTGGGGGGAGCGGGAGGGGGCCGGAAAACGATCCGCCACGCGGGGGAACGGGTGGATGCGTCACGGACAACGATACGCCTCTGTGGACCGGGGTCACGCGGGTCCCGTCCGACGCATACCCAACACTCAGCTTCGGCCGCGGGCGTGGCGCGCTCGGCGCACGCCGAGCGCCTCCCTAGGCTGACTCGGGAAGATGGAAGAGGCAGGCGAGGGGTTGCACGGTGCGTCGAGCATCGCGCACGCGACCCGGGGTCGACGCCGGTCCGCCATGTCACTGCTGGCCGCGATGCTTCTGGCCACGGCCGTGTTCTGCGCCGGCCTCCTCGCGATCCCGAGGGGAGGGGAGGCGCACGGAGCCCCGACCGCGCTCAGCGCGCTCGGGGCGCTCGAGATCAAAGGGCGGGCTCCGCAGACGGGCTACGAGCGCGCCGAGTTCGGCGAGCGCTGGCGGGACCTCGACCGGAACGGGTGCGACACACGCAACGACATCCTCGCTCGCGATCTGAGCGACGTCGTCCGCTCCGGCTCCTGCACCGTCGCCTCCGGCACGCTGCACGATCCCTACACGGGCGCCGATATCGCCTTCGTCCGAGGCCAGGGCACCTCGGACCGCGTGCAGATCGACCACGTGGTGGCGCTGTCGGACGCGTGGCAGACCGGCGCGCAGCGCCTCACCCCCGCGCGACGAGCCGAGTTCGCGAACGATCCGCTCAACCTGCTCGCCGTCAGCGGTGCGGCCAACGGACAGAAGCGCGACGGCGATGCGGCGACCTGGCTGCCTGCCGACAAGGGCTTCCGCTGCGCGTACGTCGCGCGGCAGATCGCCGTCAAGACGACCTACCTCCTGTGGGTGACGCCGGCGGAGCACGACGCCATGGCGCGCGTCCTGGAGACCTGCCCCGCACAGCCACTCCCGGGATGACCAGATGTGGTGCCCGGCGAGAGACGTCTCGTAGGGTTTGACGGTGGAGGCGCGCGATGCGGACGGACGGTTCGCCCGTGGTGATGCCCGTCGTGGGCAGATCATCCGGGCGGCTCTGAGGGAGTTCGGCCGCAAGGGCTATGACGCGACACGCATCGCCGACATCGCGGCAGCGGCCGGCGTCACGGATGCCGGCGTCCTGCACCACTTCTCGTCGAAGCGCGAGCTCTTCCTCGCCGTCGCAGAGCATCGTGAGGCGGTCCAGTACGGCGCGGTGGCAATTCCGCCCGCGACCTTCCGCGAGTTCCTCGATGCGACGCTCGAGATGGTGAGGCGCTCGGTAGAGGACCCCGATCTGGTGCGCTTCCGTGTCATGCTCAGCGCCGCCTACCGTGCGGAGGGCAGCCCCGTGTCGGGCCGAGACACGTTTCTCCTGAGCGCGGCGCTGGACTGGTTGCGCCCGACCATCGCGCGCGCGATCGACGCCGGCGAGCTCGCGTCGTGGGTCGACCCGGAACAGCTGACGCTCGAGGTCATCGCCCTGAACGACGGCATCCGGAACCAGTGGGCCGCCCTCCCCGACCGCGTCGACTACCCGCGCGTGCTCGCCGCGGCCTATGACGGGCTGTACGAGCGGGCTCGGGCCCGCTGAGCGCCAAGCCCGCATGGACGCACGCCCGCGGCGGGCACCACGGGCTCCCGTCTCCACGAGGGCACGGCGTCCGACGACGGGCCCGGTCATGAGTTCTCCGCGGTGAAGTGGAACTGCACCGTCGTGGTCGCCTCCTGCCACCGGTTGTCGACGCTCTCGGGGAGTCCGATCTCGACATCCAGCACGACCTGCGCGTCCGCGGCCAAAGGCATGGGCCAGGTGTAGGTCTCCAGCGCGTGCGCCGGCACCCGATCGAGGAGCCGCTCGCCGCCCTCGCTCACCGTGAAGACCGCCTGATCGAACAGCTCGCGGTAGCGGCCCGTCGCAGGGTCGGTCGCCAAGCCGCGCGGACTCGGGTCACGGATCGTCAGGGAGAGGAGCGCAGGAAGCCGCTGGCTGCTGTTGTGGACGGCGATGCGCAGCGCGAGCGATCCTCCCGGAGCGAGCGCCGTGCCGGCGTCGAGCGCGACCTCGTACGCGTCAGGGCTTCCCTGATCCCAGCTCTCGTCGGTCGGCTCCCAGCCGGGCTCCGTGCTCCCGGCGACCCGGATGTCGAATCCGTTGCGGTCCGCGTCCAGCTCGACGTACACGTCGGCGTAGTCGACGACGGCTGCGACCGTCGCGAGAGCGCCGACGGCGAGGAGCCCGCCCGACGCGAGCGCCAGCCGGCTGATCCCCTGCCGACTGCGGTGCATGGTGGACTCCCCTCCCTGTGAGGACGACCGCGGCGGCGTCGGTCACCGCCCCGATCCGCGACCGAGCGCGGACCTCGTCATGGTGTGAGAGTCATCCCGCGGCGCTCCGTCACATCGTTCGGCGAAGTTTCCGCGCAAGGCCCCTTCGGAGAAAACCTAGTAGCGTCTCAGTAATACAACTGAGCGACGACAAGGTTTTATCGGGGACCGCTGCCCAGCCGTCGCGAGACGACGGCTCCTTCCGCGCCCGATCCGCCGAGCGACGGGGCCGCTACCGGAAGGACCCTCCTCCGTGGCAGAGGAACCCCACGAGCTCGTCCGACGCGTCGCCGAGCTGTATCCCCGTGTCGCTCCGGAGCTCGCCCGGTACGCCCGCCGTCTCGGCGTCGCGCCGAGCGATGTCGACGACCTCGTCGCCGACGCCTTCCATCGCGTCCTGTCGATGCCTCCGGAGCGGGCGGCCGACGTGGTCGATCTCCGGCCCTATCTGTTCGCCGTGACGCGCAACCTCGCGATGCGGGTGCTCCGATCCCGTCAGCAGGAGACGGTGGCGCCGAACGAGCACCTCGATCTCCCGGTCGCGATCTCGGATGCGGTGAGCGCGGAGGAGACCGTGGCGCTCGCCCGCCGGGCCTTCGACGCGCTCACCGAGCTCGACCGGCGCGTGATCTGGCTCATGACGGTGGAGGATCGCAGCGCGAGCGAGGTGGGCGCTTTGCTCGGGATGAGTCCGACGAACGTCACCACGAGGGCGCAGCGTGCGCGCGAACGCCTGCGGACGAACTACCTCACCGCGTTCCTCGCACAGAGCTCGGTCTCCTGCGGGATCCCGGTGGAGCTGATCGCGAAGCACGTCACGGGGACCATCGGCCGACGTGAGGAGAAGAGGTTCCGGCTCCACGCGCTCGAGTGCCGCGACTGCGTCGTGCTCGTGGGGCGCGCGCGGGAGGAGATGCGCAGCGGATCGCTGCTCGGAATCCTCGTCATCGGGGGCATCGCCCTGGGGTACCCGGTGTGGTCTCCGCCGCATCCGGCCGCCGCGGCGGAGGAACGCACCGCGAAGACCTCCGCCGCCCGCAGAACGCTCGTCTCGGCGTCCGGGGTGCTCGCCCTGACCGCGCTCCTCAGCTCGGCACTGATCGACACCGCGCCGCCGGGCGACTCGGGAACCGTTCTCGACGCGATCGAGCCGGACGCACCGCGCGACGACGCGCACATGATCGAGGCCGAGCCTGCCCGCGTGCACCTGCAGATGCCCGCCCCGGGCGAGCGGGCGGGCTGGAGCTCCCGCGTTCGCAACACCTCCGGCGCGACGGTCGGGATCGCGCTCGTCCTGGGCGACGTCAGCGCAGATCCTGCGCTCGCACACGACCTGGCCGCGTCGATCCGCGTGGACGGCGTTCCCACCGTGCCCACGACCACCCTCGGCGCGATCACGGGGCACGTGATCTACCTCGGCACCGTCCCGAAGGGAGCGGCCGTCGATGTCGAGGGGGTGCTGGACCGCGCACGATCCAGCACCGCACGGGACGGGGGGATGGCGTTGACGGCACGGTTCATCGCCTCGGCGTCACCGGAGATGCTCACTGCCGACGGCGACGGCGCGGCCGGTCCCCTCATCGACATCCGCACCTGGAACCTGGCCGAGACGGGGAGCCCGCCGACGTGGCCGCTGCTCCTGGGCGGCACGACGGTCGCGCTCGTCGGCGCCGTGCTCACCATCCGGGCACGAGCGGGTTCGCGTCGAGAGCGACGGAGGGTCTGACGTCGGGCGGCGGCACCACCGGAAACGAATCGACCCCCGCCCGGTGAATCCCGGGTCGGGGGTCGATTCTGCGCTGTGCGCGAGGGGGGAGTTGAACCCCCACGCCCTTTCGGGCACTGGCACCTGAAGCCAGCGCGTCTGCCTATTCCGCCACTCGCGCGAGCCGCCTGATCCAAGGACTCGGCGAAACTCAACTTCCCGAGGATATCACGCCTGATCCGCCCGCCCGCACGCCGCACCGCGGGCATGGGTCGCACATTCAGGGTGTGCAACTACGATGGTCCCACCCGTTCTGCCTGCCGGAGGAGTCGTGTGGGACTACTTGACAGCTTCGAGAGAGGTCTGGAGCGCGCCGTCAACGGCGCGTTCGCCAAGACCTTCCGCAGCGGGATCCAACCGGTCGAGATCGCGTCGGCACTCCGCAGCGAGCTCGACACGAATGCCGCGGTGGTCACGCGAGACCGCATCCTGGTGCCGAACACCCTCACGGTGCACCTGTCACCGGGCGACCTCGAGCGCATGCGTGGGCTCGGATCGCAGCTGAACGCGGAGCTCGACGCGCTCGTGCAGAAGCACGCGCGCACGCAGCGGTACTCCTTCGCCGGCCCCCTCTCGATCCGACTCGTGGACGACCCGAAGCTCTCGACGGGCCAGCTCCGGGTGAGCTCGCAGTCGGCGGGAGCCGGGCGGGTCTCGTGGCAGGCCGTCCTCGACATCGGCGGGCGCCGACACCCGGTCACGGGCTCGCGCACCGTGATCGGCCGGGGGAGCGACGCGGACATCACGATCCCGGACGCCGGAACCAGCCGTCGGCACGTCGAGATCCTCTGGGACGGCGAGCGCGCCATGGTCCGCGACCTCGGCTCCACGAACGGCACCAAGCTCAACGGCCGCAAGGTCTCGGAAGCACCGCTGCCGCCCGACTCGACCGTCACGATCGGCCGCACCGACATCGTGTTCCGCGTCGTCGCGCAGGCCGCTCCCGGGCCCCGGAGCGAAGACGTGACCCGCGCCTTCTCCGTCCGCGAGGCATCCCAGTGGCAGGATCCGTTCGCATGAGCCAGCTGACCCTCCTCCTGCTCCAGATCGGCTTCCTGGTGCTGCTCTGGTTCTTCGTGTTCGCCGTCGTCTACGCACTGCGCGCCGACGTCTTCGGGGTCCGCGCCCGCAAGCTCCCCGAGGCCGCGGCCTCGGCTCCGGCCATCACGACGCCGCCGACCGCGTCGCCCGGTGCGCCGACGGCGCCCGTGAGCGCAGCCCCGCGGGCCAAGAAGGCCGCGAAGGGCGGCAAGGCGACGACGGAGAACGCGCACCGCATCGTCATCACCAGCGGGCCCAAGGCAGGGCTCGAGCTGCCGCTGGGCACCGAGCCGCTCACGATCGGCCGATCGAGCGAGTCGGGTCTCGTGATCCGCGACGACTACACCTCGAGCCATCATGCGCGGCTGATGCTGTGGGGCGAGCAGTGGATGCTGCAGGACCTGGACTCGACCAACGGCACGTGGCACAACGGCGTGCGCGTGAGCGCCCCGGTGCCGATCCTGCTCGGCGCGCCCATCAAGGTGGGCGCGACGACCTTCGAGCTGCAGGACTGACGGCGCATCCGATGGTCTTCCAGGGCTCGAGCGCTGCGCTCTCGCACACCGGCAAGGTGCGCTCGAACAATCAGGACTCCGGCTACGCCGGGTCCAACCTGTTCGTCGTCGCCGACGGCATGGGAGGCCACGCGGGCGGGGATGTCGCCTCCGGCCTCGCAATCGCGCGGCTCGCGGACCTGGACCGCCCGTTCGTCTCGACGACCGAGGCCGAGCACGCGCTGCAGCAGGCGATCACCGAGACGGCCGGCGACATCATCGACACGGTCCGCACCCGACCCGAGCTCGCCGGAATGGGAACGACCGTCAGCGCCCTGCTCATGGTCGACGACTACGCCGTCATCGCCCACATCGGCGACTCCCGCATCTACCTGTTCCGCGACGGCGCGCTGACCCAGATCACGACCGACCACACCTTCGTGCAGCGGCTGGTCGACTCGGGCCGGATCACACCGGAGGAGGCTCGCTACCACCCGCGGCGATCGGTGCTCATGCGCGTGCTCGGCGACATGGACCCCGATCCCGAGGTCGACACGTTCATCATGCCGACCCAGCCGGGCGACAGGTGGCTGCTCTGCTCCGACGGCCTCTCCGGCGTGATCGACGACACCCACACCGCGAAGGCGCTCGCTGCCGGCAACGCCCCCGCCCGCACGGCCGATCACCTGTTGAAGCAGGCGCTGGATGCCGGAGCGCCCGACAACGTGACGATCGTCATCGTGGACGTGGGCGGCCACCATCCCGTCTTCTCCGGCACCCCCGCCATCGTGGGGTCGGCCTCGAACCCCTCGGGCATCGAGGTCCCCGCCGCACGGTCCGGCCGGTCGTCGTGGCTGCATCCGGGGCGTCAGGCGGCGAACGAGCCGACCCACTTCGAGCCCGCGCCCGAGTTCCTCGAGGAGCTCATCGAGGAGGACAGGCGGCGCGCCAGACGGCGCCGTGTCGCCTGGTTCGTCGGGTTCGCCCTCGTGCTCGCCGCGATCGCCGGGGCACTGGCGGTCGGCTACAACTGGACCCAGACCCGCTACTACGTCGGTGCCGACGACGACTCCGTCGTGATCTACCGCGGGGTCCAGCAGAGCATCGGCCCGATCTCGCTGTCGACGCCGTACCAGGACACGGGCATCCTCCTCGCCGACCTCGCGCCGTTCGATCGGACCGCCGTCGAGGGGACGATCTCGGCGCGCTCGCTGGCCGATGCCGAGGCGATCGTGGACCGCCTCACTCGCGAGAGGAGCAGCGGATGACCCAGACCCCGCCCGCCGTCAGCACCGACACGGCGGTCATGCGCGCGCTCAAGCGCATCCGCGTGCCGCAGAAGCTCCGCAACCGCGAGCTGACGATGCTCCTGTTCGCCCTCGTCGTGAGCGGCGCGGCCGTGGCGCTCGTCCAGGTCGGTGTGCTGGGGACGATCGACCCGAGCTTCCTGTACTACTGCGGGGTGCTGGCGGCGCTCGCCCTGGCGCTGCACGTCGTGCTGCGCTTCGTCGCGCGCGACGCCGACCCGTTCGTCCTCCCGATCGGCACGGTCCTCACCGGCCTCGGCCTCGCCATGATCTACCGCATCGACATCGGCGACGGACTCCAGGGATGGGATGCGGCATCCACCCGTCAGCTCGCGTGGGCCGGCATCGCCTATGCGCTGGCCATCGCGGTCGTGCTCGGGTTGCGCAACTACCGCGTGCTGTTCCGCTACACGTACGTCTCCGGCTTCATCGGCGTCGCGCTGCTGCTCCTGCCCCTCGTGCCCGGTCTCGGGACGGACGCGAACGCGGACGTCTGGGTCTCGCTCGGGTTCTTCTCCTTCCAGCCGGGCGAGCTCGCGAAGATCGCGCTGGCGATCTTCTTCGCCGGCTACCTGGTGCGCACCCGCGAGAGCCTCACCTCCGTCGGCACCCGCTTCCTCGGGATGACGTGGCCGCGCGCCCGTGAGCTCGGACCGATGCTGGTCATCTGGCTCATCTCGCTCGGCATCATCGTCGTGCAGCGCGATCTCGGCACCGGTCTGCTGATCTTCGGCATGTTCATCGCGATGCTGTACGTCGCGACGGGCAAGACGAGCTGGGTCCTTCTCGGAGTCGTGCTCGCCGGCGCGGGAGCGTTCGCCGCGTCGCGGGCGCTGCCCTACGTCGGCGAGCGGTTCACGAACTGGCTCGACGCGTTCAACCCCGACCTCATGGACAACAGCAGCTACCAGCTCGTCCAGGGCATCTTCGGCCTCGCCCACGGCGGGATCATCGGAACCGGGCTCGGCCAGGGCCGGCCCGGGCTGACGCCGCTGTCGCAGAGCGACTACATCTTCCCGAGCCTCGGCGAGGAGCTGGGACTCATCGGCGTCTTCGCGATCCTGTGCCTGTACATGGTGTTCACCAGCCGCGGCATCCGGATCGGGGTCGCAGGACAGGACGACTTCGGCAAGCTGCTGGCGACGGGGATGGCGTTCACGATCGCCCTGCAGGTGTTCATCATGGTCGGCGGCGTCACCCGCGTCATCCCCCTCACCGGTCTCACGACGCCCTTCCTCGCGGCGGGCGGATCCTCGCTCGTGGCGAACTGGATCATCGTGGCGATCCTCCTGCGCATCTCCGACGCCGTGCGCAACCAGCCGCGGGCGGTGATCGGATGACCAAGCAGCTGCGACGCCTCAGCGTCCTCATGCTCGCGATGTTCCTCGTGCTGTTCGGATCGACGAGCATCATCCAGGTCGTGCAGGCGAACTCCCTCGCCGCCAACGCCGAGAACAAGCGGGCGATCTACGACTCCTACAAGGTCCAGCGCGGATCGATCATCGCCAGCGGGACGGCGATCGCGACATCCGTCCCCTCGGACGACGTCTACAGCTGGCAGCGGGTGTACACCGACGCGCCGATGTGGGCGCCGGTGACGGGGTACATCAACTCGGTGCTGGGCTCGGCGACGGGGATCGAGCAGGCGGAGAACCAGGCGCTGTCGGGAACGGGCGGATCGCAGTTCCTCTCCCGGGTCGAGCAGATCTTCACAGGCCAGTCCCCGCAGGGCTCGAACGTCGTGCTGACCCTCGACGCGAAGGTGCAGAAGGCGGCCTACGACGCCCTCGGCAGCCTGCAGGGCGCCGTCATCGCGATCCAGCCCTCGACGGGTCGGATCCTCGCGATGGTGACGAGCCCGAGCTTCGACACCAACCTGCTCGCCTCGCACGACACGGCAGCCGTCAACACCACCTACGACCAGCTCACGGCGGCTGCGAACCAGCCCATGGCCAACCGGGCGATCGCCGGCAACCTCAACCCGCCGGGCTCCACCTTCAAGCTCGTGACCGTCTCGGCCGCCCTCGCCTCGGGCAAGTACACGCCGCAGTCGACGTTCCCGAATCCGGCGTCCTACACGCTGCCGGGAACGACGACCAGCATCAGCAACGCCGGCGGCGGGACCTGCGGCGGCGGGGATGTCGTGACGATCGCCGATGCGCTGCGCCTCTCGTGCAACATCCCCATGGCGGAGCTCGCGGTGCAGCTGGGTCACGAGGCGATCAAGGCCGAAGCCGAGAAGTACGGTTTCAACACCTCGTTCAACACGCCGCTGGCATCGACGCCGTCGAGCTACCCCCGCACCATCGTCGACGACGCGCAGACGGCGCTCAGCGGTTTCGGGCAGGGGCAGGTGATCGCGACCCCGCTGCAGATGGCGATGGTGTCGGCGGGCATCGCGAACGGGGGCGTGGTCATGAACCCGCAGATGGTCGACCAGGTGATCGGTCCCGACCTGTCGGTGCAGCAGCCCTTCACCGCGTCGACCTTCGGGACCTCGCTCGACGCGAGCCTGAATGCACAGCTCGTGCAGATGATGGTGGCCAACGTCGATAACGGCGCCGCCTCGAATGCAAGAATAGACGGGGTCCAGGTCGCGGGTAAGACCGGTACGGCCGAGAACGGCGACACCAAGCCGTACTCGCTGTGGTTCACCGGGTTCGCTCCCGCAAACGATCCTCAGGTCGCCGTAGCGGTCGTCGTCGAGGATGGCGGCGGACAAGGACAGTCGGGTAGCGGCAACACCATCGCCTCTCCCATAGCGAAAAAGGTCATGGAGGCGGTGCTGGGCAAATGAGACCGACCCAGGGTGCGACGTTCGGCGGACGCTACGAGCTCGAATCGCGGATTGCGATCGGCGGGATGGGCGAGGTGTGGGAGGCGACCGACCACGTCATCGGCCGCACCGTCGCCATCAAGATCCTCAAAGACGAATACATGGGCGACCCGGGGTTCCTCGAGCGCTTCCGCGCCGAGGCGCGGCACGCGGCCCTGGTGAACCACGAGGGGATCGCCAGCGTCTTCGACTACGGCGAGGAGAACGGCTCGGCGTTCCTCGTGATGGAGCTGGTCCCGGGCGAAGCGCTGTCCACGATCATCGAGCGCGAGGGATCGCTGTCGACCGACAAGACCCTCGACGTCGTCGCGCAGACCGCGTCCGCGCTCCAGGCCGCCCACGCCGCCGGCCTCGTCCACCGCGACATCAAGCCGGGAAACCTGCTCATCACCCCCGACGGACGTGTGAAGATCACGGACTTCGGCATCGCGCGCATCGCCGACCAGGTGCCGTTGACGGCCACGGGACAGGTCATGGGCACCGTCCAGTACCTCTCGCCGGAGCAGGCGTCGGGCCATCCCGCGACGCCGTCGACCGACATCTACTCGCTCGGCATCGTCGCGTACGAGTGCCTGGCGGGCAAGCGTCCGTTCACGGGCGAGTCGCAGGTCGCGATCGCGATGGCGCAGATCAACGAGCAGCCGCCGCCTCTGCCCCCGACCGTCGCGGAGCCGGTTCAGAACCTCGTCATGGCGATGATCGCGAAGAAGCCGGAGGATCGGCCGGCATCCGCAGCCGCCGTCTCGCGCGCAGCGATCGCGCTGCGACGTGGCGACGTGGCGGCCGCGGCCGCCGCCGTGCCGGCCATCGCCGCCGGCCTGTCCGCCGATGACGCGACCCAGCTGCTCGGCGTGAGCGACACCTCCACGGCGACCCAGCTGCTGCCCGGCGCCGGCGTGGCCGCCGCCGCGGCGGCGCCCGAGAGACGAAAGCGCAGCCCCTGGACCTGGCCGCTGGTGGCGCTCATCGTCATCCTTCTGGTCGTGCTCGGAGGAACGATCTGGGCTCTCTTCGGCGGCCGCGACTCGGACGCGCAGCCGCCCGCGACGACGAACACCTCGAACGTGCCGACGCAGCCCACGACCCCGTCGACGAGCCCGACGTCGGCGCGCGTCAACGTCGGTTCGCTCAACCTCGTGGGTCAGACCTGCGACGAGGCGACCAAGACCGTCACCGCAGCGGGCCTGGCGTCCACCTGCAACCCGGGCGACGAGGCGACGAGCGCAGACCAGATCGGCAAGATCTACAGCGTGAGCCCGCAGGGCAACGTCGACAGGGGAACGGTTCTCACGCTGACGTACTACGGCGCGCAGTCCGCCCTTCCGACTCCGGCCGTGGCAACGCTCCCCTCGTCGGCCCGCGCGGGCAGCACGATCCAGGTGACCTGGAACGGCTACCAGGGATGCCCCTCGGGCAGCGGCACGGTCAAGGGCTACACCTTCACGGCCACCAACGCGACGTTCGCCTCGACCGGTCAGTCCACGGCGACCTTCGGTGCCAACGACCGCAGCGCCCAGCTGCTCGTCGCGGAGAACCCCGGTCAGTCGGTCGTGATCACCTACACCGTCACCTGCACCGGCAACTCCGGCGACCGCACCTCGGGCTCGTCGGACCCCGCCTCGGCCATGATCACGTCCGGGTCCACCCCGACCCCGACCCCGACGTCGACCTGACAGCGTCGCCCCAGGGTCGGGGGAGCGGCGTCGGTTAGGCTGGGGGACGTTTCACCCAGGGAGTCACAGTGATCGATGCGGCGCGCGTGCTCGCCGGCCGGTACCGGGTCGATGAGCTCATCGGCCGCGGCGGGATGGCGAGCGTCTACCGCGGTTACGACACGACCCTCGGCCGCGACGTCGCCCTGAAGCTGCTCAAGCGCGAGCTCGCGGACGATGCGACGTTCCGCACGCGCTTCCGCCTCGAGGCGCAGGCCGCGTCGCGCATGGCGCACCCGGCCGTTGTCCGCGTCTTCGACGCGGGCGAGGATGTCGAGACCGCGCCCGACGGCACGGATCACCCCGTCCCCTACATCGTGATGGAGCTCGTCGAGGGCACCCTCCTGAAGGACCTCGTCGCCGACGGGCCGCTTCCCGCGGCGGATGCGGTCCGCTACGTGGACGGCATCCTCGAAGCCCTGGAGTACTCGCACCGCGCCGGCGTCGTGCACCGCGACATCAAGCCCGGCAACGTCATGGTGACCGCCGCGGGCCAGGTCAAGGTGATGGACTTCGGCATCGCGCGCGCCGTGTCGGACTCCTCCTCGACGGTCGCGGAGACGACCGCGATCCTCGGCACGGCCGCGTACTTCTCGCCAGAGCAGGCCAAGGGCGAGCCGGTCGACGGCCGCGCCGATCTCTACTCGACGGGCGTCGTCCTCTACGAGCTGCTCACCGGCCGACAGCCGTTCCGCGGGGACACCCCGGTGGCGGTCGCCTACCAGCACGTGAGCGAGGCGCCGGTTCCCCCCTCGGAGCTGGTTCCCGAGCTGCCGAAGGGCCTCGACCCGGTCGTGCTGCGCGCGCTCGCGAAGGATCCGTTCCAGCGGTACCAGGACGCCGCATCGTTCCGGTCCGCGCTCGAGACGGCGCTCACCGGCAAAGCACCCACGAAGCGCCAGCTCGGCGCGCTCACGAACGAGCTCTACGGCCCGAACCCCCGTCAGGCCGCTGAGACGGCACGCACCCTCCGTCAGCTCTCGACCGACTCCACCATGAAGCGCACGCAGCCGGGACCGCCGGCGGCGTGGATCTGGGCGGGGGTGGCCGTTCTCGCCGTCCTGCTGGTCTCGGTGCTGTTCTGGGTCATGTCGATCCGCACCGGCAACGAGGTCGCCTCCGCCGCCCGCACGGTTCCCGATGTGACCAGCATGACCTACGACCGCGCGGTCGCGCTGCTGCAGCAGCAGGGTCTGTCGGCCGAGCGTCAGGACGTCACGGACGACCAGATCGCCGTCGGGAACGTCGTGCGCACGGATCCCGGCGCAGGGACGAGTGTGACAGCCGGCCAGCAGGTCAGCGTGTACGTGTCGAGCGGCAAGCGCACGGTGGCGGTGCCCACGCTCGTCGGGATCAGCCAGCAGAACGCGCAGGACGCGCTGACCAAGGCGGGTCTCACGGTCGGCACGATCACCCCGGTGAACGATCCGCAGCTGGCGGCCGGTTCGGTCATGTCGGCCGAGGTCGCCGGAAGCCCGGTGGAGACGGGCGAGGCCCTGCCCCTCGGCACGGCGATCAACCTGCGGGTCGCGAGCGGCAAGGTGGTGCTGGCCGACGTCACCGGATACACGGTCGATGCCGCGACCCGTCAGCTCCAGTCGATCGGCCTCACCGTGACGACGGCAGAGGATCCGCAGTGCAAGGCGACGCCGACGCCGACCGTGAAGGTCATGTCCCTCGCGCCGGGCGAGGTGCCGATCCACTCCGAGATCACGCTGACGGTGTGCTCGGGCTGACCCGTCCGCGGTGGGGCGAGAGCTCCGCACCGCGGACGGCGGCGTCCGTGTCGCCGAGCTCGCTCAGCCAGTTCCCGAGCAGCCGGTACCCGTGATCGGTCAGCACGCTCTCCGGGTGGAACTGCACGCCCGCGATGGGCAGCGACACGTGCGAGACCGCCATGATCGTGCCGGCCTCGCTGCGCGCGGTCACCCTCAGCTGCGCGGGCAGGTCGGTGTCCACGGCGGCGAGCGAGTGATAGCGCCCCACCGTGAACGGCGAGGGGATGCCGCGGAACAGCGCGGAGTCGTCGTGCGAGGTCTCGGAGGTCATGCCGTGCATGAGCTCCGGCGCGCGAGCGACGGTGCCGCCGAACGCGACCGTGATGGCCTGATGTCCGAGACAGACGCCCAGCAGCGGCCTGCGGTGCGCCGCTGCCGCGCGCACGACGGCGACCGAGGCACCCGCGTGCTCGGGCGAGCCGGGCCCGGGGGAGACCACGACACCGTCGTACTCCGCGATCGCCGAGGATGCGGCATCCGGGTCGATCTCGTCCGCCTCCACGATGTCGACGCGGGCGCCGAGCTCCGTGAGATAGCCGACCAGGGTGTGGACGAAGCTGTCGTGGTTGTCGACCATGAGCACCCGGACGGGAGCGCTCACTGGACGGTGACCTCTTGCGGGTTGACGTAGGTGGAGATCCAGGGGAAGACGTAGAAGAACAGCCCGTACAGTGCCGCGAGGACGAGGACGAGGAGGATCAGCACGCGCACCCACCAGGGCCCGGGCAGGACTCGCCACAGCGCCGCGTACATCAGGACACGCCCTGGGTCAGCGCGGCGGGCGCACCCGCGGCACGCGGCGTGAACGAGTCGAACACGCTGTAGGCGACGATCCGTTCCGTCATGGAGTACATGGGGCTGCAACTGGTCATGGTCAAGTAGCTCCCGTTGGCCTGGACTCCCGGCTGCCGCGGCACGGGGAGCAGCACATCGACCGCGTCAGGGGTCACGTACTCCAGCGTGCGGAAGCGGTAGGTGTACCAGCCGTCGGCGGTCTCGATGACGATCGCGTCACCCACGTGGAGATTGGCGATCTGGTTGAACGGTGCCGAGAAGGTCGTGCGGTGCGCCGCGAACGACACGTTTCCGACGCTCCCCGGCATCGGCGTGCCGTCGTAGTGCCCGACGCCGATGGGGTCGAGCGTGGTCGGCCGGGTCACGCCGCCGGCGATCTGGCGGACGTAGTCCCCCCCGAAACGCGGGACGTAGAGGTTGCCGAAGACCTGGCCCTCGGCCGCCTCGGCCAGCACGGGAACGACCGGCGCCGCACTCGCGGAGGGGCTCGCGCTCGGGTCCGGGCTCGGGGACGCCGCCTGTGACGCCTCGTACTGCTGCTGCCACTGCTCCGACAGGCTCCGCGCCTCGGCCGCGCGCTCGACGCCGTAGATCACGTCGCCGATCCACAGCTGCCAGGCGACGTAGAGCAGCGCGACGATCCCGAACGTGATGAGGAGCTCTCCGACGACCCCGACGACACTCACGCGGCGGCGGCGTCTGCCCGCGCGCGAACGCCGCGTCTCGGGCGCAAGAGTGTCGGTCACACCCGGATTGTACCCAGCGTGGGTAGGAGCCACTCCCAGGTAGGATGAGGGCCATGGCGCGCGTGGACAAGGACGAGGACCAGACCGGCACGGGCGAGCCCGCCCCCAACCCCGTGTGGTTCAAGCCGATCATGATCGGTCTCATGCTGATCGGGCTCGTCTGGGTCCTGGTCTTCTACCTCAGCAACACCGCGCTCCCGATCCCCGACATCGGCGCGTGGAACCTCGTGATCGGCTTCGGCATCGCCTTCGTGGGGTTCCTGATGACGACGCGCTGGCGCTGAGAATTACACCCGTGTAAGTCATCCCCATGTGTGGATGAACCTGTGGATAACTTCCGCTACCCGTAGATGACCGGCGGGAGGAGCAGAAGCAGGAGCAGGACGATGCCGAGCCCCGCGAGCAGGCCGATCTGCAGCGCGCGCTGATCGCGACGACGCGTCCTCGCCAGCACGAGGCCGACGAGCGCGCCGGTCACCAGGCCGCCGACATGGGCCTGCCAGGAGATCCCCATGCCGGGAACGAAGCCGATCGCGAGGTTGATCCCGACGACGATGAGGATGCCGGCGAGGTTGGCGCCGAGGTGACGCGCGATGATCACGAGCGCCCCGAACAGCCCGAAGATCGCGCCGGAGGCACCGACCACGGCAGACGAGGGAGCCAGCAGCGCGACACCCACCGAGCCGCCGATCGCGCTCAGCAGGTACAGCGCCAGGAAACGGCCCCGGCCCAGGAGGGGCTCGAGGATCCGCCCGATCATCCACAGTGAGAGCATGTTCAGCCCCACGTGCCAGAACGACGAGTGCGCGAAGGCGGACGTCAACAGCCGCCACGGCTCGAAGACACCGGTGATCTGGGGGTACAGGTAGCCGGCGCTGAACAGGAGCCACTGCCCGACCTGCGGACCGAGCACGAGCTGCAGCACGTAGACGCCGAAGCAGATCGCGATGACCGTGTAGGTGACGACCGGCTGACCCGAGGAGACGGCCGCCACCGGCGCCGAGCGTGACCAGCGCCGCTCGGCACGCCGCTGGGCGGGCGTCTGCTCGCGCCGCTGCTCCGCCATGCACTCGGGGCAGATGACCCCGACCGCCGCCGGCGTCTGGCATTCGGGGCAGATCGTGCGCAGGCATCGCTGGCACAGCACGAAGCTCTGCCGGTCGGGATGGCGGTAGCAGTAGTTCTCGCGGTTCCGCGTGAACTCCGGAGTGGTCACGGATGCGGCGGCGTCAGGCGGCCGCGATGTCGATCGACGAGATGACGACGGGCTCGACCGGCCGGTCACCGGCACCCGTCGGCACCGCGGCGATCTCGTCGACGACCGCGCGGGACGCGTCGTCCGCGACCTCGCCGAAGATCGTGTGCTTGCCCTGCAGCCACGGTGTCGGGTCGGTCGTGATGAAGAACTGCGAGCCGTTGGTGCCCTGCACAGCGCCCGTGATGGCATTGCGACGCAGGCCTGCGTTGGCCATGGCGAGCAGGTACGGCTGCTGGAAGGTGAGCTCCGGGTGGATCTCGTCGTCGAAGTTGTAGCCCGGGCCGCCGGTGCCCTGCCCGAGCGGGTCGCCGCCCTGGATCATGAACCCGGGGATGATGCGGTGGAAGATCACGTCGGTGTACAGCGGGCCCTCTCCGGGCTTTCCTGTCGCGGGGTCCGTCCACTCGCCTGTGCCATCGGCGAGACCGATGAAGTTCTTCACGGTGCGGGGCGCCTGGTCCCCGAAGAGGTTGACGAGGATGTCGCCGTGGTTGGTGTGGATCGTCGCGGTGGCGGAGGGTGTGACCATGGCTACATTGTCGCAGAGTTCATAGCAAGCCCGGCTGTGGGACGCCCGTCGCTCTGGCAAGATGGGCAGAACGACACACCCATCGATAGGGGGAAGCATCGTGAGCCTCAGCCGTAAGCGCAAGAAGGAGCTGCGCAAGCTCCAGAACCACGCGAACAAGCTCTGGGAGTCACAGCAGGTCCTGGTCGGCGAGGCGGCTGACGTCGCTCGCGAGGCCGGACGCCAGCTCGGGAACTTCAACCGCGAGCAGTTCGTGCCCGCTGTGCAGGACGGATACCACCGCTACGCGGAGCCCTACGTCTCGCGCGGGCTCTCGGCGGGTCGCCGCGTGCTGACGGATGGCGTCATCCCCGCGACGGGCGCCGTGGTCGGGGGCGCGCTCTCGGTATGGGACGCCGCCAACGACACCCGGTCGCGCATCGCATCCGGGCGCGGCTTCGCGCTGCCCGACTCCGCAGCCCTCCAGAAGAAGGCGGCGAAGTACGGCAAGAAGACCTCGAAGAAGCTCTCCGCTCGCCTGGCGGCGCTCGAGCCGAAGAAGAAGGGCATCGGCGCCGGCGGCGTCATCGCTCTCATCCTCGGAGGTCTGGCGGCCGCGGGCGTCGCCTATGCGGCCTGGCAGACCCTGCGCGCCGACGACGAGCTCTGGGTCGCGGACGACCCGCTGCGCGCCCCCGACGCGTGAGCACGGAGGATCCGACGGAGCGGGTGCGGCATGCCGCATCCGCTCTCGGTCTTCCGGTCGAGTTCCGTGAACGGGGCGCGGCATCGAGCCTGGCGGAGGCGGCGGCGCTGCTGGGCGTCACCCCCGCCGACATCGTCAAGACGCTCGTCGTCAAGCGCAGCGACGGCACCTATCTGTTCGCGCTGGTTCCCGGGGACCGCGAGATCGAATGGCCGAAGCTGCGCGCCGTCGTCGGCGTCAACAAGCTTCGTCTCCCGGATGCGGCGGATGCCCTCGCGGCCACCGGGTACGAGCGGGGCACGATCGTGCCGCTGGGCGCGACGACGGCATGGCCCGTGTTCGCGGACGAGCGGATCCGCGGCCGCCGGGTGGCCATGGGCGCGGGAGCCCACGGCTACAGCGTGTTCGTCGAGGCCGACGCCCTCCTCTCGGCGCTCGAGGCCACGGTGGCCGATATCAGCCGCGCGGCCGACTGAGGCTCGGGTTCTTCTTCCGGTCGAGCAGGCCGGCCCAGGACAACGCGATGTCGACCAGTTTCACGCGCCGCAGGGTCCGCACCTCCGACAGGGAGAACCACCGCGCCTCGTCGGTCGAGCCGTCCACCTCGTCACGCAGCACCCCACCGCTCACCTTCGCGCGGTAGACGATGCGCAGCGTGTGCAGGGGATCGTCGCTGGGAGCGATGCGCCGATTGGCCGGGATCACACGGGAGTGGATGCCGAGCAGCTCACCGACGACGGCGTGGTAGCCGGTCTCCTCCCGGATCTCACGGCGCACGGCATGCACGGGCTCCTCACCGGGTTCGAGCCCACCGCCCGGAAGGGTCCAGGCGCGATGACGCCCCTCGTTCCAGTGCGCCATGAGCAGCCGCCCGGTCTCGTCCGTGATGATGGCGTACGCCGCGACACGCATGTCCATGCCCGTCACCCTATCGATTACGGCAACCGAGCGAGCCAGCGGATCCGTCCCGCCGCGAGGAAGATGTGGAGCCTAGGAGATTCGAACTCCTGACATCCTGCTTGCAAAGCAGGCGCTCTACCAACTGAGCTAAGGCCCCCAGAGGGGAGAGTGGGGCTACCAGGACTTGAACCTGGGACCTCTTCATTATCAGTGAAGCGCTCTAACCGCCTGAGCTATAGCCCCGCTGCGCCGGTTTCCACCGGCAACCTCCAAGACTTTACCCGATTCGGCGCGGTAACCGAAATCAGGGTCAGTTGGAGGTGAAACCCACGAGCAGACCACCCGTGACCTTGACCGCGAGGTTGTAGATGCCGGCGATCACGGCGCCCATCACGGTGATCACGACCAGGTTCAGGATGGCGACGACAGCGGCGAACGCCATGACCTGCGGCAGCCCGACGAACTGCGACAGCGTCACGCTGCCGTCCGTGAACGAGCGGAACAGCTCGTCGGCCTTGCCCACGAGACCCGTCGCCGAGATGACCATGTAGATGAGGAAGTACGAGACCACCGTCACGACGGCGAGGGCGACGGCCGCGAGGAAGGACAGCTTCACGGCGGACCAGAAGTCGATGTAGACCAGCCGCAGGCGCACCTGCTTGGCGTTGGTCTTGCTGGTCGACTTCCGGGCAAGCTTGTCGGCCACCGTGCTCATACGTCAGTACCTTCCTGGCTCTCGGTCGCATCCGCGGCGGCGGCCTCCGCCTCCTCCGCGAGTCCTCGCTCGCCGTTGCGCGCGAGGGCGATGATCCGATCGTCATCGTCGGGGCGGGCGAAAACGACGCCCATCGTGTCGCGGCCCTTTGCAGGCACCTCGGCGACGGCTGAGCGTACCACCTTGCCGCTGGCAAGAACCACCAAGACCTCGTCGTCGTCCGTGACGATCAAGCCACCCGCGAGCTCACCCCGGTCGTCGGTCAGCTTGGCGACCTTGATGCCGAGGCCGCCGCGTCCCTGGATGCGGTACTGGTCGACCTCGGTGCGCTTGGCGTAGCCGCCCTCCGTGACGACGAAGACGTATCCCGAATCGCGGACGACGGACGCCGAGAGCAGGCTGTCGCCCGGGCGGAACGACATCCCCTTCACGCCCTCCGTGGAACGCCCCATCGGCCGGAGCGAGTCGTCGGTCGCGGTGAAGCGCAGCGACATCCCCTGACGGCTGATGAGCAGCACGTCGTCGGACTCGTCCACCAGCAGCGCGCTCACGACCTCGTCGTCCTCACGGAGCTTGATCGCGATGACACCGCCCTGGCGGTTGGTGTCGTACTCGCTCAGGCGCGTCTTCTTCACGAGGCCGCTGCGAGTGGCGAGCACGAGGTACGTGGCGACCGTGTAGTCGCGGATGTCGAGGATCTGCGCGACCTGCTCGTCGGGCTGCAGCGCCAGCAGGTTCGCGACGTGCTGTCCCTTGGCGTCGCGCCCGGCCTCGGGAACCTCGTAGGCCTTCGAGCGGTACACCCGACCCTTGGTCGTGAAGAACAGCAGCCAGTGATGCGTCGTCGTCACGAAGAAGTGCTCCACGACGTCGTCCGCCCGCAGCTGGGCGCCCTTGACGCCCTTGCCGCCGCGGTGCTGCGACCGGTAGTTGTCGCTGCGCGTGCGCTTGATGTACCCGTCACGCGTGATGGTGACGACCATCTCCTCCTCGGGGATCAGGTCCTCGACCGACATGTCCCCGTCGTAGCCGAGCAGGATCTCGGTGCGGCGCTCGTCGCCGAACTTCGCCACGATCTCGGTCAGCTCGTCGCGCACGATGGTTCGCTGACGCAGCGGCGTCGCGAGGATGTCGTGGTAGTCGGCGATCTGGGCTTCGAGCTCTGTCGCCTCGTCGACGATCTTCTGACGCTCGAGGGCGGCAAGGCGTCGCAGCTGCATCGCGAGGATCGCGTCGGCCTGGACGTCGTCGATCTCGAGCAGCGCCTTGAGGCCCGTGCGGGCCTCGTCGACCGTGGGGGAGCGGCGGATCAGCGCGATGACCTCGTCGAGCGCGTCGAGCGCCTTGAGGTAGGCGCGCAGGATGTGCATGCGCTCCTCGGCCTTGCGGAGCCGGAACGCGGTGCGCCGCACGATGACGTCGATCTGGTGCGTGACCCAGTAGGTGATGAAGCCGTCGATCGGGAGTGTGCGGGGCACGCCGTCGACGATCGCGAGCATGTTCGCGCCGAAGTTCTCCTGCAGCTGCGTGTGCTTGTACAGATTGTTCAGCACGACCTTGGCGACCGCGTCCCGCTTGAGGACGACCACGAGCCGCTGGCCCGTGCGATCGCTCGTCTCGTCGCGGATGTCGGCGATCCCGGCGATCTTGCCGTCGCGGGCGAGGTCGCGGATCTTCACCGCGACGTTGTCGGGGTTCACCTGGTAGGGCAGCTCGGTGACCACGAGGCACGTGCGGCCCTGGATCTCCTCGATGTTGACGACGGCGCGCATCGTGATCGATCCGCGACCGGTGCGATAGGCCTCGAGGATGCCGCGGGTGCCGAGGATCTGCGCACCGGTGGGGAAGTCGGGCCCCTTGACCCGCTGGATCAGGGCCTCCTGCAGCTCCGCGTGCGTCGCCTCGGGGTGATCGAGCGCCCAGAGGGCGCCGTCGGCGACCTCACGGAGATTGTGCGGCGGGATGTTGGTCGCCATCCCGACCGCGATTCCCACCGAGCCGTTGACCAGGAGGTTCGGGAACCGCGACGGCAGGACGACGGGCTCCTGGGTCTGGCCGTCGTAATTGTCCTGGAAGTCGACGGTCTCCTCTTCGATGTCGCGCACCATCTCGAGCGCGAGCGGGGCCATCTTCGTCTCGGTGTACCGGGGGGCCGCGGCTCCCTGGTTCCCCGGCGACCCGAAGTTGCCCTGGCCGAGCGCCAGCGGGTAGCGCAGCGACCACGGCTGCACGAGGCGCACGAGCGCGTCGTAGATGGGGGCGTCACCATGCGGGTGGTACTGACCCATCACCTCGCCGACCACGCGTGCGCACTTCGAGAACGACTTGTCGGGACGATACCCGCCGTCGTACATGCCGTACACGACGCGCCGGTGCACGGGCTTGAGCCCGTCGCGCACGTCGGGCAGCGCGCGCCCGACGATCACGCTCATCGCGTAGTCGAGATAGCTCCGCTGCATCTCGGACTGCAGGTCGACCTGGTCGATCCTGCCGTGGTTGTGCTCGGGTGCCGCGTCGGGACGCTCGTCATCAGCCATGGATACTCAGTTCTCTCGTCTCGACGGGATCAGATGTCGAGGAAGCGCACGTCTTTGGCGTTGCGCTGGATGAAGTGACGGCGGGACTCGACGTCCTCGCCCATCAGCGTGGAGAAGATCTCGTCCGCCGCGGCCGCGTCGTCCAGGGTGACCTGGAGCAGGGTCCGCGTCGTCGGGTCCATCGTGGTCTCCCACAGCTCCTTGGCGTTCATCTCGCCCAGACCCTTGTATCGCTGGATCCCGTTGTCCTTGGGGATGCGCTTGCCCGCGGCGATCCCATCGGCCAGCAGCGCGTCGCGCTCACGATCGGAGTAGACGTACTCGTGCGGCGAGTTCGACCACTTCAGGCGGTAGAGCGGCGGCTGCGCCAGGTAGACGTAACCTGCCTCGATGAGCCCGCGCATGTAGCGGAAGAGGAGGGTCAGGAGGAGCGTCGTGATGTGCTGACCGTCGACGTCGGCATCCGCCATCAGGACGATCTTGTGGTACCGCGCCTTCTCGATCGAGAAGTCCTCGCCGATGCCGGTGCCGAAGGCCTGGATCATCGCCTGGATCTCGTTGTTGCCGAGCGCGCGGTCGAGGCGCGCGCGCTCGACGTTCAGGATCTTGCCGCGCAGCGCGAGGATCGCCTGTGTGTGCGGGTCGCGCCCCTGCACGGCGGAGCCGCCGGCCGAGTCGCCCTCCACGAGGAAGATCTCGCTGATCGAGGGGTCCTTGCTCGTGCAGTCCTTCAGCTTGTCGGGCATGGACGCCGACTCGAAGACGCTCTTGCGGCGGGCCGTCTCACGCGCCTTGCGGGCCGCCATGCGGGCCGTCGCCGCATCGATCGCCTTGCGGATCACGTTCTTGGCCTGCGCGGGGTTGCGGTCGAACCAGTCACCGAGCTGATCGCCCACGACTTTCTGGACGAACGCCTTGGCCTCGGTGTTGCCGAGCTTCGTCTTGGTCTGGCCCTCGAACTGGGGCTCGGAGAGCTTGACCGAGATGACGGCGGTGAGACCCTCGCGCACGTCCTCGCCGGAGAGGTTGTCGTCCTTCTCCTTCAGGAGGTTGTTCGCGCGGGCGTACTTGTTGACGAGGGTCGTCAGGGCCGCCCGGAACCCCTCCTCGTGCGTGCCGCCCTCGTGCGTGTTGATGACGTTCGCGTAGGTGAAGACGTTCTCCGTGTAGGACGTCGTCCACTGCATCGCGATCTCGACGGAGATCTTGCGGACCGAGTCCTCGGCCTCGAAGTCGATGATGTCGGGGTGCACCGACTCGGCTCTGCGCCCCTTGCTGAGGTACTCGACATAGTCCACGAGCCCGCGCTCGTAGAGGAACCGGTCCGCGGGCTGACGCAGCTCCGGCTTGCCGTCGACGTCCTCCTCGGAGGCCGAGTCGGGGCGCTCGTCGCGGACGGCGATCGTCAGCCCCTTGTTGAGGAAGGCCATCTGCTGGAACCGTGTGCGCAGGGTGTCGTAGTCGAAGTCGATGGTCTCGAAGATGGTCGGGTCCGGCCAGAACGTGATGACCGTTCCGGTCTCGTCGGTCTCCTCGCCGCGCTCGAGCGGGCCCGCGGGCACGCCGCCGTCGCGGAAGGACTGGCGCCAGACGTGACCCTGCCGGCGGATCTCGACCTCGAGCCGGCGCGAGAGCGCGTTGACGACCGAGGACCCGACGCCGTGCAGGCCACCCGAGACGGCGTAGCCGCCACCGCCGAACTTCCCGCCCGCGTGGAGCACCGTCAGCACGACCTCCACGGTCGACTTGCGCGGGTCTGAGGCGTGCGGGTCGACGGGGATGCCGCGGCCGTTGTCGACGACGCGCACGGCGCCGTCGGCGAGGATCGTGACCTCGATCGTGTCGCAGTACCCGGCGAGCGCCTCGTCGACCGAGTTGTCGACGATCTCGTAGACCAGGTGGTGGAGGCCGCGGGGGCCGGTCGAGCCGATGTACATGCCGGGCCGCTTGCGGACCGCCTCGAGGCCTTCGAGCACCTGGATGGCGTCTGCCCCGTAGTCGCCCCGGGTGTCGGTGGGAGGTGTCGGTTCCGGAACGTCGGCGGGGATATCGTTCGTCATAGGTTTCGAGCGCTCCGGATCGGTAGACAGTTGACTACGAGTCTATCGCGCGGCGGATCGGCGCGGGGGCTTGTGCGCCCGTGTGGCGTGATGAAAGAGCTCGAGGCACCCACGGACGTGCGTCAGCCGTAGGTATCTCGCGGACCGCGCCCTGGAACGGCTCTGGTGCCCCATTTCCAGGAAGGGACGTCGGGCCCTACGAAGCGCACGTCCTCGACCCCCGCCTCGGAGAACCGCTCGCCGATCGTCGTCACGATGTGGGCGCGCATGAGCCGCAGCTGCTTCGCCCACGCCGTCGAGTCGCACCGCACGGTCAGCACGCCGCGCTCGAGCGAGACCGGATGGGTGTGCGCCGCCGTCTCGGCGCCGGCGACCTCGGCCCAGCGCCGCACGAGGTCCTCGCGCGAGAGCTCGTGCTCCCAGCCGACCTCCGTGGTCCAGCCCGAGAGCACCTCACCGAGCCCTCTGGGGTCGCGGCCCGCGGAGAACGGGGCGTTCTCGTCGTCATCGAGACGTCGCCGCCGGCGACGTGCCGTCGGGCGCGGTTCGAGTCCTCGCAGTCGGAGATACGTCGCCAGCGTCTCGGGGATCTCGTCACTCATCGCCGACCCCCTTGATCGTCCCGGCTTCGACGCGGACCATGCGGCCGCGGAGTCCGGCGGGGATGTCAGCCTCCACCGCAGCCGTGACGATCACCTGCTCGAAGCCGCCCACGAGCTCGCCCAGCCGGGAACGACGGTCGGCGTCGAGCTCGGCGAAGACGTCGTCGAGGATCACGATCGGATCGCCGAGCATCGACTCGGCTCGCAGCAGCTCGGCGGACGCCAGTCGAAGCGCGAGCGCGACCGACCACGACTCGCCGTGCGACGCGTAGCCCTTCACCGGGAGCCCGCGGATCCGCAGGACCAGGTCGTCGCGGTGCGGCCCGACGAGCGTCAGCCCCCGGTCGAGCTCGGCGCCGCGGCGCAGCGCGAGGGCGGAGCGGAACTGCGCGGCCGTGTCGCCCAGCGCACGCGAGGGGGAGTCCGCATCCGCCCCTTCCTCGGGGTCGCCGCCGGAGATCGAGGTCGCCCACTCGAGCTCGGGCTGGTGATCGGCCCCCGCGATCGCCGCATACGCCTGCGAGACCGGTGCACGGAGATCGGCGGTGAGCGCCGCGCGCGCGTCGATGATCTGAGCCCCGAGGGTCACGAGCTTGTCGTCCCACACATCCAGTGTCGAGAGCGCATCGCCCCGTACGCCGCGGGATCGCGCCGACTTCAGGAGCGCGGTGCGTTGCCGGAGCACGCGGTCGTAGTCGCCGAGCACCCCCGCCATGCGGGGAAGGCGCTGCACGAGCAGCTGATCGACGAACCGGCGGCGCGATGTCGGGTCACCGCGCACGATCTGGAGGTCTTCCGGCGCGAACAGCACGACCTGCGCATACCGGGGAAGCTCCGAGGTGCGCACCGGCGATCCGCCGACCCGGGCCTTGTTCGCGCCCTGGCGGGCGATCTGGACCTCCAGCGTCACGCGACGCTCGCCGTGTGCGAGCCGGGCGCGGACGAAAGCAGCGTCCGCACCGGCCCGGACGAGCGGAGCATCCGCGGACACGCGATGCGATCCGAGTGTCGCGAGGAACGCGATCGCCTCTGCGAGATTCGTCTTGCCTTGACCGTTGCGGCCGACGAAGAGGTTGGAGCCGGCGACGAGGGCGACATCCGCGGAGACGTAGTTGCGGAAGTCGACGAGACTCAGCTGCTCCACGATCACCGGGGAAGCCTACCCGCGGGCCCCGACGTCAGCGCAGCAGGAGGTTGGGCTGCAGCAGGTACTTGAACGTGTCCTCGCCGCCCTTGTCGACCGACGTCTGCGGCGTGACCAGGATCGGGCTCAGCTTGTTCGCGTTGTCGCTGGAGGTGAACGTGATCCGCGTGAACTCGCTGCGCACGGCCGCGAGCGCCTCGAGCAGGTACTGCGGGTTGAGCCCGAGCGTGACCTCCTCGCCCGTCAGCGTCGCGTCGACCTGCTCGGTCGCCCGGGCCTGCTCCGTGCCGGATGCCTCCATCGCGACGCCGTCGGCGCCGAAGGTGAAGCGCAGCGGCGCCGATCGGTCCAGCACGAGCGCGACGCGACGCACGGCCTCGACCAGCTCGGCCGTGTTCACGACGGCGTGGTGGTCGGTCTGCTCCGGGAACAGTCGGCGCACGGGCGGGAAGTTCCCCTTGATGAGCAGCGATGTGACGGTCTTGTTGCCCGAGGTGAAGGCGATGATCTCGCGGTCCCCGGAGCCGGAGAAGGACACCGTGATGTTCTCCCCGTGCGAGAAGGTCTTCCCGACCTCCTGCAGCGTGCGTGCCGGGACGAGCGCGGTGGCCTCCTCGGTCGAGGAGCTGCCGCCGTCCCAGGGGACGTCGCGCAGCGCGACCCGGTAGCGGTCGGTCGCGACCAGGCTGAGACGGGTTCCGGAGACCTCCAGCTGGACGCCGGTGAGCACGGGGGTGACGTCGTCGCGGGACGCCGCGAACGCGACCTGCGCGATCGCAGTGGCGAACAGCTCCGCGGGGACGAGACCGGACTCGCCGGACACCTCGGGGATCGCGGGATACTCCTGCACCGGCATCGATGCGAGGGTGAAGCGCGCGGACCCGCACGTGAGGAGGATCCCGTCGTCATCGACGGCGATCTCCACGGGGGCGTTGGGCAGGCGGCTCGCGATGTCCGACAGCAGCCGGCCGTGCACGAGGATCGTGCCGGGCTCGTCGACCGTCGCGTCGATCGTGGTGCGCGCCGACGCCTCGTAGTCGAAGGCCGACAGGGAGAGCCCGGCATCCGTCGCCTCGATGAGCACGCCCGCCAGGATCGGCTGCGGGTTGCGCTGCGGGAGCAGTTTCACGACGAAAGAGACCGCTTCGCTGAACACATCGCGGTTGACCTGGAATCTCACGGACTCTCCCTCGTCATCGGGTTGGGAGCTCCCATGCTAGCCGGGCGCGGCGTCGCGGCGCAGCGAGGGGGCTCGGCCGCTCAAGGTGATCGAGCGAGCTTCTCCTAGAGAGAGGTCTGTCATGGTGTTAACGGCTGTGGGAACTGTGGATAAGTCGGCGGATCGCTCTCGTGGCAACGGAACTACATCCGTGTGAGATGTGGAGCGGCTGCGGAGAGACGGCGGATGCGCCACTGTTCGGTCCGCTGCGGTTCGGCGCCGATTCCACAGGCTGGCCCCGTTCGTTCACACGTTTGGGCCCGCGATCAACAGTTATCCACAAGTTGTCCACATTGTGCAGAAGCGCATGATGCGGCCGCGCGCGCCGCGTGTCAAGTCGGTGCTTCACACTCGCGCGAGGGAGGCTCAGCGGCCGACGCGTCCCAGCTGTGAGGTGATCTCGGTGACCTGGTTGTAGATCGAGCGGCGCTCCTTCATGAGGTCGCTGATCTTCTTGTAGGCGTACATCACCGTCGTATGGTCGCGGTTGCCGAACAGCTGTCCGATCTTGGGCAGCGAGAGGTTCGTTCGCTCCCGGCAGAGGTACATCGCGATCTGCCGTGCGATCGCGACGGCCTGCGACCTGCTCGATCCGTACAGGTCGTCGACGGACAGCTTGAAGTACTGCGCGGTGGCCGCGATGATGTCGGTCGGCGAGACGACGTTCGTGTCGTCCTGGTCGACGATGTCGCGCAGCACGGTCTGCGCGAGCGAGATGTCGAGCGCCGAGCGATTGAGGCTCGCGAACGCAGACACGCGGATGAGGGCGCCCTCGAGCTCGCGGATGTTGCTGGAGACGACGCTCGCGATGTACTCGAGCACTTCGTCGGGGATCTGCAGGCGCTCGTTCTGGGCCTTCTTGCGAAGGATCGCGATGCGCGTCTCGAGGTCCGGGGCCTGTACGTCCGTGATGAGGCCCCACTCGAAGCGACTGCGCATGCGGTCCTCGAAGCCGGTCAGGTGCTTGGGCGGCACGTCGCTCGTGATGACGACCTGCTTGTCGTGGTCGTGCAGCTGGTTGAAGGTGTGGAAGAACGCCTCCTGGGTCTCGGCGCGACCCTGGAGGAACTGGATGTCGTCGATCAGCAGGATGTCGACCTCGCGGTACCGGGCCTGGAAGGCCGCGCCGCGGTTGTTCGCGATCGAGTTGATGAAGTCGTTCGTGAACTCCTCGCTCGAGACGTAACGCACCCGGACGCCCGGGTACATGCTCAGCGCGTAGTCGCCGATCGCATGGAGCAGGTGCGTCTTCCCCAGCCCCGAGTCGCCGTAGATGAACAGCGGGTTGTAGGCCTTCGCCGGCGCTTCGGCGACGGCGACCGCCGCGGCGTGTGCGAAGCGGTTGGACTGGCCGATCACGAAACGGTCGAAGGTGTACTTCGGGTTGAGCCGCGTGTCGGAGCGCAGCGGAGCGGCCGTGGGCGTCTCGACGGGCGGAGGGGGGGCGGCGGCGGCCTGCTCGCGACGAGGGGCCGAGGGCGCAGCCGGCTCCAGGACGTCTTCGACCTCCGGGTTGACCACGACGCGATAGGAGGTCACCGTCTCGTCACCCGAGTGGGCGAGGGCCTCGAGCAGAGGCACGCGCAGTCGCTTGTTCAGCTGGGCCGCGGTCAGCTCGTTGGGCACCTCGAGGTAGAGAGTGCCCGCCATCACGCCCTGCGCGACCGCCAGGCTCAGGAAGCCGTGCATCTGCGGCGAGACGCGGTCGTCGTCGGCGAGAAGTGCGAGGATCGAGTTCCAGACCGGGACGTCCGGGATCTCCTGCGTTGGCATCTCGCCTCTCGAGCGCTCTGTGGACGAAGATGTGCACTCACGTCCGAAACCTGTGGATAACTGCCCGTGACACGCTAGTCAGGCATCACTCTGAGGGCAAACTCCACTGTAAGCACCTGGGCGTGTCCGGCAGTCGCCGTGCACACTCATGTGGATAATTGCTCTTTGCGCTCATTTGAGTTCTGTGGACAGACGTCGTAGCCTTAGTCGGTTGACTTATGCCCTCGTGGCAGAACCGTCCCCCGCCGACGCCATGACAATGGCGCGGGCATCCGATCCGGAGTGATCCCATGAGCAAGCGCACGTTCCAGCCCAACAACCGCCGCCGCGCCAAGAAGCACGGCTTCCGCGCCCGCATGCGTACCCGTGCGGGACGTGCCATCCTCTCGGCACGTCGCGCAAAGGGCCGTACCGAACTCTCCGCCTGACGCCTCCGTGCTTCCGCGGGCGAACCGGTTGACCGACGGCGCCGATTATCGGGCCGTCGTTCGTCGGGGCGCCCGTTGCAGCGGTGCGCATGCCGTGGCCTACTCGGTCACGCACGCGTCGGACGGCGAGACCCGGTTCGGTTTCATCGTCAGCAAGCAGGTCGGCTCGGCCGTCGTGCGCAACACGGTGCGTCGCCGTCTCAAGGCGATCTGCGCGGAGGCGCTGCCCCAGCTCGCACCGGGGGCACAGGTCGTGATCAGGGCGCTACCCCGCTCCGCCGACGCGCCGTACCGCGACCTCCGCGACGATGTGTCGCGCTGTCTTCGACGGGTGGCCGCATGAGCACCGCGACGCTCCCCCGCTCCGCCGTCGGCGACGCCCGGTTCGATGCCGAGCACTGGATGCGCTCGATCCCCCTCGCGCCGCGGAACATCGTGCTCGCGGCACTTCACGGCTACCGCGCCACGATCTCGCACGCTTACGGCGACGTCTGCCGGTACTACCCGTCGTGCTCCGCGTACGCCGTGACCGCCGTCCAGCAGTACGGCGCGGTGAGAGGAGCGGCACGCGCGGCCGCTCGGATCGCGCGGTGTCACCCCTGGGCGGCCGGCGGCGTCGACGACGTGCCCGTGAACCAGAACTTCCGGTACGCACTGACCCCTCACGGGTTCGTCGTGCCGTCCCCACTCGGAAAGGACTGATCCTTGCTGGAGCTGCTTGCGGCAACCCCCTCCCCGTCTGCGGCCGGCGGGGGTGGTTTCGATCTGCTCGGAACCATCCTCTGGCCGCTCAAGTGGGTCGTCGAGCTCATCCTCGTCGTCTGGCACTGGCTGTTCACGAGCATGGGGATGGGCGCTGCCGACGGCATCACCTGGGTGCTCTCGATCGTCGGCCTCGTCATCGTCGTCCGTGCTGCCCTCATCCCGCTCTTCGTCAAGCAGATCAAGAGCCAGCGGAAGATGATGGAGATCGCGCCTCAGCTGCGCAAGATCCAGGAGAAGTACCGCGGCAAGAAGGATCAGCTGTCCCGCGAGGCGATGAGCCGCGAGACGATGGCGCTGTACAAGAAGAACGGCACCTCGCCGGTGTCGGGCTGCCTCCCGTTGCTCGTGCAGATGCCCATCTTCTTCTCGCTCTATTCGGTCCTGCATGACGTCGCCCAGCACGCGACGGCGGGCATCGGCGGTGTCGGTCTGCTCGACGCGGGTCTGACGGAGCAGTTCTACGAGGCCCGGCTGTTCGGTGTCGCCTCGCTCCACGAGACGCTCGCGAACTCGCTGCAGAACCACCAGGCCGGGTGGGAGGCGACCGTCGCCATCCTCGTGACGCTCGTGGTGCTCATGATCGGCTCGCAGTTCTACACGCAGCTGCAGATCATCTCGAAGAACCTGTCGCCCGAGGCGAAGACCGGCCAGGCGTATCAGATGCAGCGCATCATGCTCTTCATCATCCCGCTGGGAATGATCTTCTCGGGCGTGTTCTTCCCGCTCGGTGTCGTCGTCTACTGGTTCATCAGCAACCTGTGGACGATGGTGCAGCAGTTCATGGTCATCCGGAACATGCCGACGCCCGGCTCGGATGCGGCCAAGCAGCGGGAGGAGCGCCTCGCACGTCGTGGCAAGGCTCTCGACGCACAGGGCCGCGTCATCTCCATGGAGAAGTACGAGGCCGAGCAGCAGCGGTTGCTCGAGGAGGCCGAGCGCAAGCGCGAGGCAGCGCCCAAGCGTCAGCAGCCGGTCAGCAAGCAGCGTGCCAAGAAGCAGGGGACGAAGCAGCCCGGACAGACCAAGAACCCATCCGGCGGCGTAGCCGCCTCCGACCCGGGAGAGAACCGATGACCGACGCGCCCGACGTCGCCGACGCGCCCGTTTCGCTGGAGAGCCTCGAGCAGGAGGGCGACGCCGCCGCGGACTTCCTCGAGGGCCTGCTGGACATCGCCGACATCGGTGGCGATCTCGACCTGGACGTCCGCAACGGCCGCGCCTATGTGTCCGTGCAGTCCGTCGAGGACACGTCGCTCGATCGACTCTCCGACCCCGACACGGTCGCGGCACTGCAGGAGCTGACGCGACTGGCCGTCCAGAACCGCACGGGTCACTTCTCCCGCCTCATCCTCGACATCGCCGGTTCGCGCGACGCGCGTCGGCGTGAGCTGGAGCTGCTCGTGGATCGCGCGGCGGAGCGTCTCGAGGACGGCGCGTCCCAGGCCTCCCTGCCCGCGATGTCCAGCTACGAGCGCAAGCTCGTCCACGACATCGCGGCGGACCGTGGACTCGTGTCGGAGTCCTATGGCGAGGGGCCTCAGCGCCACACGGTCATCCGTCGCCCGTGATGGATGTTTCACGTGAAACATCCATCGAGCCGGAGCCGTCGTCGGCCGCGGTCGTCTTCGGGGCGGGGCTCGAACGGGCTCGCGCCTTCGCGGTCAACCTCGCGCGTGAGGGTGAGCTCCGCGGTCTGATCGGCCCTGACGAGCTCCCCCGGCTGTGGACTCGCCACCTGCTCAACAGTGCCGTCATCGCCCCGCTGTTCTCGGGTCGCGTGGCTGATGTGGGCTCGGGCGCGGGGCTTCCCGGTCTGGTGTGCGCCATTGCGCGACCGGATGTCGAGTGGACGCTGATCGAGCCGATGGAGCGGCGGACGGTGTGGCTCACCGAGCAGGTCGCCGAGCTCGAGCTGGAGAATGTCGACGTCGTCCGAGCACGCAGCGAGGACTGGAACGGTGGCGCGGTCTTCGACGCGGTCACTGCCCGCGCGGTCTCGGCGCTGCGTACACTGATCCCCCTCACGGCACCCTTGGTCCGCGACGGCGGTGAGCTCGTGCTGATGAAGGGCGTCGGGGCTTCGGCCGAGATCGAGAAGGCGGCGAAGCAGATCCGCGCCGCGCGACTCAGCGACGTCCGCGTCGAGATCGTCGGTGACGGCGTGATCTCGGAGCCGACGCGCGTCGTGCGCGCCGGTGTACGCCGGTGATGTTTCACGTGAAACATCGAGCGGTGCACGGAGTGCGAGCCGTCGAACGCACCGAGAGCTCTGTGCTCGGCGTGACACCACCGGCTCGTCGCACAGGTCGGATCGTTAGAGTGGATGCCGCGAACCGGGGCGGACGAGAGGAGTCGTGTTTCACGTGAAACATTCCGAGGAGTCGGCACTGACCGCATCCTTCGCAGATACCCCGCTCGCCCGCGAACTGGCCGATCTGAGCGCACGACGCCGTGCGCTCGAGGCGGTCTCGGTGACTCTGCCGGCGCAGACCCGCACGATCACGGTGTCCAATCAGAAGGGCGGCGTCGGCAAGACGACGTCGACCGTGAACCTCGCGGCCGCGCTCGCATCGGTCGGTGCGCGCGTGCTCGTGATCGACCTCGACCCGCAGGGCAACGCCTCCACGGCACTCGGAGTCCCCCACAGCGCCGACGTCCAGAGCATCTACGACGTCCTGATCGACGATCTTCCGCTCGCGGACATCGTCCAGGTCAGCCCGGAGTCGCCGAAGCTGCTCTGTGCGCCGAGCACGATCCACCTCGCAGGTGCCGAGATCGAGCTCGTCTCGCAGGTCGCGCGCGAGCACCGTCTCCGCCGTGCGCTGGAGGCCTACCTCGCGTCGACGCCCGAGCGCCCCGACGTCGTGCTGATCGACTGCCCGCCCTCGCTCGGCCTCCTCACCATCAATGCCTTCACCGCGGCGACCGAGGTCCTCATCCCGATCCAGTGCGAGTACTACGCTCTGGAAGGGCTCAGCCAGTTGCTCGGCAGTGTGCAGATGATCTGCAAGCACCTGAACCCGGACCTGCGCGTCTCGACGATCCTGCTGACCATGTACGACGCCCGCACGCGCCTCGCGCAGCAGGTCGCCGACGAGGTGCGCGATCACTTTCGTGATGAAGTCCTTCGGACGGTGATCCCCCGATCGGTGCGTGTGTCGGAGGCGCCGAGCTTCGGACAGACCGTGATCGCCTATGACGGGGGATCTGCGGGGGCGGTCGCGTATCGCGAGGCTGCGGTGGAGATGTTGGCGCGCGGTGCGGCGGCCGAGAACGGAAAGGAATCCTGATGGCGAAGCGGACCGGACTGGGACGGGGGATCGGTGCGCTGATCCCGACCTCGACCGACACGGCGGAGGCGCGACCCGTCGACGTCTTCTTCCCGGGCGCGGTGCAGCCGGTGTCCGTGGCGGAGGAGCTCGTCGAGGTTCCCGGCACCCGGCTCATCGAGGTCGACCCGCGCGAGGTGGTCCCCAATCCGCGACAGCCGCGGAAGGTCTTCGACGAGGCCGATCTCGCCGAGCTGGTGCACAGCGTGCGGGAGTTCGGTGTGCTCCAGCCGATCGTCGTGCGTCAGCGCGAGGACGGCGTCTACGAGCTCATCATGGGAGAGCGCCGTACTCGGGCGGCCCGCGAGGCGGGACTCGAGAAGATCCCCGCGATCCTTCGGGAGACGGCCGATGAGGATCTTCTCCGCGACGCGCTGTTGGAGAACCTCCACCGCTCGGAGCTGAACCCGCTCGAGGAGGCATCGGCGTACCAGCAGCTCCTGGAGGACTTCGGGATCACGCAGGAGGAGCTCGCGACGCGCATCGGACGCTCACGTCCGCAGATCTCCAACACGATCCGGCTGCTCCGTCTGCCCGTGCCGGTGCAGCAGCGGGTCGCCTCCGGGGTCCTCTCGGCCGGACACGCGCGCGCCATCCTCTCCCTCGTCGACGTGGAGAGCATGCAGCGGCTGGCCGACAAGATCGTCAACGAGGATCTGTCGGTCCGAGCGGCGGAGGCGGTCGCCAAGGGCGCCCCGGCGCCGAAGTCGCCCGCGCCCAAGGCGGGCGCCCGTCGCGCACACCTCGATGAGCTGGCACAGCGCCTCGGCGACCGTCTGAACACTCGGGTCAAGATCAGCCTAGGAGCGAGAAAAGGCCAGATCAACATAGATTTCGCGACAATTCAGGATCTCAACAGGATCCTTGCGGAGCTGGGCGAGGACGCCCTCGGTTCCTGAGCGACGCGTAGGCTGATCGGGTGACTCCGGACGACCGCATCCGCCGCCGTGCCAGCCTCGAGCTGTTGCGCGCCGAGGCGACCGACGAGCTCTCCGTGCTGATCGCCGAGCGGTTGCGCGCCGGGGAGGACCCCTGGGATTTCATGGAGGAACTGCCCTCGGTCGACGAGCTCGTCGTGTTCACACTGCGCGCCGAGAACATCGCGGAGGCGGGTGGCGGCAAGCCGACCGCGGCGCGCCACTATCGTGTGCTGCGTCAGATCGCGCTGGACTATCCGCCGCTGACGACCGCGGTGTGGCGACTGCTCGGTGAGACGAACACGCATCGACGGTGGGATGCGACGGTGCGCTCCGAGGCTTCCTGACCCGCGACATCCCATCACCGGATCAGGCCATACGGCGAGGACAGGAGACCATCGCCCACAAACGTCCTGAATCGGCGAGATGGCCTGATCCGGATGTCGCAGAACACGACGAAGCCCGCCCCCGAGGGGAGCGGGCTTCGTCGGAGCGGTCTCAGCCGAGGTAGGGCGCGAGATCCTGCTCGAGCGCGAACTTCGGCTTGGCGCCGATGATCGTGGTCTTGACCTCGCCGCCCTGGAACACCTTCATCGCCGGGATAGAGGTGATCTGGTACTTCATCGCCAGGTCGGGGTTCTCATCGACGTTGAGCTTGAGGATCGTGATCTTTCCGGCGTTCTCGGACTGGATCTCGTCGAGGACCGGAGCGACCATGCGACACGGGCCGCACCATGCCGCCCAGAAGTCGACGAGCACGGGACCCTCGGCCTCGAGCACGTCCTCCGTCCACGTGTTCGAGCTGGTTGCCTTGGCGGTCATGGGTTTCTCCTTAGATGGGACATCTGTGTTGTGGTGAACGTGCGGCATGGCGGCCTTGTTCCCGTCAGACGGCGGGCAGGCCTTCGATCTGATCGGCGGTGGCGTCCGGAACGCCCGCCTCGCCCAGACCGGCGAGGTAGTGCTCGACGTCGAGGGCCGCGACCGTGCCGCTGCCCGCCGCCGTCACCGCCTGACGGTAGGTGGGGTCGATGACGTCGCCGGCCGCGAAGACGCCCGGCACCGACGTGCGCGACGAGCGCCCGTCGACCCAGACCGTGCCCTCCGCGGTCAGGTCGAGCTTGCCGTGCACGAGGTGCGTGCGCGGGTCGTTGCCGATCGCGACGAACACGCCGTCGAGGGTCAGCTCGCGGCGGGATCCGTCGACGGTGTCCTCCAGCACGACGCCCGTCACGGCGTCCTCGCCGACGATGTCGACGATCGCGCTGTTCCAGACGAGCTCGATCTTGTCGTTCGCGAAGGCGCGCTCCTGCATGATCTTGGAGGCGCGCAGCTCGTCGCGGCGGTGGATGAGGTACACCTTGGAGGCGAACTTGGTGAGGAAGGTGGCCTCCTCCAACGCCGAGTCGCCGCCGCCGACGACCGCGATCGTGCGCTCACGGAAGAAGAAGCCGTCGCAGGTCGCGCAGTACGAGACGCCCCGCCCGGAGAGCCGCGACTCGCCCTCGATCCCGAGCTTGCGCGGTGCGGAGCCGGTCGCGTAGACGAGCGCGTCCGCGCTGTGCTCCGCGCCGCTGCCGAGCACGACCTTCTTCGCCGGGCCGTCGAGGTCGACGGACACGACGTCGTCGTAGACGATCTCGGCGCCGAAGCGCTCGGCCTGCTGCTGCATCTTCGTCATGAGGTCCGGGCCCATGATGCCCTCGGGGAAGCCGGGGAAGTTCTCGACCTCGGTGGTGTTCATCAGCTCGCCGCCGGCCTCGACGGAGCTCGCGATGACGAGCGGGTTGAGGTTGGCCCGCGCCGCGTAGATGGCGGCGGTGTAGCCCGCGGGGCCCGAGCCGATGATGATGAGCTGTCGCACGTGGTTCTCCTTGTCCGAGATGCTCAACACATGCTAGTCGCGGCGCATTCCGCGACCATGAGCGGTTTCGTCACGCGGAACCGCTCACCGGCGGAGGAGGACACGGCGAACCACCGCGATCGCGGGACCGAGCTCGGGTGCGCGGAGAGCCAGGAGGGCCCCGAGGTACACGACGCCGACGGCCGCGCCGATGACGGCGGCACCCGCGGCGCCGTTGATCTTCTCGGCCGCCATCCAGCCCGCATCCCCGCCCGACCACGTGTAGACGAGCCAGCCGACGATCGCCGCCGGGATCGCGGCGAGAACGTAGCGGCCGAGCGACACGAGCCACTGCGCCGCGTGGATGCCGCCGATCCGCCGATGGAGCAGGAGGGCCGCGACGACGAGCTGCGTGAGGCTCGCGAGCGACTGACCGAGCGCGATTCCGGCCGCGAGGTGCTCGGGCGGCAGCGTCGCCGAGGCGATCCAGGCCGTTCCCACCACGAGGGCTCCCTGGAGCACGGTGAACAGGAACGGCGTCCTCGTGTCGTCATAGGCGTAGAACGTGCGTTGGATGATGAAGATGACGCCCAGCGGCACGAGCCCCACGAGATAGGCGAGGAGCACGGGGGCCGCGCCGACCGCATCCCCCGTCGAGTTCACGAACACGCGCGTGGCGGGGACGGCGGCGACCACGAGCGCCACGGCGGCCGCGACGACGAACAGGCCCATGAGGCGGATGCTGCCGAGGATGTCGCCGCGCACGGCCGCGGTGTCGCCGCGGGAGGCGTGCTCGCTCAGCTGCGTGAAGTAAGGCGTGCCGATCGAGAGCACGATGACCGAGTACGGGAGCATCAGCACGAGCCACGCGTTCTGCATGACCGCGACCGAGGAGCCGGTACCGGACGCCTCGGTGACGAGCCGTGTCTGCACGAGCCCGGCGATCTCGCTCACGATGACCATGAGCGCGGTCCAGCCGGCGAGCCGCGCCATCATGCGGAATCCGAGACCGCGCCAGTGGAAGTCGGGGCGGATGCGGAGCCCCGTGCGCCGCCAGAACAGGACGAGCACCAGCGCCTGCAGGGCGATCCCCGCCGTCGCCGTGCCGCCGAGCAGCGCGATCATCTCCGGCGTCCACTGTGAGACGTCCGTGAGGTCCGTGCCGAACACGACCATGAGGGCGACGAAGCCCACGATGGACACGATGTTGTTGACGACGGGCGCCCAGGTGAAGGGACCGAAGATCCGCCGTGCGTTGAGCGCCTCGCCCAGCAGCGCGTAGAGGCCGTAGAAGAGGAGCTGCGGCAGGCACCAGTAGGCGAACGCCGTGGCGAGTGCGTGCTGCTCCGGTGTCCACGTGCTGGACGCGATGACCGAGATCAGCAGCGGTGCGCACAGCGTCGCGATCAGCGTGACGACCACGAGCATGACGGTGCTGGCGGTGAACAGTGCCGACAGGAAGCGCCTGCCGCCGTCCTCGCGCGCGGACTCGCGCACGATCTGCGGCACGATGACCGCCGTCAGCACGCCCGCCGAGATGATCGCGTAGATGCTGTTGGGCAGCTGGTTGGCGATCATGAACGCGTCGCCGACGCGGGACGCCTGCGAGCCGATCACCCCCACCAGCACGATCGACCGGATGAGGCCGGTGATGCGCGAGACGAGCGTCCCCGCGCCGAGCACGACGCTGGCGCGCCCGAGACCGCTCACGGAGTGTCCTCGCCGTCGATGGGGCGGTCGGCGGCGGCACGCCGACGGCGGCGGACCGTGCGCACGACGCCCGCGGTGAGGAAGCCCGCGACGAGGACGGCGAGCAGGACGAGCCCGTACTTCTCCCAGTCGGCGCGGACGTTGACATCCATGTGCTGCGCGGTGCCGATCGGAACGCCGGCGGGGCTGCGCAGGCTCAGGCCGATCCGGACCTCGCCGTTGGCGATGCGGGCGCGGACCGGCACCTTCGCCGACGTGTTGCTCGCGCCCGCCGAGGTGGCCGCGGACGCGGTGATCGGGGTCTCGCGCTCGACCGCGAGGCGCAGGCTGTCGGGGGCGGAGACGAGCACGACGTTGACGGGATACGGCAGCTCGTTGTGGATCCACACCGGCAGTGTCGCGTCCGCGCTCAGCAGGTTGACGGATGTCGGCTGGACGATCGCGACCGACGCCAGGGTCTGCGCGGTCTTCTGCGCGTGGTCGGAGAGCGCCTGACGCCACGCGTCGGGCTGCGAGAGCCAGGCAGATCCCAGCAGCTGCAGCGCGGTGGCGCGTTCCGCGCCCGTCAGCAGGCTCGGATCCTCGAGGACCGTGGCGAAGGCGCCGATCTGGTCCGAGGCGGCCTGCAGCGCGTGGACGGCATCGATCCGGTCCGCGGCGACCGTTCCATCGGTGGGGGTGAGGGTCTGCGCTGGTGCCGCCGCGAGCGCGGCCAGATCGATCGGCGTGACGCCGGCGGTTGCCAGGACATCGGTGATCGCCGCACGCAGCCCCGCGCGCGTGGGCGCGGAGGGACGGTCGACGACCACCAGCAGCGGGTTGCCGGCTGCCGAGGCCGTCGCCAACGCGAGCGTTCCGGCCGCCGTGGCGAGCGCGTTCCCGCGGGTCGCGGCATCCGTCGCCTCCGCCGCGTCGCGCAGCGCCGCCGAGATCGCCGAGTCGTAGACGAGCACGTCGGCACCCGCCGCCGTCACGCCGCGGGCGATCACGGTCGACTCGCCGCCGCCGGCCGCCGTCCCGGCGGAGGGCACGAGGGTGAGGGCGCCCGGTGCGGCTCGGGAGAGCGTGTCGACGGCCGCCGCCGAGGAGCTCCCGGTGACGGGCCAGTAGACGTTCGGCACCGCCGTCCCGATGTCGAGCAGTGTTGCGAGGTCGGGCACGGCGGCCGTCGGGGTGGTCGGCGTCGCGCTCGGCGCGGGCGTGGGCTCGGCGCGGAAGTTCGCGGGGTCGAGCGCCGAGGTGAGCGCGGTGGGCTGCAGCGGAGTGGGAAGGCCCGCCGCCAGCTGGGCGGAGACATCCGCATCGCCGAACTGGAGCGCGAAGCGGGAGTTGGGCAGCGACTCCAGCCGAGCGAGCCAGGCGGACGCGGAGGGAGGCGCCGTGGAGCCGAGCGCGCGGATCGCGGCGGGGATCGCCGGATCGATCGCGAGGATCGCCGGTGTGCCGCTGACGGCGTCGAGCTGCGCCGTCAGCTCCCCGTCGGCGGCGGTGAGCTCCGCGAGACGGCTCGCTGGCAGGAGCCCGGTCGTGAGCGCGTCGGCGGTGATGGGCACGATGACCCCGACCGCCGCGGGCGTGCCGGCGGGGACGACCACGACGCTGCGGGCGGAGAGCCCGCCGGCGGTCGCGGAGAGCGCGTACACGCCGGCAGCGCGTCCCGCGAGCGATGCGTCGTCGCCGGCCACCACGAAGGAGGCCGAGCTGGTGGCGCCCGCCGCCGCGGGCGCGAGCTCGGCCGTGGCGACGGGCGCGCTCGCCGGTGCCGTGCCGCCGCCGAGCCAGTCCTGCAGCGCAGCGCGGTCGGCCAGCGGCGCTGTCCCGAGCGACAGGCTCGCGGTGCCGCCGCCGATGCCGCCGCCCGTGCCGTTGGTCACGGTCAGCGTGGCCGTCAACGACGCGCCGGCCGGCACCACGCCGTTGCCGACCGGGGACAGGGTCGCCGTCACCTCGCCGCTCGGGGTGGCGCTCGGTGACGGCGTCGCGGCCGCGATGGCCGCGGTCGCCATCGCGGGACCGGCCAGCAGGGCGACCGTCGCGACGATCGCCAGAGCGCCTCGCCGGAGGCGCGTCGCGATTGTGCCCGCGTGGGCTGAGGTCGGGCTCATGCTGGTGGGAGTGGCGCGCGATGTGCGGGCGCGCTGCGAGAGATTCTACGGTGACGCCGCTGTGGGCCCGGTGAGGCGCGGCGTCGCGTCGACCGACGGTTGAATGGAGCCGTGGACCTTACCGCCGCCCCGCTCCTCGCCGCCGCGCTGACCGGCTACACGACCTCCGCGCTCGCGCGGCTGTGGGGGCCCGCCGCGGATGCCGCCCTCCGCCGCGGGGATGCGGCACCGGCCCGACGGGCGCTCGCCCGCCGGGAGAGGGTGAGGCCGCCGTGGCACGCCTCCTCTTCTTCGGCGACCGGGTTCCGCGCGGGGCGCTGGGATGGGATGCGGCGACCCTGCGCGCGGCGGAGGAGCTCGGCATCCTGCGCGCGGTGGGCGAGGAGGTCGTGCCCGAGCTGGTCCTGCGTCCGCAGACCCTCGGTCCGGCGGGGGTCGACGGCTGGATCGTGAGCGATCGCGACGAGATGGCCGGGGTGTCGCCGTTGCGTGCGGATCATGTGCTCGGCGTGGGCGGTGCCGGACGTACGCTCACCTCGTTGCTGCCGCGTGCCGGATCCGGGCTCGCGCTCGATCTCGGCTGCGGGTGCGGGATCATCGCCCTCGAGCTGCGCCTGCGCGGGTACCGCGTCGTCGCGACCGACGTGTCGGAACGCGCGCTGCGGATCACGGCGGTCAACGTCGCCCTCAACGGGCTGGACGGCGTCGAGACGCGGCACGGGAGCCTGTACGATCCCGTCGCCGATGAGCGGTTCGCGCTCATCGCGTCCAACCCGCCGTTCGTGGTCACTCCGCGACGCGCGGGCGTGACGCGCTACGAGTACCGCGACGGGGGCCGCTCCGGCGACGCGCTCATGGCCGAGGTCGTGGCGGGGCTCGCGGGGCATCTCGCCCCCGGTGGACAGGCGCGCGTGCTCGGCAACTGGGAGGGCGCCGCCGACCGCGTCGCCGGGTGGGCGTCCGGGGTGGGCACGTGGGTCGTCGAGCGGGAACGGATGGATCCGGCCGCCTACGCGCACCTGTGGATCCGCGACGGCGGCACCCTGCCGGGAAGCGCGGAGTACGACGACCTCCTCGCCGCCTGGCTCGACGACTTCGAGGACCGAGGAGTGTCGGAGCTCGGGATGGGGTGGGTCATCGTGACGGCATCGGACCCGGCACTGCGGCGCGTCGAGGCGGTGGGGCAGCAGGTCGGATCCGAGTGGCTCGGCGCCCACGTGGCCGCCGCGCTCGCGGTGCACGAGGGGCTCGAGCGGATGGATGACGTCGCACTCGCGGCATCCGCGTGCCGGGTGGCGCCGGACGTCACCGAGGCCCGGCACCATGTGCCCGGGGAGGAGGCGCCGTCGGTCATCGAGCTGCGCCAGGGCGGCGGGCTCGGGCGCACGGTCGCGGTCGATCCCGCGCTGGCGGCCGTCGTGGGCGCCTGTGACGGCGACCTGCCGCTCGGGGCCCTCATCGACGCCGTGGCGGATCTGCTCGAGGTCGGTGCGGCCGAGCTCCGGGCGGACATCCTCCCGCGCGTGCGCGAGCTGCTGTTCTGCGGCTTCCTCACGCTCGACTGAGCGGGGGCGTCCGTCGCCGCCGCTGATGTGCCCTCGCGCGGGCCGGATAGGCTCGAATCCGTGATCGACATGGCAGCGGGAGTGGCGCGACTGGGTGCGCTGGCGGCATCCCCCGTCGTCGAGACGCTCGGCCGGGCGTTCGCGGACGCAGGCCACGAGCTCGCGATCGTCGGCGGTCCCGTGCGTGACGCGCTGCGCGGCGTCGGCGCCCACGACCTCGACTTCACGACGGACGCGCGGCCCGACGACATCCTCGCGATCGTCACGCCGATCAGCTCCACGCAGTGGGACATCGGACGCGCGTTCGGGACGATCGGCGCGCGTGTGCGCGGCGAACAGGTCGAGATCACGACGTACCGGGCCGACAGCTACGACGGCGCGACGCGCAAGCCCACGGTCTCGTTCGGCGACAAGCTGGAAGAAGACCTGGTCAGAAGAGACTTCACCGTCAACTCCATGGCGCTGCGGATCCCCGGTCCGACCCTCGTCGACCCGACCGGCGGCGTCGAGGACCTCGTGCGGGGGGTGCTGCGCACCCCGGCCGAGCCCGCGATCAGCTTCGGCGACGACCCGCTGCGGATGCTGCGAGCCGCCCGGTTCGCCTCCCAGCTCGGGTTCGAGGTCGACCCGGATGCGCTCGCCGCCATGGCGGAGATGCGTGCGTCGCTGCGGATCGTGAGCCCGGAACGCGTGCAGGGCGAGCTCGTGCGACTGCTCGCGACCGATGATCCCGTGCGCGGACTCCGCCTGCTCGTGGAGACGGGACTCATCGACGAGTTCCTTCCCGAGATCCCCGCACTCCGGCTCGAGGTCGACGAGCACCACCACCACAAGGACGTCTACGAGCACTCGCTGACGGTGGTCCGACAGGCGATCGAGCTCGAACAGCGCCGGAACCCGGGCGCCGAGCCCGACGTCGCGCTGCGGCTCGCGGCGCTGCTGCACGACATCGGCAAGCCGGCGACCCGCCGCCTCGAGCCCGGGGGCGCCGTCACCTTCCACCACCACGACATCAAGGGTGCGCGGATGGCGCGCAAGCGCCTGCGCGAGCTGAGGTTCGATGCGGCCACGACGGATGCGGTCTGCCGCCTGATCGAGCTGCACCTGCGTTTCTTCGGCTATGCCGAGGGGGCGTGGACCGACTCGGCCGTGCGTCGATACGTGCGCGACGCCGGCGACGAGCTCGAGCGGCGGATGCACATCCTGACGCGGGCCGACGTCACGACGCGCAACAAGCGCAAGGCCGCCCGCCTCGCCGCCGCCTACGACGACATCGAACGCCGGATCGCGGAGCTCGCCGAGCAGGAGCAGCTCGATGCGCTGCGGCCCGAGCTCGATGGCAACCGCATCCAGGAGATCCTCGGGATCCCGCCCGGGCGCGAGGTCGGCGAGGCCTACCGGTTCCTCATGGACCTGCGGCTGGACGAGGGTGTGATCGGCCCCGAGGCCGCCGAGGAGCGCCTGCGCGCCTGGTGGGCTGCGCGCTCCTGACCGCGGCGGCGCATCGCCTCGACCGTGACGCGCGCCGGCCGCTGCCGGAGAGGACCGGGACGAGCGCTGCTCGCAGACCCCTGCCGGGAACCGTGCGCGGCACCTACACTGGGCGTATCCTCGTGTCGGCGCCGATAGGAGGGCCATGCCGTCATCGCCGTGGTCGTCATCGCGAGACGTTCCCGCCGCGGACTCGCGTCTCATGATCGAGCGCGCGCACGAGGAGTTCGTCCGCGGCAACGCCGACGACGCCCGTCTCGGCGATGTGCGCGGCGTCGTGCGCGACAGCTGGCGACGCTCGGTCGAGAGCCTCGTGGGCCCGGAGGGCCTCCCGCCCCTCGCGCTCACCCCGGAGCAGCTCGACCGGCTGCGCACCGACCATCCGCTCGCCGGCACGATCGACATGATCCGGCAGCTGCTGATCCCCGGCGATCCCGCGGAGTCGGGGGTCGTCGTCGCCGTGGGGGACGCGTCCGGACGCCTCCTGTGGGTGGAGGGAGACCGCCGCGTCCGTTCGCTGACCGGCGCGATGGGGTTCGTGCCCGGCGCCGACTGGGCCGAGGAGGCCGTCGGCACCTCGGCGCCGGGAACCGCGCTCGCGCTCGACCGTTCCGTCCAGATCCGCGGTGCCGAGCACTTCAACCGACTCGTGCAGCCCTGGTCGTGCACGGCTGCCCCCGTGCACGATCCCGAGACCCGCCGGGTGCTCGGCGTCATCGACGTCACGGGCGGCGACCAGGCCGTCACCCCGCAGGCGCAGCTGCTCGTCGACGCCACGGCACGGGCTGTGGAGGGGGAGCTGCTGCTCGCGCGGCTGCGGGCCCGGGCCGAGGCCCCCGCCCGACCGCGCCGCGCGCGTCCGCCGAAGTCGGAGCCCCTCCACGCGACGCTGCGCGTGCTCGGCCGCGACCGCGCGCTCCTGCACGTCACGGCCGACGGCGCGGAGAGCGTCTCCGAGGTCAGCGCCCGCCACGCGGAGCTGCTGCTCATGCTCGCGACGCATCGGCAGGGACTCTCCGCCGATCGACTGTGCGAGCTCGTGTACGGCGACGTCGACGCATCCGTCACCCTGCGCGCCGAGATGGTGCGGCTGCGGAAGGTGCTCGAGCGCCTCGCGCCGCCGCTCGTGCCGCAGTCCCGGCCGTATCGACTCGGCGCCGAGCTCGAGACGGATGCGCATCAGGTGCTGTCGCTGCTCGACCGCGGAGCCCACCGCGTCGCGCTCGCCTCGTATCGTGGGGCCGTGCTGCCGGACTCGGTGGCCCCCGGGGTCGAGGACTTCCGCGGGACGGTGCGCGCGGCGCTGCGCGAGGCGCTCATGAGCGAGGGCAGCGTCGACGTCCTCCTCGCCTACGCGGACACCGAGGCGGGCGCCGAGGACGCCGAGCTGCTGCGGCTGTGCCTCGGGATGCTCCCGGCCCGTTCGCCGCGTCGGGCCGGCCTGGTCGCCCGCATCGAGCGCCTCGAGGCCTGACCCCGCCTTTACCGCGAGACCAGTCCTGCGCGCCGAGTCCGGTGGTTTTCCCGCCGGTCTCGGCGGCGCGGACTGGTCTCGCGGCGGGAGGGAGAGGGCGCAACGTGATGCAACCTGGGACGGCCTACCGTGACGGCATCCGATGCGGTGTTGGCGCCGCAGTCCATGGAACGTCGAAGGAGACTCACATGACCATCGTCGAAGAAGGCGTCTCGAGCGTCTACGCCGCCCCGGGCCAGCGCGGCTCCGTCGCCGAGTACCGCCCCCGCTACGGCCACTACATCGGCGGCGAGTTCGTCGAGCCCATCAAGGGGCAGTACTTCGAGAACATCACGCCCGTCACCGGCAAGCCCTTCACCGAGGTCGGACGCGGCACCGTGGAGGACATCGACCGCGCCGTCGACGTCGCCTGGAAGGCGTTCGAGTCGTGGAAGCGGACGACGCCCGCCGAGCGCGCCGTGATCCTCAACAAGATCGCTGACCGGATCGAGCAGAACCTCGAGAAGATCGCCGTCGCCGAGACCTGGGAGAACGGCAAGCCCGTTCGCGAGACCCTGGCAGCCGACATCCCCCTCGCCGTGGACCACTTCCGCTACTTCGCCGGCGTCCTGCGCGCCCAGGAGGGCACGCTCAGCCAGATCGACGAGGACACCGTCGCCTACCACTTCCACGAGCCGCTGGGCGTGGTCGGCCAGATCATCCCGTGGAACTTCCCGCTGCTGATGGCGACGTGGAAGCTCGCACCCGCGCTCGCCGCCGGCAACTGCGTCGTCCTCAAGCCCGCCGAGCAGACCCCGGCGTCCATCCTGTTCCTGTTCGACATCATCGGCGACCTGCTGCCGGCCGGTGTCGTGAACATCGTCAACGGGTTCGGGATCGAGGCGGGTGCGCCGCTCGCGCAGCACAAGCGCATCCGCAAGGTCGCCTTCACGGGTGAGACCACGACGGGCCGGCTCATCATGCAGTACGCCTCGCAGAACCTCATCCCGGTGACGCTGGAGCTCGGCGGCAAGAGCGCGAACATCTTCTTCGAGGATGTCGCCCGCCAGCGCGACGCGTACTACGACAAGGCGCTCGAGGGCTTCTCGTTCTTCGCGCTCAACCAGGGCGAGGTGTGCACCTGCCCGAGCCGCGCGCTCATCCAGAGCTCGATCTACGACCAGTTCCTCGGTGACGGTCTCGAGCGCGTCGGCAAGATCGTGCAGGGCAACCCGCTCGACCCCGCCACGATGATCGGGGCGCAGGCCTCGAACGATCAGCTCGAGAAGATCCTCAGCTACATCGAGATCGGCAAGGCCGAGGGCGCCAAGCTCCTCGCGGGCGGCGAGCGGGTGGACCTCGGCGGCGAGCTGAGCGGCGGGTACTACGTCGCGCCCACCGTGTTCGAGGGCCAGAACTCGATGCGCATCTTCCAGGAGGAGATCTTCGGTCCGGTCGTCTCGGTGACGAGCTTCGAGGACTTCGACGGCGCCATCGAGACGGCGAACGACACGCTGTACGGCCTCGGCGCCGGGGTGTGGAGCCGCTCCGCCGACACGATGTACCGCGCGGGCCGCGCGATCGAAGCGGGTCGGGTCTGGACCAACACCTACCACCAGTACCCGGCGCACGCGGCGTTCGGCGGGTACAAGCAGTCCGGCATCGGTCGCGAGAACCACCTGAAGATGCTCGACCACTACCAGCAGACGAAGAACCTGCTGGTCTCGTACGCCGAGGGATCGATGGGCTTCTTCTGAGCCGCATCCCCTTCCCCACCATGTCCCACTTTGGACCGCTCGCGCAGGGGCTGAGCGGTCCAAAGTGGGACACCAGGCGGTCGAAAGTGGGACATCAAGAAGAGGGACGTCGGAAAGTGGGACACGGAGGAGAGGGGAGGGAGCCGCGGTGAGCGTCGATACGTATCAGCGGGTGGATCTGACGGATGCGGCGGCCGACCTGTTGCGCGAGCTGACGGCGCAGCACGGCCCGCTGATGTTCCACCAGTCGGGGGGATGCTGCGACGGCAGCGCGCCGATGTGTTATCCGGTGGGCATGTTCCTCACGGGTCCCAGCGACGTGAAACTCGGCGAGCTCGAGGTGCCGGGCCTGGACAACATCGAGGTGTTCATGTCGGAGTCCCAGTTCGAGTACTGGAAGTACACGCACCTCACGATCGATGTCGTCCCCGGGCGGGGGGCCGGGTTCAGCGTCGAGGGTCCGACGGGCAAACGGTTCCTCATCCGCTCCCGGATGCTGGATGAGGCAGAGCTCGCCTTCTTCCGCCTGCGCTGACTGCCTCGGACCGCGCCGGTGTTCAGGGTGCGGCGGGGAGCACGACATCGAGCCGGAAGCCGCCGTCGGCGCGGGCGGCGCGCACCGCCCCGCCGTGCGCCTCGACGATTCCCTGCACGATGGCCAGCCCCAGTCCCGCGCCGGACGAGACCCCCGGTGCGGCGTGGGCGCGCGCCGTGTCCGCGCGCCATCCCGCCTCGAACATCCGACCGAGATCCTCGGTGGCGACGCCGGGACCCGAGTCCCAGACCGACACCACGATCCGGTCGCCGTCCTCCCGCAGGGTGGACACGAGGATCTCCGAGCCCTCCGGGGCGTGTTGCACGCTGTTGGACAGCAGGTTCGACACGACGCGTGACAGTTCGCGCGGGTCGGCGATGAGCATCACGTCGCCGACCCCGGAGCGGCTGATGCGGATGCCGCGTGCGGCCGCGATCGGCTGCATCTCCGAGACGGTGTCCGAGATGAGGTCCATGAGCACGACCGGCTCCTTCTGCAGGCGCAGCGTGCCGCTCTGGATCTTGGAGAGCTCGAAGAGCCCATCGACCATGCGTCCGACCAGGTCCGTCTGCACGCGGATCTGGCGCAGGTAGGCCAGGTCGGCATCCTCGCCGCGCTGCTCCAGCGCCTCGGCCAACGCGTGGATCCCGGCCAGCGGCGTGCGCAGATCGTGGGAGATCCACGCGACGAGTTGGCGCCGGGACGCGTCGAGCCGTTCGACCTCCGCGCGCGCGGCGGCGAGCCGCTCGCTGGAGCGGGCGATCTCCGCGGACAGCTCGCGCAGCTCGCGGGAGCTGTCCGCACCGGGGCGCACGATCTCACCGTCACCGATGCGCCGCGCGGCCGTGCCGAGCATCGCCACGGTCCGTCGCAGGGAACGGACGAGGATCCATCCGCCGACGGCGCCGAACGCGGCGGCGATGCCGAGAACCCAGAGCAGGACGGTGAGATCGTGCGCCGAGAGGTACATCTCCAAGGAGATGGCGAGCGTCGAGCCGGCCACGGACGAGAGGACGGCGGCGATGATGATGCCCACGTGCACGGCCAGCGACCGCGCCCGCGCCAGCCGCAGCAGGAGCAGCGCGATCCCCATCGCGAGGGCGGTGCACACGAGCGCGGTGACGGCGATGACCGAGAGGTCTGCGAGGGCGATCATGGCGCTGTCCCTCCCACGCGGAACAGGTAGCCGCGGCCCCACTCGGTGAGCAGGAACTCCGGAAGGGCGGGGTCGCGCTCGATCTTCTCGCGGAGGCGGCGCACGTGGACCGTCACCGTCGAGGCGTCTCCGCTCGACCAGCCCCACACGTCCCGCAGGATCTCATCGCGCGCGACGACTCGGCCGGGGTTCTTGAGGAAGAACAGGAGGAGCTCGTACTCGCGCCCGCTCAACACGATCTCGCGGCCGTCGCGCGTGATGCGGCGGACGGCGGGGTCGATACGGAACGGCCCGACGGCGAAGGGGGTCAGGGGAGACTGCGCCGTGCGTCCGCGGCGCAGGTGCGTCTCGACCCGCAGTTCGAGCTCACGCAGCGCGAACGGCTTGGCGAGGTAGTCGTCGGCGCCCCGCTCCAATCCGTCGACGCGATCGCCGGCACTGCCGAGCGCGGTCAGCATGATCACCGGGATGTCGCTGCGCCGTCGGATGTCGCGCAGCAGCTCGTCGCCCGGCATCCCCGGCAGCATCCGGTCGAGGATCACGAGGTCCGGTGCGAACGAGGCCAGCGCCTGCCGGGCCGTCGCACCGTCCGCGAAGTCGCGCACGTCGTAGCCGCGCCCGCGCAGATAGTCGACGACGACGGTGCGCACCGTGCGGTCGTCCTCGACGACGGCGATCATGCCGCCCGCGCCGCGGGACGCCGTCGAAGCGTCGCGTATGTCCATGTCGCAACCCAACCACCAGCCGGGGCGTCCGGTCGAGCTTCTTACGGTTCCGAAACCTTCGCTCTTGCGCCGGGTCGACGCGCTTAGCGTTCCGAAGTGCCCGGGCATTCGACCCGGCGATCGACGAAGGACACCACTATGAAGAAGATCCGCACCACGTCCGCTGCAGCCGCACTCACTCTCCTCCTGGCGCTTCCTCTGGCCGCCTGCTCGTCCGTGTCGGGCACGGCCGGCGCGGCGTCCCCCGTTGCCACGACTCCAATGGCGCAGGCGACGGGGAGCACGCCCGCGATGGCGGATCGCACCGGGACGTTCTCGGGACGCAACGGCAAGTCCGTGGCCGGGACCGTGACCGTGAGCGACGGAAAGCTCGTGCTCTCGGGCTTCTCGTCCGATGAGGGACCGGACCTGCACGTCTACCTCGCCAACGGGACCGATGAGGCGGCGGTGGGCGCGGGCCGGGCGCTGGGGGTCGTCTCGTTCTCGGCATCGGATCAGGCCTTCTCCCTGTCGGGGGTCGACGTGTCGATGTACACCGATGTCGTCATCCACTGCGACAAGGCGAACGCCGTCTTCGGCGCCGCGGCGCTGTCCTGATGGACACCGACCGGCGTCGCCGGATCCGTGCGGCACCGATCGTGCTCGGTGCCGCACGGCTCGCGCTCGGCATCCTGTGGCTCGAGGAGGGGATCACGAAGTACCGGGCCGGGTTCGGCGCCGCGGACATCGGGTTCATCGTCTCCAATGCGGCGCAGAATCCGCGCATCCCCGGCTACTTCGCCCTCTTCGGATCGCAGGTGATGGCGCCGCTGGAACCCCTGTTCGGCGTGGGGATCCCGCTCCTGGAGACCGCGCTCGGCGTGCTCCTGGTCCTCGGGATCCTGACGCGGCCGGCCGCGATCGTCTCGATCGGCACCCTCCTGCTCTACTGGAGCAGCGATCAGCTCATCACCCAGTACCCGGTGATGGCGGCGCTCTCGGTCGCCGTGCTCGCGGCGTCCGGCGCTGCGGGCCGGCTCGGGTTGACCTCGATGCTGCTCCGCGTGCGTCCCGTGCGTCCGGCGCTGCGCCCTTGGCTCTGAAGCCCGCTCCGGCGACGAATACGCTGGGCGGCATGGAGCCCACGTCTCTCGCACGCGACCTCGGCCTGGAACCGCACCCGGAGGGGGGACGGTTCCGCCGGATGTGGACCGCGGCAGCGACCGTCGAGACCCCGAACGGCCCGCGACCGGCGGCGACCTGCATCCACTACCTCCTCGCGCCGGGTGAGCGCAGCGCCTGGCACGTCGTCACGAGCGACGAGATCTGGCTCTGGCACGGACCGGGCACGCTCGCGCTCTCGCTGGGCGGCGACGCCGATCGGCCGGGCACGGCCGAGACCGTGGTCCTCGGCCCGGACATCGCCGCCGGCCAGCGCGCGCAGGTCACGGTTCCGGCCGGAACCTGGCAGGCGGCGGAGCCGGTCGGCGACGGCGAGGTGCTGGTCAGCTGCGTGGTCTCGCCCGGCTTCAGCTTCGACGACTGGCGTCTGGCCGAGGAAGACGAGGGACGGGTCGGCTGAGGCGCCCCCTCACAGCCAGCCGTTCTCCTCGGCGATGCGGGCGGCATCCGCGCGGTTGCGTCCGCCGGTCTTGCCGATGGCGGAGGAGAGATGGTTGCGCACCGTCCCCTCCGACAGGTGCAGGATGCGCGCGATGTCGGCGATCGAGCCGCCGGTGCGCGCGATCTCCAGCACGTCCGTCTCGCGCTCGGTGAGCGGCGAGTCGCCCTGTGCGAGAGACTCGGCGGCCAGCGCCGGGTCGACCACGCGCAGGCCCGCGTGCACGCGGCGCACGGCATCGGCGAGCGCGGTGGCGGGCGTGTCCTTCACGACGAATCCCGATGCCCCGGCCTTCATCGCGCGGGCGAGGTACCCGGGCCGCCCGAAGGTCGTGACGATGAGCGCGCGGCATCCGCTCCCCGAGGCGCGCAGGTCGGCCGCCGCCTGGATGCCGTCGACGCCGGGCATCTCGATGTCCAGCAGGGCGACGTCGGCGTGGGTCGTGGCGACGGCGTCCACGACCTCGTCGCCTCGACCCACCTGTGCGACAACCTCGATGTCGGCCTCCAGACCCAGCAGCGCGGCGAGGGCGCCGCGCACCAGAGCCTGATCGTCCGCGATCAGCAGCCGGATGGGTGATCCGCTCGTCATCGTCACCATCCCACTCTCACGCGGAAGCCGCCGCGGGCGTCCGCCCGGCCCACGGTCATGCGAGCGCCCGAGGCCTCCACCCGCTCGCGAAGCCCGGCGATCCCGGATCCTGCGCCGTCGCCTGCGCCCGGCCCGCAGCCGTCGTCGACCACCTCGATGCCGCGCGCGTCGAGGCGGATGCGGCAGTGCGCCGCACCGGAATGGCGGATGACGTTCGTGACGGCCTCGCGCACGACCCAGCCCGCGAGCTCTCGCCGCTCGGCGGGGACCTGGTCGGTCGCACCGGGGATCTCCGCTGCGATACCGGCCGCATCGAGCGCGGCGCGCGCCGCGACGAGCTCGCCGCTGATGCTCACGCCGCGGAAGCCGTGCACGGTCGTGCGCACATCGGCGAGGGCACCGCGGGCGAGATGCTCGACCTCGGCGATCTCGGTGCGCGCGCGGTCCCGATCGACATCGATGAGGCGACCGGCGAGCTCGGCCTTGACCGTGATCACGGTCAGCGAGTGACCGAGGATGTCGTGGATGTCGCGCGCCACCCGGCTGCGCTCGCGCTCGGCCGCGAGCTCCGCCACGGTGTCCTGCGTCTCGCGGAGCTGGTTGATGGCCGCGAGGTTGCGCGCGAAAGCGGCCATCATCATCGAGATGGACAGCACGATCGCGGGGAGGAAGAGGAGCGAGTCGTCCCACTCGCCGGCCGCGATCACGGTGGCGCCGAGCGCGCCGCCGCTCAGGCACAGGAGAATGACCCACGTCATCCGCCAGGGGAGGACGGCCATCCCCACGATCACGCCGACGTAGGTCCACAGCCCCACGATCGACAGGCCGATCCAGGGAACGAGGGTGAACGAGAGCGCGAAGAGCGTCGCGCACACCCCCAGCCGGCCGGCCATTCCCATGGACCACGTGAGGGGAGCGGCGACCAGGAAGGCGGCGGCGAAGACGAGGAGCACGGCCATGCCCATGACGTTGACGACCGCGCTGCGGTCGGCGCGGAGGATCTCGCCGAAGAACGTGGTGATCCACAGGAGGGAGAAGGCTCCTCCCCAGTACCACCGTCGCGCTCCCGTTCCCCGCAGCGCGTGGGGGAGACGTGCGCCGGGGTCGGCACCCTGGATGGCCGGACGTACCGGCCATCCAGGGTCGAAACGGCGGGGTTCGCGGTGTGCCGCGGTCGGCTCTCGCCCGCCCATCGTGCTCTCCATGCTGCTCACCCTAGGGCTCGGCCGGGTCGGGGACCGGGCCTGAAGCACCGCCGATCCCGACCTCTTCGCTCAGACCCGCTTGGTGTCGCGCCGGAACGCCCACGTCGTGCCGGCGACGAACACGACGAGCCACACGATGGCGTTGGCGAGCCACAGGATGTCGAAGCTCTCGCCCGTGAGCGGGGGCGCGGGCGAGCTCGCCGATGCCGTAGACGGGTGTGAACCTCGCGATCGACTGCATGAAGTCGGGCATGCTGCTCAGCGGGTAGAACAGGCCGCCGAGGAACGAGAGCAGCACCACCACGAGGCTCGTGACCTGGGCCGCGTTCTCGCTCGGCATGAGGTAGCCGACGAACAGCCCGAGGGTCGTGAACACGGCGCTCGCGAGCAGCCAGCCGACGAGGCCGGTGACCACCCACTGCGCGGCCGAGAGCTCGATCCCGCTGATCGCGCCCGCGATGTAGGTCGCGCCGACCGCGAGAAGTCCCAGCACCATTCCCGCGATCATCTTGATCAGGATGTTCACGAGCGGGTTGAGCGGCGTCAGCCGCAGCTGGCGGCTCCAGCCCTGCGAACGCTCGACAGCGACGGCCGCGCCCGTCTGAGTGGCCGACATCATGGCGCCGTACATCGCCATCGAGACCATGATGTACGCCGCCACCGAGACGCCGCCCTGTGAGAGGGGGGTGGCCGTGAGCTGCTCGTCGCGCAGCGGAAGGCCGATGAGGACGTACATCACGATGGGGAACGCGATCGTGAAGAACAGTGTCCGCCGGTTGCGCAGGCGACGCTTCAGCTCGATCGCGAGGTAGGTGGCGTTGAAGCCGCCGAAGGGCGGCACGCGTCGGTCGAGGGTGACCCGGTCCGGGGTGGTGGTGCTCATGACTGTGCTCCTTCGGAGGTGAGGGCGAGGAAGACGCTCTCGAGGCTCTGCGCGGTGATCTCGAGGTTGCGGGCCGCGGTGTGGTTCAGCAGATGCCGGGCGACGGCGTCCGAGTCCTTCGTGTGGATGACGACGCGCTCGCCTTTGGTCTCGACGCTCTCGACCCCGGTGAGGGCGGCCAGGGCGACCGTGTCGGCCTCGGGGAGGGTCGCCTGAACGATGCGTCCGGAGACGAGGTTCTTGATCTCGGTCGTGCTGCCGTCGGCGACGATCCGGCCGCCGCTCATGAGGACGATGCGGTCGGCGTACTCGTCGGCCTCGTCGAGGTAGTGCGTCGCGAACAGGACGGTGCGGCCGCGTGCCGCGTCCGCACGGATGGCCTTCCAGAAGGAACGGCGCCCTTCGACGTCCATTCCCGTGGTGGGCTCGTCGAGGATCAGCAGCCCCGGGTCGCTGAGCAGTGCCATCGCGAAGCGCAGCCGCTGCTGCTGGCCGCCCGAGCACACGCCGACGCGGCGGTCGGCGATGGCGGTGATGCCCGCGCGCGCCATGACCTCGTCGATGGGTCGTGTGTCGGCGAACAGGCTCGCCGTGAGCTGGAGGGTCTCGCGCACCGTGATGTCGCGGAGCAGGCCGCCGGTCTGCAGCACGGCCGAGACGAGGCCGTGCGAGATGGCGGCGCGCGCCGACTCGCCGAACACGTGCACCTGGCCGCTGTCGGGGTGGGACAGGCCGAGGATCATGTCGATCGTCGTCGTCTTGCCGGCTCCGTTGGGGCCGAGGAACGCGACGATCTCGCCCCGGAAGGATCTGGAGGTCGACGCCGCGCACCGCCTGCACGTCGCCGAAGCTCTTGGTGATCGAGCGGGCGTCGACCGCGAGGGGATCCGTCGCGGCCGCCGTCTGCGGGTGCGGGGAGGGGGAGGTCTTTTCCATGTCTCCAGCGTGCCGCCGCGCGCGGGCGGCGTCTCGGCCCCGCATCACGTTCACGACATGACATTCGTCATGTTCCCGGATCGCCGCCGCGCCATAGGGTGGCGAGGTGACCGGCGGCAGCCCCTCTCGCCTCTTGCGCGCGGCGCGCGAGGCGACGACGACGATGGTCGCCGCCGCGGTCGCCGCCCTCGTCGGGTGGGCGGTGGATCCCGAGCCCGGGACCATCGTGTTCGCGCTTTTCCTGGCGATCTCGTTGTCGCGGAGCCAGCTCGAACGCGACGCGCGCGGGCGTGTGGAGGCGGGGATCGCCGTGCCGTTGGTCGCCCTTGCGGGCTGCGGCGTGGGCATGGTGCTCGCGGCGAGTCCGGTCGCGGGCGCGGCGCTGTTCACCGCCGGGCTGACGGCATCCGTGCTGCTGCGCCGTGTCGGCGAGGCGGGCCGCCGGGTGGGCGGGCTCATCGCACTGCCCTTCACGGTGCTGCTGGTCGCGCCGGTGGGCGGTCCCTCGCTCACGCCGCTGCACCGGCTCGCGGTCGCGATCCTCGTGGGGCTCGTCGCGTGGGCCGCGGTGACGGGCGTGCAGATCACGGCGCAGCGGGCGGGGATGCTGCCGCGGGCCGCTGCGCGTCCGTCCCCGCGGCCCGGCGAGCGCGAGGCGCGGCGTCGGCCCGCACGGCGGGATGCGTCCGTTCGCCTGGCCGTGCAGATGGCCGTCATGCTCACGGTCGCCTTCGGTGTCGGCGTCGTGTCGTTCCGCGAACACTGGGCGTGGATCGTGCTGACCGGCCTGCTGGTGACGCTCGGAAACGCCGGACGTGCGGATGTCGTGTACAAGGGCGTGCAGCGGGTGGTCGGAGCCGGCGCCGGGTCGCTCCTGGTGTTCGTGCTGCCGCTTCCGCTCCCGGCGTCCTGGGCGCTGACCGTCGTGGCGGTCGCGCTCTTCGCCGGCCTGGTCCTGCGCCCCTTCGGATACGTCTGGTGGGCGCTCTCGGTGACGATGGCCTTGGCGGTCGCCCAGTCGTTCGGGGGCGCCGGGTTCGAGCTGTGGCAGCGGTGGGCCGAGATCGTGCTGGGTGCCGTGATAGCGATCGGAGTGTCTTGGCTCGTGCTCCCGGTCCGGTCGGAGGATGTCGTGCGCCGCCGCGTCGCGCAGGTCCTCGCCGCGCTCGCCGACGAGCTCGCGGCGTGGAGCGCGGCGGCAGGGGCGGGGGCCGGAGAGGATTCGTCCCGCCGGCGCGTGGCCGATGCCCGGCGGGCGATGGACCGTGCCGTGGCGCCTTTCGAGGCCGCTCGGCGCCTCTCGGCCGGTGCGGTGCGGCCGCGGCCGTGTGGGTGGGCGGATGCGGCCCGATCCGTGTGCGACGCGCTCGCGCGGCCGCCGCGACCGGGCGTCCGAGCGGCGCTGGGGCGGGCGCGGCGAGCGGCCCGGGAGCCGGCGACGCTGCAGGCGGCGCTCGACGACCTGTGCGCCGCAGCCACCGGCTGAGAACGGTTTTCGGTTTTCGCGTCACTTTTCGCTGCTCGCTCGCTCTCTTCCATGGACGGACGTCAGGGGCCCGTCCTCGGCGTGCGCCGAGAAAGATCAGGGAGCACTATGGAGTCTCGGGGATTCGGCGATCCGCTCACGCGCGTCGCGATCGTGGACGCATCCGTCCTGCAACGTCATCGTGCGCGTGACGTGCTGGTGCAGCGGACGGGGGTGCAGGTCGTGCAGCTCTCGCCGATGCTCGCGCAGCTCGGCGCGTGGATGGCGGAGGTCGATGCGCTCCGTCGTCCCCAGATGGTGCTGCTCGCGCTCCCGCCGCGCCCGCTCGAGCCGCGTGCCCTCGCGGCGCTCGGCGCTCTGCGCGGCGCCGGGATCGTGCTCGTCGTCCTGACCGGGACCACGAACGGTCGCGACATGCGTGCGCTGGTGCGGACGGGTGTGGACGGGATCGTCTCGGTCAACGAATCCGAGGACGTGCTGGTCTCGGTCGTCGAGGCGGCGCGGCGCGGCGTGCGGACCTGCTCTCCGCGCGTGCGCACGGCGCTGGAGTCGATGCCGCCCACGCCTGCGCTCAGCCGCCAGGAGGCGAAGCTCGTCGCCCTCTACGGCGCGGGGTGCACGATCGGCGAGACCGCCGCGCAGATGGGCGTCAAGGAGGACACGGCGCGCAAGTACCTGAACCGGGTGAAGGCGAAGTACGCGGCGGTGGGTCGTCCGGCGCGCTCGAAGCGGGAGATCGCGCAGATCGCCCGGAGCGACGGCTTCCTCGGTCTCGACGGGCAGACGCCCTAGCGGTTGATCTCGTCGGAGTCCCAGGTGAGGCGGGCGTCGGCCGGGAGCGGCAGCGCCTCGACCGCAGGATCGGCGCACAGGGCCCGGATCACCTCGGACGTGCCGCCCACGATCGTCGAGTCCCAGTCCACCTCGGTCACGAGCACCCAGGACCTGTCCGCGGGCCAGAGGATGCTGGGCGACTGCGCGAAACGCGCGAAACCGGCCTCGGCGAGCTCGCGGTCGGCCCACGGGACGGCGGTCGGCCAGTCCGACCGCGAGAAGACGCCGAGCTCGCCGCGGAAGAGGACGTGCTCACGACCCGGCAGTTCGAGCTGCGCACCGCGGGAGACCTCGTCGGGCAGGACGCCGGGTTGCCAGGTCTCGGTCGCGTAGGGCCGGTTGAAGGGGTCGGAGGTCGCGGCCCCCAGCATGTCGCGGGTGCGCTGCCGGTCGGCATCCGGGGTCTCGAAGGTGAGGATCGCGCGCGAGGGACTGATGCCCATGTGCCCGAGGAGCCCGCCCCAGCCCGCCCAGACGGCGGCGTAGCCGACGGTGGGTGCGCCGCCGGTCAGACGGGCGATCACCGCGGCGAGCGCCTCCGGGTCCAGGTCTCCTTCCAGCGGCGCGTCGAACTGCCAGCCGTCGGGCGCGGTCGCCTGCTGCCAGTCCGACGGCGAGCCGTCGCCGCCCCGGGATCGGACGAGCGCGCCCCACTGCGCGAGCGGGTGCATGGTGGTTCCGAAGGCCTCCGCCGCGTCCTGCCACCGGGCCGGCAGCGTCTCGATCTCGGGACGCGACGCGGCGAAGTCCTCCCACTGGCGTCGGTGGCGGTCCTGGGGCAGCGGCGGCCACTCCGCCGCCACGGGCTTCGATCGCGTCGCGGGGTGGAACACCCGCGCGTAGGCGGCGAAGCCGCGGGGGACGACGTCGTGCATCGTGGTCCGCCAGGGGTCGTCGATCCGCTCCCGCAGCCAGTCGCCGACCGAGACCTCGCTGACCCACTCCATGGGGCCCACGCTACCGGGGCATGCTCGGCTCAGCGGCGACCGGGCTCCACGATCGACTTGATCGTGCCCGGATCGGCGGTCGACTCCAGGGCCGCCGCCGTCTCGTCGAGACCGAACGTCCCCGTGACCATCCGATCCAGGTCGACCAGGCCGCGGGACACGAGCGCGATCGCCGTCGGCCACGTGTTGGCGTAGCGGAACACGCCGGTGACGACGAGCTCTCGGTTCTGGATGGTCGTGATCGGCAGCGGCAGCTCGGGCAGCCCCATCCCGACGAGGACGACGGATCCCGCCGGCCGCACGAGCGCGATGCCGCTGCGCACGGCCGCGGCGGCGCCGGAGGCGTCGACGAACGCGTCGAAGCCGGAGCCGAGCTCTGCCGGATCGGTGGCCGTCGGGTCCACCGTCTCGGTCGCACCGAAGGAGAGCGCGGTCGCACGGCGCTGCTCGGCGATGTCCGAGACCACCACCTCGGTGGCGCCGTAGGCGCGCGCGACCTGAGCGATCGCGATCCCGACCGGACCCGCGCCGGTGATGAAGACGCGGCTGCCCGCGGCGAAGCCCGCCTTGCGCGCCGTCGCGATGGCCACCGACAGCGGCTCCATCAGGGCGGCGGCGTGATCGCTCACCTCGTCGGGGACCGGATGGGCGAAGTGGCTCTGGATCGTGACGTACTCCTGGAACGCGCCGTCCGTTCCGGGGACCGCGTAGAAGCGCATGTGGGGGTCGAGGTTGTAGTCGCCGCGCAGCGTCTCCGCCGATCCCGCCGAGGGATGCTGCGGCTCGACGGACACGCGCTCGCCGATGCGTGCCGGGTCGACGTCCGCTCCCACGGCGACGATGCGTCCGCCGGACTCGTGGCCGAGCACGAGCGGCTCGGCCACCTGCCAGTCGCCCAGGCGCCCGTCATGGTAGAAGTGCACGTCGGACCCGCACACGCCGACCGCGGTGACCCGGACGAGCACCTCGTCCCGTTCCGGCACGGGGACCGGCCGCTGCGCCAGCTCGATGCGGCCGGGAGCGGTGAGCACGCTCGCACGCATGAGGGCCGGCACCTCCTCCGCCTCTCGTCCGGGCTGGTTCGGCTGCACTGCGACCACGTCGTCTCCTTCGTCCTTCACGTGCCTTGACACATCGATGTGACATTTCTATGTTGTTTATCACGTGGTTAGCGTGATTAAATCACGTGAAAGATAACACAGACCTCACGGGGCTCGGCGATGCCGCCGTCCCGCGGGAGCGAAGACACCGTCGTCGGCCGACCCGACGGCGCCATAACAGGAGCAATGATGCGTGCAGTTGTGTTCGAGGCCGAAGGGCGGCTCGCTCTCCAGGAGCGGCCGGTCCCGGAGCCGGGATTCAAGGAGATCCTGATCCGCACGGCGGCCGTGGGCCTGTGCGGCACGGACACCCATGTCTTCGACGGCGAGTTCGAAGGCACGGTGTTCCCCCTCGTCCCCGGCCATGAGGCGACCGGGACGATCGTCGCGCTGGGCGAAGGCGTCAACGACGGCGTGTTCGACTTCCACGTCGGCGACAACGTGGCCGTCAACCCCAGCACGACGTGCGGGGAGTGCGAGTTCTGTCAGAACGGGCATCAGAACCTGTGCCGGTTCTGGAACGGTCTCGGCGTGGTCGCCTCGGACGGCGCCTCGCAGGAGTTCTTCACGGCACCGGCGGGCAACGTCTACAAGCTCAAGCCGGACACCGACGTGCATCTCGCAGCCCTGATCGAGCCCCTCGCGTGCGCGATCCGCGGATGGGACGTGCTGCCGCGGCGGCTGGGCGATCACGTGCTCGTCTACGGCGCGGGCACCATGGGCCTGCTCATGGCGCAGCTCGCGACCCGGGCGGGAGCGGCATCCGTGACGATCGTCGACCTCAACGAGGCCCGCCTGCAGACCGCCGCCGAGTGCGGGATCGCGCTGCGCTACACGTCGGCGGACGAGGCGGATCGGGAGAAGTGGGATGTCGTCATCGACTGCACCGGCAGCATCGGCGCGATCGAGGACGCGCTGAGCCGGGTGAAGCCCGCGGGCTTCTTCCAGGACTTCGGGGTGGCCCCGGCGGACCGGACGGCGCGGTTCTCGCCGTTCCGGGTCTACCGGGACGAGATCTCCATCGTGGGGACCATGGCGGTGCTGAACTCCTTCGGCCGCGCCGTGGAGCTGTTCGAGGCGGGGGCGATCAACGCCCGGGCGATGGTCAGCCACTCCTTCGTCCTGGACGACTACGAGCAGGCGCTGGAGATGTTCCGCCGCGGCGAAGGCCGCAAGCTGCAGATCCGACCCGGCGACACCGAGTCGCGAGTCCTCCTGTGAGCGCGACGGAGACGCGAGCGCGCGCCGCGCGGGCGGGGCTCTCGCCCGCGGCGAAGCGGGGCGTGTGGATTGCGGTCGTGGTCCTCGTGATCGTCGGGATCGTCCTGGGCACGAAGGTCGTGCCCAGCGGCAGCCCGCTGGCGCAGGGGAACGCCGCCTTCGACCCGGCATCGTTCGGGGCCACGAACTTCCCCACCGTGCAGCAGAAGGTGACCGAACGGGCGGTGGATGCGGCGACTCTCGCGTCCGCCATCGCCGCCGACCCGGCCGCCGCCGCCCTCGACCTATGCCGTCACGAGCTCGGGCGGGCCCGTCTACAGCGTGACCTTCACCGGTGTCGTCGGCACGGGCAACGCCGGGATCTACGACGTCGCGGTGGAGGGCGTTCCCTCGACGCTGCGAATCCGGGTGCAGACCGGCCCTGCCATCAACGGCACCGACCTCCGTGACGCGACCGGTGACATCGCCTTCGGTCAGTTCAAGAACCAGATCGACTACCAGAACGCGGCCGCGGCCCTCAACGATCAGGTGAAGTCCACGGTGCTCGCCTCCGTCGACACGGCGGCGCTCACGGGCAAGACCGTCACGGTGACGGGCGCGTTCACGCTCGTCAACCCGACGGCCTGGCTCGTGACCCCGGTGTCGCTGGAGGTGCGATGAGCACCTCGGCACACGACGACGTCGTGCTCGAAGCACGAGACATCGTCAAGACCTACGGCGGCACGCGAGCGCTCAAAGGCGTCAACTTCCAGATCCGTCGCGGCACCGTCACGACGCTGTTCGGCGAGAACGGCGCGGGAAAGTCCACGCTGATGAAGATCCTCTCCGGGGTGGAGCAGCCGACCTCCGGCCAGATCCTCCTGGACGGCGAGCCGGTGGTGTTCGGCTCGACGAACGAGGCGCGCGAGCGCGGAGTCTCGATCATCCACCAGGAGCTCAGCCTGGCGCCCAACCTCTCCGTGCGCGACAACATCTTCATGGGCCGCGAGCTGCCCGGTCCGCTCGGCGTGGACTACGCCGAGGAGTCCCGGCAGGCGGCGGCGCTGCTGCGCGAGATGCAGCTGAACGTCGACCCGAGCACGATCGTCGCCGACCTGCGCGTCGGACAGCAGCAGGTCGTCGAGATCGCCCGTGCCCTCTCGGTGAACTCGCGCATCCTGATCATGGACGAGCCGACCTCCGCCCTGGCGGCGGGCGAGGTGGAGGTGCTGTTCGGTCTGATCCGGGAGCTGCTCTCGCGCGGCGTCGCGATCGTCTACATCTCGCACCATCTCGAGGAGGCGCTCGAGATCACGGACCATGCGGTCGTCCTCCGTGACGGCACCATGACCGCGCGCGGCGACCGGTCCGAGATCGATCTGGAGTGGATCGTGCGCCACATGGTCGGTGAGAACTTCGATCTGGGCTCACCGCCCAGCGGCTACGACTTCGGCGACACCGCGATCAGCGTGCGCGAGATCACGGTGCTCGACCGCGACAACCCCGAGCGTGCGATCGTGAACGGCCTCTCCCTGGACGTGCGCGCCGGCGAGATCGTCTGCATCTACGGGCTCATGGGCGCGGGGCGCACCGAGCTGCTGGAGGCGATCGCGGGCCGCGAGCCGATCGCGGCCGGCGACATCCTGCTCGAGGGGGCGTCCCTGCGCTCGAGCTCGATCGCCCAGCGGATCGACGCGGGAGTGGGTCTCGTCCCCGAGGATCGCCAGCGCGACGGGCTGGTGCAGACCTTCGACGTCGGGACCAACCTCACCCTCGCGAGCCTCGGGCAGAGCCTCGTGCGCGGGGTCATCTCGCGCCGACGCGAGAGGCAGCGCGCGCAGGAGCTCATCTCCGCCGTCACGGTGAAGACCTCGGGACCGGAGATGCCCATCGGCTCGCTCTCCGGCGGCAACCAGCAGAAGGTCGTCATCGGCAAGGTCGTCGCGACCGAGCCGCGGGTCATGCTGCTCGACGAGCCCAGTCGCGGGATCGACGTCGGCGCGAAGGCCGAGGTCTTCCGGCTGCTCGCGGACCGCGCGCGGCGGGGGCTCGCCGTCATCTACTCCACCTCAGAGGTGGGCGAATGCCTCAGCATCGCGCACCGCATCGTCGTCATGCGCCGCGGCCGGATCTCGGCGGAGTTCGGGCCGGATGCATCCAAAGACATGATCATGGCCGCCTCCGGCGAGGCCGCGGCCGCCTGACGCCCGGAACGGACCACACCAAATGACCACGACAACAACTCTCATCGTCGAGAACCGCAAGAAGTTCTCGGTGGCCAAGCTGCTCCTCGAGGGGCGGGCCTTCCTCGCCCTCATCATCATCGTCGTCGTCTTCGCGATGCTGTCGCCGAACTACCTCACGGTCGACAACGTCCTGATCATGGCGTCGCACGTCGCGATCTACGCGATCCTCGGCATGGGGATGCTGATGGTCATCCTCAACGGCGGCATCGACCTGTCCGTCGGCTCGACCCTGGGGTTCTCGGCGATCATCGCGGGGTACCTGCTGCAGGGCGTGCCCATCCAGTTCCTCGGCGTCACCCTCTACCCGAGCGTTCCGGTGGTCGTGCTCCTCTCCTGCGGGGTCGGCGCGCTCGTCGGGCTCGTCAACGGCATCCTCGTCGCCCGGTTCAACGTGGCGCCCTTCGTCGCCACGCTCGGCATGCTCTACGCCGTGCGCGGGCTCGCGCTGCTGATGACGAACGGCCTCACGATCAACGACCTCGCCGGAAAGCCCGAGCTGGGCAACACGGGCTTCGACTGGCTCGGGTTCAACCGCATCCTCGGGATCCCGGTGGGCGTCCTGATCATGGCGGTGGTCGCGCTCGTGCTCGGCTACGTCCTCGGCCGCACCCGGTTCGGCCGCTGGCTCTACGCCTCCGGCGGGAACGAGCGCGCGGCGGAGCTGTCCGGGGTCCCCGTGCGTCGTGTGAAGATCTCGGTCTACGTGATCTCCGGCGTCTGCGCAGCGATCGCCGGACTGATCCTCGCCTCGACGCTCACGAGCGCCAGCCCGACCGCCGGAAACACCTACGAGCTGACGGCGATCGCCGCGGTCGTCATCGGTGGCGCCGCGCTCACGGGCGGGAGGGGCAACGTGCGGGGCACCCTGCTCGGAGCGTTCGTGATCGGGTTCCTCTCGGACGGCCTGGTGATCGTGGGCGTCTCGGCCTACTGGCAGATGGTCTTCATGGGCACCGTCATCGTCGTGGCCGTGCTGCTCAACACGCTCCAGTACGGACGTCGCCGACGCCCGTCCGCGCCCGCCTCGAACACGGGCGCCCCGACGTCGGGAAAGGGCGCGGTGGCCAGTGCCGGCGCCGCCCCTGACCGCACCCCGGCCGCGAACAGCGCTGCCGATCACTGAGAAAGGACAATCACATGGTGCGTAGAAAAGCACTCGTCGCCCTCGCCGCTGCGGGCGCGCTCGTCATGGGCCTGAGCGGATGCGCGGGCGGAACCACCGGAGGCGCGACGAACAGCGGCGGCGCGGCCGGCGGCCTCATCACGATCATCGTCAACGACCCCGCGAACCCCTACTGGAAGACGGAGGGCGACATCGCCGCGGCCGAGGCGAAGCAGCTCGGCTATCAGGCCACGGTGGGCGCGCACAAGGGCGACACGAACACCGAGAACACCCTGATCGACACCGCGATCGCGAACAAGTCGGTGGCCATCATCCTGGACCCGGCCAACGCGGACGGCTCGATCGCCGCCGTCAAGAAGGCGGATGCCGCGGGCATCCCGGTGTTCCTGGTCAACGCCGAGATCAACCAGTCGGGCATCGCGAAGGCCCAGCTCGTCTCCAACAACGCCCAGGGCGCGGCCCTCGGCGCGCAGCAGTGGGAGTCGCAGATGGGCGGCAAGGGCACCTACGTCGAGCTGCTGGGCGCACCCTCTGACAACAACGCGCAGACCCGCTCGAACGGCTATGCGACGGTGCTGAGCCAGTACCCCGATCTCGTCAAGGTGGGCCAGGAGGTCGCCGACTGGGACCGCACGAAGGGTCACGACAAGATGCAGTCGCTGCTGCAGGCCAACCCGTCGCTCAACGGTGTGATCTCGGGCAATGACGAGATGGCGCTGGGCGCGATCGCGGCGCTCAAGGAGGCCGGCAAGCTCAACGGCGTCGTCGTGGGCGGCTTCGACGGAGCCCCGGACGCGATCGACGCGATCTCCTCCGGCGAGCTCGCCTACACGGTGCTGCAGCCCGTCGCCGAGTTCTCGAAGAAGGCCGTCGAGCTCGCGGACGAGTACATCCGCACCGGCAAGGCCCCCGACACCGAGAAGCAGGCGTTCGACTGCATCCTCATCACGAAGGACAACGTCGGCAAGATGACGGGTCCGTTCACCTACTCCGGCTGACCGGAGCCGATCGACCGCACGCGTGCGTGCGTGCGGAACGGGGCGGGTGCCGCCGGCATCCGCCCCCACCACCGACACACAGAGGCAGCATGAGCTACGTACTGAACGATCCCGTCGATTTCGCCGAGGAGTCCGCGGCGGGGTTCGCCGCGGCATACCCCGATCTGGTGCGGCCGGTGCCGGGCGGCGTCGTCCGAGCGTCCGGCACCCCGCGCGGACACGTCGCGGTCGTGGTCGGCGGCGGCTCCGGCCACTACCCCGCCTTCGCGGGCCTGGTCGGCCCGGGACTCGCGCACGCCGCCGCGATGGGCAACGTCTTCGCCTCGCCCAGCGCGCAGCAGGTGCACGACGTGGCGCTCGCTGCGGAGGCGGGCGGCGGCGTCCTGCTCGGCTACGGCAACTACGCGGGCGACGTCCTGAACTTCGACCGCGCCGAGGCGCAGCTGCGCGAGGCCGGGATCCCCGCCCGCACGGTGCGCGTCACGGACGACATCTACAGCGCGCCCCGTGATCAGCGGGACAAGCGCCGCGGGGTCGCCGGTGACCTCGCGGTCTTCCGCGCCGCGGCGTGGGCGGCCGAGCAGGGCTGGGAGCTCGACCGGGTCGCAGACGTCGCCGCCCGCGCCAACGAGCGCACCCGCTCCCTGGGGATCGCCTTCACGGGCTGCACGCTCCCCGGCGCCGACGAGCCGCTGTTCACCGTGCCGGCCGGACAGATGGGGGTCGGGATGGGCATCCACGGCGAGCCGGGACTGGACGTGCGTCCGCTGCTTCCCGCGTCGGCGCTGGCCGAACTGCTGGTGACCGCCCTGCTGGATGAGCGGCCCGACGACATCCCGAGCGCCGACGGCGCGCGCGTCGCCGTGATCGTCAACGGGCTCGGCTCGGTCAAGTCGGAGGAGCTCTTCGTCGTCTACGGCGCCGTGCAGCGGCTCCTCACGCAGCACGGGCTCGTGATCGTGCAGCCCGATGTGGGCGAGTACGCGACGAGCTTCGAGATGGCCGGGCTCTCCCTCACCCTCCTCTGGCTCGACGACGAGCTGGAGCGGGCATGGACCTCCCCGGCGTACACGCCCGCCTACCGCAAGGGCGTGCTCGACCCTGCGGCCCTCGAGAGCCCGACTCCGACGTCCTCGGCACCGTCCGGGGAGGCCACGGATGCCGCCACCGCCACCGCCGAGTCGGTCGCTGCGGGGCGCATCGCCGCCGCTGCGCTCGCCGCCATCCGGCGGGTCATCGACGACGCCGCAGCGGAGCTCGGCCGGCTGGACGCGATCGCCGGCGACGGCGACCACGGCATCGGGATGCAGCGGGGCGCGCGGGCCGCGGCGGAGGTGGCCGCCGAGGCCGTGGACGCCGGTGCGGGCGCCGGAAGCGTCCTCGCCCGCGCGGGTGCCGCGTGGGCGCACCGTGCCGGGGGCACCTCCGGCGCGCTGTGGGGCGCGGGGCTGCAGGCGGTCGGCGCACGCCTGGGTGACGTGGAGGCGCCCGACGCCGCGACCGCGGCCGAGGCCCTCGTCGCCGCGCGCGACGTCGTGCAGGACTACGGCAAGGCCGAGGTGGGCGACAAGACGCTCGTCGACGCGCTCGTGCCCTTCGTGGCGGAGCTCCGGGAGCGGACCGCGGCCGGCGAGCGACTCGCGGTCGCCTGGGGCCACGCCGCCACGGCGGCGAGCACGGCGGCGGCCGACACCGCCGCCCTCACGCCGAGGCTGGGGCGCGCCCGCCCGCACGCCGCCAAGAGCATCGGGACCCCCGATCCCGGGGCGATCTCGTTCGCCCTGGCCATGACCGCCGTCGGCGAGGTGCTGGCGGCGGGACACACGCAGAGTACGGAGGACGAGTGATGACCGAACGCCAGTGGCGTGTCGTCGTGGGAAGCGACGATGCCGGATACCTCTACAAGGAGAAGCTCCGCGAGGATCTCGAAGCCGATCCCCGGGTGGCCGAGGTGATCGATGTCGGCGTCGACGCCGACGGGCACACGCCCTATCCCCGTGTCGCCATCACCGCCGCCGAGAAGGTCCGTGCGGGCGAGGCCGATCGTGCGCTCCTCGTGTGCGGCACGGGGCTCGGCGTCGCGATCGCCGCCAACAAGGTGCCCGGCATCCGGGCCGTCACCGCGCACGACAGCTTCAGTGTCGAGCGCAGCGTGCTGAGCAACGACGCGCAGGTGCTGACGCTCGGCCAGCGCGTGATCGGGCTGGAGCTCGCCCGCCGCCTGGTGCACGAGTGGCTGGGCTACGAGTTCGATCCGACGTCGGCCTCGGCCGAGAAGGTCGCGGTGCTCTCCGAGTATGAGCACTCCGGCGACGACGCATGACCGCGCCGAGGACGGCGGCCGCGCGCCGATCGTCCTCGGCGTCAGTCTGAAGCTCTATCTCGATGTGCCGACCACGACGACGTGGGCCAGGAGGGTGGCGACCGTCGTGCGGTCGCATCCCGCGGTCCGAGACGGCGCGGTGCGGCTGTTCGTGATGCCCTCCCTGCCTGCGCTTCCGGCGGTCAGGGACGCGCTCGCGGCGACCGATGTGCGGGTGGGGGCGCAGGACATCCACTGGGAGGACCGGGGCCCGTTCACCGGGGCGGTCAGCGGTGCGGACCTGCGCGAGGTCGGCTGCGAGCTCGTGGAGGTCGGCCACGCCGAGCGGCGCCTCGTCTTCGGCGAGGGGGAGGAGATCACCCGCCGGAAGTTCGCGGCGGCGGTGCGCAACGGGCTCACGCCGGTGCTCTGCATCGGCGAGGCGGCCCCCGGCTCTCCCGCCGCGGCCGCCGACGAGTGCGCGCGTCAGCTGACCGATGTGCTCGCGGGCATCGGGACGCTCGACTGCCCGCGTCTCGTGGTCGCGTACGAGCCCGTGTGGGCCATCGGGATGCCGACCCCCGCGACCGCGGAGCACGTCGCCGACGTCGTCGCGCGGCTCCGGAGCGTGCTCGCTGATGACCCCCGCGTGCACGAGTCGTCGGTAATCTACGGAGGAAGCGCGCAGCGGGGGACCCTGCGAGACCTCGGATCCGCCGTGGACGGGCTGTTCCTCGGCCGGTTCGCCCACGATCCCGCCGAACTGGCCCGCATCCTGGATGAGGCCCACGCGCTTCGAAAAGCCTGAGGAGGCACGATGTCGCTTCATCCGGACGGCCTGTCCGACGTGTCGCCGGACTCTCGCCAGGGGCGCCAGGCGGCCAGGCAGCGCGAGATCAGCGAGGCGGTCATGGCGGCGGGGGCGATGCGGATCGAGGAGATCGCGACCCGATTCCAGATCAGCCAGATGACGGTGCACCGCGATCTCGACGAGCTGGAGGCGCGCGGTCTGCTGCGGAAGAGCCGCGGCGTCGCGACGGCGATGTCGACGGCGCTCGTCGAGTCGAGCGATGTCTACCGCTCCGGTCGCCAGCTCGCCGAGAAGGAGGCGATCGCGCACGCCGCGCTGGAGTTCATCGAGACCGGGCAGGCGGTCATGCTCGACGACTCGACCACCGTGCTGAAGCTGGTGCCGCTCCTGCAGGCGCGGAAGCCGCTCACGGTGATCACGAACACGCTCACGATCATGAACGAGCTGCGCGACACGAGCGGCGTGACGCTGCTCGGACTCGGCGGGCAGTACTACAACTGGTGCAGCGCCTACATGGGGCGGATGACGACCGAGGCGATCGCGTCGCTGCGCGCCGACGTGCTGGTGATGTCGACCTCGGCCATCACCGACGACATCGCGTTCCACCAGACGCTGGAGACGGTCGACGTCAAGCGCGCGATGTTCGACGCCGCGCGGGTGCGCATCCTGCTCGCCGACCACACCAAGTTCGACAAGCGCGCCCTCCACGCGATGCTGCCCCTCGCCGACTTCGACGCGGTGGTCGTGGACGCCGCGACGGACGAGCGTCATGTGACGCGGCTGCGTCAGGCGGGCGTCAACGTGGTCGTCGCCCGCCGCTCGACCGCCCGGTGACAGCGCCCCGTCAGGCCGCGAGCATGAGCAGCTGCGCGATCGTGAGCGCGGCGAGGATCGCACCGAGGGCCGCGACCGGGACCCAGCGGCGCGCGCGCCGCAGCCGGGTGCCGGCGGCGGCGACGCCCTTGGGCGGCGGGACCGGCTCGGGCGCGGTGTCGGCGGGGAGCAGGCGTCCGTCGCGCCAGCGGTCCCACTGGCCGATCTTTCCCTCGAGCGCGTCGACGACGGAGACGAGCCACTCCCACGTGGCCGGGTCGAGCGTCACGAGCGGGCGACGGCTGTAGAGCAGCAGCCAGTCGTCGACGATCTCGACATCCAGCAGCGCGACCCGGTCGATGAAACGCGCCATGATGTCGGGCGGAAACAGGTAGCGGGCGTCCGCCTCGTAGCCGGCCGGGCAGTAGAGCGTGAAGTGACGGTCGAAGTCACCCTCGAGCGAGACGCGCTGACTGCGGGCGAGCGCCACCGGCAGCGTCGAGGAGAACAGCGAGTCGTTGCCCTTGGCGTCCAGGACGATGTGCGGGAGCGGGGCGGAGAGGCGGACGGCGACGTACCCCCAGCGGTGCGTTCGGGGATGACGGGTCGATCCGGTCGTGTAGCTGTGGTTCGCGAACGTCGCGGGGTGGGTGCCCGGTCGGTCCACCAGGTCGGTCGAGGTGTGGCTGCGGCCGACGGCGAAGAGCAGGCCGGGCAGTTGCGGTCTCGGGTCCTCGTAGCGCCAGGTCATGCCGTTGGCGCGGGCGAATCGTTCCAACCGCCACCAGCGTTCCCCGGTCTGTCTCCGTCGCCGGGACACGGCGATGACGGCGACCAGGAAGACGGCCCAGCCGCCGATCATGAGAGGGACGTACGCCGGTGCCCCGGCCGCGATCAGGATCGCGATGATTCCCCCGGCACCGCCGACGAGGATCAGCAGCAGCACCCCCCAGAGGATCGCGAACAGGGCGACCCCGAGGCATCCGAGCCCTCGGCCGTAACGGGCGACGCCCGGAGGCAGCAGCCGGTCGCGTTCGAGCTGGCGCACGCCGGCGCGTATCGTCTCGCGGTCGGCGGGCTCCAACAGGGCCCGGGTGTCGAGCCGGACGGCGTCAGCGCGGCCTGCGTGCATGTGTGCCAGCGTAGGCGCCGCCGTGCTCCCTTGCCCCGCTTCTCCCTCGGCGCCAGTGGGCGCCACACGTGGAGGCGGGATCGGGTAGAGTGTTGTGGTTGTCTGTCTGCGCCGCACCCGCGGCTGCCGGGCAGACACGTGCATCAACCCTCCTGCTGCCGGGAAATGCCCGACAGCCGTTCAGTCCGAAGGAGGTGGGTTAGTGACGCACACGCACCAGTACGAGCTCATGGTCATCATCGACCCCGCGATCGACGAGCGTCAGGTCGCCCCGAACCTCGACAAGTTCCTGAAGGTCATCACCGCTGATGGTGGCTCGATCGACAACGTCGACGTGTGGGGCAAGCGCCGTCTCGCGTACGAGATCCAGAAGAAGAACGAGGGCATCTACGCCGTCGTCAACTTCACCGCGACCAGCGAGGCCACGCAGGAGCTCGACCGTCAGCTGAAGCTGAGCGAGATCATCATGCGGACCAAGGTGCTCCGCGCCGAGGAGGCCATCGCTCTGGTGGCCGCCGAGGCCAAGCGCGCCGAGGAGAAGGCCGCCCGCAAGGCTGCCGCTCCCGCCAAGGCTGCGAAGGCGTAACGGGACATGGCCGGCGAGACGATCATCACCGTCGTGGGCAACCTCACGGCGGACCCCGAGCTGCGTTACACGCAGAACGGGCTCCCCGTCGCGAACTTCACGATCGCATCGACGCCGCGCAACTTCGACCGTGCCTCCGGTGAGTGGAAGGACGGCGAAGCGCTGTTCCTCCGCGCGTCGGTCTGGCGCGAGTTCGCCGAGCACGTGGCGGGCTCGCTGACCAAGGGCAGCCGGGTCATCGCGACCGGGCGTCTGAAGCAGCGCTCCTACCAGGACCGCGAGGGCAACCAACCGCACCGCGATCGAGCTCGAGATCGACGAGATCGGGCCGAGCCTGCGCTACGCCACGGCACAGATCACCCGTGCCGCCGGTGGCGGCGGGGGCGGTCAGTCCCGCGGTGGCGGCCAGGTGTCGCAGGCACCGGCTGACGAGCCGTGGGCGACCCCCGGTTCGTCGAACGGCGCCGACGCGTGGGGCGCTCCCGGCGCCTACGGCGACGACACCCCGTTCTGATCTCACAACGAACATCCCGGATGCGGCGGGCAGCCGCATCCGTCTGACAACTCTGAAGGACACACCATGGCTGGAAAGTCGAGCGGCGATCGCCGCAAGCCGCGGAAGGGCGCGAAGAACGCCGCTCCCGCGAAGGCGATCCGCGTCGGCGTCATCGACTACAAGGATGTCGCCACGCTTCGCAAGTTCATCTCGGAGCGCGGCAAGATCCGCGCCCGTCGCATCACCGGCGTCTCGGTGCAGGAGCAGCGTCTGATCGCGAAGGCGATCAAGAACGCGCGCGAGATGGCGCTCCTGCCCTACGCGGGTGCGGGCCGGTAAGGGGCACCGACATGGCAAAGCTGATTCTCACGAACGAGGTCACCGGGCTCGGAAGCGCCGGTGACGTGGTCGAGGTCAAGAACGGGTACGCCCGCAACTACCTCATCCCGCAGGGCTTCGCGGTCGCATGGACCCGGGGCGGCGAGAAGCAGGTCGCGTCGATCCGCGCGGCCCGTCAGGCGCGCGCGATCCACGACCACGAAGAGGCCGTGGCGCTGAAGGACGCCCTCGAGACCAACAAGGTCAAGCTGACCGTCAAGGCCGGCGCCGAGGGGCGTCTGTTCGGCGCGGTCAAGACCGGCGACGTGGCCGACGCGGTCAAGGCCGCCGGCCTCGGCGACCTCGACAAGCGCAAGATCCAGATCCCGTCTGCGATCAAGGCCGTCGGCGAGCACGAGGCGACTGTTCGCCTGCGTGACGACCTCACCGCGGTGATCACCCTGCAGGTGGTCGCGGCCAAGTAATGCCCGTGCCCACACCCGGGCACGTTTTCGCGGATGGCGCGGAGCCGAACACGGCTCCGCGCCATCCGTCCTTCTGCGCGGGTCAGCCCTTCGCCGACGTGCGGCCGCGCCGCGTCACGAGAAGCAGAGCGAGTCCTGCGCCGAGAAGGGCGAACGCCCAGAGCGCTCCCGGCAGCGCGTCCGTGCCACCGGTCTGAGCGAGGGCGCCGACCGAGAGCGCGGCGGGCGTGCCCAGCCCGCCGGTCACCAGGCTCGCCGGGACGTTCGACGTGCCCGGGTCGGCCGGGGTGCCGGGGTTACCGGGCGTGCCGGGGTTACCGGGCGTGCCGGGGTCTCCCGGGTTTCCCGGGTTGCCGGGCGTGCCGGGGTTCCCCGGGGTGCCGGGAGTCGTCGGCGTGCCGGTGGTAGGGCTCGTCGTCGTGCTGTCGCCGATGACCGAGACGGCGTTGCCGCCCAGCGTGATCGGCGCCGACAGAGGCAGGCCCAGCTGTGTGCCGCCGAGGATCCCGTCATCGCCCGAGGTGACGGCCGGCGAGGCGCCGGAGCCCGGGGTGCCGGTGGCGGTGGTGGCGTCCGTGCTCGTGCTGTCGCCGAGGGCGGAGATGGCGTTGCCGCCGACGGTGACGGGCGCGGTGACCGGGACGATCGCCTGGGTGCCGCCGAGGATGCTGTCGTCTCCTGCGGTGGTGGCGTTGCCGGTCGTGCCGGTCGTGCCGGTGGCGGTGGTGGCGTCCGTGCTCGTGCTGTCGCCGAGGGCGGAGATGGCGTTGCCGCCGACGGTGACGGGCGCGGTGACCGGGACGATCGCCTGGGTGCCGCCGAGGATGCTGTCGTCTCCTGCGGTGGTGGCGTTGCCGGTCGTGCCGGTCGTGCCGGTGGCGGTGGTGGCGTCCGTGCTCGTGCTGTCGCCGAGGGCGGAGATGGCGTTGCCGCCGACGGTGACAGGCGCGGCGATGGGTGCGAGCACCTGGGTTCCGCTGAGGACCCCGTCCTCACCCGAGGTCGAGGGCGCGGCGCTCGCGCCGGCGCTCGGGGAGCCCGTGGCGGGAGCGGTCGCGGTCGACGCGTCGGTGGACGTGCTGTCGCCGAGCACCGAGATGGCGTTGCCTCCGACGGTCACCGGGACGGTCGCGTCGACGATCGCCTGGGTTCCGCCCAGGATCGCGTCGTCGCCGCTCGTGGCAGGTGAGCCGACTTCAACGGCGGGGGCCGCCTCCGGCGCGGTGGCGGCATCGGTGGACGAGCTGTCGCCGACGACCGATACACCGTTCCCGGCGACCGTGACGGGGATCGACACGGTGACGAGGGCCTGTGTGCCCGATCCGGCGCCGTCGTCTCCGCCTGTGCTGGCGGCGGGGGCCTCTGCCGGCGCCGGGACCAGCGTGGACGCATCCTCGGTGGCACTGTCGCCCACGAGTGAGATGGCGTTGCCGCCGACGGTCACGGGGACGTGGATACCGATGATGCCCTGGGTGCCGGAGAGCAGCCCATCGTCCCCGGTGGTCTCGGCCGCGTTGGCCACGGTGGCACCGAGGACGACGATGCCGCCCCCGATGAGCGCACCCCAGAGGGCGCGCGAAACGAACGTTTTCATGATTTCTCCCTGAATGAGTAGGTGATGTGCGCGCGAGCGCGCGTGATCCTCTGCCACGGCAAGGCGTGGCCCATCACCGATCAGTCGGGGGAGGTGTCCGTCTCGAAGACAGGACTGGAAGGAAGGTCGTCGTCCGCCTGCGGACGCGGCACGGCGTAGTCCTCACGGGGAACGGCGAAGTTCGGCACGACGGTCGCGGCCGCGCCGACGGCGCCACCGCTCTGGCCGGCGCTCGAGCTCGAGCCGGATCCGGGTGTTGCGGGAGGAGACCCGGGCACGTCCCCCGTGGGCTCGTCCGTGACGAGCGGCTGCGGAGGCGAGACGAGGAACGCGGCACCCGCCGGCGGAAGCGCCGTCGCAGTGTGCCGGAGGGGGACGCCCGCCGGGACCGAGGGCACCGCCGAGGACGCAGGGAGCGTCGCATTGCCCGCGGGGGCGAGGTCGAGCTCGGACGTCTCCGCCGCCTCGGGCGAGACGGGGTCGGTGTCGCTGCCTGGTTCCGTGACGGGCGGCGCGGGCGCGCCCGCCACGACCGTCTGGACCGTGCCATCGACGACCTGAGTCGTCCCCGTCACCGTGTCGACGGTGCCGGCGAGGATCTCCTCCACCGGCAGCTGCTCCACGACGTGACCGACGACCGGCACCTTCTCGGTCACGGTGGACACGACATCCTGCACGGTGTCGGTGACGGGAGCGACGACGCTCGTCACGGGCGAGGATGTCGCGACATCGGCGACGACGCCCGTGACCGTGTCGACGGTCGAATCGACCGTGTCGGCCAGCGGCGCCGTGAGGGGAGGAGCGACGGGCGCGACCACTTGGGTGACGGCGCCCACCACCGTGTCGGTGAGTCCGAGGACACCGCCGTGCGGCGTGTCGTCGTCGGCGTGAGCCGCAACCGGGCGCCAGCAGGAACGCGAGGATCAGCCACCCGAAGGCCACGCCTGCCGCTACGAGGAGAAGGCGCAGGAGGTACCGGGGTGCGGGTGTCGTCACCTCGTCCACGGTCTCACCTCCATCTCGGCGGAACGCCAGGGAGCGCTCTGGGCAGCACCATCAGGCTAGAAAATGCGGGTCCCGCAGGGGAAGGGGCTTGTGAAATCGCTGACGTCGTGATCCAACCGAGTTGTGCACACCCAGCTGTGGGCAGTTGTCAAGTCTCAACTCCTACTTCAACCACAGCACTTCCCACAGGGTGTGATCGGTTAAATCCCAGATCAAGTCGCATAAAAAAGTCTGGGAGGCGGCTATGGCCGCCACTTTCCACAGGAGTTGTGCACAAGCTCGGCGGCGTGTTCCGCAATTTGTCCACACAGTTATCCACAGGGTCATTTTGTCGAGGGACGGGTCGCGCCTAGCGTGGGGGCAACCTCGCAGGGACACGGTGTCCGACGCGATGTCCGGGGCTCGTGATCCCATGATGTCGTCGGCCGTGCCGGCGAGGTGACGGTGTTTCCGCGTGCCGTGAGGTTCCGGCAATGTGCCCGCGCGACGTGGGAAGAGGGAGGACGATCGGATCGTGTCGATTGCGGACATCTCGCAGGACCGTCTGGGTGCACCCCGAGAGCACGAGCGCACGCCTCCTCACGATGTGCTGGCCGAGCAGTCGACCCTGGGCGGCATGCTGCTGTCCAAGGATGCGGTGGCGGACGTCATCGAGTCGATCCGCGGCACGGACTTCTACATCCCGAAGCACGAGGTGATCTTCGAGGCCATCCTCACCCTCTACTCCCACGGTGAGCCGACGGATGTGATCGCGGTCACCGACGAGCTCATCAAGACGGGTGACCTCCAGCGAGCCGGCGGGGCCGACTACCTGCACACGTTGACCTCGATCGTTCCCACCGCGGCGAACGCGGGCTACTACGCGAGCATCGTGTCGGAGCGGGCGCTGCTGCGGCGGCTCGTGGAAGCCGGCACGCGCATCGTGCAGATGGGCTACTCGGGTCAGGGCGAGGCGGTCGATCTCGTCAACAACGCGCAGGCCGAGATCTACGGTGTGACGGGCGCCGAAACGGCCGAGGACTACGTGCCGCTGACGGTGGCGGTCGACGCCGCGGTCGAGGAGATCGAGGCGGCGCGGGGGCGCGACGGTCAGATGACCGGCATCCCGACCGGCTTCGAGGGCCTCGACCAGCTGACGAACGGTCTGCACGGCGGTCAGATGATCGTCGTGGCGGCGCGTCCCGCGATGGGAAAGTCGACGCTCGCGCTCGACTTCGCGCGCGCGTCGGCGATCAAGCACAACTTCCCGACGATCTTCTTCTCGCTCGAGATGGGGCGCAGCGAGATCGCGATGCGCCTGATGAGCGCCGAGGCGGCGATCCCGCTTCAGGCGATGCGCAAGGGCACGCTCGACCAGCGCGACTGGACGACGATCGCCGCGACGCGCGGCCGCATCAACGACGCTCCCCTCTATATCGACGACAGCCCGAACATGACGCTCGTCGAGATCCGGGCCAAGTGCCGACGCCTCAAGCAGCGTGTGGGGCTGCGTATGGTCGTGATCGACTACCTCCAGCTCATGACGAGCGGCAAGCGTGTCGAGTCGCGTCAGCAGGAGGTCAGTGAGTTCTCGCGTGCGCTGAAGCTGCTCGCGAAGGAGCTGCAGGTCCCCGTGATCGCGCTGTCACAGCTGAACCGTGGTCCCGAGCAGCGGCAGGACAAGAAACCCGCGATCAGCGACCTGCGTGAGTCCGGCTCGATCGAGCAGGACGCGGACATGGTCATCCTGCTGCACCGCGAGTCCGCCTACGACAAGGAGAGCCCGCGAGCGGGTGAGGCCGACCTGATCGTGGCCAAGCACCGTAACGGCCCGACCGACACCGTGACGGTCGCCTTCCAGGGCCATTTCTCGCGCTTCACCGACATGGCCGCGGGGATGCAGTAGGTCGTTGTAGGTTTTGTAGGGATTCTTCTGAAATGTCCATTTCGCAGGTGAGATGTCCACGCGGTGTCCAAATGGACACTTCGGCGGTTGAGATCGGTCGCTCGCTGACGACGCTGACAAGTTCAACCGCTACGTCGGTCACGGCATGTACGAGGAGGTCAAGGCAGACAACACGGACTTCTAGCAGGGCGCCGTCGGTCGATCTTGGCGGCCGCGTCGAGGGCGAATCGACGCCCCGCGGGACAGCCGTGCACTCGGTGAGTTCGAGAAGGCTGGCGTCCCCGAGCATCGGACGGCGATGTCGGACCCCCTTCGTACACTCGATAGAAAAGCCCGACCGAAAGCGGAGTACGCCCCGATGGCTCACCTGAAGCAGCAGTTCAAGGATGCGTTGAGTTCCATCGAGCCTGGCGACGACAAAGCCAATGCACCGGAGGCGCATCGGTTAGTCCGCGAAGCTCTCCTGGCTGACGTCAAGCTCTCCGAGTACGGAGTGAACCCGGTGTTAATCGGTTCCTACAAGCGAAGCACGTCGATCAAACGGGTGAAGGACGTTGACGTGTTCGTCCGTCTCCCCGATCTGCCTAGCGACGTCACCTCGAAGGAGATCCTCGACCGGTTCTTCACCGTTCTCCATGCCGAGTTCGGGCGTGATGACGACGGCCGTCAGCGGACCAAGCGACAGGATCGAAGTCTGCAGGTCTCGTTCCCCGACTACGACCTCTACGTCGATGCCGTTCCCGCGCGTCCGTATTGGGATGGCGAGACGTGGGAGATCCCGCAGAAGGGCGACGACAACCAGTGGGTGCGCACCAACCCCGAATCGCTGACATCGCTGTCGACGGCGATGAACACCGCGCACGACGGCTTTTACGTCCCGACGGTGAAGCTGCTTCGCCAGACGAGGCGCGCGCTCCTCGGCAGGAAGAAGCCGGGGGGTTTCTTCTTCGAGGTCGCGACCTACCAGGCCTTCGCCTCGGGTCTGGTGACGGGCAGTGATCACGCGGAGTATTACGTGTCGGCGCTCGAGGAGGTGAGAAAGATTGTCGAGAACTTCGTCACATACGGCATCGCGATTAGCGACCCCACACTCCCCGGGCACACCATCCGCATCCGCGCGACCGAAGACGAACTGGAGGCAGCTCGGAGTCGCTTCATCGCCGCCGCCGCCGACGCACAGGACGCGCTCCAGGAGGAGGACGAGGGCAAAGCTGCCCTCGCGTTCCAGAAGCTGCTCGGCAAGAACGGCGACGACGACACCGTCTTTCCGATGCCGCCAGGCTTTAACGACGACGGGTCGAAACGGGAGTTCGCTATCTCCGCTGGTGAACGGACCGTGCCGGCGGGAAGCAGGACCTTCGGTTGACGATCGCCGAGTACGACGAGTACGTCGCCTACTCCCGTCAGCACTTCGAAGAAGGCTTGATTCGCGGGGGCTTCGTCGAAGGCGAAACCGGGTGGCGAGGCACGATCGCACATCCGGACGGGTCGACAGAGGTCGTGATCTCGTTTCGCGCCCGTTTTCCGTTCCACCCGCCACGCGTCGTTCCCGTCGACCCAGACAGCGTCGCCTGGTCGTGGCATCGAGAGCTGGACGGCGCGCTCTGTTTGGTCGCGGAAGACGACCACGACGACCTGTGGTGGACAGAAGCGTCGGCCTTCCTGGAGCACGTGACCGCGTGGTTCGAGCAGGCGGATGCCGGGTGGCCCAATGATCGGCCCGATCTGGATCTCGAGCGATACTTCCGCGCATCTGAAGACGGGCGCCTTTATCTCTACGACGACCTCGCCGGGTACCCGAACGGCTTCGTGCGATTCCGCCCCAGTAGCAATAACACGATGCGGATCGGAAGCGGCACCCGCCCGCCGAAGGCCTCCAGGCACAGTAAGGACCGTTTTGGCTATGTCGCCGATCTCGGCGACATAGACGTTCCACCGAGATCCTGGCAGGACGTGGCGGTTCGCATCGCCCCCGACGTGGACCTCGACCGGCGGATCCGAAACCACCTCGTCGACATCGTGGTGCTCATCTACCGTCGCGGCATCCATGACGGTGCGATCGTCCTCGAAGTATGGCCGACGAAGGATGGGGGCACTGCCGTCCGGCGCCTCCGCGCAGCAGCCGACACCACCGCGGCGAAGACGGCCCGCGCAGGTGCAGCTGCGCCTCTGCTCCACGAAGCTCGGATCGCGATCGTCGGTGTCGGCGCGCTTGGCTCCTTCACAGCCGATCTGCTCGTGCGCGCCGGCGTGCGCCACTTGACGCTTGTTGACGACGACATCGTCATGCCTGGCAACGTCATCCGCCACCTCGTCGGGCCGGAGATGGTCGGGTTGTCGAAAGTCACCGCGGTCAGACGACATCTCATCGTCCGGCATGAGATCGCCGCAGACGGCATTGAAGAGCTCGACGATGCTGTCTCGTCCGGTGACGTCGCCATGGAGCTTCTGACGAGTCACGATCTCGTCGTGGATACCAGCGCCGACTTCGCCACGACCGCGCTCCTGCATATCGCGGCCAGGTCCGCGCGGAAACGGATCATCTCTGCCTCGATTCAGAACGACGGCGCCACCTACCGCGTCGACGTACTCCCGCCACTCGAGGGCGCCGACCCGCTTCCGAGCTCGAGCGTCGACGTCGTCCAGCGGCCGGCCGCAGCGTTCGAAGTCGGATGCGGCAGCCCGATCTCGCCAACACCACCCCACGTCGCGGTCGAGGCGGCATCTGCGACCGTCCGTCACGTCATCGGTCTCCTCACCGAAAGTCCCGTCCACTCCTCAGGGGAAGTACGAAACCTCGTCGACCTAGCAAGGACTGCCCAATGACTCGATCCGCTCCGAGCGTCAACGTGCGTGCTGACGCGCACGAGACGATCGCATCCGAGACCGCGAAACGGCTACCCCTTGAAACCGGCGGCATCCTCCTCGGGTACCGCGAGATGGGCAACGTCGTGGTCACTCACGCTCTCGTGGTTGATGGCGGTGGCGCGACAAAGGACCGTTACGTCCGCGACGACGTTGGGGCGAATGAACGGCTCGCAGAGTTCCTCTCGGATAGAGCAGAGGACGACCCGATCGGCTACGTCGGAGAGTGGCACAGCCATCCCGCACTGTCGGGCCCGAGCACAATCGACCGCAACGCAATGCGCGCCGCCGCCAAAGCCGCTGACGGACCCGTCGCGCTCCTCGTGTTCACGCCCGGCGACACTGGCGCGTACTTCGGCCTGATCGCACAACGTCAGCGACTCGGCCGAGTCGTCACGCGAGACGCGCATGTGACCATCCCCCCGCCACGATTCAGTCAGCTAGGCCCGCTTCCCGATGGCGCAGTACGCAGTGATGGGCCCGTGTTCATCTCCTACCGCCAGTCCGACGGGACCCCGCAAGCGGAGTCGTTGGAGAACTTGCTCAGAGCGGCGGGTCTCGTCGTGTGGAGAGACCGCGTCGACCTGAGACCAGGGACGACTACCGACCGGCTCGAGCAGGCGCTCACCGAGGGGCTTTCGGCAGGAGTGCTCGTCGTGACTCCCGACATCGTCGACAGCGAGATCGTCCGCGAACGCGAACTCCCCCGGCTGCTCATGCTCGACGAGTACGCCGCGTTCAGCCTGTGCATCGCCAACAAGATCGCACGACCGGGAAGCGAATCAAAATGCGACTACGACGCCCCCGACCGACTGCTGCGACTCGCACCGGCACGAACGCTCGCCGACAAGAAGCAGGCCAACGTGCTCGATCCCGCAGGTGAGCTCGAAATCGTTCGCGATCTCCTGATGCACCGTATCGAACGACGCCGACCTGAGATCCGCGCTGCGGACCGGGACTTCACCATTCGCGTTCAAAGCCGCCCTGCCCCGTTCGCCGTAGATGCCGACGACGACGACCTTCACATTCGGATCAAGGAGGCCAACGAAGGACGGCTCCCGGCGCACGACGGCCTCGAACTGCTTTCGCGGACGCTCCCGCTCACGGGCGACGCCGTGTTCGCAGCGGGCGCGAAGCGCGTGCAGATCTCCGGCGGCGCACACCTCTCGATCGGACTCGCGCTCGGAGCCGCATTGCCTGAAACCAAAGTCGGCAACGTCGCGGTACTCGATGTGCAGAACAACGCATGGGAGTCCTCACCCGCGAGCAACGATCCGGGTGTCACCGAACTCAACGTGGAGGCGCTCCCCATCGAGGTCGCTCAGCCAAGCAACGCGGCGAACAGAGTCGCAGTCTTCGTAACGCTCACCTCAGACCCAGACCTCACCGCGTTCGAGCGCCTCGTGCGCGAGTCCGCCGATGGGTTCGCCAGCGTACAGATCGTCTCCGTCACGAACTCCAATCGGATCGATCCGCAGGAAGCGGGCCGCCTCAGCCAAGCCGTGGCCCAGCACATCAAGCGTGTGTCCGCAGATCACGGGCGAGCCGAAGTGCATCTCGCCTTCCACGGGCCCTTCCCCATGGCCGTGCTTGTCGGGCGGTACCTGAACACACTCCGCACCATCGCCTACGAATGGGACGGCGACACGATCAGCGGCCCCCGCTACCGGCCAGCGATCACCCTCGAGCCCGGTGTCGCTGGCGGTCCGATCACCTCAGTACTCCTCTGACGTCGAAACTGAGCAGACTCGCGCGCGACCTCCGCTCCCGAGCCGTTCCGCAACTTCGGACAGTGACGTGCTCGGCCCCGCCGCGCGAGCCACCGGTAGAGCAGATCGAGCTGCTTGTTGCCCTCGAGAGTAATTCTGCCGGGATCGGGGATCGCATCAACGTTAATCTTCGAAGACTATTGCGCCAAAAGTGCAAGCAATTTTCAACAAACATGCAAGCAGATTTCGGTTTCAGATCACGGCGACGTTCTCGCTGGACCTGAACCACCGGCAGCGGGTCGTCTCGTGGTCCGACCTCTCTCATGTGGGCGGGGCTTCACGGTTAGGGCGCGCGCGGCACGTCGACGCATGTAGAACGTTATGTCTGATCCCGCGGCTGGTGGTTCTTGACGCAGGGGAGTCCGCGGAGCCACTCGTCGATGACGGAGAGACGGATGGGAGTGAAGTCGTGGGCATCGACGCCGACGTGGAACTCGTGGCCGCGCGGCCCGTGATCGCGTGAGTGCGTGTGGCCGTGTAGTAGTGGCACTCCGTCATTCGCTCGTGGTCGGTGCGTCGTGTGCCGGTCGGTCCCATGCGAGTCACCGCTGTAGGGGTAGTGGGATGCCAGCACTCGACGGCCGCGAGTTCGATGCTTGGCTCAATCGCGAGAGCGAGGCTCGGACTCGGCGCGACGAAGCGGAGGATCAGGCGGCATACGATCGCCGCGCACAGCAAACCGCGGATGGCATCCTGTGGGTCCTGCGCGAAGTAGTCGCGCCCATCGCTCAGGAGTACTGGGATGCGCGTGGCAAGGAGGACGTGCAGCGCTTCGGCCGATGGGTGGCCAGCCGGGTTGGGCGAGGTTCGCGCAAGACGGCCGCCGAACCGACCACGACCGGAGAAGTCGCTTTCCCGGTTGCCGCTGCCGATGTATCCGCGACCACCATCGACACGCCTGTCGGTGTCATCGATCTTGACGATTACCGCGCCCGCCGCTCGGCCTCGAGCGACAGCACGACGGGTGGCGAGGACGCTACGACTGCATAGCCGGTGCATTGCCCGCGTTTATTTGGCCCGCTTGCCGAGGGCCCTTGGACACTTCCGCCAGTGCGGCCTGCTCGCATAAACGGTGTCGTCGAGTGCGGACTGCTAAGCATGAACCGTGTCTGAGACTTTGTATCCCGCATACAGGAGCTACGTCAGGAGCCGCGTCGAAGTCAACGACGCCATGACGGCTCTCCTGGCGGGAGCGCGCTTGGCCGCTCATACTCTCCAATTGACGGCTGGTTCGTCCCACACGTTGAAGGACGTATTCCCAGCGGTCGAGCACATCTCTCGCTTCAACTTGCGTAGTGATGACGCTAGGTCGTTCCTGCTCGACGCGGATCACCACCTCGCGTCTGTCGCGATTCCGTACGCACTTGCAACTCACGAGGACTACGTCACAGGCGCGCTTCAGCTACTCAAGTCCAATGGCCGCTCGCTGACGACTCATGGGAAGCAGATTCGCGCGTGGAACATGCACACCATCCTGTTCGAGACATGCGGAGCAGCTGAGCCTGCGGAGTGGATGCAGTCCTTTCATGTGCTGAGAGAACTTCGTAACTGCATAACGCATGCTGGAGGCGAAGCCAGCTCTGATCTCACCGATCTCATTGCGGCCATGGGGGCGAACGCTCGGGCAGGATGGGCAGGGATCAACCTTGGGGCCAGCCCGGAATCGATCGTGCAGGGTGGTTCGGTCGTCTTGAGTGCTGAACTGATTTTCACCGCGTTTGCAGTCACGAAGCGGTTGGGGCGCGCGATCAACGAGACTCTGTCCGACAGCTTGACGGATGCAGAGTGGGCGAAGGTGGTAGTGACCGACTTTGCGGATCAAACACGTAAGCCCAAGAACTCCTCGGGCTGGCGACGCTCACTGCTCGGCTACAGCCGGCAGAATTACGCACGTTTGGCAATCACGGAAGCGTCGCTCGAGGTGGCATCTCGCGAGCTTGGCATGTGGAGTCGGGCTCGCTGGATGGACTAGAAACGTAGGGGCTCTGTCCTATTGAGCTACGCCAGCTGGGCTGGGCCGGGACTCGAACCCGGGTCGACCTAGTTCTGTGGGGATCGCTGGTCTTGAAGCAGCGGAGTCTATCTCCGACCCCCGTGTATGCAGACTAGCAGGTAGGCGCACCCGTTCGTTCAGATGTCGTGGCTTGCCCGGCTAAATCCGACGCCGACCGGTCGACTTGATGCCCGGCGGACATTTCAAGGCACGCGACCTGGACCCGGGGGTGGACATTTCGCCTCTGTCAACGGCTTTATGGTGTGGGCGGCTGGACATCTCTTAGCGGTTCCTACAGTCGTGTAAATTCCGGCTGATTATGTCCAATTCCCAGCCAACTTGTCCAGAGATGACGTCTTTGACATGTCTGCCGCGTAGCGCACCCCGCGCAGGCCTTGGCTCACCTACTGGAACGATGCGGCGTTCTCGGCGGCCCACTGGGCGAAGGAGATCGGTTCTCGACCGATGACCTGTTGTACCCCATCTGTCACTGTGGCGACCCGACCCTCACGCACGGCGCGCCAGATGTCGATAAGAGCGTCGACGTAGGGGCCTTCTCCGGCCCATCCGACCGCGCGGGCGTACGCCTGTTCGTCGGAAATCTCCTCGAAGCCGATTGACCTGCCGATCCTCCGCGCGATGATGGCCGCCATATCCCTGTACGACAGCGCTTCGGGGCCCGTAATCACAAGCGCCTGGTCGCGAGGCTCGCGTGTGAGAAGAGTCGTTATTGCGACGGCAGCGATGTCGTTGGGGTGTATGAAGGCGATCTTGCCTTCACCAGTTGACGATCGCAGGATTCCCTCGTTGCGGATCGAGTACGACCAACTCAATGCGTTGGACATGAATCCGGCAGCCCGAATGAACGTGAATGGGACTCCGCTCGCCCGGACAGCCGCCTCTCCTGCCGCGTGCCAGGGCCCCGTGCCTACTCCGGTGAGGACGTCCAGCGTGGAGAGCTTGACGATGTGCTGGACGCCGGCCGTAAGCGCTGCGTCGGAAACAGCTCGATCCTGGACTCCGAGGTTCGGCCCATCCGTCAGTAGAAAGATTCCGTCTACGCCGTCGAGCGCTGCGGCAAGCGAGCTGTCCGGCGTTTCGAGATCCCCTGTGTGCATGTCGACGCGATCACCGAAGAGGTCTCGTGCTCTGCTGGGGTCGCGAGCGAAGATCGCAGGGCGCGAGCCGGCATCAATGAGACCGTGTGCTACCCGGGAGCCGATGTTGCCCGTGGCGCCGAAGACGAGGTTCCTCACGCGAGGTTGCTCCACCGGCGGATTACTTCGAGTGCCACCCGCTTCTGGCCTTCGACCGTGAGATGCAGTCCGTCCCCGATCAGTACTTCCGAGTCAGGGGCTGTCCCCAGCAAGTCAGCCGCGTCAACGACGGGCTCGCCGCTCTCCCGAATGATCGTTGCGACCCTTGCCAGGTCCTCGTTTCGATAGCGCACCCCAAATCTCGCAAGGCCCCAGTGATTAGCCACTTTCGCTTCATCGATAGCCGGCGGAGTGACCCAGATGGTTGCAGCAGAAGTCTCGCTGGATATACGGTGTCGCAGTTCAGCGATGTTCCGCTCGGTCTCCTCATGGTGGACTAGCGTCTTGGTCGGGCTCGGACCCTGAGTGCGGGCGTCGTTGGTGCCGAAGAGGAAGATCACCCAGTCGGGTTGCGCGTCGATTGCTCCCGAGATGCGCACGAGTCCCTGGGTCGTGGTCTCTCCCGCAACCGCGTTGATGGTCAGGGCGATGTCGTCGCTACCGCGACGCTTCGCCAACACCTCCCTCAGGATCACCGCCCACGACTGCGGGTCGGAGGTCAAGCTGTCCCCAAACGCCACGACTTTCGCGCCCTGCTCGAGGGGAAGGCGGTCGACCATGGCAGCAACGGCAGGATCGGCCAGCAGCTCCGCCGCCGCATCTGAGGCCTCCTCGCGCATGCGACCGAGTTCGGTCGCATAGACCTCTTCGGAGAGGCCGAGGAGAGAGGCATGGGCACTCTGATCCATCGCGGCACCCCCGGGAAGAGAGGCAAGGGTCCGCTCGGGTTGAATGACCTTCAACATCCAGCGGACTTGTTCGTTCGTCATGGGTGGCTCGTGTCCTCGATCTGCTCGGTGATGTTGTCTTCATCCTCTGGTCGGGTAACGGACACCGTCCAAGACCGATGAGGTGCTGAGCGATACCGCGGGGGTATTTATGCAGGTCAGAAGGGATACGCTGGCACGGTGGAGACCCGTGAGTTGAGGTACTTCGTTGCCGTCGCCGAGGAACTGCACTTCGGGCGGGCGGCGCAGCGACTGATGATCGCGCAGCCACCGCTGTCGCGTGCGATCCAGCAACTCGAACGACGACTGGGGGTCGTTCTGCTGCACCGCACTGCCCGTGCCGTCTCATTGACCGCCGCAGGAACGGTGCTGCTTCGCGAGGCCCGTCTCGCGCTCGACGCGGTCGAAGCCGCCGAGGTCCGTACTCGCCGGGCTGCGAGTGATCGACCCGCGCTCGTGTTGGCGGCTAAAGCGGGGGCATCCAGCGAACTGCTCACAAGCCTGCTCGATGCTTACGCCGCGATGCCCGGGGCTGCCGCGATCGAGGTGACGCTAGTAGGGCCGGGGCAGCCGGAAGCGCTGCTGCGCACCGGACGTGCGGACGTTGCCCTGCTGCACCGGCCATACGACGAAACGGCCGGATTCGACACCGAAGACTTGCATACCGAGGAACAAGTACTGATCCTTCCCGCTGGCCACCGGTTCGCCCGCCAGCCTCACATCTCGATGGCGGACGTCGACTCACTAAAGGAACTGCCGCTACCGCGCTGGCCAGAACCCGACGGCAGTTACCAAGACGGTCCTGGACCACAAGTGCGCGACCACACACAACTACTCCAACTGATCGCGCTCGGGCGGGCCTGCGCTGTCGCACCCGAGTCAATCCGGGCGCAGCTTCACGACGGCCACGCAGCCGTTCCCGTCTCGGACGCGCCGCCGGTCACGACCGTCGTAGCGTGGCCCCCGCACAGCACGTCTCGCGCCCTTGCCGGATTCATTCGTGCCGCGACACAACTCCGGCCCGCCGCCGCGGCGGCCGGCTGATGCGCCAGGTTGGACACTTCTCGCCGGAACCCGAGCCGCAACCCAGAGACATTTACCCCGGGAAACGACCTGATATGTGACATCTGCCCGCGGCACTTACACGAAGTTGTAAATTCCCACGCAAGATGTCAATTTCTCGTCCTAAATGTCTCGGGGCGTCCAGCGGCACCGAACCGATCGATTTTGCCCTTTAACGGTTGCTCGTCTTTTGCAGGTAGACCAGCTCGACTCCTGGGTGGAGGGTTACCTGGCGAGCGCGGGAGTACCCCTCTCGCTCGTATAGGCGGATGTTGGCTTGGCTCAGGTGTCCGGTGAACAGCTCGAAGTGTTGCGCGCCGCTCGTGCGTTCCGCCTCGCGGAGGAGAGTTGTTCCAATGCCACGACCTTGCAGGTCGGGAGCAACGACAAGACGGCCGATGTGTGCGGTGTCACCGTCGACCGTCCAGCGAACCGCGCCAATCAGTCGGCCGTCATCACGGATGCCCAGACCAGGAGCAGCAAGCTCACGGCGCAGTTCGTCGAGTGTCTGCGTGAGCGCGGGCAAGAAGGGGTCGCGGTAGATCTGCGCCTCCGAGGCGTAAGCCGCCCGCTGCAAGGTCAGGAGTTCTCCCGCATCGGACACGGAAAGCGGACGCGCGATGAAAGGGGTGGTCTGGGACATGTGCGGCCTCTCGTGGGTGGGGCTGCGCGTCAGTTGTCCCGGAATGTCCCGGCTGTCGAGCAGCCGGGAACGAAGTACGTCGAAGGCCGCTATCGCGGCCACCAGGTTGAAGTCATTCGACGCATGGGCAGAAGGCTATCGGCGCGGCACGCCGGCGTCGACTATCGGTCCGAAACCGATCGGTCTGCACTCAAGTCCTCGAGCACTGTTACGTGTGCCCCGATTGGGACATGTCTCCTCGGAATCGCGCGCCGATCGTGGACATTTAGGGGCGCCCAACCCGCCTATCCGGGACACCTTCGGCTGGAATCTACATCGTTGTAGGTTTTTTCGAAGTTGTCTATTTCGCAGATGAAATGTCCACTACGTGTCCATATGGACATTTCGGGTCGCCAAGCGGACCCTCATCCGACCGCGATATGTTTGTCTTGAGGGAGCAGACGGCTATCCGTGCTCGTTTGCGACGCGGATGTGCTCGAACTCCGCGCCAGTGGCCGTCAGCGGGCGACTTCTACGGGTATGTCTCCAGCTCCAGAACCGTTGAAAGTGGCTCGGCGGAGGTCACTTCTTTGTCGGATTCTGTGGTGCCTGTTGACACGCCGGAGCGAACCGAAGACGCGAGCGCCCGACCTCGAATGAGGGAGGGCGCTCGCCGCCGGTCAGCGCCCTCCGCGAGCTCGACGCTCGACGTCGGCCTCGCTCGGCGGTGGCGGCCGGTCTTGCGGTCGTAGGTTCTCTCGCACCCGCGGTGTGGCTGTCCCTCTGGAGGCTGGGCACGGCACTCGCGCTAGCACGGCCGCACGGAGCCGGCGAGAGTCCCACGATGCGAGTGGTCGGGCCGTTCCCGCCGTTCGCCTGCCAGCGCGAGTGCTCTCGCTCAGCTGCTCTCGGCGACGACGATCTTGCCCGTCGCGTGCCCGGTCTCGACCAGAGCATGCGCTTCGCGAAGGCTCGTCGCATTCAGGGGGGCGAGGGTCTGAGTGAGTGTGGTGCGGATGCGTCCGGCGTCGATCAGCTCGGCGACGCGGTTCAGGAGGTGGTGCTGGGCTTCGAGGTCCCAGCCGTGGCGAGGGCGGGCGAACATGAACTCCCAGTGCCAGGAGATGGCCTTGTCCTTGAGTGCATAGAAGTCGAGGTCACGCTCGTCATCGATGGCAACGATCTGCCCAAAGGGGCGGAGGACGTTCGTGAACAGAGGGATACGCCCCTTGCTTTGCGAGGTGAACGCGAAGTCCACTCCGCCCGGCGCGATCTTCAGGATGCTGCGGGCAAGGTCCGGGTCCGTGTGGTCGACGACGACGTCGGCGCCGAGATGTTCCGCCCACGCGCGCGACTCTGCCCGGGATGCTGTCGCAATCACCTTGACGCCGGTGAGAGCCTTGGCGAGCTGGATGAGGATCGATCCGACGCCACCCGCTGCGCCGAGGACAAGGAGAGTGCCCGTGGTGTCGGCGGTCAGGCGGAGCTTGTCGAACAGTGCTTCCCACGCGGTGATAGCGGTCAACGGTAGGGCCGCCGTCTCTGCATGGGTGAGGGTCGCGGGCTTGGCGCCGACGATACGTTCGTCGACGAGTTGCTGTGAGGCGTAGCTGCCAGACCGCTCGAGGCTGCCGGCGTAGTAGACCTCGTCGCCCGGGCGGAAGAGAGTCGCTTCATCGCCTGCCGCGAGGACGATGCCGGAAGCATCCCAGCCGAGTACCCGGTCCTTGCCGGCACGATTGCCAGACGCGCGCACCTTCACATCCACTGGGTTCACCGACACCGCTCGTACCTCAACGAGCAGATCCCTTCCGCCGGGTGCGGGCGGGGAAGGGATCTTGGCATCTATGAGACTGTCGGGAGCATCCACGGGGCCGCCTGCCCGGTTGATGACTGCGGGGATCGACTGAGCATTCTCCGCCATGAGTTTTCGTCTCCGTTCCGTGGTGGCTCAGCGAGCGCGGGCACATTGAAGGTGACGGTATCGATTGGGATGCGGTTACCCGCAAGGGGGGTTAGTTACCCGGAGGAAAGGCGTGGGGGAAGTCAGCGGCCTGCTGCGCGGTCATCAGGAGCTGTAGCTGCGTCGGTCCCAGCCTGGGCCTTGGCGAGCTGGTAGTTGCACTCTGCCCACTCCCGTAGCGCGAAAACAGGTCGGATCGCGCTGCGCCCTGCGTCCGTGAGCGTGTACTCCACGTGCAAAGGCACAGCCGGGATCACTTCGCGATGGACGAGCCCGAAACCCTCCAAACGGCGCAACGTCGCGGTGAGGACCTTCGGTGAGACGCCTTCAAGACGTCGCTGCAGTGCTCCAAACCGCACGGGACCGTCCTCGAGCGCGCCGATCGCAAGAGCCGACCACTTGTTCGCGACCACGTCAAGCAGGTCCCGGCACGGGCAGTCCGCCGAGTACACATCGCCGCGTGTTTCGGTCATCTCTGCCAGCCGCAGCCCGTCATGCAGGGACATGAATCTCCTTGGAGATCGCAGGAATCACACGTGAATTCCCTTGAGGAAGTAACAGCCCTTGCGGGTAAGTATGTTCGCAAACCTACCTTCTGATCAGCACCGGCGCACTCCGCGCCGGTGCTTTCCCACCTCATCAACAGGAGCGCATTTCCCTCATGGCAACACCGATCATCTCGCCGGTCTCTCTCACGCGGGCGCAAGCTCATGCAGCTCTCGACGCCGGGTTTGCGAAGGCCGCGGAACTCGGCATCCCGTTCACCATCGCCGTCGTGGACGGTGGAGGCAATCTCGTCGCTCAGGTCAAGGACGACGGGGCCGCTCTCGCGTCCATCGGCACCAGCTACGCCAAGGCGATCACCGCCGCCCATTTCGCGCAGCCCACTCGGGATCTCCAAGCCGCAGTCAGCCCAGGTGGGCCGCTGTTCGCGCTCGGCACCCGTTACGCGGACTATGCGTTCGTCGCTGGAGGGGTGCCGATCACCAACGCGGACGGTACCGTCATCGGCGCCATCGGCGCCGGCGGCGCCTCACCTGAGCAGGATCACGAGGTTGCGGCTGCTGCGCGCGCCGCTGCCGAGTGACCTTCAGCACCCTGATGGCTTGGCGCCGGGTGCAACATCACCCGGCGCCAAGCCGCCCCTCTCCCTTCAACACCCTGCGCGTAGCCGCGCGCGCCTCCGAGCCAACCCAGAAAGGACTCCTGAACATGGTCACTCTCATCTCCCGAACCCAGCCCGACATCGCCACCGTCCTCACCCGCGAGCGGTTCACGTTCGACACGTTCACGAAGGCCGATGCCCGCACACATCGGCCGTCTTGTCGTTGCTCCCGACCTGCAAGGTCGTGGCATTGGAACAACTCTCCTCCGCGAGGCGGAACGCACGAGCGGCGCGCAACACTTCGAGCTGTTCACCGGACACCTGAGCCAAGCCAACATCCGCCTATACGAGCGAGAGGGGTACTCCCGCGCTCGCCAGGTAACCCTCCACCCAGGAGTCGAGCTGGTCTACCTGCAAAAGACGAGCAGCCGCCAGAGGACGCAAGAGCGATCCGTCCGCACCCGAGCTCCACAGGCGGCGGCTACGCGGTGCCCCGGTTGAGACATCTCTCGCCGGAATCGGGGCGGAGATCCTGGCACACCTACCCCATTAGACCCGGCCCAATCCGGACATCTGTCGGCGGAATCCACAGAACTTGTCCGGAGATGACACTTTTGACATGTCTGCCACGTGCGCGACCAGCGCAGCACTCCACCACAGACGAGGCGCCTTGACGTAGTCAGGACCGCAATCGCTTCGAGAAGGCGCCGCCGACCGAATACGACAGACGCGGTTAGGAGCGCCGTAAGGAGGGGTCTGACGTCGACTTCGTCAGGGAGCTGAGGGCAGTCATCGCGGAGGTCTCGATCGTCGCGATGTCATCAAGCAGCTGACTCGCTTCGGTCAGATTGTCCGGGCTGCCCGTCACTCCCGCCTTCTCGATGAGGTCGGCGACGCTCGTCCAGAGCAGTGCGGACTCGGCGAAGAGATCTCGTCCCTGCTCCACGAGGTCGGTCCCCGGTACACCTTCGAGAAGTCCCCGGCACTCCGTCAGGAAGTCTCGATACAGGTTGCGAAACAGTGCGCCTCCGGTGCCCCCGCGTTCCATCAGCATGGCGATGACGGCGAGGTCGCGCTCGGGGTCCTCGACTCGATCAAACCACGTCCGCACCCGCTCAGCGGCTGTGCTGATTCCTCGACTGCCGAGGTTGGCGATCGGCGGCGCGAGGAAGTCCTGGGCGCACGACGTTATCGCGGGAACGATCGCCGAGACGACCTGCCCGTCATCCGGGTTCGATGCCGTCACCTTCACGGTGAATGACCGGTGGCGGGCTGACATCGGGCCGCGTGCCGCTCGTGCTCTCGCCAGGCTCTCCAAGCTGGTGGACACCGCTCCGCCCTGCTGTGCGGTGTCGACGAGATATGCCCGCTCGGCGTCGTAGCCGTACATGGCGACGATGTGACCGGCGAAGTGCACGCGCGATCCGAAGTACTCCAGGTCATGGCTGTCGAGCTGCAGCCCTACCGGGATCCCATCGTCGATGGAGGATCGGACCCGATCCCAGGCCTTTCGTGGTGAGGTGGTCTCCTGCACGCGCAGTTCGAGCCCCAGCCTTTGGGCCAGGTTCTGGGTGAGGTGGAAGGGCTTCACCCTTCCGCCGAGGAAGGGCAGCCCCTGCTGCTTCGAGTCCCAGTAGATGAAGGACAGCCCGCTCCCCAGCCCGAAGAGCATCGGTTCAGAAAGGTCGAGTCCGGTCGAGCTCAGGAGCACGCCGAGCGCGGTCGTCTCGCAGTGCGCGCCGCCGGCCGTGGAGACGCTGTCGATGGTCGTCTTGTGGGGCCCCACAGGCCTGGGCTCATCACTCATCGGATACCTGGACTCGTCCGGCGAGCCACGACCTTTCCGCCTCCAGGAGGCTGAGGGAGTAGGAGAAGACCTCCCGCGCGGGGCGCGGGAGGGGGGCTTGCGACCGCTCGGCTTCCTTGACCGATGCGATCCTGGCCTCGAGCTGAGCCAGCCTGCTGCGAAGTGCCTCGTCGTAGGCGTGCTCCGTCACCAGCGTCAGGTTGGCCAGTCCGACCAGGACCGGATGCGGCACCGCCTGAAGATCAGCGATGACCGCAACTGCTTCATCTGCTGCGATCTGACGCCCCTCCGTCGTGGCGTGGAACACCCGCCGAGACTTCCCGCCAGAACGGCCCTCGGCAGCCTCGATGAAGTGGCGCTGCTCCAGCTTGCCGAGCACGTAGTAGATCGATGAGAAGCCGATATCTGTCCACTGCCGTATGCCCCGTTCCTTGATCACCTGTTCCAGGTCGTAACCGTGCCGTGGTTGCTCAACGATCAAACCCAGCACAGTCAGTTCAGCAGGAGTCAACACCAGGGTATTCTAGCGCCAGAATAGTCTGGTGGCGGTGACGCTCCCAGCGCCGAGTCCGAACGAGTGAAGGTGAGCCTCACGCTTCGCGCCTCTTCGAGCATCCCGCGACCGATTGAACAGTCATAGGGGACATTTCTCACCGGAACCGATCTGTGTCCATATCGACTTTCCGCCGGACCCGCACCAGCGGCAGCCGCGCGTCTCTTGGTCCGTCCTCCTCGCGTGAGCCCGCCGAAGAGCGCTTCAGAGCGACGGTGGGCTTGGCACATCGCCGCATGTGGAACGTCGTGTCCGAACCCCGCGGCTGTTTCCGTCGTGACGTCGGTGAAGAACGCGGCTACGCCAGGCCCGCTTGGATGGCGCGGATGTTGGTCGCGAGAATGCCTCGACTGAGGAGCCCGGGTCCGAGCGGGCCGGCCGTGTCTTCGCCGAGGAGTGGCAGCTGTCGCAACGCTGCCTTGGCTTCCGGGCTCAGCTGTCGAAGCTGCCAATGGATCTCGTTGCGGATCGCGTCGACCTGGTCGGGTCTGGACAGTCCCGCAGCCTCGGCCGCATACGCGGCGGCCCCGAGTGCATGGGCGCCCATGTGGGCCACGCCGGCGGCCTGCGCCGCTGCGCGCGCGGCCGCGATGGCCGCCGGGGTCGTGACGACCTGTGCCGCGCGTCCCGCAACGAAACGGCGGCGGATCTCGCCAGCGGCATCCAGTTCTCCCCGCGCGAAGGCGCGGGTGCGAGCGATCGCGTCTCGCGGCCGCGGATCGGTCGGCGACTCCGCCTCGAAGATCGCGAGGACTCGTTCGGCGCAGTCCGCTGCCCACCCCGCCACGGCCCGCCGGTCGCTCGCGCTCAGTGCCTGCGGTGACCCCGTCACGACGTGCCGGAACGACGTGAGGCGCGAGCTCGCGCTGCTTCGTGCGCGTCGTGCAACAGCGAGATGACTTTCTCCGACGTCGACTCTGCCGGGTTCACCACCGACACCCATCCGGCCCCACCGTATAGCGGGTGCCAAACGAACACGTCGGGATCAGCAGCGCTCGCCTCGTCATCCACGATCTGTGGTGCGCGGTCGCCGCCGACGTGGATGTTGACGCGAAACCGGCCAGGCTCGTCGAGTCTCGATTCCGGGTCGTCGGGATAGTTCTTCGTCACGATCCGAGCAGCGATCCCCACGAGCGTGCGGTCCGCCGGTTTCGCGCTAAGGCGTGCGTTCGACACGCACGCCTTAACCGTGAACGTTCGCGTCGCCATCGACCGCGACGTGCGTGAGAGGCGCTCTCGGGAAAATCTGCTGTGTCAACGTGACGGCCCCGTCATCCACGAACACCTCGACGGAGGTCGCGTCGATCACGAAGAGCACGTCCGTTAGACCGTTCTGCCCGCGCGGCAGTGGCGCGTCGTACTGTCTTGCGAAGCCCGCACGGAAGTCGCCGCCATGGGCGTCGGTTCGTACGATGCGGATCTGGCGTGCGCGGCCGTCGAAGGTGAAGGTAAGCGCCGCGGCATCCCCGTCGCCGATCTCGACGACGCTGTGTGACGTGGACTCAGTCGACACCCGAAGGCGGACGATGGTGAGACCGTCGATGTGTGATGGCAGGACGGGGCGCTGTCGAAGGACGTAGCTGCCCGGCGAACCTGACATCGAGAGCTCGCGCACCAGTGTCAGCGCCGAGCGCCAGGGAAAGGTTGGAGTGGCTTCGGCGTACTCCCAGTTGTTCATCCAGCCGAGCGTCAGGCGTCGATCCTCCGGAACGTTGCTGAACGATACGGCCGCGTAGTAGTCGGGGCCGTAGTCGAGCCAGTCGAATGTCTCGAGGCTGGCGCTGGTTGACAGTCGGTCCGGCACGAACGTGCGGCCGTCGAAGTCGCCGATGAAATACTGCGTGCCCGATCCCCCTGCGATCCCTCCGGGGTTGAGGCTCACGACGAGGACCCACTTGGTCTCCCGTGACCCGTCGACCACGAGCGGGAAGAGGTCGGGGCATTCCCACACTCCGCCGCATGCGTGGGCGGGACCGAAGTCGGATGCGAACTCCCAATGGATCAGGTCCGTTGACGTGTAGAGGACGACGCGGTGGTCGGTTGCCTCCACCGCCACCATGACCCATCGTCCGGCTTGGGTGTCGCCGTGCCAAAAGACCTTTGGGTCGCGGAAGGCGTCCGACCCGACGTCGAGCACCGGATTGTGCGGGTACTTCGTCCACCGCATCCCTCCATCGAGACTGTACGCAAGAGCCTGTGCCTGTCGTTCGCTCCGACCGACATCCCCTGAGCGCACGCTCGTGTAGATCGCGACGAGTGCAACTTGGCCCGCTCCGGCGAAGCCGGCCGTGTTGGCCTTGTCGACCACCACGCTGCCCGAGAAGATCTGCTCGTCCTCGGTGAAGAGGATCGCTGTTTCGTGCTCGGTCCAATCGGTCAGATTCGTCGAGGTCGCGTGGCCCCACGACATGTTGCCCCATGCGGTGCCGAGCGGGTTGTTCTGGTAGTACGCGTGGTACACCCCGTCGACGTAGACCAGTCCGTTCGGGTCGTTCAACCATGTGTCGTGGGCGGTGAGGTGTGCGACGGGCCGTGTTCGGACGGCGGGGATGGCGCACGGTCTGACGGCGTTCACGGTGATTCCATTCCTGTCGCGCGAGGCGACGGCATCCGAGGTGATGTCGTGTATGGCGGGGAGTGATGTCGTGCCGCGGCAGCTACTTCACCGAGCCTGCGGTCAGGCCGCGCACGAAGTAGCGCTGCAGCGCGAAGAAGAGGGCGAGCGGGACGACGAGAGTGATAAACGAGCCGGCGGCCACTCGCGGCCACCCCTGTCCGTACTGGCCCAGGAGTCCGTAGAGTCCCTGTGTGAGCACGGCGTGCGGTCCGGACTGTATGAAGATCGCCGCGACCAGGAAGTCGTTCCATACCCACAGAAACTGGAAGATCGCGAACGACGCGAGTGCCGGCACGGACAGTGGGACCACGAGCCGCCAGAAGATCTGGAAGTGGCTCGCTCCGTCCACGCGCGCCGCCTCGATGAGAGAGTTCGGCAGCGTCGACATGTAGTTGCGGAAGATGTAGATCGCCAGCGGCAATGCGAAGGTCGCGTGTACGATCCATGCCGCTGGGTACTCACCGACGATCTGGATGCCGGTGATGTTGCCAAACCAGACGAACAACTGAAGCACGGGTATGATCGCCAGCTGGATCGGAACGACCATGAGGCCCAAGACGATGGCGAAGTAGACCTCTTTGCCTGGGAAGCTGAAGAATGTGAACGCGTAGGCCGCCATCGCGGCCACGAGGATCGGCAGCACCGTTGCCGGAATCGCTACCGCGACGGTGTTCCACAGCGACGTGCCCACGTCGAGCGAATCCCAAGCCTGTGAGAAGTTGTCAAACGTCCAGGACTGTCCGAGCGGGTGTGCGAGGGCGCTCCACCATCCGGTGGCGTCGACGTCCGCTTTGGAGCGGAAGCTCGTCACGAGAATGCCCAGCAGCGGAAGCAGCCACGAGACGGCGATGCTCCCCGTCACGACGGTGAGGGCAGGGTGCGAGCGCGTCGCGGTCGTTCCACGGACGGCGCTTCGAGCGCTCCTCGTGTGTGGGCGGGAGTCGCGGATTGCCGGGGTCTCGGTCATCGGAGTTCCTCCTGTGCCCGGTAGCTACGGATCTGGTATGCGATCAGCGGCACGATCGCGATCATCAGCACGACGACCACGGCGGCCGCCTTGCCGGGGTTCTGGAAGCTGAACATCTGGTTGTAGAACTCGACCGCGAGGACGCTCGTGTCGTACTGGCCGCCGGTCATCGCGTAGATGATGTCGAAGATCTTCATCACGAAGATCACGATCGTCACGAACACGGCGAGGATCGTTCCTCGAATCTGCGGAGCGATGATCGTCAGGAAGATGCGGCGTTCGCTGGCGCCATCGAGGCGCCCCGCCTCGATCGTCTCTTCTGGCACGCCCTTGATGGCGCCCGACAGGAGGACCATAGCGAACCCGACCTGCAGCCAGATCGCGATCACCATGAGGAGGAAGCTGTTGAGCCGACCGGCATCCACGGTCATCCATGGCACCGGATCGGCGCCGCCAGCTGTCCAGAGTGCGTTGAGCATCCCGGTCTGCGGCAGGCCGGGAGCTTTGTAGTCGTAGACAAATCTCCACGTGGCGGCGGCCGCCACTCCGGAGATCGCCATCGGGAGAAAGATCATCGCCTTGAACGTCGCCTCGCGTTTTCGCCCCAGACGGTTGGTGAGTGCGGCGACGATGAGACCTTCCCACGACGGCGCCCGCCGGCACGACCAGCACCCAGAGAACGTTGTTGACCAAGGTTCCGATGAAGCTGGGGCTCGCGAAGAGATCGATGTAGTTGTCGAGTCCCGCGAACGACGCACCCTCGCCGCGCCGTTGGCTGGCCCTCGTGAAGCTCTCGACGATCGTGCGGATGGCCGGATAGAGCAGGAACACCGCCACAAGCAGGATCCCCGGGGTGAGGAACACGTAAGGAATGAGTCGGGGCCGCCATCGCCGGGGCGCGCGACCGATCGCCCAGTTGAGCAGCCAGAAGATGAGAAATGAGACGCCGAGACCGATGGTCACGGACGCGAGCGCGCTGACGATTGCCATGAGGGCACCCCCTAGATGGTCGTGGGTTTATGGAGCCGACCCGGGGCGGGCCGCCGACCGTCTCTCGGTGGCCCGCCCCGGCGTCACTATCGCTTCGGCCAGGACGCGTCGATCGCGGTGAAGGCGTCCGCCATCGTGGTCTGCCCGGCGAACCAGCTGGTCAGCTGCGTCCACTCCGTTCCGGCCCCGACTTCGCCCGGCATCTGGTCCGACGCGTCGAAACCGAACACCTTCGCCTCCTTGAGGAGCTCCTGTGCCTTCCGTTGGAACTGGGTCGTGTAGGCGCTGGTATCGAACGTTCCGTGTGGGGAGAGAAAGATCGCCTGACCCGCATAACCGTTCGTGCCGAAGTCCTTGCCGGTCAGGTACTCGACAACCTTCTTGGTCGCCTCGGTCTTACTGAACGCGCCGACGAGGTCACCGCCGCCGAGCATGGCATTGTCCGTTCCTTCCGGCGAGGGCAGCTGGAAGAAGTCGATGTTGCTCAGGTCGCCCTTCGCGATCTGCGCCTTGACGCTGTCGGGGAAGAAGTCGGCCACGAACGATCCCTGACGCATCATGAAGCACTGGCCGTTGGCCTTGCCGTCGACGAAGAGCTGGTTGCCCGCCGTCTGGAACGAGGTGGTGGCCGCAGCGGGACCGCCACCGTTGATCTGCCCAGGGGCGAGCAGCTCGGCGGCGACCTTGTCGCCCGCCTTGGTGACCAGGCTGCTGTTGAACTTCACGTCGCCCGCGATCCAGCTGTCGTACTCGTCGAGCCCGCCGTAGCGAAGCACGTACTCCTCGAGCCAGTCGGTGGCGGGCCAGCCGGTCGCGCCACCCGACTCGAGCCCCACGCACCACGGGTACCCGAGGCCCTGGTCGACGATCTTCTTCTCGAGCGCGGTCATCTCGGCGTCCGTCGTGGGTACCGACAAGCCTGCCGCGGCGAAGGCGCTCGGGTTGTACCAAACGAGCGACTTCACGTTGATGGAGTACGGGAGGCCATAGGTCTTCCCGTCGTTCTGGGCTATGGTCCCCAGTCCGTTCGCTTCGTCGGCTGTGATGGCCGCGACATCCACCCCGATGTCTTCGAGCGGGTAAAGCTGGTTGATCTGGCTCTTGAGCACGCCCGGCTGCGGGTAGATCGCGATGTCGGGCGGGTTCCCAGCTGCGGCGCGCGCGATGATCGCGGTCTGGAAGTCGGAGCTCGGTTCGTACTTCGCCGTGACCCCGCTCTTCTTGGACCACGCATCGAGGTCCGCCTGGAATGCCGTCGCCTGCGCGTCGGTGAAGGCGCCCATGATGGTGACCGTCGACCCCGATGTCTGGTCGTTCGGTGTCGACGAGCTGCAGCCCGCGAGAACCACCGCCCCCAGGGCAAGTGTCGCCACGGCGCCGAGACTGCTTCGAAGCTTCATTGATTCTCTCCTCTACTCCGATGTAAGGGCACGGACCCAAATCGTTTTGAGGCGTGCGGGGTCAGCATATCCACGCGCGATGCAAAGCCCAAAACGATTTCGGTAACGGCGACATAACGATCCGCCGAGTCGAGCGGGGGTCTCAGATCATCGGATCGCCGGCGGACAGACGGAGCCCCGCGTCTCCAGGCGTCCCGGGATCGCGACGACGGGGGGGCTCGCCGGGGTGAAGCCGCCCTCGAGCGCGTCGAGGAGAGTGTTCACAGCCCATGCCCCCATCTCGAAGTGGGGGAGGGCGATCGTCGTAAGGCCCGGCAGCAATCCGGCGGCAATCGGCTCGAAGTTGTCAACGCCAATGATCGACAGATCGTGGGGTACGGACAGCCCTGCGGCGCCTGCTTCCTGGTAGGCGCCCATCGCCATGGCGTCGTTGAAGCAGAAGAGCGCCGTTGGCCGTGGCTCGCTGGACGCGAGGAGGCGGGAAACCGCGATTCGGCCGGCGCGTGCGTCCGGGGGATCTCCGCCCATGACGATCCGGGGCCGGAGTCCCGCATCCCGCATCGCACGTTCGTATCCTTCGACCCGTCCATTGGCGCCCGGACCCGGTCGCGAGACCGTGGTGTGCGCGATGTCATGGTGGCCTGCTTCGATGAGTGTGCGGGTCGCGTACTCCCCAATTGCGACCTCGTCGGGTACGACGGATCCGACCCGTCCTGCTGCGTCGGTGGCGTCGATGAGTACGCAAGGGATCGAGTACAGCGGCTCCGGTAGGTCTACCGGAGCCTGGTGGAACATCCGCGCATACAGAATCGCGTCGACCTGTGCCGATATGAGGCCCGCCAGCTGGTCGGCCTCGGCCTCGGCGTCGTGGTTGGAGTTCACCACAACGAGCAACTGCCCGCGCTCTCTCGCGACACTTTGTGCACCAAGCACGACGCGCGTCGCGAACGGCGTCGTCGCGATGTCATCGGAGACGAAGCCGAGGATGTTGGATCTCCTGCTGCGTAGCGCGCTGGCCAGGCGATTGGGTGAGTACCCGAGCTCTTCGGCGACGCGTCGAACCCGCTCGCGCGTTGCGGTCGCGACCTGACCGCGGCCGCTCAATGCGTGGGAGACGGTGGTGGCCGACACCTGGGCCGCACGGGCGACGTCTGTGATCCCGACGGGCTTGGCTCGGTCGTCGTAGTTACTCACCACGAAACCTCCTCGAAGCCTCACAGTAGCCGAGCGAGACGGCTCACGGTGCCGTCTCGTCGCCGACCACGGCAGTGAGGATCCGGGCGAGCAGGGCGCGTTCGGGCTCGTCGAGTGGGGCGAAGAGCGTGTCGAGCACGGTGGCGACTATCCGGCGTCCCGCCGCGAGAGCGTCGTGCCCCGCATCCGTGAGCGAGTGGTCGATGCGGCGCCCGTGTCCCGCGGAGCGCACGATCAACCCGCGGGCGTGCATCCGCTGCGCGAGTGTGCCGAATGCCTGGTCGCTCTGGAAGGTCGCCGCGGCCAGTGCGTGTCCGGACGCGCCGGGCATCCGTTCGATCGCGCGGAGCGCGTCCCACTGAACGAGCGTCACCCCGACATCGCGGAGGGCGATGTCCATCGCTCGATGGTTGCGGTACTGCGCCTGCTTGATCGTGCGGCCGAGCAGTTCGAGGTCCGTCGTCATCGTGCTATCGTATCAGCATACTTATATAAACATGTTGAATCGAGGATGCAGGTGACCACAGTGAAGCCTCCGATGCGTACCGCCCTTGTCCTCCACGGCGGCGGCGGCCCGCGGACGGTCGCGCCTCTCGTCGACCACCTCGCCGCGACCATGCATGTCGTCGCGCCGACCCACCCGGGCTGGAACGGGACGCCTCGTCCGGACGGCATCGCCTCCGTCGCCGATCTCGCCACGTTCTACCTGGATCAGCTGCGCGAGCAGGGCGACAGCGACGTCGTGCTCATCGGATCCTCGATCGGCGGGTGGATCGCGCTCGAGATGGCGGTGCAGTCCGCTGGTGACGAGCGGTACGCGAGCGCCGTGGGCGCGGTCGTCGACATCGATGGTGTCGGAGTGGTTGTCGAGGGGGAGCCGATCGCGGACTTCTTCGCGCTCGATGCTCGAGGTCTGGCTCAGGCTGCCTGGCATGATGCCGAGCGCGGCTACATCGACCCCGCCACGCTGACGGACGAGCAACGCGCCATGCAACAGGCCAACGGGCAGACCATGGCCGCCGTGGCCGGTGTCGGGATGAGCGACGCAACGCTGCTCGGACGATTGGGCGCGATCAGCGTGCCCGCTCTCGTCGTCCATGGAGCCAGTGACCGGATCGTCACACCGGCGTACGGTCGCGCCGTTGCGGCGGCGATCCCGGGCGCCTCGTTCGCCGAGGTCGCCGCCGCCGGTCACCTGCCCCATCTCGAGGCTCCCCAGGCGACCTGGGCCGTCATGGACCCGTTCCTCGCCCGCGCCTGACGGTGCCGGCTCCCCCTCTTTCCATCACTGTCCGAGCCTCGGAGATCGTCAACGACGAGCCCCCTCAACGTCATCGAGCCAGGCAGCACCGACGACACGACGACGCCCGCCGCGTTGGATGCGGTAGAAGGAACCGGCTGGCCGCCGTCAGTCGCGGTACGTGCGGACGCTCGCCGAGCCGTCCGAGCGCGGGTCGCTCCCGGCATCCAGCTCGCCGTCGGGGGCCACGGCCACGAGGTTGGCGTGGCCGACGAGCTCATCGGCATCCGGGGTCTCGATGACGTGCAACGTCGTGTGCGTGAGAGCGTCGCGTGCGAGCGACGGGAGGTCGCGCTCCACATAGACGTTCGACGGGCTGTCGCCGTCGCGCTGGGGCCCCACGATGGCGCGTGGAGCCGACACCGCCTCCTGCGCCGAAGCCCCCGACATCGCGTGCAGCAACGTCTGCGCATGGATCTGCGGCTGCCCCTGTCCACCCATCGTCGCCGACACGAACCGCAGACCCCGCTCGTCGGTCACCATGACCGGCATGAGGGTGTGCAACGGACGCTTGCCCGGGGCGAGCACGTTCGGCGACGACGGGTCGAGAGAGAAGCCGGTGCCGCGGTTGTGCAGCAGGATGCCGGTGGACGGCTCGACGACCGCCGCCCCGAAGGCGTGGTACACGCTCTGGATCAGCGAGACCGACCACCCCGACGAGTCCGACACCGCGATGCCGACCGTGTCGCCACGCGGACGACGGAAACCGGGCAGCACGGGCTCGTCGCCCCGCGCCCCGGCGTCGCCGTCGAGAATGATCGCTCACGTCCCCCGACGTCACCCGCGGATCGGCGAGCAGCTCGTCGCGCACGAGGTTCGCCGCGAAGAAGCGCTCCATCATGCGCCCGAAGCCCGCGCCCAGCGGGTCGGCGATCCTCCGCCGTTCCAGATCGCGCAACACGCGCAGCAGGACGAAACCGTGCGTGTTCGGTGGGCTCGTCAGCACCCGATACGGCCCGAAGGAGGTCGTCAGCGGCTCGACCAGCTCGGGATGGAAGAGCAGGAGATCCGCCGCGCCGATGCGAGACCCGAGCCGCTCGAGACCCGCGACGAACTGCGCCGTGAGCGGGCCGTCGTACAGGGCCGCGGCCCCGCCGTCGCCGATCGTCTCGAGCGTCCGCGCGAGCACCGGCTGAACCAGAGCGTCACCCTCGGCCGGGATGCCGTCGGCGAGGAACGTGTCGCGGAATCCCTCATCGAATCCGATCGCCGACTCCTCCTCGCGGAACGCCGCGGCGAGCGAGCGTGACACCGGCACGCCCTCGCGCGCCGCCGCGATGGCATCCTCGAAGATCTCGCCCCACGGGCGCAGGCCACCCAGCCGGCGCAGCACGTCCCACCCGCGGATGGCACCCGGAACCGTCACGGTGTCGATGCCCCGGTACGGCAGCACGTCGCCGTGCGCCTCGCGCATCGCGGCGCGGTCGACGGTGGAGGCCGCCGGGCCCGAGGCGTTCACGCAGCGCGTCCGCCCCGAGGGATCGCGCACGAGCGCGATCAGGTCGCCGCCGATGCTGACGTTGTGCGGGTAGACCACGCTGAGCGTCGCCGCCGCGGCCAGGGCGGCGTCGATCGCGTTGCCGCCGCGGGCGAAGGCCCGTTCCGCGGAGCGGGTGGCATCGGCGTGCGGAGTGGCGATGGCGCCGGTCAAAGGCTTACGAGACATGGGTCTTCCTCGGTGGTGGTGCAGGTGGGGCGTCAGTGCAGGGGGTGATCGCGCGACGGCGGCCCGGCGGTCACAGGATCTTCGAGAGGAATGCCTGCGTTCGGGGATGCTCGGGGGCGGTGAACAGACGGCTCGGAGGCGCGATCTCGATGATCGTTCCGGCATCCATCACCACGACGCGATCGGCCACTTCGCGGGCGAAGCCCATCTCGTGAGTGACGACGACCATGGTCATGTGGTCGGCGGCGAGCTCTTTCATGACGTCGAGGACCTCGCCGATCATCTCGGGATCGAGGGCGCTGGTCGGCTCATCGAAGAGCATCAGACGGGGTTTCATCGCGAGCGCTCGTGCGATCGCCACGCGCTGTTGCTGACCGCCCGAGAGCTTGCTCGGACGCGCGTCGCCCTTGTCGCCCAGGCCGACGCGCTCCAAGAGCGCCTGGGCCTGCGCGACGGCGTCGCGCTTGTCGACGCCGCGCACCCGGACGGGGGCGTGCCAGATGTTCTCGAGCGCCGTCATGTGCGGGAAGAGGTTGAAGTGCTGGAAGACGAACCCGATCTCCTGCCGCTGACGCCGCAGCGCGGAGCGCGTGGCGGCGAGGCGGCGACCGCCCGGCGTGACCCGGTAGCCCATCGGCTGGCCCGCGATCGCCAGTTCGCCGCCGTCGATGCTCTCGAGCCCGTTCATCGTGCGGAGGAAGGTCGTCTTGCCGGCTCCCGACGGGCCGACCAGGACGACGACCTCTCCCGGCTGCACGTCCAAGGAGACGTCGTTGAGCACCTGGCGCCCGCCGAGCGCTCGGGTGACGTTCTTCGCGCTGACGATCGGCGCAATGCTCTGACTGGTCAACTCACGACTCCTGTGCGGGCAGCGGGGCGAGCGGGTTCAGGGGCGTGGCGCGCCGGCCCCCGAACAGCCGCTGCCACGTCGAGGCCGTCGAGACGATGCCGGCCCGGGCGTTCAGCTTCTTCTCGATCGCGCTCTGGATCACCGTCCAGATGGTGGTGAGCGCGAGGTAGTAGATCGCGACCACGGCGAAGATCTCGAAGGTGCGGAAGGTGGCGGCGCTGATGCTCTGGGTGACCAGGAACATCTCGGAGACGCCGATGACGCTGAGGATCGAGGTGCTCTTCATGAGCCCGTTGAACGAGTTCCCGAGCGGCGGAACCATCAGGCGCAACGACTGGGGCAGGATGATCCAGCGCATCGCCGACATCCCCGACATGCCGAGCGCCTGTGCCGCCTCGGCCTGTCCGACGGGAACCGAGTCCAGACCCGCACGGATGATCTCCGAGATGTACGCGCTCTCGTTCATGATCAACCCGACGATCGCCGCCTGGATGGCCGCCTTGACCAGGATCCCGCCGAGGTCGACGTCCTGGAAGCGGAACACGTTCGCCGCGGCGAATCCGGTGTAGATGATCACGAGCTGCACGAGCAGGGGCGTCCCGCGGATGAGCCAGATGTACAGGCTCGCGACCACCCGCAGAGGGCCGAACGTCGACCGGCGCATCATCGCGATGACGAGGCCGACGACGAGGGCGCCCGCCATCGCGAGCACCGAGATGATGACGGTCAGCGCCAGTCCCTGCAGGAACGGGACGCCCGGTGTGAGCAGGTTCTTCCAGAAGAAGCCCCAGTCGAAGTTCACCGTCACTTGCTTCCCGTGTAGGCGAGGGACTGCTGTCCCCACTTGCTGAGGATCGTCGTGTAGTCCCCGGTGGCGACGAGGTCGTCGAACGCGGTCTGCAGAGCCGAGTGCAGCTCGGTGTTGCCCTTGAGGGTGGCCGCGCCGATGTCGATCGGCGACGAGGGCGTCCCCACCAGCGAGATGCCCGCCGTGCCCTGGCTCTGGTAGTAGCCGATGAGCTCGGCCGAATCGATGTACGCGTCGAGCTGACCGCTGATCAGCTGCTGGAAGCCCACGGTGGCCTGGTTGTTCGTGCTGATGTCGAGAGGCTTCTTGCCTGCGGTCGTGCAGGCGGTCGACTGCGTGTCCGCGAGGTCCTGTGCGGTGGTGCCCACCGTGACCATGACCTTCTTGCCGCACAGCGAGTCGTCGAGGCCCGTGATGCCGTTGTTCGCACCGTCCTTCACCGCGACGCCCGTCGCGGAGGTGAGATACGGCACGAAGTCGACGACCTCTTTCCGCTCGGGCTTGATGTACAGCGAGGCCATGATCACGTCGCACTGCTTGGCCTGCAGGCTCGGGATCAGCGCCGAGAAGTCGACGGTCACGAAGTCGGGAGTGAGGCCGAGCCGACCCGAGATCGCCTTGGCCAGATCGATCTCGCTGCCGATGAGGGTGCCCGACTCGTCGGTGGTGATGTTGGGCGGCGACCCCAGGTTGGTGGTGCAGATCGACAGCGTGCCCGGAGCGCGCAGCGCCGTGGGTGCGACGGTGGCGACGGCGGATGCCGGATCCGTGGCCGGTGCGGTGGCCGAGCTGCAGGCGGCCAGGCCGAGGGCGGCGATGCCGACGGCAACGGTGGCCACGGCGGTGCGGGTGATGGTGTGCATGGAGGTCTCCGTCGATGCTCGATGCTCCGTCGCCTTGGATGTGCCGGGCGGAGCAAGCTATCAAGTGATAGGTGGTGCGTCTATCAATTGATAGGCGGGAGGTGTTTCGGCCGCGTTTCACGGCGGTGTCCCGCCAGAGAAGAATCGCGGGACACCGTCGGCTCGCGTCGGACGAGCCGCTCTCAGGAGGCGAAGGCGACGGTGCCATCCAGACGCGACTGCGTGGTGGCGCGGACGGAATCCAGGCGGAACGGGTCAACCAGGATGGCGCGGAGGATGAAGTCGGACACCTGCAGAGGACGATTCGCGACCGGCGCCGACGCACTGGTCTCGCGTTCGCGCATTCCCTCGAACTGCAGTCCGGTGATCGCACGCTGCACGAACTCGGCATCGATCGGCATGAACTCACCCGCGCGGATGCCCTGCTCGACCATCAACCGGACCTCTTCGTGGAAACGCGCGATCTCGTGCCGCTGCCCCTCGAACTCGGGTTCCGTGAAGATCGCGTCGCTGTAGTAGCCGCGCGCATCGTACGGAAGAGTCAAGTAGTCGTGCGAGCTGATCGTCAGGAAGAAGTGGAAGCGCTCCGCCCACGAGGCGTCGAGGGCGCGCGCCTCTCTGAGGCGCCCGAAGGTCTGCGTCAGGTCGGCATCGACCAGTTCGGCGAGGATGACGTGCTTCGCGGCGAAGTGGTAGAACAGCGACGGCTGTCGAATCCCGACGGCGTCGGCGATCTCGCGGGTCGTGGTCCCGTAGTAGCCGTGCTTGCCGAAGAGTCGAGCCGCCTGCACGAGGATCTGCTGCCGCGTCCCGACCTCCTCCATGCGGGTACTCTATCGCCCGCCCGATCCTGTGCCGGCGCCGTCGGAGCATGGCGGCGGCGTCGAGTGCTCGCCACTGCGACCAGCGCGACGCGCTCGTGCCCCGCGCGCACCACGGCGTGGAGCAGACCGAGGCGCCCTGAACTACCGCCGGCGCGCGCGCGACGACCCATGGAGCGCGAGGCCGAGGACGATCGCGCTCGCGCCTGCGAGACCGAGGAGAGCGAACGCCGATCCAGCTCCGCCCGTCGCCGGAAGCACGCCGCCGCGCGCGGCGGCGCCCCGATCCCCACGGCCGTCGTCGGTCCCGCCTCCGTCACCGTCGGAGGGCGGAGGGCTCTGCTCGCCGGCCTGCGTGAGGCGGACGGTCGCGGAGACGAGCGCCCTGCCGCGCCGAGAGTCGTTCTGCGACGTCCAATCCAGCATCGCCTCGATCTCGAGCCGGCGTTCGCCTCCCGCCTCGACGCGGATCGGGGCGGTGGCCCGCCCCGGCTCGACGGGCGCGTCGTCGACCGACATCCTGATGTCCTCGGCGGCGGCGATGTCGGCGGGGCTCTCGGACGCCGGGCGCACGCTCACCTCGAGCGTGGCAGTCGCGTCATCGGAGCTGTCGTTGCGAACCCACAACTGACCGGATGCCGCGGCCCCCGGCGCGAGCCGGACGTTCTCGTCGACGATCGTCACAGACCCGTCGGCGACCCAGTTCTGCCCGTCGGAGCTCACGAGAAGCGGATCGTCGGCCGCGGCGGGCGCTCGCGGGGGCCGGAGTGACGACCGCCCACGGGGTCACCACGCCGACGAGGGCGAGGACGACGGCCGCGGCCCGCTTTCGGCCGCGGCGCGTGCTCCGACCCAGGACGAACAGGCCGTAGAGGACCACGGCGCCGCCGGCGCCGACGACGATGCCCGATCGGGTGGGTCCGTTCAGGATGCTGCCGGGATAGCCGAGAAGAGGGACCGCATAGACCACGATGCCGCGCACCTGCACCTCACGGACGGGAGCGGCGTCTGCGACGTTGTTCGCGTCGCCTCGGGTCGTCAGCATCCGCTCGCCGTCTGAGGCCTCGCTGCGCCCGACGACCCTGTGCGTGACGACCGCCGGCTCACCCGACTCGAGCTGATACGTCACGATGTCGCCGATGCGGATGTCGTCGAAGGGCACGGCGCGCACGGCGACGAGGGACCCCGGAGGGATCCCGGGGCGCATGCTGCCGGTGAGCACGGAGTACGGCTGTGCGCCGAGTGCGAGGGGCACGCCCTGCGTGAGCATCGCGAGGAGCACCAGCGCGCCGAGCGCGGTGCTCGTGACGATCGACCACAGCCGCTGCCCTCGTGTTCTCCGGCGGCCGCCGCGTCGCTCTCGACGCAGGGCGGGAGTCGCTGTCGTCATGCGCACTTCGCACCGCCGACCAGGAACCCGAGGAGCGGGTCGGACTGCACCACCGCGACGGAGTTGCTCGGCGCCGACGTCCACGTGCCGTAGTGGGCCACGACGGTCACGTGGAAGGTGCCCGCGAGGGCGGAGAGCAGACTCCCGCGCATCTCGAACGGGGGCCCGCTCAACTCGCGGCTGATCACGACCGGCGGGTTCGCGTCGTTGCTCGCGATCAGGGTGTAGCTCGCGGCGGCGGCGTTCGTCGTCCACGAGATTCGCGCATAAGGGGTGAGCCCGAGGAGGCCGGGTTGTGAGCTGCACGACACGCTCGGCACCGGGAGCGACGCCGTGGACGCCGAGAACGAGGGAGCGGTCGATGTGGCGCGCCAGTAGGCGTCGGCCGCGAGGGGCATTCCTCCCACGAGCGCGCCGACGAGGAACGCGCTGATGTAGAACCGCGCGCGAGGACGACGTCTCGAGAGCATGTCACCCGCTCCGCTGCTCCACGATCGCCGTCACTCCCGGCGAGATCTCCTTGCCCGCGAGGGAAGAGGGAGCGTTCGCGCTCAGCGACAGCCGGACGCAGACGTCGATGGTGGCGCCGGGTGCGAGTCCCCCCTGCGGCGGAACGTACCCGGTCCCGGTCGACGGCACGATCGCGCCGGTATTGCAGTCTCCTACCCGTGCGGTCATCGTGACCCAGTCGGTGAACTCGGGCGCCACCCCCAGCTGCACCTTGAGGGCCCAGCGCAGGGTGTCTCCCTTCGCCTCGACGACGACGCGGAGGGTCGCGGCCGTCGAGCTCGAGCCGGGCATCGCGTTCGTCCAGCTCGGCGCGGCCCCGTTCCAGCCAGCCGACACCGACAGGTCTCCCGTCGCGGTCGCCGTCGCCGGAATCCCCCGCTGCACGCCCCACAAGGCGTTCGCGGCAGCGGCCCCGGCGAAGACGGCGAGAGCCGCGCCGAGGACAGCGCCGATCCGGACGGTATGCATGATGCCTGCGCCCTCGTGGCGGCGGCGCCCCGATCCCACCGCCGTGGTCAGGAAGAGGCCTGCGTGAGGTTGAAGGCCACTTTGTCGAGGTTGATCGTCTGCGTGACGCCCACACGGTCGGGGGTGTCACCGGAGAACGTGATCGTCACGGTCGCCGTGCCGGCGATCGGTGCGTTGCCGGCTGCCGGCGTTATCCGGTAGACGTTTCCCGCCCGCGCCGCGCCGAAACCTGTCGCCGAGAAGCCGACGGTGACGTAGGGCGCGAGCTCGGCGGGGATCGCGGAGTCGAAGCTCGTCGAGAGGTCGGCGGCGATCGTCGTGCCGACGAGGGTGACGGTCAGCGGCTGCGTGAGGGTCAGGACGTCTCCCGGCACGACGCGGACGTTCTCGAGCGAGCCGGTGATCGGCGTGGGATCCGTGATCACACCGTCGATAGTCCAGCTCCCGGTCCCGAGCTGGAGGTTGAGGTCACCGGCCTGGACCGCGGAATCGGTGAGCGTGGTCGACGTCGACCAAGAGGCGTAGGTGTAGCCGCCGCCGACGATCAGAGCGGCTCCGGCCGCGATCGCCAGGATGCCCTTCGCGCGCCCTCTGGCGGGTGTGCGCCGACGGCGACGGGACGTGGCTTCGTGTGTTTCGGTCATGGTCTTCCCCCTTCAAGTGCGGCGGAGTCGAGCGAGCCCGACTCGGCGAAACTGTACGCCGACCGCTGCGGGGCCGGCCTCTCGAGTGCCCGAATATCGCGAAAATTCGGTGTTCCGCGGGGCGGAACGGCCGTCAGTACCGATGCTCCGGGCCCGAACTCTCAGTGCATCTCAGTGGTGGCGGACGTGACACTGATCAGCGAGGGGAGGTCCACTCTCCCCGGCTCGAGCCGCCGCCCGTCGGAGGGGCCACTGAACGGGTCATCGGCGAGTGGCTGCGCCGACGTCCGGCATCCGGAGCAGGGTCGGGATCGCGACGAAGGTGTGGCAGAAACCCACGGTCGCGCGCCGGTGGCCCGAGTCCGCCGGAGGGCTCTCGGCGGTGGCGATCGCCTCCGGCCTGGCGGGCACCCTCGAACGGCTGGGAGTGGAATCCGTCGATCTGCTGTGGGTGCATGCCGAGGACCGCGGGTCCCCTTGGAGGGGGCGAGACGCCGTATCTCGCTCGTCCTCAATGCCGGCGCATCCGTCGTCGGCCACCGGTGCCCGGAGCCGCTCGGGGTCCGGGCGGCAGACTACGATCGCGGCAGGCCAGCGACACGGCGCCGCTGAGGCGGTCGCGACGGAGCCGGGATCGCGCCGATCACAGACCGGAGAACCGAAGGGACGTCACCGCATGCAGTTCGCACACTTCGACCATCTGGTCCTCACCGTCGAGTCCGTCGATGCTTCCGTGGCCTTCTACACCCGGCTCGGGTTCGAGTACATCGAGCACGACGGACGGCACTCCGTGCGCTTCGCACAGAACAAGATCAACCTGCACCCCGTCGCGAAGCCGTTGCCGCCGTTCGCCGCGCACCCCACGCCGGGCAGCGGCGACTTCTGCGTCATCGTCCACGACACGATCGACAGGATCATCGCCGAAGTGGATGCGGCCGGCGTCGCCATCGAGGTCGGTCCCGTCCGGCGGAACGGCGCGCAGGGGCCCATGGACAGCGTCTACGTCCGCGACCCCGACCGGAACCTCGTCGAGTTCGCCACCTACACGCTGTGAGGGCGCGCCGACCGCAGATCGCCCGCGCTCCGTGGGACACGACGTCGTCGATGCGACCGCCGCGAGGCCCCGAACGACGACCGTCCGCGCGACGCGATCGCGAGGGCGCGCGCCTACGCCCGCGGTCAGCTCGACTCGGCGGGCGAGATCCGGCGTCGGTTCGTCGCGGGCCGCGCGGCTGCCTCGGTCACGTCGCCCGGCGCGATCGCTGCCGCGAGTGCCGCCGCCCAGGCCTCGGGCGTCGCGCACATGGGTGCGCACGCGCTCGGCGCGGCAGCCTACGCCGTGAAAGCCGTCAGCATCGAGCGGCCCGACGATGTCGACGTCGAGCTCGACTGGCAGCTGCAGTATCGTCATCAGGACGATCCCGCGCGAGCCATGGTGCGAGTAGAGGTTCGGAAGCTCGCGCCACCGGCAGACGTTCGCGGCCTCGTCGAGCACGCCGAGGAGCGGTGTGCTCAGACGTCCGCCGGCCGACCGTGCCGCCAGCTCCTCGGCCGCCTCCACCACCGCGACTGTGAGCGCGGTCACGAGCGGGCCGCCGGTGCCGCGGCCCTCCTTGAGGGAGCCGGGTTGACCCTCACGCGACGTGAGCCTCGATCCTGGGCTCATGAACGACCTTCCTGCCGCCTTCCACATCAGCCCCGTCCCGGCTCCGGGGCCCGACGCCGTCGCTCCCCCGGTGTTCCGCGGGATCTACGGCATGCCCATGTTCGTGACGATCCCCACGGCGGATCTCCCGGCATCCGTCGACTTCTGGACGCGCGGACTGGGCTTCTTCGACCTGTTCGGCATCCCCGGGCAGATGATGCACCTGAGGCGGTGGGCTTTCCAAGACGTCCTCCTCGTCGCCGGTCCGCGGTCCGCGACCGCCCCCGCCGTGAGCGTCAGCTTCGCGTGCGTGCTCGACCAGATCGAGCCGATCGCCGAGGCGCTGCGGGCAGTCGGTGCAGATGTTGAACCGCGCGACACGGCGTGGAACACGCGCGACATCGAGGTGATCACGCCCGAGAACGCACGCGTGATCTTCACGGCCGCGAAGGTGTTCGACCCCGACAGCGTCGAGGGACGAAACCTGCGCGCGGTGGGGATCGACGCCGACGACAATGAGTCTCATGTCTGACGACGGTGTGCCTGTGGGCGAGACGGCGGCGCGCCTCGGCCTGACCGTGCGGACCCTCCACCACTGGGACGACATCGGTCTCGCGAGCCCGGCCGAACGCTCGCCCGCCGGGTATCGGCTGTACACGGACGCCGACCTCGAACGGCTGCGGCGCATCGTGGTCTACCGGGAGCTCGGCCTCGACCTGGAGGCCATTCGCGCGATCGTCGACGAACCGTCGGGCGATGTCGCCGAGCAGCTGCGGGTCCAGCGCGCTCGGCTCGCGCAGCGCATCGCTCAGCTGCACGATCTCGACGACGATCTCGCTCGCATGATCGAGGCGCAAGAACGCGGCATCCTGCTCTCCTCGGACGAGCAGCGCGCGATCTTCGGCGCTCAGTGGGACGCGGACTGGCCCGCCCAGGCGCGCGAGGCCTACGGGGCGTCGACGCAGTGGCAGCAGTACGCCGAGCGCGCGGCCGCACGTTCGGCCGACGACTGGGCGGCGCTGACGCAGGCGATGACAGCCTTCGAGGCCGACCTCGCCGCCGCTGTCGAGGAGGGGGCGAAACCTGGGGATGATGCCGTGGCGAACGGTCTCGTCGAGCGTCACCGGGGACTGTTCTCGCAGTACTTCCCGATCACCCGCCGGATGCAGGTCTGCCTGGGGCGGATGTACGCCGCCGACCCCCGCTTCACGGCGCACTACGACGCGGTGCGGCCGGGGCTGGCCGCGTGGCTGAGCCGGGCCATCGACGAGAGCGCACGTGCGGAGGGCGTCGATCCGGACACGGCGACCTGGGAATGACGCGTGGGCCTGGTCGGGCTCGGCGACCCGGCAGGCGAGTCTCTCCGCGGCTCTCGGGCCCTTCCACCGCTACCGTCGACGACATGCAGAGTCCGCCCGAGCTCACCGTGAGACCCCGGCAGGACCACGATCTCGAGCGGATGGTGAGCTGGATCGCAGATGCCGACGCGTTGCTCCTCTTCTCAGGCGCTCGCCTGTCGTGGCCTCTCACCGTCGCGCAGCTGCGGGCTGTGACGGAGGCCAACGCGCTTGCGGCCTACGTCGTCGTGGACGCTGAAGGGCATCTCGTCGGACACTTCGACCTCCGCGTCGAGGGCGCCGTCACCTGGCTGGGCAGGGTGATCGTCGATCCGGCGCGACGCGGCCGCGGCCTGGCGCGCCACCTGGTCGATCTCGCGGCCGCGGAAGCGGGTCGTCTCACCCCAGAGCGCCTGCGGTTGCACGTGATCTCGACGAACCTCGTCGCCATCCGCGTGTACGTCCGCGCGGGCTTCGTGGCGCAATCGTCCGATGCCGGGCGACCGGGCGTCGTCGTCATGGAGCGCGTCCTCGCCGGGCGTCCCGCGGAGCGCGGCTGATGCCGCTCAGCGGAACAAGTCGACGTGATCCTCGGCCCAGGTGCGGAAGCTCCGAGCCGTGCGGCCCGTGATGCGGGTGTACTCGTCCGAGATCGCCGGCGACGTCCCGACCGCCTCCCGCCAGTCCCCGATGATCTGCCTCGCCCACACCTCGGGCACGTACTGCGACAACAGCGCGAACGACTCGGCCTCCGTCTGCTCGATCACCGACACCGATCGCCCGATCACCGAGCCGATCGTCGCCACCTGCTCCCGCAGGGTCAGCCGCTCCGGGCCGGTGAGGATCGGCGTCGCCCCGAGCAGTGCGTCTCCGGTGAGCGCGACGGCGGCCACATCGGCGATGTCGGCCTCATGGACCGGAGCCTGCACCGCATCCGGGTAGGGCAGGGGCACCGCGCTGTCCGACTTCACGCTCCAGCTCCACCGGGCCGCGTTGCTGGCGAAGCCGCCCGGACGCAGGAACGTGTACGCGAGGCCCGACTGCTCGATCGCACGCTCGACGCGCAGGAAACGCGAGCCGTTGAAGTCGTCCTCGGCGCCGGGGAACGTGACCGACGAGGACGACAGCAGCACGACGTGCCGCACGCCCGACTCTGAGAGCTGAGCGACGAGAGCGCCCGGATCCTCGAGGTCGGCGTAGAGGAAGACGCGCTCCACCCCCGCCGATGCCGGGCCGAAGGACGCCGGGTCGTCCAGGTCTGCGGCGAACGTCTCGACCTCGTCCGGCAGCTCGAGCTTCTGCGGGTCGCGACTCGTCGCTCGCACGCGCTCGCCGCCTGTCAGCAGCCGCTCGACGACTGCGCCGCCCACGGCACCGCTCGCTCCCACAACCAGGACCGACATGGTTCCTCCTTCATCTTCACGCGTTCTAGACGAACACTGTTCGCGAACAATGTTCGTCTAGAACATCGATCGTGTCAACCCGGTAGGGTGGGCTCATGTCCGCGACCTCCGAACCCGTGTCGCGCCGGGATCGTCCTGCGAAGGCCCCGCTCTCGCGGCAGTCGATCCTCGCGGCCGCCAAGGAGCTGATCCGCGCCCGCGGTGTGGACGGCGTCTCGCTCCGGCAGGTGGCCGACGCCGTGCAGACCGGACCGGCGTCGCTGTACGCCTACTTCGCCAATCGCGATGTGCTGCTCGAGCACGTCCTGGACGACGCCTACGCCGAGGTCGTGCTCGTCGACCCGAGCGAGGGCGGCTGGCAGCGGGCGTTGACCGACACGGTCGTCAACACGATCGAGACGCTCCAGTCGTACCCGGGTCTCGGCGCGGTGGCGCTGGTCACGATCCCGACCCGTCCCGGAGCCCTGCGCCTCGCCGAGCACGAGCTCACGCTCCTTCATCTCGGCGGCATCGAGGAGCGGACGGCGGCACTCGGGATCGACCTCCTCGCCCAGTTCGCGGCGGCGACCGCGATCGAGCGGACGGCCGCCGACCACGGGACCGCGGAGCGGGAGCGGGCCAGGACGATCTACGGCAGTGCGGACGCCGCGACGTATCCACGGGTCGCCGGGCTTGCGGCGGCCCTGACGGGTCCGGACGAGCATGCGCGCCGGGACTTCGGCATCCGGGTCATCCTCGACGGGCTCGCCCGAGCGACGACCGCGTCCGCGTCCGGCGGCCTATGAGGAACGGATGGCGACCGACGAGGGCCCCGGCGCAACGGCAACATCTCCTTCCATGACGTCGTCCTCGCGGCGGTCCCGGCGACATGGTCGTGCTCATCGGTCTGGCGCGTTCGAGCACGCCGCGTGATCCCGGCGCCAGGGAGACGGAGTCCCCGGCGGTGTCCGCGCCTCCGCCTACACTCGCGGTATGGCCGGTCGTCGTGACACCCTGACCTCGCCCCGTGACCACGCACCCGATATCCCGCCGATCCTCGAAGACCGGGCCCGCCTGTCCTCGCGCATGCAGGTCGACGGCGCGCGGATCGTGCTGACGGGTGCGGACGTGGATGCCGCGCACAGCGACATCTCCGAGTCCCGCATGGCCGCATCCTCGCTCGGGCGGCTCGACCTGACGGGTGCGACCCTCGTCGACGTGGCGGTCGATGGGCTCGGCGCCGTCGAGGTCGTGGCCCGTGAGAGTCGGTGGCGCAACGTCGTCGTCGACGGCGGTCGCATCGGAACGCTCGACGCCCTGCGGGCCGAATGGGACGGCGTGACCCTGCGGGGCCTGCGGATCGACTACCTGTCGTTGCCCTCCGCGGATGTCTCCGACCTGCTGATCGTCGACTGCGTCATCGGAACGCTCGATGTGCCGCAGGCCGCCCTGACCCGCGTCCGGTTCGAGGGGTCCCGGGCCGACGAGGTCGAGACCCGGAGCCTGCGTGCGCGGGACGTCGACCTGCGCGGCCTCGAGGCGCTCGCGTTCACCGACGTGCGGGGCCTCGCCGGAGCCACGATCAGCGAGCGCCAGGCCGAGCAGCACGCCGTCGCGCTCGCGCAGGCGCTGGGCATCGTCGCTCGCGACTGACGAGCCCTGCGGCGGGGAGCAGCCGCATCTCCGTCGCAGGGCGGGGGCGGTCGCCGTCGTCATGGCGTGGACCGCCGGCCATGCCGCGATCGCGAAGCGGCGGCAGCAGCTCGCCGAGTCCATCGCGGGCGAGACCACGGACCAGGCCGGCACCGGCTGACGCCGCCCGGCCTCGAGCGGGTACTCGCCTCAGACCCGCTCGCACAGGATCGCCCCGACCGGCCGCCGGCCGCGTTCCGTGCGCAGATGCGTCTCGACGGTCGCGAACCCCGCCGACTCGACGACGCCCGTCAGCTCCGCGGTCGGCCAGCGGTAGGCGCGTACGACCGCGTGATCGAAGGACTCGACGCGCTCGCCGTGGAAGTGGCCGAGCAACAGCAGCCCGCTCGGTCGCAGGACGCGCGCGAACTCGGCGAGCGGCGCGGCGATCTGCGCGGGGGCGTGATGGATCGTCGAGAACCACGACAGGATGCCGCCGAGTGCACCGTCGGCGTCGCTCAGCGCCTCGATGCTCTCGAGGTCGAACCGCGTCCCCGCATATCGCGCTCGCGCGTGGGCGACGAACTCCGCCACCGCATCGACGCCGCGGACGTCGGCGCCGCGGCCACAGAGGTGATGCGTCCAGTGCCCCGGGCCGCAGCCCGCGTCGAGGAGCCGCCCGGGCGCGTTCGCCGCCCAGGTCTCGACGAGCTGGCGGTCGCTCGGATGCACCGCGTCCATCGATCCGAGAGCCTCGGCGTACTCGGCGGCGCGGTCCGCGTAGGCGGTGGTCACATCCGTCACGCGGGCAAGGCTAGCGAGACCCGATGACACGCCGCCGCGGGCGGAGGGCTAGCGTGGACCCGAGACCGCTGCGTTGCGGGGGAATCGCTCATCGGCCGGAAGGGTGCCGGTCGATGGCTCGGAAGCGGGAAGCGACGAGCTTCCCGCCCGTTCTGATGGGGGAACGAGTGACGACGAACAGTGGCACGGACACGGCGGTCACGGACGAGGACCGTCCCTGGAGCCTGCCGGCTGATCAGGTGCAGCGCGGGCTCGGCACGCGCGCGGAGGGGCTGACGGCCGCCGAGGCGGACGAGAGGCGGGGCCGCTTCGGCGCGAACGTCCTGCCCGAGCCGGCGCGCAAGCCCGCGATCCTCCGCTTCCTCTCCCACTTCGACGACACGCTCGTCTACATCCTCCTGGGCGCGGCCGCGATCAAGGCGGTCATGGGCGACTGGCTCGACTTCTGGGTCATCGTGTCGGTCGCGATCATCAACGCTGTCATCGGGTTCGTCCAGGAGGGACGCGCCGAGAAGGCGCTCGCCGGCATCCAGGGCATGCTCTCGAGCGAGGCGCGCGTGCGGCGGGACGGTGAGTGGCGCATGATCCCCGCCGCCGATCTCGTGCCCGGTGACGTGGTGCAGCTCGCGCCCGGCGACAAGGTGCCCGCCGACCTGCGGCTCACGCACGCGACGCAGCTGCGGGTGGACGAGTCGGCACTGACCGGCGAGTCGGTTCCCGCCGCCAAGTCGACCGACCCGGTCCCGCCCGAGGCCGGCGTCGGAGACCGGACCTCGATGCTGTTCTCCGGCACGATCGTCTCGTCCGGCCAGGGGATCGGCGTCGTCACCGCCACCGGTGCCGCGACCCAGATCGGCAGGATCCAGACCCTCGTGGGCGAAGCGGGCGCGCTCGACACCCCGCTCACCCAGCAGCTCGCCGCCTTCGGCAAGGTCCTGACCCTCGTCATCCTCGGCATGGCCGCGGTCATGCTCGCCATCGGCCGGTTCCTGCACGGGATGCCGTTCGCCGACCTCATCTCGGCAACGATCGGCTTCGCGGTCGCGGCGATCCCCGAAGGGCTGCCGGCGCTCGTGACGATCACCCTCGCGATCGGCGTGCAGCAGATGGCGCGACGCAATGCCATCACGCGCAAGCTCCCCGCCGTGGAGACCCTCGGCTCGGTCACCTCGGTGTGCTCCGACAAGACCGGCACGCTCACCAAGAACGAGATGACGGTGCGCCGGATGGTCACTCCGGCCGCCGCGTACGAGGTCGAGGGGCTCGGGTACGACCCCGCCGGTCGTATCGTGCACGCGGGGACCGAGACGGATGCCGCGGGCCCCGATCTCGACGCGTTGCTGGCCGTCGCGGCCCGATGCAACGAGTCCCATCTGACCCGTGACGGCGAACGGTGGCACCTCGTGGGAGAGCCCACCGAGGGCGCCCTGCGTGTTGCGGCGCTCAAGGGCGGTGTCGACGACTCCGACGCGTCCAGGCTCGCGACGCTGCCCTTCGACTCGGCGCACAAGTTCATGGCCACGCTCCATCCCGACGACGACGGCTCTCGCGTCCTCCTGGTCAAAGGCGCCCCGGACCGCCTCCTCGAGCGGGCGACGGCGCAGCGCGGCGTCGCCGGCACGGAGCCGCTGGACCGCGGTCGCTGGGAGGCGGCGGTCGACGAGCTCAGCGGCGAGGGCCTCCGCGTGCTCGCCGCCGCACGCCGCCGGGTCGATGCCGGGAGGGACGAGCTCGACGTCGACGACATCCGTGACCTGGAGTTCCTGGGGCTCTGGGGGATCGTCGATCCGCCTCGGCCCGAGGCCGTCGAGGCGATCGCCGACTGCCACACGGCAGGGATCCACGTGAAGATGATCACGGGCGACCATGCCGGCACCGCCGTCGCCATCGCCCGCGAGATGGGGATCATCGCGGACGAGCCGCGCGTGCTCACCGGCGCAGAGCTCGAGGCCATGAGCCAGGAGCAGCTGACCGCCGTTGTCCAGGACGTCGACGTGTACGCGCGCACGAGTCCGGAGCACAAGATCCGGATCGTGCGTGCCCTGCAGGCTCGGAACGAGGTCGTCGCGATGACGGGCGACGGTGTCAACGACGCCCCCGCCCTGACGCGCGCGAACGTCGGCATCGCGATGGGCATCAAGGGGACCGAGGCCACGAAGGAGGCGGCCGAGATCGTCCTGGCGGACGACAACTTCGCCACGATCCGCTCCGCCATCCGCGAGGGGCGCCGGATCTACGACAACCTGCGCAAGTCGGTCGTCTTCCTCCTCCCGACCAACGGGGCGCAGTCGCTCGTGATCCTCGTGGCCGTCGTGTTCGGCCTGGCCTTGCCGCTCACGCCCGTGCAGGTGCTGTGGGTCAACATGATCACGGCGGTCACGCTGTCGCTGGCGCTCGCCTACGAGCCCGCCGAGCGGGGGATCATGCGCCGCGCCCCTCGCCCGCCGGGCGGCTCGATTATCTCCGGTCGGGAGCTGGGCTTCGTGCTCATCGTCTCGGTGCTCATCGGCGGTGCGACCCTCGCCGTGTTCTACGCCGCGATCGCCCAAGGGGCGTCGCTCGAGACCGCGCGGACGGACGCCGTGCTCATGCTCGCCCTGGGTCAGCTCGCGTTCCTGTTCAACTGCCGTGTGCTCTCGCGCTCCAGCCTCACGCTCGACGCCCTCCGCGGGAACCCCGTCATCTGGTGGTCCGCGCTTGCTCTCGTGGTGCTGCAGGCCTTCTACACCTACGTGCCCTTCATGAACGACCTGTTCGGCTCGGCGCCGATCGCGGCATCCTCGTGGCTGCTGATGATCGCCTGCGCGGTGGCGCTCTTCCTGGTCATCGAGGTGCTGAAGGCGCTCTGGCGCCGACTCGAGCGGACGGGGGCCTGACCGCATCCGCCGAGCCGGGACGTCAGTGCGGGAGGAGCGAGAGGACGAAGGTCCACACGCAGATGAAGCCCAGCATCCCGAGGCTGTAGAGGATCGACGCGCGCAGGATCTCGCTCTCGCGCCCCGAGAGCCCCACGGCGCCCGCGGCGATCGCGATCGACTGCGGGGAGATGACCTTCCCGGTGTTGCCGCCCGCCGTGTTCGCGGCGACGAGCAGCGCCGGGTCGACTCCCAGACCGTGGGCGGTGGCGACCTGAAGCGGAGCGAACAGGGTGTTGTTGTTGACGACCGAGCCGGTGAGGAAGACGCCGATCCAGCCGATGATCGGGGCGAGCAGGGGGAACAGCGGCCCCACGGCGGTGAGAGCCGTGCCCATCGACGCCGACCCGCCCGAGTAGTTCGCGATGTTCGCGAGGACCAGGATCAGCGTGATGAGCGCGAGCGCCGCGGCGAGATCCCTCACGGTGCCGCGCAGCTCCCGCCACAGGATCCCGGCCGTCAGCGCGCGCGTCGTGAAGAACGACGCGAACACCGCGAGCAGGATCGCCGTCCCGGTGGCGTTGATCGGGGTGAGGCTCCACGCGGCGGTCACGGGGGTCCCCGATGCGCCGACGATCGCGTTCGTGACGCTCGGGATCGGCACCGTGAGGACGGTGGCCGCCAGCGGCCCGTCCGCGGCGAAGAGCCCCTTGAACACGGGGAGGCTCCAGATCAGGATGAACGCGGTCAGGATGTAGAACGGGCTCCACGCGGCGATCGTCTCCCGGAGCGACGGGCGCTCGATCGCGGGCACCGGCGCTCCCGCCTCGCGATAGACGCGCTTCGGCTGCCAGACGCGGCCGAGCACGAACAGCGCCGCCATCGCCCCGAGTCCTGACCCGAGGTCGACGAGCTCCGGACCGAGGAACCACAGCACACCCGCCTGGATGCCGCTGAACACGATCGTCACGGTCACGGTCGCCGGCCACGTCTCGCGCAGTCCTCGCCACCCGTCGAGGATCACGACGAGGAGGAACGGGATGAGCAGCGTCAGCGGCTGCAGCAGCAGCACCATCGCGCGGGAGAGCTCGATGACGTCGATCCCCGTGACCTGCGCCCCCACGAGCACCGGGATGCCGATGGCCCCGTAGGCCCCGGCGCCCGCATTGGCCACGAGCGAGATCATGGCCGCCTTCACCGGCCGGAACCCGAGCTGCACCAGCAGGGCGGCGCAGATCGCGATCGGCACGCCGAACCCGGCCGCACCCTCCAGGAACGCGCCGAACGCGAACGTGATCAGCAGCACCTGGATGCGTTGATCCGGCGACACGACGCTGATCGAGGACCGGATCACGTCGAAGCGCCCGCTCGCGACCGCCGTGCGGTACAGCCACACCGCCATCACGATGATGTATGCGATCGGCCAGAGCGCGGTGAGGACGCCGAGGAGCCCGGCGCCCGCGACGGAGGGGAGCGGCATCCCGAAACCCCACAGGGCCAAGGCGATCTGGACCGCCAGGGCGATGAGGGCGGCGATGATCCCCTTGAGCCGGAAGACCACGAGGCACGCCAGGAACACGAGGATCGGCAGCGCCGCGGTCAGCGCCGACAACCAGAGGGATCCCAGCGGGTCGGTGCTCTGCTGCCACATCAGACGGCTCCTTCCTGTCGTCCCGGCGCACGGCGCCGGTCTCGCAGCATCCCCCACGCGATGAGCGCGGCCGTGATCACGACGCAGATCGCGCCGAACCACGCGGATCCGATCTCGACGATGAGTGGCACGCTGAAGGCCGTGAGCAGGCCCCCGCCGAGCAGCGGCTCGTACGTGAGCTGCTTGTAGCCGTAGGCGCGCGCCGTGGTCGTCTCGCGCGCCGGGTCGGCCATGTCGGCGAGCACGAATCCCGTCGCGACGTTCCCCTGCGACTGCCCGTAGTCCGCGATGGCGTGCTCGAACCAGTCGGTGCGGTGGATGCGGGGACCGAGCCAGAGCATCCCCACCACGCTCCAGGCGAACGCGATGGCGGTGAGGATCGCGAGGCTCGGGATGTTGGCGCCGAGCGCGGCGAGCGACATCGTGCCGATCGCGGAGGCGATGAGGATGTCGAGCGAGAGCCCCGTGATGTCGTTGACCGTTCGCCGCTCGACCAGCTCCTCCCGGTGCGTCGCGGTGAGGACCAGCTGCACGAGGAAGCCGCCGATGACCGTGAACGGGAAGAGCGGGAAGCTGTCGAAGACGTCGGACCCGAACACGTGCGCGACCGAGCGCAGCAGCTCGAGGATGAGCAGGCCCACCGCCACGGCCAGCGCGATCGCGCCGAAGCTGCGGCTGACGGAGCCGAGCCCGACATCCTTCTCCCGCGTGTCGCCGCTGTTGGGCGCGATGTCGCGCAGGTCGATCGCGACGCTCGTGACCGGGCGCGTCCGCGCGACGTCGATGCGGGGGTTGCGGATGCCGTAGTTCACCAGCAGCGACCCGCCTACGACGCCCGTGATCATGCTGATCGTCGCGAGTCCCAGCCCGATGTCGATGACCTCGGGCGCTCCCGCGTCGTCGAGGAGGGCGCCCATTCCGGCGATCGTGCCGTGACCGCCGGCGAACGAGAGCTCCAGGATCGAGCCCGCCGCATCCGGGAGCCCGAACAACGGGGTGAGCACGAACGCGACCGCGAGCGCGCCGAGGGCGAACTGGCCGAACGAGAAGACGCTGCCGAGAATGACGTGCGGTGCGGACTCGCGCCAGATCGTGCGCACCGACGGCAGGCTCTTGCCGATCATGATGCCGGCGAAGACGACGTTGATCATGAGGCCCGGAAGGCGCGCGAGCACCTCCATGACGGGCGCCGGGAGCAGGCTCCACGATCCCGTCAGCGCCCCCAGCGCCTGCGGCCCGAGCAGCAGGATGAGGAAGCCCGCGATGACGCTCGCGGGGATGTACAGCTTCTCGAGGATCCGCACGTACCGCCGGACCGCGATCGCGAGGATCAGCGTGATCCCGAGGAACACGAAGGCGAGAGCGATCCATTGTGCGTCCGTGTAGTCCCCCGCCATGAGGCCAGTGTGGCGCATGTACGCATGCGGTGCGAGGGTTGTCGCCGGAAATACCCCGTCACCGACCGGCCGCGGTGCCCGGGGTTCCGGTAGCCTCGCCCGAGGGAGGGTGCGATGGCACAGTTCACGAGGGGTTTCGGGGGACGTCGCCGCGAGTCGAACCCGGAGTTGCCGCCCGGTCAGTACCTCACGAATGACTTCCCGGTGCTCTCGGCAGGACCGACGCCCCGCGTGACGCGGGACGAGTGGCGGTTCACCGTCCGCACGGAGACGGGGCTCGACCGGTCGTGGACCTGGGACGAGTTCACGGCCCTGCCGATCGAGGACGTGCACACCGACATCCACTGCGTGACGCGGTGGTCCAAGCTCAGAACCCACTGGCGCGGCGTCTCCGTCGACACGCTGCTGGACGGCATCGACAGCGCCGCGGTCTCGGCGATGGCGCACTCCTACGGCGGCTACACGACCAACGTTCCGCTCGCCGATCTCCTCGGCGGCAAGGCCTGGGTCGCGTTCGAGTTCGAGGGGGCGCCGCTCGCACCCGAGCACGGCGGTCCCGCCCGGCTGCTCGTCCCGCACCTGTACTTCTGGAAGAGCGCGAAGTGGGTGCAGGGCCTCGTCCTCCAGGTGCGCGACGACCCCGGGTTCTGGGAGCAGAACGGCTACAACATGCACGGCGACCCGTGGCTCGAGGAGCGCTACTGGTGACGGGCACGCCGTGGCTGCCTGCGCACGTCGTCGATGTCCGGGACCTCACGCCGCGGTCGCGGTCGATCGTGCTGGAGGTCCCCGGCTGGCCGGGAAGCCTCCCGGGTCAGCACCTCGACGTGCGGCTGACCGCGGAGGACGGCTATCGGGCCGAGCGCTCGTACTCGATCGCCGGGTTCGGTCCGGGTGAGCGGGTCGAGCTCGCCGTGGACGAGGTGGTCGACGGCGAGGTGTCGCCGTACCTCGTGCGCGACATCCGCCCCGGTGACTTCCTGGAGGTCAAGGGCCCGCTGGGCATGTACTTCGTCTGGCGGGATGCCGACCCCTCGCCCGTGCAGCTGATCGCCGGCGGCTCGGGCGTCGTGCCGCTGCTCTCGATCGCTCGGGCGCGCGCCGTCGCGGGGACCGACCAGCCGTTCCGGCTGCTCTGCTCGGTGCGTTCGCCCGAGGACGCCATGTATCGGGACGAGATCGAGGGGCTCGAGGCCGCCGGCGTCGAGGTCGAGTGGATCTACACCCGCCGCGCGCCGGCACGCTCCGCGCGCGGCGCGGGACGCGTACGGCCCGGTGAGCTCGCGACGCTGACGTGGCCCCCGGAGCGGCACCCGCTCGTGTTCGTGTGCGGGCCGACATCCTTCGTGGAGTACGTCGCCGACGTGCTGGTGGATGCCGGCCACCCGGCTCTGCGCATCCGCACCGAGCGCTTCGGCTGATTCGGCGAGCCTGCCCGAGGCGGATGCGGCCGGGCGCGGCGGCGAGCCTGCTCAGCTGACGTGCGTCACGCTCGCGAGGATCACGAAGCCCGCCGCTATGGCCCATCCGAGAGCGAGGGACCCGACTCCGCACCACGCCAGCGCTTGATAGAAGCGGGGCCACCACGCGGTGTCGACGGCCTGCAGCGACGCGTAGACGACGGAGATGACGATTGCGACGATGAGCACGGCGACCCAGATCACGGGGATGGTCACGAGGGCTGCCACGGTGGGGAACACGATCACGAGCCAGTACAGGTCGGTGTCCGCCCCGTTGCGCAGCAGTGCGAGCGCCCCGCCGCCGATCACGATCGCGGCGATGTTGATGATCGTCAGGGCGAGTGTGAGGGCATAGCGGCGCGTGCGAACCGCTGTCACCTCGACATCGGGGTGGGCGTGCGTGCGGTGGAGCGCGAAGGCCGCGTCCGAGCCCGCCTCGTCGAAGCGGCGCGCGGGCCGTCGTTCCTCCCAGTCGCCGGCCGAGCAGCGCGTGATGATCCCGGGACCCCGGTCGGTGTGCGGTGCGGCGAGCATGCACACAGTCTGGCAGCGTCGAACGCGCGTGACCCAGACCGCTGACCCCCGGGATGCGCCATAGTGGCGGTGTGACGGCATCCCTGCTCGGGTTCCTCGCTCTCGCGGCGGCGGTGGTCGCGATGCCCGGTGCGGACACGATCCTGGTGCTGCGCACGAGTCTGCGAGCCGGCGCCCGGACGGCCCTCGTCACGGCTCTCGGGGTCGTGTGCGGTCCCGTGGTCTGGGGCGCGCTGGCCGGCCTCGGCGTCGCCCTCGTGCTCTCGCGCTTGCCCGTCGTGTATGCCGTCGTCGCGCTGGCCGGGGCGGGGTACCTCGCCTATCTCGCGATGGGAGGCCTGCGCGCGGCGCGGCGGGCCTGGCGTGCACGGGCGGACCCCACGCCGTCACCGACGATCACCGGCGCCGCGCCCACTGCGCGCGGCGCCTTTCTCACCGGGCTCCTGACGAACCTCCTCAACCCGAAGATCGGGGTGTTCTACCTCGCGGTCATGCCGGGACTGTTCAGCCCCGGCGCCGTGACCGTCTGGCTCGGCGCCGCGCTGGGCGCGATCCACGGCGTCCTCGGACTCGTCTACCTGTCCGCGGTCGCGCTGTTCGCCGACCGGATGCGGCGCTTCCTCACGCGTCCGGCGGCGAACGCCGTCGTCGAGCTCGCGTGCGGGGTGGTCCTGCTGCTCTTCGCCGTGGCGGTGGTGGCGGAGACGTTCTTCGGGTGAGGCCTCGGAGCGCTGCCGGCTCTCCTCCCGGGACGGGGGTCTCGGTTCGATGTCGGTGGTTGGTGGGAGTGTGGGTGCAGGTCGGGGACGGTGGTTTCCGGCTCCTCCTTCCGGTTCGTCGAGTGCCCGCGGCGGATCGGGGCGGCGAGCGCGTTCCTCGCGCCGTCGGGGTGTGGTGACGCAGAGGGAAGGGGCACGCGCGATGGCGCGGAGCGCAGGAGTCGGTTTCACCGACGGGCAGTGGGCGGAGCTGGCGTCGCTCGTGCGTGAGTTGGAGTCGGCGCAGGCGGTGATCTGTGCGGGTGAGGCGGCGCGTGCGCGGGCGCTGGCGCGTGCGGGGGATCTCGTCGATCGCCTGACCGCGGGCGAGCCGGTCGCCGTCGTGGCGCAGGACATCGCGCTTCGAGGTGTGGCGGCGGAGGTCGCGGGGGTGTTGCGGGTGACGGATCGGTGGGCGCAGCGTCAGGTCGTGGAGGCGGGGGATCTGGTGGCGTCGTACCCGGATGTGGTGGCGGCGTGGGAAGCGGGCAGGATCACCCGGGGGCACGTGGCGGTGATCACCGAGCTGGGTGCTCCCCTGCCTGCGGCGGCACGGCTCGTGTTCGCGGAGGCTGCGGTGGGGGTGTGCGAGGCGGAGACGCCCAATCGTGCCCGGGGGCGGTTGGCGGTGGTGGCGGAGCGGTTGCATCCGCGGTCCTTCGCGGAACGTCACGCGCAGGCTCGTGAGACCCGGTGTGTGCGGGTGGCGGATGTGGGGGAGGGGATGGCGGAGCTCATCGCGACGCTCCCGTCGTTGTTGGCGCATGCGGTGTACGACCGGTTGACGGCGCAGGGTCGGGCGGTCGACGACGCCCGCACCCGGGCCCGGGCCCGCAGAGCCCAGCGCTCGGATGAGCGTGCGGGCCAGCATGGAGGCGAGGCGAGCGGAGGGGGTGCGGGCGACGGTTCTCCGAACGGGTTCTACGAGAGCCTGGTCCCGACGGATGTGGTCGCGTCGGACGAGCGGGGGATGGATCAGATCCGGGCGGACATCCTCACCGACATGCTCTTGACCGGTGACCCGTACGCGGATCCCACCCGCGAAGGAGACGGACCGGGCGTGCTGGGCGCGATCCGCGCGAGAGTGCAGGTCACAGTCCCTGCGCTCACCGCCCTTGCCACCGACGACGGCCCGGCGGATCTGACCGGCCATGCACCGATCGACCCGGTCACGGCACGGAGACTGCTCGGCACGACCGCGCACCCGTTGGAGCGGTTGCTCACCCACCCGGTGACGGGGTCGGTGGTGGAGGTCGACACGTACCAACGCCCCGCGTCTTTGGACAGGTTCCTGCGCGCCAGAGACCAGCACTGCCGGTTCCCCGGGTGCCGCCTTGCCGCGATCCGCTGCGAACTCGACCACACCCGGGACTGGGCCAAAGGGGGGAAGACGCACCGGGGCAACCTCGCCCACCTGTGCCAGCGCCACCACTCCATGAAACAGTTCACCCCCTGGCACGTCACCCAGCACGAGGGTGGGACCCTGCACTGGACCTCCCCCTCCGGACGCGTGTACACCGATGTCCCCGCACCCCCCGTCACCTTCATCCCCGACGATCAAGAAGCGCCGCCCGGGGCGAGCCGTACCGCCACCGGCCGGGATGGACCTCCGCCCTTCTGAGGCGGTGCGCCGGTGACAGACACGCACCGAGAGAAGAAGTCACCCCCGTGCCGCTCATCCTCCTGACGGGCCTATCGGTCGTCGCGCTGTGGTCCGTGGTCGCTCACCGTCTCGAACGCTGGGGCATCGCGGCGACGAGGCGTTCGCCTCGCTCGAGGTCATGGTGTTCACGGTGCTCGGCAGCATCCCGCTGCACGGCATCATCGCTCCGGCGGCTCTTCGGCGGAGAGCCGCTCGATCCGCAGGATGACGCGATCGCCGGCGCGCCGCTGCACGCGACGCACGAACCGCTCCACACCGAGGATCGCTCCGTACTGCCAGCCGTACTTCGCCCGCAACGCGCGGCCCGCCGCCGGATGCTCGTCGGCGGCGCCGAGGATCCGGCCGGTCGCCATCACGACAGGGCCCTCCGGTGCGGGCTTCCCGGCCCGCCCGCACGGCTGCAGCAGCACCCGTGGGTCGCGTCGCAGACGCTTGACCTTCCCGGTCTCGCGCTCCGAGGTCACGACGAGCGCGTCGCCGTCGGGCGCGATCCAGACCGGCACCGACACGAGCTCACCGGTCTTGCGGTAGGTGCCGAGCAGCACGAACGGCGCCGCGCCGATAGCCGCCCAGTCAGCCTCGCTCGGCGCACGCGCCGCATCCTGTGTCATCCCCGGTCACCGCTCCCGCGGGAGCGGCTCCTCGTCGGCTTCGAGCTCCTCGTCGGGGTCGACCGACGAGTCGTCCGCCTCGCTCGCCTCGACAGCCGCGGCAGCCTGCGCCTCCGACTCGGCGACCGCTGCCTCTTCTTCGCGCTGCTCGCGCCGTCTCTCACCGAACACGGTCTCCCTCTCCGCTCACCTGTGCGCCCACAGTACGACCCATCGGGTCCGGCGTGCAGCCCCTTGCGTGCGGGGTCAGTGCGCGCGACCCGTGAAGTGGTCCATCGAGGAGTAGACGTGGAAGACCCGGCCGGCCACCGCATCCCACGCACGGGTCGGCAGTGCTCCCCGCAGCGCCATCGCCAGCTTCACCGTCCACGGACGCAGGACGAGCGGCGTGCCGCGCAGCATCCCGCGCCAGGCTGCATGCGTCGCCTGCCTCGGGGTCAGGATCGGCGTCAGCAGCGGGCCTCGCGCGCCCGCGAACATGCCGGTCGACACGTAGCTCGGGCAGAACGTCGTGACGGAGATGTGCCGGTGGCCTGCGCGCGCCAGCTCGAGTCGGAGAGACTCGCTCCAGCCGATCATGGCCCACTTCGACGCCGCGTACACGCTCATGTTCGGGTTCGCGAGCGTCCCTGCGGCCGAGGCGATGTTCAGGATGCGCTTGGCGCGGTCGCGGTCCGCGATCAGCTCCGGGAGGAACTCGCGGGTCAGCCACATCGCGGCGAGCGTGTTGATCCGGATCGTCGCCTCGATGTCGCGCTCCGGGTCGTGCTCCCAGAAGGGCGCACCGCGGACGACGCCCGCATTGTTGACGAGGATGTCGGGGACCCCCAGCTCGGCGCGCAGCGTCTGCGCGGCCGCGCCGATGTCGTCCCGCTGCGACACGTCGACCCGGTAGCCGCGCACATCCACGCCCGACGCCGACAGGTCCCGGGCGAGGGCTACGACCGCCGGCGCGTCGATGTCCCACAGGGCGACCGAGCGCGCGCCCCCCGCGACCGCTCGCCGTGCGTACAGCTCGCCCATCCCGCGCGCGCCGCCCGTGATGAGCACCCTCGCCCCGCGCACGACGTCCTCGCCCATGACGGTCTCCTCTCGCCCTCAGCCGCCTCGCCCGCGCCTCACCGGTGAGGCGGCCTCGGCGAGCTCCTCCTCGAGGTTCTCCTGCAGCCATTCGCACCAGAGCGACACCGCGCGCCACCGCTGCGCGATCGCCTCTGCCGCGTCCGGCTGCCACATCCAATCCGCCGCCTCCTCGCTCCGGCCCACGGCGAGCCGCTTGAGCCGCAGGAGATGGATGCGGGGATGAGCGGCGGTGAAGCCGCGCGGCGCCGTCTTCAGCTCGTCGTCGCGCATGGGCTCGAAGCCGAGCTCGCGCAGCTCGTCGAGCGTGGCCTCCAGGTCGCCCCAGGTGCGTGCATCGTCCGCGATCTGGCGGAAACGCGCGAGCGCTGGCGTCGGAACCTGGTACACCCCGCCGCCCGTGAGCAGCCCCTCGTCCGAGAACTGCACGTAGTGCGCGATCGGTGCCCGAGTCACCATGCCGATGTGCAGCTTGTACGGTGTCTTGTCGGCGCTGAACCGCACATCGCGATAGGGGCGGAAGATCTTGACCGGCCCGAACTCGGGCTCGAGCGCCGCGCCGAGCGCCTCGAACGGACCGCGCACGTGCTCGTCGTACCGGTCCCGGTTCGCCGCCCACCACCGCTTCGAGTTGTCGCCGGCGAGCTCGGCGTAGAAGGCGACGGCATCCGGGTGCAGCCCAGCGAAGTCCACGCTGCGATCGTACGCGGGCGCCGCGTCGGATGGGGATGCGCCGCCGTCGCGAGTCTCGGCATCGGCCGATCGTCTCGGATGGACACTCGTCACCGGATGGCTGATCGTCGTCGGATCAGGCCACGTGGCGCAGGCAGGCCGAAAGCCGCGGCAACCTGCCTGATCTCGCGACATGGCCTGATGCGGTGTGGGCGCCGGGCGCCGGGGTGCCTCAGGCGTGGAGAGTGTATCCGGCCTCGTCGATCGCCCCCGCCACGGCAGCCGCATCCAGCGGTCGCTCGCTGTGCACCCGCACGCGCGATGTCCCGCCGGCGACGAGCTCGACCTCGACCGCGTCGACGCCCGGCAGCGCGCGCAGCTCGGTCGTCACCGCACGGATGCAGTGGTCGCAGGTCATTCCGTCGACCGGAAGGTCGGTCACGACAGTCGCCGCGTCCACCGCGGGAGAGGTCGTCACGGCTCCGTGGGAGCCGTGACATGCGCAGCCCGCGGAGACCGCGACATCCGGTCGTCCGAGCTCGATCCGTTGTTCAGCCATGGCGACATCATACCCCCGAGGGGTATCAGGAGGGAGTCGTGTGCAGCGCGTGCGCAGGCGCGCACGACCTAGACTGGGGGCATCCTTCCCGTCACTCAGGAAACCGCTGTGTCCGCTGCTCCCGCCGCCCGCGCCTTCGAGGTGCGCCATGTGCAGCTCGCGCGCGCCTTCTTCGCGGCTATCGCAGCCGTCATGGTGACGTTCTCGTCGGATCACTCGGCCGCGGTGGGCCTGTCGGTGTTCAGCGGGTTCGCGATCGCGAGCGGGCTCGTGCTGCTGCTCGCCGCCTGGCTGGTCTATCCCGCCGGCAGCCGGGCACTGCCCGTCCTGCTCGGCGTGCTCTCCGCCGCCGCCGGCATGATCGGCGGCCTGCCTCCGCTGCGCTCCACCGTGATGTTCTTCGTGCTCGTGATCGTGTGGGCACTCGTCACGGGGCTCTTCGAGGGCATCGCGGGCTTCCGGGCGTTCCGGCGCGCCCCCGTGCACTCCGTCGCCCGCGGCGTCGCCCGCGACGGACTCACTGTCGGTGTGTTCGGGGTGCTGCTCGCTCTCGGCACGCTGCTCGTCTCGCCCCAATATGCGCTCGAGTACTACATCGAGGACGCCCACCAGAGCTTCACCCTCACCGGCATCACGATCGCGGTCGGTCTGTTCGGTGGATACGCGGCGATCGTCGCGGTCTACCTGGCGATCGCCGGGTTCTCGCCGCGTCGGGACCCGGCGCCGATCGAGGACGGCCACGCATGACCCCAGAACCCACCCGGCGCGCGCTCATGCGCCCGATCCAGCTGCTCGGTCTCGCCTTCGTGGCGGCGCTGTTCGCCGGTGTCGTCACGCTCGTCTCGATGGGCTTCTTCCAAGCCCACCCCGCCGATGAGATCCAGCGAGCCCTCGTGCTCGCGCTCGTGGTCGCGGGCATCACGTTCATCGTGACGCTGCTCGTGATCGCCCTCCTCGTGCTCGTCGTCGATCCCGCCGACGTGACGCGGACGATCGATCGCCCCCTGCTGCTCCCGCCGGATGACGCGGGGACCCCTCGCGGCGCGGGCGAGACCGGCGATGCCGATGCCGACGGCGCGTCCGGCCCGTCGGATCGAGCCTGAGCCTGAGCGCGGGTCGCCGACGCGGCTGAGACCGGCTCAGCGCCGCGGCGGGCGGGGCACGTATCGCGGCACGTAGCGCCAGAACCCCAAGGCGCCGAACAACCCGAGGATGCCGATGACGGCCGTCGCGGCCGGCAGACTCCAGAGGGCGGTCGCCCCCGCGACCAGCAGGGGTGCGGCTGCGCCACCCGCATCCGTCAGCGTGCGCCACGAGCCGAGGAACGGCGCCGGATCGGCGGGCGGGGCGAGGTCCGCGCCGAGCGTCATGAGGATGCCGCTGGACAGGCCGTTGCCGATCCCGATGACGGTCGCCGCCGCGACGAACCAGCCGAAGCGGGCGTCGAGGTCGTGCGTGAACGCCAGACCCAGGAAGGCGGCGCTCATGAGCAGCATCGACGGCAGCGACGCCCAGAGGCGACCCCAGCGATCCATGATCTGACCGGATGCGTAGAACAGCGTGAACTCGAGCGCGCCGGTGAGCCCGATGACCAGCGCGATGGTCTGGGCGTCCAGCCCGAGCGAGACGCCCCACAGCGGCAGCAGGTAGATGCGGGCCTGACGGATTCCGGAGAGGGATGCCGCCGCGAGGCCGAGCCGCGCCAGCACGGCGCGGTGGCGCCACAGCGAACGGAAGACGCCCACGCGTTCGGCCGCGGGGATCGAGCCGGTGGTCGACTCGCCGGAGTCATCGGCCAGGTCGTCCGCGATCCGCGGGCCGGTGGGCACCGGCGTGAGCCCTTCGGCCGCGATCTGCTCCTCCGGGTCCGTGCCGAACGCGACGAGCAGCACGAGGACGGCCAGGCACGCGGCGAAGAACCAGGCCGCAGCCAGCGGCGACGCGAAGAGCGCGAGCAGGCCGGCGGCCGCGAAGGGGCCGGTGAACATGCCGAGGCGGTAGGCGCCGCCGAGCATCGACAGCGCCCGGGCGCGGTATCCGAGCGGCACGCGCATCGTCATGAACGCGTGGCGGGCCAGCCCGAAGGCCGATGAGCACAGCCCGACCACGAACACGGCGGCGCACAGCATCGCGATCGAGGAGGCGAAGATCGTCGCGCCCACGCCGATGAGCGCGAGAAGGCCTGCGGCGCCCATCGTCCAGCGCTCGCCGATGCGGGCCACCGCCCACCCGGCGGGCAGGTTGCCGATCAGCCGCGCGACGACGATGACGGAGGCGACGAGCGCGGCCTCCGACACATCGGCGCCGAGGCCGGCGGCGATGACCGGCAGAAGCGGCAGAAGTGCTCCTTCGCCGAGGCCGAACAGCAGCGTCGGTCCGTAGATCATGGGCGCGAAGCGCCACAGCATCCGGCGGGTTCCCGGGTCGAGGGAGTCGCTCACCCGTCGTCACTGTCCCGAAGGGGCGTGTCCGCGACGCCGGGGTGTGCCCCTCGGCGCAGACGCATCCGCTCGGGGCGGATCACACGACCCGGTCCGCGATGTCCGTGCGGTGCTGCCCGCCCTCGAGCGTGATCTCCCCCACCGCCCGGTACGCCCGCTCGCGCGCCTCGCGGAAGCTCGAGCCCCGTGCGACGACGTTGAGCACCCGGCCCCCGGTCGCCTCGATCGCGCCGTCGCGCTCCGCCGTGGCGGCGTGCGCCAGGTGCACGCCCTCGACCGCCGCAGCCGCGTCCAGCCCTCCGAGGGGGCGTCCCGCGATGGGGGCCTGCGGGTAGCCCTCGCTGGCCAGCACGACCGTGACGGCGACGGTGTCGGCGAACCTCGGACGCGGCGCATCCTCGAGGGTGCCGGTGGCCGCGGCCAGCAGCAGCTCCGAGAGGGGGTCGACGAGCCGCGGCAGCACGACCTGGGTCTCGGGGTCGCCGAAACGGGCGTTGAACTCGATGACCTTGACGCCCTGCTCGGTCACGATGAGCCCGGCGTAGAGCAATCCGATGAAGGGGGTGCCCTCGGCATCCAGCTGTCGGATGACCGGCTCCGCGACCTCGCGCGTGACGAGGTCCACGAACGCCGTCTCGCTGCCGAACCGCTCGTCGAGCCACGGCAGCGGCGAGTACGCGCCCATGCCGCCGGTGTTGGGACCGGCGTCCCCGTCGCCGAGCCGCTTGTAGTCCTGCGCCGGGCTCAGGGGGCGCACGGTGTCGCCGTCGCTGAGGAAGAACAGCGACACCTCGGGGCCGGCGAGGAACTCCTCAACGAGCACGGGCCCGGTCGGCAGGTACGTCTCGGCGTGCGCGAGGGCGGCGTCACGGTCGGTCGTGACGATCACGCCCTTGCCCGCGGCGAGGCCGTCGGCCTTCACGACGTGCGGCGCCCCGAGCTCGTCGAGGGCCGCCTCGACCTCGGCTCGGCTGTGCGCGTGCACCGCCCGCCCGGTCGGCACGCCCGCCGCGTCCATGACGCGCTTCGCGAACGCCTTGGAGCCCTCGAGCTGCGCGGCCGCCTTGCCCGGTCCGAACACTGGGATGGCGCGCTCGCGGAGCGCATCGGCGACGCCGGCCACGAGCGGCGCCTCCGGCCCGATGATCACGAGGTCGATCGAGCCGGAGATGGCGTAGTCGGCGACCGCGACCGGATCGTCGGGGTCGATCTCGAGCAGCGTCGCGTCGCGCCCGATGCCGGCGTTGCCGGGTGCGGCGAACACCTCGTGGTGCGCCGCTTCGTCGCGGAGGGCGAGGATGATGGCGTGCTCGCGCGCGCCCGAGCCGAGGACCAGGATTCTCACCCCGCCAGCCTATCCGCGCGTACCGTGGAGGCCATGGCGCGTGGGATCTCGACCGAGGACGGACGCGGCGCCCTCGCGGCGCTGGCGGAGCGGAGGGACGCCGGTGGACTCCCGGCCCGCGCGGATCGTGCCACCGCCGTGCGCTACCTGCTGCAGCTGCTGGCCGAGAAGGCGCCCGGACACACGGTCGAGGTGAGGGTGCCGCCCTTCGGGGCCGTGCAGGTCATCGAGGGACCGCGGCACACCCGCGGCACGCCGCCGAACGTCGTCGAGCTGGACCCCGAGACCTGGATCGCGCTCGCGACCGGTGCGGAGTCGTGGGGGGATGCCGCGGCCACCGGCCGTATCCACGCCTCCGGCACGCGCGCCGACCTCGCCGCCCTCCTGCCGCTTCGTTACTGACCCGGTATGGGTCGTTCCCTGCGCCTCGGGTAAAGTCGATAGAAGGTTAGGCTTGCCTATCCTTCCCGAGTCCCTCTCGCAGATCGGAAGTCGCGCATGCGCCGACGTCCTCTCCTCCTCCTCGCCGCGGCGCTCGTGGCGGGTCTCCTCGCGCCCGGTCTCGCCGTGGCGCCGGCCGTCGCGGCGCCGGTGACGGCGGCCGAGCCCGCGTCCTGCACGGTCGACGGCGGCCAGCTCAGCTGGGGCTTCAAGGAGTCGTTCCGCTCCTACATCTCGGGCACGATCGCGAACGGCTCATGGACGCCGACCGCGCCCGCCACCTACACGACGCCCGACTTCGGCTGGCCGGCAGCCGGCGGGACCTTCGATCCGGCGACCGGCACCGGCACCGTCCACTTCGACGGCTCGATCCGCTTCACCGGGCACAACGGCCTGCTGGACACGACGATCGCGCAGCCGACCCTCGTCTTCCCCGGCGACGGAACGGCCCAGCTGCTCCTCGACGTCAGCGGCGTCACGATGGACGACGCGCTCGCCGGCAACGCGAGCAACGTCCACACCTCGGCGCAGGTGCCGTTCGTCACGCTCGACCTCGCCGCCTCGCCCCCGAGCATCGCCGAGACCGGCGTGTCCGCGACATCCGTCCCGACCGCGATCACCGAGCAGGGCTTCGCCGCGTTCCCCAACTACGAGACCGGCACGGCGTTCGACCCGCTGACGGTCACGATCGGGCTCACGTGCGCTGCGCCGGCGTCCGCATCCGTGGCGGCGACGCCGGAGCCGACCGTCACCGCGCTCGCCGTGGCCGACGACATGCAGGTCGACCCGGTCGCCACGCTGTGGGCCTGGCTCGCTCCCGTCCTCGTCGCCGCGCTCCTCGGCGGCGGGCTGGTCGCGGTGCTGGTCGTGCGGGCTCGGCGCCGTGTCGCTGCCGCGGACTCGCGTGACGACGGAGCCCGGTCGTGAAGGGGCGGCTGCTCGCGGGCATCGCGGCGCTGGTCGTGGCGGCGACCCTCGTCGGCTGCACCGCGGCGACCCCCGCCGGCCAGACCGCCGCGCCCGTCGACGCGACCCCGTTGTCCGAGCTCCAGGTCCTTTCCGACCCGAAGGCCTACCAGGGGCCCTCGACGGCGGTCATCTCGAACGCCGCGGTCGAGGTCGTCGACGCCGATCGCACGCAGAGCCTGCCGGCGCAGGTGGTCTCGCACGACCAGGGCGGCGACCGCCCCGTGACCGTCGCCGACACGTCGCGCGTCGTGGCGCTGAGCCTGTCGGGCTCACTCGCGGCGACGGTCTGGGGCCTCGGCTTCGGGGACACGCTCGTGGGCCGCGACATCTCCACCACCTTCCCGGGCGCCGTGGACCTTCCCGTCGTCACCGGCAGCGGGCACACGATCAACGCCGAGGCGGTCATCGCGCTGCGGCCCACCCTCGTGCTGACCGACGGCAGCATCGGACCGCGCGACGTGGTCGAGCAGTTGCGGGATGTCGGCATCACCGTCGTCGCCGTCCGCAACGAGTCCTCGTTCGAGGGCGCCGAGCAGCTCGCCCGCGACGTCGCCGCGGTCTTCGGCGCGCCAGCGGCGGGCGAGGCGCTCGCCGCTCAGACGGCGGCGCAGGTCGCCGCCACGACCGCCGAGATCGCGCGCATCGCGCCGACCGCGGAGGACCGCAAGCTGCGCATGATCTTCCTGTACCTGCGCGGCTCCGCGGGCGTCTACTACCTCTTCGGGGAGGAATCGGGGGCCGACCGGCTGATCACCGCGCTCGGCGGCGTCGACGTGGCCGGCCAGCTCGGCTGGGGCGGCATGAAGCCGATGACCGACGAGGCCATGGTCGCCGCCGATCCCGACCTCATCCTCGTGATGACGGACGGGCTGGCCTCCGTCGGAGGCGTCGACGGCCTGCTTCAGGACAAGCCTGCGATCGCCCTCACGACCGCGGGGCAGAACCGTCGCTTCGTCGACATGGCGGACGGGCAGATCCTCTCCTTCGGTCCGCGTTCCGCGGCCGTCCTGGACGCGCTGGCCCGGGCGATCTATGCCCCTGCCGCGGCGGGATCGTGAGCGTCGCCGCACGAGGGTCGTCTGCGGTCCGCCGGACGACCGTGGTCGTCGTCACGGCGGCGGCGCTGCTGATCGGTGTCGTGCTCTCGGCCGGGCTGGGCCAGCTTCCGATCGGACCGGCCGAGGTGGTCGGCTCCGTGCTGCGGGCGGTCGGCATCCCCAATGGCTGGGCGCCGACGGATCCGCTCATCGAGCAGACGCTGTGGCAGATCCGCTTCCCGCGCATCGTGATGTCGCTGCTGGTGGGGGCGCTGCTCGCGGTCGCGGGGGCCGTCATGCAGGCGATCTTCGGCAACCCCCTGGCCGAGCCGGGCGTCGTGGGGGTCTCCTCGGGCGCGGCGCTGGGTGCCGCGCTGGCGATCGTGCTGGGGCTCTCCACGTTCGGGTCGTGGACTCCGGCCGTGCTCGCCTTCGCCGGAGGCCTCGCGGCGACGCTCGTCGTCTACTCCACGGCGCGCGCACAGGGACGCACGGAGTCGGTCACCCTCATCCTCACCGGCATCGCCGTCAATGCCTTCGGCGGGGCGGGCCTCGCGCTGTTGATGTTCGCCGGCAACACGGCCACGCGCGAGCAGATCGTGTTCTGGCAGCTCGGTTCGATGAACGGCTCCCGATGGCCGGAGGTGCTGATCGTGGTGGTCGTCGGCGCCGCCGCGGTGACCGGCGCCATCGTTCTCGCGCGCCAGTACGACCTCCTCGCACTCGGTGAGCGCACGGCATCCCATCTGGGCGTGCGCGTGGAGCGACTGCGCGTCGTGTCGATCGTGCTCGTCGCGCTCATGACGGGCGTCGCGGTCGCCTTCGTGGGCATCATCGCGTTCGTCGGGCTCGTCGTGCCGCACCTCGTGCGCATGCTGCTGGGCCCTGCGAACCGGTCGCTCATCCTGATCTCGCTGCTCGGCGGCGGCATGCTGCTCGTCTACGCGGATCTGCTGGCGCGCACGCTCGTCCCCTCCGCCGACCTGCCGATCGGGGTGCTGACCTCGCTCATCGGCGGCCCGTTCTTCTACTGGCTCATCCGACGCAGTCGACGCAAGGCGGGAGGCTGGGCGTGAACACGGATGTCGCCTACGCGCTCGCCGGCGTCGGGTACCGCATCGAGGCGGTCACGATCCTGGCGGACGTCGAGCTCGCCGTCCGGTACGGCCGGGTCCTCGCGCTCGTCGGCCCCAACGGCGCCGGCAAGTCGAGCCTGCTCGGAGTTCTGAGCGGGGACCTCCGGCCGACCTCCGGCGCCGCACTGCTGGACGGCCGGCCGATCGCCTCGCACAGCGCCCGCGAGCTCTCCCGCCGGCGTGCCGTGCTGCTGCAGTTCAACCAGGTGGCGTTCTCGTTCTCGACGGCGGAGGTCGTCGAGATGGGGCGGGCGCCCTGGGTGGGCGTCCGCGGCGGGTCTCTCGGCGCCGACGAGGCGGCGATCGCCGCCGCCCTGGCGCGGACGGACGTGGCGCATCTCGCGGATCGCGCGTTCTCCTCGCTCTCCGGCGGGGAGCGCGCGAGGGCGTCGCTCGCCCGGGTGCTCGCGCAGGACACCCCCGTCGTGCTGCTCGACGAGCCCACCGCCGCGCTCGACCTCCGGCATCAGGAGGACGTGCTGCGCATCGCCCGCGAGCTGGCCTCCGAGGGTCGCGCGATCGTCGTCGTGCTGCACGACCTGTCGCTCGCCGCCGCGTACGCCGACGAGGTCGCGATGGTGCACGACGGCCGGATCGTCGCGTTCGGCACACCCGCCGATGTGCTCACGGAGCCGCGCATCGCGCACGTCTACGGGACGCCGGTCCGCGTGATGCCCGACCCGGACACGGGCCGGCCGATCGTCCTCCCCCGCCGTGGCGATGAGGGTCGCGTCGGCGTTTCATAACGATCGGGTAGCCGATTCATATGGATAGGAATGGTTAGCCTAACCTAAGTAAGACCCACCTTTGCTGGGCACACGTTCCGCCGTTCGGCGCCTCCCGAGGAGTACACCCGTGCACATATCCAGAAAGAGCGCGCTCCGGCGCACGCTCGCGAGCATCGTGACGGCCGCGCTGGTCGCCGCTGCCGCCGTCGTCGGCGTCGCGCTGCCTGCCGCGGCGGCATCCGTCGCCACCGTCACCGCGACGCAGGCGCCCCGCTCCGGGGGCAACGTCACGGTGACCGGATCGGGCTTCGACGCGTCGGGGTTCGGCATCTATCTCAGCGTGCATGCGGACGGCACGTCGACCGACACCTACACGGTCTGGGTCGACGACACCAACGTCGCGGCCAGCACCCCGCAGGGCGACACGGCGCCGATGTCGGCAGCGGGCGACTTCTCGCTCTCCGTCCCCGTCCCGGCGTACTCCGGTGCGGGGTACTCGATCGTCACGCGCGGCGCCCACGGCATCGCGAACACGACCAACACCACCACGACGCCGATCGTCTACGCGGCCGCCCCGGCGACCGCGACGCAGACCTCGCTCGGCGTCGATCCGGCCACGACGGCCGCTGAGGGCGCGGACGTCACGCTCACCGCGACGGTGTCGCCGGCGGATGCCGCCGGATCGGTCGAGTTCTTCGCGGGGACGGCCTCGCTCGGCACGGCCGCCGTCGCGGACGGCAGCGCCGCCCGCACGATCTCGACGCTGCCGGTCGGCTCGCTGAGCCTGCGCGCCGTCTTCACGCCCGCCGATGCCGCGCTCTTCGCCGCGTCGGCGTCGGAGGAGTTGCCCTTCACCGTGACGGCCACGACCGCCGGGCCCGTCACGCCCACGCCGACCCTGACCGTCTCGCAGACGGCCGGACTCGACCCCGCATCGAGCACGATCACGGTGACGGGTGTGGGGTATGACACGAGTGCGAAGGGTCTGTATGGTCCGACGGCGGGGAGGGCTGCGGGTTTCTATGCGCAGATCGGGTGGCTCGCACCGACGTGGCGTCCGTCCGAGGGGGCGGCGTCGTCGGCCCGTACGAACGCGTACTCGGCGTGGGTGCAGGGTGTGGAGACCGCGTCGCCGTATGTGAAGTGGACCGACAACGGTGATGGGACCGCGTCCTTCACGTGGACCGTGACGATCGACAAGGCGACGCTGGACGCGAAGAAGCTCGAGGGGGGAACGCTCTCCGTGTTCACCACGGGTGCCGGCGGAGTGGTGCAGGCCGTCAACGAGAAGTCCGTGGCGCTCTCCTTCACGGAGCCCAAGATCACGGTCAGCTCGACCACGCTGCAGGCCGGCGACACCGTGACCGTCAGCGGGATCGGATTCCCGGCCGGCGCGCTCGCGACCGTCGAGATCCACTCCGACCCCGTGACGCTCGGCACGGCGCTGATCGGCGGGACGGGGGCCTTCTCCGTCACCGGCATCATCCCCACGAACCTGCAGGGGACGAGTCACACGATCGTCGTCACCGCGCCCGGGGTCAGCCTCAGCGCACCCGTCACCGTGACCGCGGCACCCGTGCCGGTCGTCGAGAAGGTCTGTGTCGCGCAGTCGGTGTCCGGTGCCACGATCGAGTGGGGCATGAAGCAGTCGTTCGTCAGCTACATCAACGGACCGATCGCCAAGGGCTCGATCTCGGGCTCGTGGGGCACCGGCTCGGGCGCCTACAACACGGCCGACAACCGCGGCAGCGTGACCTACTCGGGCACCGTGCGCTACACGGGTCACTCCGGCGTGCTGGACGTCTCGCTCTCGCAGCTGCGGGTGCAGGTCGACAGCACGACCTCGGCGACCCTGTACGCCACGACCTCGGCGGGCACCATCGCGATCGCCTCGCTGTCGCTGCCGGCGGCATCCGTGTCGGCGGACCGCATCTCGTGGTCGGACGCCTCGGCGTCGCTCACCAGCGCGGGATCGCAGCTGTTCAGCTACAACGGCAACGCCTTCTACCCTGCGGGCACGGCGCTCGACCCGGTGTCGTTCGCCTTCCCGCTGGGCGTCCAGGTGTCGTGCGACGGCACGACGAACGGTGCGCTGGCCGCCACGGGCGGCGACGCGCCGATCGACCTGGCGTGGATCGGCCTCGCGATGCTCGTGCTCGGCGTCGGCACGCTCGCCGTCCGCCGTCGCGCCCGCGCCTGACCGCGCCTGACCGCGCCTGACCGCGCCTGACCGCGAGACCAGTTCCGCGCGCCGAGACCGGTGGGAAAACCACCGGTCTCGGCGCGGCGGACTGGTCTCGCGGTCTTGGGAGGTGGGGCGAGGGGCGGTGGGGTGAGAGGATGGGGGGATGGCTGAGCAGCCGAGCGAACCCCGCGTCACCGTCGAGGACCACCTCGAGACGGTGCGTGTGCGTCGTGTGCCCCGGTTCGGCCTCTTCCTCGTGCTCGGCGCCCTGCTCGGCGTCGCGGTCGCCGGCATCCTCACCCTCGCCTTCCATGGCACGGATCAGCCCAGCGAGATCGGGGTTCAGTACTCCGCCATGCAGGTCTTCGGGTTCCTCGCCCTGGCCGGTGTGGCGGTCGGCCTCGGGTTCGGCGCGCTCGTCGCGCTCGTGCTCGACCGTACCGTCGGCCGCCGCACCCGCGAGGTGCGCGTCGATCGCGAACGGGTCCGGGTCGAAGAGGACTAAGCCAGCTCCGCGATGATCGGGCGGATCGCGGTGTCGAAGGCGGCGACGTCCTCCCGAAGCCCGTCCGTCACCGCGACCGTGAGCGAGCCGATCCACCAGAGTCCCCGCTGCGCGAGCGGAAGCACCTGCACGGTCAGCTCGAACGGATGCGCGGGGCGGCCCGCCTGACGTTCATGCTGTGCGATCGCGCCCGCGTAGGAGCGGCTCGCCGGCGCGTCGGCCGCGCGGGCGAGGTACGCGGCGTGCGCGTCCTGCGCATACCTCACGGCCTCCGCGGCCAATGGCCGGATCGCCTCGCGCAGCTGCCGTGCGCCGTCGGCGGGCAGTGCCACGAGCGTGTCGAAGCCGTCGACGAGGGCGAGGGGGACCGGAGAGGGGTGAGCCTGCGGTTCGACCGTCATGGCCCAGTACTCGCGCCACTGACGTTCGAGGAGCGCCTGCTCGTCGTCGGTGCGCTGCGGCTCCAGCCGTGCGACGCCGCGGAGCGACGGCAGTTCCTCCGGCGACCGGAGCCCGAGCGCCTGACGGAGATACAGCGCGAGGAGCACGGCTTCGCTCGCGTCCTCGCGGACCGGGCCCCCGCCGCTGTGCATGCCGCCATTGTAGGCGTGCGCCCGGAGCCTGCGGGGAGCGCCGGGCCGGACGCCGTCCGGGGACCGCTCCCGGGTCCGCTCCCCGGACGTCTCCGCTCGCATGACCGGGCACGGGTGCAGCGCCGGTAGGCTGTTCGCGTGGCCGCCCCATCCCACGATCCCTACTCCGAGGCCGGTGTCGACACCGCCGCCGGAGACCTCGCTGTCGAGCTGATGAAGTCGGCCGTGCGTCGCACCCAGGGTCCGGAGGTCCTCGGAGGCGTCGGCGGGTTCGCCGGCCTCTTCGACGTGTCCGCCCTCAGGGCCTACGAACGTCCGCTGCTCGCGACCAGCACCGACGGCGTCGGCACGAAGGTCGCGATCGCCCAGGCGATCGACAAGCACGACACGATCGGCATCGATCTCGTGGGCATGGTCGTCGACGACATCGTCGTCGTGGGCGCCACGCCGCTGTTCATGACCGACTACATCGCGTGCGGAAAGGTCTTCCCGGAACGCATCGCCGACGTCGTCCGCGGCATCGCCGCCGGATGCGCCGAGACCGGCACCGCCCTCGTGGGCGGGGAGACCGCGGAGCACCCCGGTCTGCTCGGCATCAACGACTACGACGTCGCGGGGGCTGCGACCGGCCTCGTCGAGGCGAGCCGGGTGCTGGGCGCTGAGCGCGTGCGCTCCGGCGACGTCGTGATCGCGCTCGCCTCGAGCGGCCTCCACTCGAACGGCTACTCCCTCGTCCGGCACATCGTCGCGCGCGCCGGCATCTCCTACGGCCACCAGGCGGCCGACTTCGGCACGACCTGGGGAGAGGCTCTCCTCGAGCCGACGCGGCTGTACACCGCGCCGCTGCTGCGCCTGTCCGACGAGCTCGGCGACGATCTGCGCGCCCTCAGCCACGTCACGGGCGGCGGCATCGCCGCCAATCTCGCGCGCGTCCTCCCGCGCGGCGCGTGGACCGAGCTCGACCGTGCCACGTGGGCGCCGCCCGCCGTCTTCCAGGTGCTCGCCGACCTGGGCGACCTCGCGATCTCCGACACCGAGGCCACGTGGAACCTCGGCATCGGATTCCTTGCGGTCGTCGCCCCGGAGCGGGCGGATGCGGCCATCGCCGCCCTCGCGCGCGACGGCATCGACGCGTGGCAGGCCGGTGTCGTGCGCGACGGCGTGCGCCCCGGCGGCGACTGGGTCGAAGGTGCCAAGGGCGTCGACGGCGGCGCGGTGCGCCTGGTCGGCGGCTACGCCGGCACCCCCCGAGACGGAGCGAACTAACACCACATGTGCGGAATCGTCGGCATGGTCGGGCAGGGTCCGGTCAACCAGGACATCTACGACGGGCTGCTCCTGCTGCAGCACCGGGGGCAGGATTCGACGGGGATCGCGACCGCCGAGCCCAACGGGGTGTTCCACTCCCACAAGGCACGCGGCCAGGTGCGCGAGGCGTTCCGCACCCGCGACATGCGGTCGCTGCTGGGCACCATCGGTCTCGGTCACTGCCGCTATGCCACGAAGGGCACGGCCTCCAGCGAGGAGGAGGCCCAGCCGTTCTACGTCAACGCGCCCTACGGCATCGTCCTCGTGCACAACGGCAACCTCACCAACACCCGTGAGCTCACCGACGAGCTGTTCCACAAGGACCGCCGTCACCTCAACACGAGCTCGGACACCGAGCTGCTCGTGAACGTGCTGGCCAACGAGCTGCAGGCCGCGATCGGCGGGCTCGAGCTCGACCCCGAGCAGATCTTCCAGGCCGTCTCCCGCGTCCACGAGCGGGTGGAGGGGTCGTACGCCACGATCGCGCTGCTCGCGGGCTACGGTCTGCTCGCCTTCCGCGACCCCTTCGGCATCCGGCCTCTCATCCTCGGCACGCGGCAGGCCGAGAACGGCAAGTACGAGTGGATCGTCGCCTCCGAGTCGCTCGTGCTCGAGAACGCCGGGTTCGACGTCGTCCGCGACGTGCTGCCGGGCGAGGCCGTGTTCATCGACCTCGACGGCACGCTGCACACGCGGCAGTGCGCCTCCGACCCGAAGCTCGTCCCGTGCTCGTTCGAGTACGTCTACCTCGCGCGGCCCGACTCGATCATGAACGGCATCTCGGTGTACGAGGCGCGGCTGCGCATGGGCGATCGGCTGGCGGACACGATCGCCCGCTACACCCCGCAGGGATCCATCGACGTGGTCATGCCGATCCCGGACTCGGCCCGCCCTGCGGCGATGCAGGTGGCGCGCAAGCTCGGCATCGAGTACCGCGAGGGCTTCTACAAGAACCGCTACGTCGGACGCACGTTCATCATGCCGGGACAGGCGGTGCGCAAGAAGAGCGTGCGGCAGAAGCTGAACGCGATGTCGAGCGAGTTCAAGGGCAAGAACGTGCTGCTGATCGACGACTCGATCGTGCGCGGCACGACGAGCAAGGAGATCATCCAGATGGCGCGGGATGCGGGAGCCACCTCGGTGACCTTCGCGAGCGCCGCGCCGCCCGTGCGCTTCCCGCACGTCTACGGGATCAACATGCCCTCGCGCCACGAGCTCGTCGCTCACGGCCGCACGATCCCCGAGATCGCGACCGAGCTCGGGGCCGACTACATGGTCTACCAGGAGGTCGAGGACCTCAAAGCGGCCATCCTGGAGGGCTCGGATGTCGAGGACCTCGACATGAGCTGCTTCGACGGCCGGTACGTGACCGGAACCGTGACCCAGGAGTACCTCGACTGGGTCGAGGGCACCCAGACCTCCTGAGGCGGAAACCGGCCACGTCCGCCCGGGCGAGCGTCGCGTCAGCGCGCGTCGACTCGCTCTTCGTCCTCGTCTTCGTCGGCGTACTCGTCTGCCCACTTGTCGACATACTCGTCTTCGCCGTCACTCGGGTGCCCGAGCTCGCGCTCCAAGGCCGCGTAGTTCACCGAATAGGTGTCGTACTTGAGTTCACGGGCGATCTTGGTGTGCTTCGCCTTTTGACGGCCACGCCCCATGCGAGACCCCCTCATGTTCTGATGTCGCGAGCGTTCGCCTGGGCCCGCCGCATTCACGATTCCGGTTGTATCGCACCGGGAAGAGTAGCACTCAGGGTATCACGGCGGCCGGGGCCGACGGCGTCGGCGGCCGCCTCATCCGCGAAGCCTTCGCGTCACCTCGCGGGCCGCGGCGTCCAGGGCCGCGGCGAGATCGTCCACGATGCCCGCGGCCACCTCGCCGCCGCGGGCCGCGTGCGTGCGCAGGTCGGCCCGCACCTGGCCGCGGAACTCGGCCAGCAGCGTCTCGGCGCGGCGGATCTGCTCGCGGGTGCGGGTCCGGGCGTCGGACTCGGGCTCCGGCTCGGGGCGGGGGATGTCCCCGCGCCGGTCCGCGGCGGCAGCGGCGGCGAGATCGGCGCGCAGGCTCTTCATGGCGGCCGTGACACTGCCGCGCACCTGGTCGGCGATGAGGCGCACGGAGTCGGCGAGGCCCGCTTCGATGTCCTGGAGATCGTCGGTCCGGGCGGCGACCTCGGCGCGTCCGGCGTCCGTGATCGCGTAGACCGTCTTGCGGCCATCGACCGTCTTGGTCACGAGGCCCTCTTCCTCGAGCTTCGCGAGGCGGGGGTAGATCGTGCCGGCGCTCGGCGTGTAGGTGCCGCCGGTGCGTTCGGTGAGTGCGGTCATCAGGTCGTATCCGTGCCGGGGGCCGTCTTCGAGCAGGCTCAGCAGGTAGAGGCGCAGGTCGCCATGCGAGAACACCGGGCTCATCGCTCGTCCTCGGAGTCCCCGGTACGGCGGACGATCGTGAGGTCGCCCGAGACGGAGTTGGCGCGAAGGTCGACGAACGCCCCGCTGAGCTCGCCGCGCGATCCGACGTAGTTCGTGATCGGGCCGCCCTTGCCGCTGCGCACCTCGCCGTCGAGCTGCACGCGGCCGCTCGCGCTGCGCACGACGTAGTTGGCGGGATGCCGGGCGTCGAGGCGGATCGTGCCGTCGCCCGAGACGGAGTTCAGCCCGATCCGGTGCACGGGGCCGTGGGCGTCGATCAGCACGGCTCCCGAGACCGTGTCGACCGTCGCCTCGGTGATCCTGCCCGTGACCGCGATGTCGCCCGAGACGCTGTTGGCGTTCAGCCCGCCGTCGAGGTCGCGGATCTGGACGTCTCCGGAGACCGAGTTGATCGCGAGCTCGCCGCGGTGCCCGTCGACGATGATGTCGCCGGAGACCGTGTTGAGGCGCGTCTTCCCCTCGAGCCCGGAGACGAGCGCCCCGGCGCTGACCACGCCCAGCGTGAGCGCGAGCGTGCGGGGCACGGCGACGCTCACATCGGCCGCGGGGCCCCCGCTGCCGAAGTTGCGGAACACCTCGAGGAAGTTGTCCCAGCGCAGCTGGGGGTGGTCGATCTCGACGTTGCCGTCCGCGACCTCGATCCGGAGATCCTTGACCGTCACCGAGTGCACCTCGATCCGCATGCCGGGTTCGTCGTGCACGACGACATCGACCTGGCCGCCGACCAGCCCGATCTTGGCCGCCCGGACGTCGTCGAGATCGATCACCCTCGTCTCTCCGGGGTGGATGAGCCACTTCTCCGGTGTCATGTCTGCCATTCCTTCCTCGCCGCGGGCCCGTGCCCGTGGATGCGTCATCGCGATATATCGCGTATCTTTCGAACACGTTATATCGCGTTCCGCGGCCTGTCAACGCGGTGAACGACGAGGACCCCGGCGCCGCGGGGCGCCGGGGTCCTCGTCGTGGGGGTGGGGTCAGCGGCGACCGCCGGAGATGACTCGGAACAGGAAGGCGATGAGCGCGATCACCGCGACGATGAGGGCCACCCACAGCAGCCAGTTCAGCGCGGTGTTCAGACCTCCCACGATCGCCAGGACGATGGCGACCACGATGATGATGACGAGTGCGATGTTCATGAGCAGGTCCTCTCTCTGTCCGGGGCGGGGGGATCCCCGGGTGCCTCGGCGGTACGGCCTCAGCGTCCCACCGGCTCCGGCCGGCACGGACGGGGGTTGACGCGCTTCCGCGGCCGGTGGTATCCCTCCGCGCCTCACGCGAGGCGACGCGTCGCTACTGCGCTCGCGAGACGCTGTCAAGGGTCGCGAGGGCGCTTCCTGCGGCGTCCTACTCTCACGATGACGGCGCGTCGGGTGCCGGGAGAGGAGCGGTCATGCCCCGCGAGAGCAGCCTGAAGGATCCCGAGCTGTACGACACGCTCCGAGAGCAGGGCGCCTCGGCCGAGAAGGCCGCCCGCATCTCCAACGCGGCCGCTCGGGACGGGCGCTCGGCGGTCGCCCACCGCGGCGGAGAGGCCGGCGACTACGAGGACTGGACCGTCGATCGCCTGCGCGTGCGGGCCAAGGAGCTCGGCGTGAGCGGATACTCGCGGCTGCGCAAGGCCGAGCTGATCTCGCGCCTGCGGTCCCACTGACGTGCCGCGTCTTCGTCGCGTCTCCCCGGGGGAGGACGCGGGCATCTCCCGTCTCCGCTCCGGGGAGGGGTTCCGCTACCGCAGGACGGACGGGGGCGCCGTGGGCGCCGGCGACATCGACCGCATCCGTGCCCTCGTCATCCCGCCCGCGTGGGAGGACGTGTGGATCTGCGCCGATCCGCGCGGGCACATCCAGGCGGTGGGAACGGATGCCGCCGGTCGCCGCCAGTACCTCTACCACCCGGACTGGAGCGCCCCGCGCGACAGGGGCAAGTTCGCCCGCGCACTGGCTCTCGCCGAGGCGCTCCCTCGCGCCCGCGCCCGGGTGACGACGACCCTCCGCCGAGACGACGACTCGCGCGAGCGGGCGCTGGCCGTCGCCTTCCGTCTGCTGGACGCGGGCGCCATCCGGATCGGCTCCCGGCGCTACCTCGCGCGGGGCGGCAGTCGCGGGCTCACGACGCTGCAGCGCCGGGACGCGACGATCGAGGGGAGCGTCGTGCGGCTGCGGTTCCCCGCCAAGAGCGGCGTGCGCGCGGACATCTCGATCGACGACGCCGAGCTCGCGCGGGTGCTCGCCCCGATGGTCGCAGGTCGCCAGAGCTCACCGCTGCTCAGCTTTCCGCAGGGGCGGGGACGGATGTCGCTGACCGCCGCGGACGTCAACGCCTACGTCCGCGCGCTGACGGGAGGGGCGTTCACGGCCAAGGACTTCCGCACGCTGCGAGGGACGATCGCCGCGGCGCAGTCCCTCGCCGTCTCGGGCACACGCCGGGGCAGGTCGGAGCGCAAGAAGGCCGAGCGCGAGGCCGTGCGCGCGTGCGCGGCCGTGTTGAGCAACACCCCCGCCGTGGCCCGGGCCAGCTACATCGACCCGAGGCTGTGGCGGGCGTACGCGCGGGGACGTCTGCTGGACCGGAGCGTGTCGCCCGAGTCGGCGCTGCGCGCGCTGCTGGCCGGCTGAGCCCGGGAGTAGCGTGGACCCGTGCCGTCCGGTCCCGTCTTCTCGTGGTCGCATCTGGCGCTGACCGCCCTCGGCGGAGCGGTGGGCGTCGCGGGGCGCGCCGCCCTGCTCGCGATCGACGTGCCGGCCTGGCAGGCGATCGCGGTGCCGGTCATCAACGTCGCCGGTGCGTTCCTGCTCGGGGTCGTGACCGGGGCTCTCCTCCGGCGGGGCGAGAGCCCCGCGTCACGCGCGGCGCGGCACTTCTTCGGGACCGGCGTCATCGGCGGGTTCACGACCTACAGCACCTTCGCGGTGCAGGCGGTCCACGGCGCCGCCGTGTGGCTGACCGTCGCCACGGCCGTTGCGGGAGTCCTCGCCGCGTGGCTCGGGCTGCTCCTTGCACGCGGGCGCCTCCGTCCCGCGGCGCCGAGGCGGGGGCGGGAGCCGTGAGCCTCGGTCTCTTCCTTCTCGTCACGGTCTGCGGCGGCGGTGGCGCGGCGCTGCGCTATCTCGTCGACCTCGGCGTCACCCGGGTGGTCGGCGCGCGCTTTCTCTGGGGGACGCTCGTCATCAATGTGAGCGGCTCGTTCGCGCTCGGCCTGCTCGTCGGTGCGACGACGGATGCGACGGTGCTCGGCGCGGTGGGCACCGGGCTGCTGGGCGGCTACACGACCTTCAGCTCGGTCGCGAGCGGCACCGTGCTCCTCGCGATGGAGCGTCGCACCGCCGCGGCGCTCGCGAACACGGTCGGCACCCTGGTGCTCACCGTGGCGGCCGCGGCGGGCGGTCTGGCGCTGGGCGCCATGCGATACTGAATCTCGATACAGTTCCGTATCCGCCGGCTCCGCCGCATCCCCCCGCATCCGGAAGGCGCACCGTGTCCCGTCTGGCCGTCCTCAGCCTCCGCAACCGTGCTCTCATCGCGCTCATCACCATCGTCGCCGCCGTCTTCGGCGGGCTCGCGCTGACGAGCCTGAAGCAGGAGCTCATCCCCTCGATCGAGTACCCGCAGCTCTCGGTGCTCTCCACCTACACGGGCGCGTCCCCCGAGGTCGTGGCCAACGATGTGTCCACGCCGATCGAGTCGGCGATCCAGGGCATCGCGGGTCTCGAGTCGACGACCGCGACCAGCACGACGAACGCCTCCATCGTGCGCGCCTCCTTCACCTACGGCACCGACCTCGCCACCGCCGAGCAGAAGATCAGCACCGCGATCAACCGCATCAAGAGCCAGCTGCCGACGGGGGTCGACCCCACGGTCGTCGCCGTGTCCACCGACGACCTGCCCGTCATCCAGCTCGCCGTCACGGGCTACAGCGACGAGCAGGCGATCCAGGCGAAGCTCGAGGCGTCCGTCATCCCCGACATCACGGACATCAGCGGCGTCAACGCCGCCCAGATCGTGGGCGGCCTGGGGCAGCGGGTCACGATCACCCCCGACCCCGCCAAACTCGCCGCGCGCGGGTTCACGCAGCAGGCCATCAGCGACGCCATGACGCAGAACGGCGTGCTGTTCCCGGGCGGTGCCATCACGCAGGGCGACGAGACGCTCACGGTGCAGACCGGGACCAAGCTGTCCTCGGTCGATGAGATCGCCGCCCTCCCGCTGGTGCCGACGTCGCCGGCGCAGGCGACGGGCGGCACCGTGACGATCGGCGACGTGGCCACGGTCGCGCTCGGGACCGACCCGGTGACCTCGATCTCCCGCGTGAACGGTGAGCCGGCCCTGACGATCGCGGTGACGAAGCTCCCCTCCGCCAACACCGTCGAGGTGTCCACGGCCGTGCGCGACGCCCTGCCGAAGCTGTCGGACGACCTCGGCGGCGACGCGAGCTTCACGGTCGTGTTCGACCAGGCGCCCTACATCCAGCAGTCCATCGACTCGCTCGCGCAGGAAGGGCTGCTCGGGCTGGCGTTCGCGGTCATCGTCATCCTGCTGTTCCTCCTCTCGGTGCGCTCGACGCTCGTCACCGCGATCTCGATCCCGACGAGCGTGCTCATCACCTTCATCGGCATCCAGGCGTTCGGGTACTCCCTCAACATCCTGACCCTCGGCGCCCTCACGATCGCCATCGGCCGCGTCGTCGACGACTCGATCGTGGTGATCGAGAACATCAAGCGGCACTACGTCGCCGGGGCGGACAAGCTCGCCGCGGTCCTGCTCGGCGTGCGCGAGGTCGCCGGCGCGATCACGGCGTCGACGATCACGACCGTCGCGGTGTTCCTGCCGATCGCGTTCGTGGGCGACTTGACGGGTGAGCTGTTCCGCCCCTTCGCGATGACCGTGACGATCGCGATGCTCGCCTCGCTGTTCGTCGCCCTCACGATCGTCCCCGTCCTGGCCTACTGGTTCCTCAAGCCCGGCAAGCCCGTGACGAACGCGGCCGGCGAGCAGATCGATCCGGAGGATCCGGGTGCCCCGCCCTCGCGCCTGCAGAAGGCGTACCTGCCGATCCTCGGCTGGACCCTCCGCCACTCCTGGATCACGGTTCTCGCGGCCGTCGTCGTGCTCGTCGGAACCGTCGCCCTCGCGCCCCTCATGAAGACGAACTTCCTCGGGGACTCGGGCCAGAACACGCTGACGATCACCCAGAAGCTGGGACCGGCGGCGAGCCTGGACGCCGAGGACGCCGCCGCGAAGCAGGTCGAGTCGGCGCTGACCGGAGTCGAGGGCATCGAGACGGTGCAGGTCTCGATCGGATCCAGCGGCTCGGCCATCCGCGACGCGTTCTCGGGCGGCGGCGGCGGGATCACCTACTCCGTCACGACGGATGCCGGCGCCGACCAGGTCGCGCTGCGTGACCGTGTGCAGAGCACGCTCGCGCCGCTCACGGATGTCGGGACCATCACGATCGCCGGCTCCAGCGGCGGATTCGGCTCCTCCGACATCGCCGTCGACATCACGGCCCCCGACCAGCAGACGCTGCAGACGGCGACCGACGCGGTGACGGGGGCGGTCCAGGGCAAGGAGGGCATCGGCCAGGTCACGAGCAACCTCTCCGCCTCGCTGCCCTACATCGCCGTCACCGTCGATCGGGACAAGGCGGCCGCACGCGGCCTCTCGGAGGTCGCGGTCGGCGGGATCGTGTCGCGCACCATGCGGCCGCAGTCTGCCGGCACGGTGGAGATCGACGGGACCTCGCTCACGGTGTACCTGGCGGCGTCGCAGACGCCGGCGACGATCGACGACCTCCGGGCGCTCCAGATCCCGACGGCCGCGGGGGCCGTCCGGCTCGACGAGCTCGCGACCGTCGCCCAGGCGGAGGGCCCCACCTCGATCACGACCCAGCGCGGGCAGCGCACCTCCACCGTCACCGTCACGCCCGCCGGCGACGACCTGGCGACGGCGACCGCATCTGTCTCGGCTGCGCTCAAGGACACCTCGCTCCCATCGGGGGCGAGCGCCTCGCTCGGCGGGGTGGCGACGCAGCAGACGGACGCCTTCTCCCAGCTGGGGCTGGCGATGCTGGCTGCGATCCTCATCGTCTACATCGTCATGGTGGCGACCTTCCGCTCGCTGCGGCAGCCGCTGCTGCTGCTCGTGTCGGTGCCGTTCGCGGCCACCGGCGCGATCCTCCTGCAGATCGCGACGGGCGTTCCCCTCGGCGTCGCCTCGCTCATCGGCGTGCTCATGCTCATCGGCATCGTCGTGACGAACGCGATCGTGCTCGTCGATCTGGTCAACCAGTACCGCGACAAGGGTCTCACCGCGCACGACGCCGTCATGGCGGGCGGCTCGCGACGGCTGCGCCCGATCCTCATGACGGCACTCGCGACGATCTTCGCGCTGACCCCGATGGCGCTCGGCATCACCGGGCACGGCGGCTTCATCTCGCAGCCGCTGGCGATCGTCGTGATCGGCGGGCTGGTGTCCTCTACCGTCTTGACGCTGCTGGTGCTGCCGACGCTGTACAACCTCGTCGAGGGTGCACGTGAGCGGCGGGCCGCCCGTCGTGCCGGCGACGAGGTGCCGGACGCCGACGGTCGCGAGGAGCATCCGTCGAGCAGGCGCGAGCTGCGCGAGCGCGAGGGGCACTGACCCGCGCGGGCACGGCACGGACGGCCCCGGGCGTGCCTGCCGCGGCCGGCTGAGCTGTCGAGCCGGTCAGCGCGCTGCCCGCTCGGAGGAGACAGAGCACGAAGACGCCCGACCAGGAGAACATGGCGCTGAAGGCGACGACCTCGAAGAGCGCGAGGTTGATGGCCGCCGTCACGAACAGCCAGGCGCCCGCGAAGAGGTAGGCGAACACCGCTCCCGTCGTCGCGAGCAGGCGCTTCGGCATCCGATGCATCATCCACGGGCTCGTCACCAGGAGACCCGCGAAGCCGAGCACCATGGCGGCGGCGACATGGTCGTGCACCGTCTTGTTGACGTTGAGCGGAACGCATCCGACGAGCGCGAGGTCGATGCCGACGACGCCGAACAGGATGCCGGCGGTGCGCGCCGTGCCGCGCCGCACGACGCGCCGCTCGAGCTTCCGCAGCTCGCGCGCCGCCGCGCGGGCGAAGAGGGTCACGAGCGTGCCGCCCGCGATCAGGGTCCCATTGAAGAAGGCGCCGGAGCCGTTGCGGAAGGTCCCGAGACGGCTGAAGTGCAGGTGCCACCACAGCGGGTCGGTCGTCGTCGCGATCGAGATCCCGATACCCGTGAGCAGCACCGTCAGCGAGAGCACCGCGAGCCGCAGCGGGCTGGCACCGAGCAGTGCACCGAAGGAGAGGCGGGCGCCGACGCGTTCGGGCGGCGTCGAGGCGGCGTCCGCCAGCGCGAGACGGAGGCTCGGAGACGGAAAAACGATACGCATGCGGGGCACCCTCCACCCAGACGGACACCTGATCCCTCCGACGTGGAGCCGCCCACACCCCGTCATCCGCCGGATGGCGTGCGCCGAAACCCTGATCCGACGCGGCGGCCCTGTACCGCTGGCGTCAGTCTAGCGGCGGGCCGTTAACGCCGGATGCGGCGCGTGTTACGGGTGCGCGCCGCGCGGTGGTGTACTGAGCCGCGCTCAGCCCCGGTAGGCGATGCCCCAGTCGATCTCCCACGTCTCACCCGGAGCGAGCCAGCGCAGATCGCGCCCGGAGTTGAACGCATCGGCGGGCGCGGTCATCGGCTCGACCGCGATCGCGAGCGGGTTCCCGGGATAGCGATCCGTCGTGAAGACCTGCAGATACTCGACATCCGTCCCGGCCCACAACTCGAGCGTGCGTCCGTCCGGCGTGCGCAGGATGCCGCGCACGCGTCCGTCGGTGCCGCGTCGCAGCTGCGTGTAGGCGGCGTCGAGGTGGAGATCGCCGACACGGCGCGGTGCGCGCAGGTCGTGCGCGGCGTCGACGGCGGCCTCCTCGAGCGGGAGGTTGCGCTCGTCCAGCGGGAACCACGCCGCCGCGTCGAGCTCCAGCGTGAGCTCGGCCGTGTCGACGTCGCCGACGCAGAGGTAGGGGTGCGCGCCGAGCGCGACCGGGGCGTCCGCCCCGCCGAGGTTGGTGATCGTGTGCAGGACGTCGAGGCCGTCGTCGGTGAGCGCGTAGGTCACCCGGGTGTCGAGGTGGAAGGGGTAGCCCGTCTGCGGGAACACGTGCGCGCCGAGGGTCACCGCATCCGGCTGCGAGGCGATCACCCGATAGGGCGCGAAGCGCAGCAGGCCGTGCGAGGCGTTGCCCAGCTTCGGCTCGGTGATCGCGAGCTGGTAGTCGGTGCCGCGCTGGCTCCACCGGCCGTCACGGATGCGGTTGGGCCAGGGGACGAGCACGACCCCCGACGCCGCGGGGGTGGGGATGTCGTCCGGATACCGCGGGACGAGGTCGACACCGTCGACGGTCAGGGCGCGGAGCGCGGCGCCGACCTCGGTGATCTCTGCGGACGCACGGGACGTGCGGAGGACGTGACGGTGGCCGGTGGGATCGCTGCTCACGGGACCAGGCTACTTCCCAGCGGGGCGCGCTATGGTAGAGCGTCGGCTCTGGACTGTTTCGTTCTTGTGTGAGTCCCAGGGGCCGATGATGGGTGCCGATCGGCACGCATGACCATCATCGATAATGGCCCCGGCCGACGGTAGTCCGGGTATGCGCGGGTGCGCGTGCGGGTGTTCCCCGTGCGTGTCGCGGAGCGCAGCGCTGTTCTCGTGCGCACGACCCAGAAGGACACTCTCATGCCCAAGAACAAGAAGCCCGCCGGCGGTCGCCCGGCCAAGAACTTCGAGCCGCGCTACGGCTCGAAGACGAGCTACCAGGATCGCAAGCGCCGTCCCGGCGAGGCCTCGGCCGGAACGGCCGGCTCGAAGAGCCCGAACCACCGCGGCTACCGCGCCGCCGACGCCGAGCGTGCCGGCGCGCCCAAGCAGCGGTGGACGTCCCAGGAGCGTGCGGGTCGCGAGGAGGCGCGCAGCATCCGCTCGCAGGCGCGCGGCGACGAGCGTCCGCGTCGCGCGTTCGACGAGCGTCCGGCGCGTGCGCGTGATGACCGTCCTGCCCGGTCGTTCGATCGTGAGGAGCGTCCGCGTCGGTCGTTCGAGGACCGTCCCGCACGCTCGTCCGGCCGGGAGGACCGTCCTGCCCGGTCGTTCGACGATCGTCCGCGTCGATCCTTCGATGAGCGTCCCGCACGCTCGCACGACCGCGGCGAGCGGGGGACGCGTCCGCCGCAGGACCGTCCCGCGCGGTCGTTCGATCGCGCGGAGCGCCCGAGCCGGTCGTTCGGCGACCGCCCGTCCCGTCCTTCCCCGCGCGATGAGCGTCCGCGGCGCGACGACCGCAGGAACGATCGCCCGAACCGCTCCGACTGGAACGCGGCGCCGCAGCGCACCGCGGCGGCCGAGCAGCACGTCGACGTCGTCCACGAGCGGCTGCAGGCCGAAGCGGTCGATGCGAACGCCGTGACCGAGGCGTCCTTCGCCGAGCTCGGGCTCGGCGACAACATCGTGCGCGCCCTCGCCGAGCTGGGCGCGGCGAGCCCGTTCCCGATCCAGACCGCGACGATCGCCCCGATCATCGAGGGGCGCGACGTCCTGGCCCGCGGGCGCACCGGCTCGGGCAAGACGATCGCCTTCGGCGCGCCCCTCGTCGAGCGGGTGCTGCGCTCGAAGGCCGGCGTGAAGCGCGAGTTCGGGCGTGCCCCGGTCGCGCTGATCCTCGCGCCGACGCGCGAGCTCGCGCTGCAGATCGACCGGACCGTCCAGCCCATCGCTCGGAGCGTGGGCCTGTTCACCACCCAGATCTACGGCGGTGTGCCGCAGGCACGCCAGGTCGGCGCGCTGAAGAAGGGCGTCGACATCATCATCGGCACGCCCGGACGCATCGAGGACCTGCAGAACCAGGGCAAGCTCGACCTCTCCCAGGTCGGCGTCGTCGTGCTCGACGAGGCCGACCACATGTCGGAGCTGGGCTTCCTCGAGCCCATGCAGCGGATCCTGCGTCTCGTCGCGGACGGCGCGCAGAAGCTGCTCTTCTCCGCGACGCTCGACCGTGAGGTCGCGGCGCTCGTCGACGAGTTCCTGGTCGACCCGGCCGTCTACGAGGTCGCGGGGGAGGATCAGGACTCCGGCACGATCGACCACCGTGTGCTCGTGATCGACCACCGCGACAAGGCGGAGATCCTCACCTCGCTCGTCGACCGCGAGGGCAAGACGCTCGTCTTCGCCCGCACCCGCGCCTACGCCGAGATGCTCGCCGAGCAGTTCGACGACGCGGGAATCCCCGCCGTCGCCCTGCACGGCGACCTCAACCAGGCCAAGCGCACCCGCAACCTCCAGCGACTCACCGACGGCCGGGTCAGCGTGCTGGTGGCCACCGATGTCGCGGCCCGCGGCATCCACGTCGACGACATCGACCTCGTGGTGCAGGCCGACGCGCCGGACGAGTACAAGACGTATCTGCACCGGTCCGGTCGGACCGGTCGAGCCGGACGTTCCGGCACGGTCGTCTCGCTCATCGCGCGACAGCGCCGCCGTCGCATGACCGAGCTGCTGCAGCGCGCCGAGATCGAGGCGCCATTCGACGAGGTCCGCCCCGGTGACGATCTGCTCGAGGAGATCGCCGGCCGGCAGGTCGACCCCGTCTCCTGACCCGGCGCCTCCCGCGTCAGAACAGTCGCGGCTGCGCCTCGGCGCGAGGCCCGGTCGTGCGCACGGACGCGGCCGCGAGGGCCGTGGCGTGTGCGCGCACGGGCCGCGCGCGCACGGGCTCCTCCTCGGCGCGTCCGTCGAGACCGTGGTGCCGCAGGAGCGGGCGGATGCGGCGCGCCAGCCACTGGCGGTAGGGCTTGGGTGCGTTCACCGCGGCGCCCGGGTACAGCGCCCGGTAGGACGACATCAGGTCCGGCCGGCTCTGCGACAGCCACTGGAAGAACCACGGCTTCACGCCCGGGCGCAGATGCAGCGCGCCGTACACGACGCGGACGGCGCCGGCCTCGCGGATGCGACGCAGGGCGTCGTCGAGGGCGGCGACGGAGTCGGTCAGATGCGGCAGCACGGGCATGAGGAACACCGTCACGCGGAACCCCGCCTCGGTCGCCGCCCGGACCGTCTCCAACCGGGCCTGCGCCGTCGGGGTGCCCGGTTCGACCGAGCCCTGCAGGGCGTCGTCGAACACCGCGATCGACATCGCGAGGGAGATCGCGACGGACGTCGACGCCTCGCGCAGCATCGGGAGGTCGCGTCGGAGCAGCGTGCCCTTGGTGAGGATCGAGAACGGCGTGCCCGAGGAGGCGAGCGCATCGATGACGCCGGGCATGAGCCGGTACCGCCCCTCCGCCCGCTGGTAGGGATCTGTGTTGGTGCCGAGCGCGACGTGCTCGCGCCCCCACGATCCGCGCCGCAGCTCGTTGGCCAGCACCTCGGCGACGTTGACCTTGACCACGACCTGCGAGTCGAAGTCGCGTCCGGAGTCGAGCTCGAGGTAGGTGTGCGTGCCGCGCGCGAAGCAGTAGACACAGGCGTGGCTGCACCCGCGATAGGGGTTCACCGTCCAGTCGAACGGCATCGCGGAGGCGCCCGGGACCCGGTTGAGCGCCGATCGGCACAGCACCTCGTGGAAGGTCATGCCCGCGAACTCCGGGGTCGTGACCGAGCGCACGACGCCGCCGAACCCCTCGAGCCCCGCGAGCGCATCGGCATCCGTGCTCCCGAGCGACTGACCCTGCCACCTCATGCGTACGAGTAGAACAAGAATACGAATGAAGGTCAAGCGCACATGCGTACAAAGATACGAGATGCGACACGGTCGCGCGTGAGCGAGGCGCGACGGTCACAATAGGAGGGGTGAGCACCCGGGCGACAGACGCGGCCGACACCCGAAAGGCCGCTCGCGAGAGACAGATGCGCCGACGGCGGCGACGGGTCGCGATCGGCGCTCTGATCGTCGTGCTCCTCGCCGCCCTCGTGCTTCTCGTGCCGCGGGTCATCCTCTCCACCGCGGCGGTCGACGCCGCCCCTGCGGGGCCGGGCGTCGTCGTCGGTGGCGTCTACGAGCGCGCGCCGGTGGCGCAGGAGCTCCCGGTCCCGCAGCTCGCGGTCGTCGCGGCCGCGGCGCTCTGCGACGAGCCCGCGGTGCAGGCGGCGCTCGCGGCGAGGGACGACGAGGCGGTGGTCGAGGCCGCCGGCGGTGGCGAGTCCTTCCGCGCGGCCGTGATCGCCGGAGCCGCCCCCTGCATCTCGCTCTCGGACCCCGCGCGGCGCTGGGTCGTGGTCGACAAGCTGCGGCCGCTCAGCCCGCTGGACTACGAGCCCGCGAACCTCGGCTCGCTCAGCCAGGTCACCTCGCTCAACGGCGGGCATCTGCGGCAGGATGCGGATGCGGCGCTCTCCGCGCTCGGTGCGGGCGCTGCCGCGGCGGGCGTCGGCGACGTCGCGGTGCTCAGCTCGTACCGCTCGTACCGCACACAGGTCAGCACCTACGCGCAGCACGTGGACGACGAGGGTCAGGCGGTCGCGGACGCGGGCAGCGCACGACCCGGCTACAGCGAGCATCAGACCGGGCTCGCCCTCGACATGGTCGCCTGCGGCCGGGGATGCGGCGGGCTCGACGACTTCGGCGCGACGGCGCAGGGCCAGTGGGTCGCGCAGCACGCGTGGGAGTACGGCTTCATCGTGCGCTACGAGGACGGCTACATGGGCGTCACCGGCTACGAGTCCGAGCCGTGGCACCTGCGCTTCATCGGTCCGGCGCTCGCCAAGGCCTATCACGACGGCGGGTTCCACACGCTCGAGGACTTCTTCGGGCTGCCGCCGGCGCCCGACTACGCCGGCTGATCCCGCGCGAGCGGCGTCGTCCACACGCGGGGCGGCTCACCGCCCCGCGTTTCCTAGGCTGGCAGGATGCTGCGTCTCCTGTTCTTCGCCGGGCTCGGCATCCTGCTCGCGGCCGTCGTCGTCATGGTCGTCGGACCGCCCGGCGCCGCGTGGTGGGCGCTGCCGCTCGGGCTCGCTCTCATGATCGGCGCCGGCACGCTCGTCGCCATCGCGCGCACGACGCGAGGGGCGATCGGTCCCACGGCGCGTCAGGTCGAGGAGGCCGCGGCGTCGGGTCGCGAGGGCGTCGCCCGCATCGACGTCCTGCGCCAGATCGGGACGCAGATCAACGAGCAGCCCCTCTGCGAGCTCGACGTGAGCGTCCAGCCGCACCAGGGCGCCGCCTTCCGCACGACGATCCGCCGCGTCGTGCCGCTCACGGAGATCCCGCTGTACCAGCCGGGTGCGGGCTTCTCCGCGGTGCTCAGCGCGGGCGACCCGCCCGTCGTGGGCCTCGTCGCGCCGCAGGTCCTGCCGTTGCGCATGCCCGCCGCCGACACGCTGGCCTGGCGAGCGCCGGAACCCGGTGCCGGCTTCGGGCGCCCGCCGCTGATCGGTGTGGGGCGCCGCGGTCGCCCCCTGCGCATCGTCGCCTACGTGCTGGTCGCGGCGATCGCCGCGGCGGCCGTCGCCCTTCCCTATCGTGATGCCCTCTCGCAGACGATCGAGGCGCTCCCGCAGGGGCGGTGGCACGCCGATGTCCGTCAGCCCCAGCCGCTGTCCGCGGCGCTCGAGGCGCTCCGGGAGGCGATCGGCCACGACGTCGTCGACACGGTCGTCGTCGCGGCCGACTACGTGGCCGTCACCGCGCCGCTGCGGCCGGGTGAGACCGCGAGCGACCGCTGGACCTACCGTCGGGGAAGCGTCTCGCACGACGGCCCCGCGGGCACTCAGCCCGAGCTCGCCGCCGAGCAGTTCTCGCTCGACGATGTGGCGTGGGACCGGCTGTGGTCGCTCGTGCAGCAGGCCGCCGCCGCCGAGCGCATCGCCGATCCGGCCGCCACCACGATCACTGTCGATCGATCCGTCGACGACGACATCGACAGCGACACGTTCGCGCGGCCAGTGGGGCCCGTCGAGGTCGTCTTCGGCATCGGCGACGCCTACCGCAGCGCGTTCTACCGCGCCGCCGCCGACGGCACGGGGCTCGCGCGCACGAGCTGACCGCTCCTGGAGGCATCCCACAAACGGCGGCACGGAGTTCCATGAGATGTGCGATGCGATGTCACATCGGGCTGCCGCATCCACCCTCGGCTCGTTAGGATCGCAAGCGGCGACGACGCCCGTGCACACACCGGCGCCGCCTGAGCGATACCCGCAGAGGAAGGAACGGCGCACCATGGAGCGCGACATCTACGACGACGATCACGAGGCGTTCCGCGACGTCGTCATCGAGTTCATCAAGCGCTACGGCACGAACGAGAAGCGCGAGAAGTGGGACGCCGACGGCGAGATCGACCGCGCCACCATGCTCGCCGCGGGAGAGGCGGGGATCCTCGGGCTCTCGGTGCCGGAGGAGTTCGGCGGTGCCGGGATGCTGCAGGACTACCGCTTCCGAGCCGTCGTCAACGAGGAGACCATCAAGGCCGGGCTCGGCTCCCTCGCAGGTGCCCTCGGCATCCAGGACGACCTCGCCGTCCCCTACCTCGCGCACTTCGGCACGCAGGAGCAGAAGGAGAAGTGGCTGCCCGGCATGGCCACCGGCGAGGTGATCGGAGCGCTGGCCATGACCGAGCCGGGCGCCGGAAGCGACCTGCGGGGCGTCAAGACGACGGCGAAGAAGGTCGACGGCGGCTGGGTCGTCAACGGCGCCAAGACCTTCATCTCCTCCGGCAAGACGGCCGATCTGGTCGTGACCTTCGTCAAGACCGGCGAGGGCAACCGCCCCGACGCCTTCAGCCTGCTGCTCATCGAGAACGGCATGGACGGGTTCGAGCACGGGAAGAAGCTCAACAAGATCGGCTTCCACGGGCACGACACGGCGGAGCTCAGCTTCAGCGACGTCTTCGTGCCCGATGAGAACCTGATCGGCGGCGAGCCGGGTCACGGCTTCGTGCAGCTCATGCGCAACCTGCCGCTCGAGCGCCTCTCGATCGGCGTCGCAGCCGCGGCGGCCTCGGAGGCGGGCCTGAGGTGGACCCTCGACTACACGGCCAGCCGCGAGGCGTTCGGCCAGCCCGTCATCGACTTCCAGAACACGCGATTCACGCTCGCCGACATCGCCACCACGGTCGATGTGCTGTGGGCCTACGTCGACCGCGCGATCACGCTGTACGGCCAGAAGAAGCTCACGCCCGAGGAGGCCGCGAAGGTCAAGTTCTGGTCGACCGAGCGCGAGTGGGAGATCCTCGACAAGTGCCTGCAGCTGCACGGCGGCTACGGGTACATCATGGAGTACCCGATCGCGCGGGCGTTCGCCGACGCGCGCGTGCACCGGATCTACGGCGGGTCGAACGAGATCATGCGCGAGATCGTCGCGCGGCAGGTCACCGGCCGCCGGTGAGAGCGGAGGGGGATGCGGCGGCCCACTGGCGCATCCCCCGGCTCAGCCGGCGGCGGTGCCCGCCCGCCGGCGACGGGCCGTGCGGGCCACACCCGCCCGCGTCAGCCGGTCCGCGATGAGGATGCCGAGCCACGTGCCCACAAGCGGGGAGGCGATCGCCACGACGACGAAGGCCGCCAGCATCCACGGCGCGAAGGACTGCATGTCAGCCGCGGTCACCGACCACACGGCGTAGAGCGTCGCGACGACCGCGGTGCCGGCGTAGTACATCCACGTGTGCCAGCGGCGGTAGAGCGCGAGGAGGAACGGCAGCTCCAGCAGCAGCGCGTAGAGCACGTTCGTCACCACGATCGCGGGGCCGGTCGCCGACAGCGGCATGGCCACGAGCCCCGAGAGGAGGCCGGTGAGCACGCCCGCCCCCGGGCGCTCGAGGAGCCGCAACGCCACAACGAACCCGATCGACCAGGCGCCGTAGGCGAGCGCCGCCACGGGCGGAGCGATCGGAGCGAGCGCGGTCGAGAACGCGGTCGCGGGCACGGTCAGCAGGCCCGTGGCGACGCCGATCGCCGCGCAGGTCAGCAGGTAGGCGGTCGAGGCGTTCCTCATGCCGGGCTCTCCGTCCGCGCCGCCCGTGCGGCGGCGGAGGCGGCGCCCATCCGCCAGTACCCGCAGAAGCTCACCGCGTCCTTGTCCATGCCTCGGTCGTTCACGAGCAGGCGGCGACCGCCCGTCGCGAGCGCCTGCTCGCCGGCGATGAAGGCGTGCGGCCCGCCCGAGGGCAGCTCCGCCTCCCGCAGCGCGGCGAGCGCGCCCGTGCCGGGCGCGGCATCGTGCCCGCGGACGACCCACTGCACCGCCAGCCCCGCGGGACGGTCGAACTCGAGCGCGTCCGCGGCATCCGGGACCTCGACGATGGCGAGCCCGGTCGCCGTCTCCGGCAGGGATGCCGCGATCCCCGAGATCGCGGGCAGGGCCGTCTCGTCGCCCACCAGCACGACACGGTCGACGCCCCGCTCGGGGGTGAACATGATCCCCTCGTCGATGATCACGATGTCCTCGCCGGGAGCCGCGCTCGCCGCCCATCCCGAGGCGGGCCCGGCCGTGTCGTCGCGCTCCGAGCCATGGATCACGAAGTCGATGTCGAGCTCGGCACCCGCCCGCGTCGTCGCCGGGCGGAACGCGCGCACCGTGTAGTTGCGCATGACCGGGCGCATCCCGGCCGGGATGCGAAGGTACTTCAGATACCCGACGAGCGTGTTCGCCTTCGCCGGCAGGCGGGTCATCCCCTCCTCGCCGCCCAGCGGCAGGAACAGCCGGAACCACTGGTCGTACCCCATCGGCCGGAAGGCGTCGACCTCTCCCTCGCCGACGGTGACGCGCACCCAGTGGGGCGACAGCCGTGCCGTGCGCAGCACGCGCAGCCGGATCAGCCGCTGGTCCTCGGGCTTGACCATCTTGCTGTTGCGGGCCATGGGCTCCTCCTCGGGGCGACGACGGGGGCGATCAGAGCGGGGCGTTCCCGGGGGCGGTGAGTGCGAACACGGCGGCCGAGGCTGCCCAGGCGAGCACGATGAACACGACGTCGCGCGCGCGGAAGGGAACCAGGTGGCGCTCGGTGCGGGTCGGGTAGGCGCCGAACGCGCGGGCGTCCATCGCCATCGCGACCCGCTCGGCGTGCCGGATGGCGCCGGCCAGGAGCGGGACGACGTAGCCGAAGCCGCGTGCGGCTGCGGCCCAGGGGGTGCGGCCGGCATGGGCGCCCCGCACGCGGTGCGCCTGGCGGATGACCTCGAGCTCGTAGGCGAAGCGCGGCACGAACCGGAACGCCGCGAGAGCGGTGTATCCGACCCGGTAGGGCACGCGCAGCTGCTGCACGAGCGACCGCGCGAGGTCCGGACCGGCCGTGCTCATCCCCGCGACCAGGGCGAGCGCGATGATGGCCCCGAGCCGCAGCGCCGTCGCGAACCCGAGGGAGAGCGCGCCGGCGTACAGCGTCCAGTCGCCGAGGCGGAGGACGGCGGACGTGTCGGCCACCCGGCTCGCATCCACCCAGAGCGAGAAGCCGCATCCGATCAGCAGGATCCCGCCGGGGATCGCGCCGAGCAGCACGCCCGACAGCCGCGCCGACATCCGGACGCCGATCAGAAGCGTGACGTAGGAGAGGACGAGGAAGGCGATCGGCGTGGCCAGATCGCGCACGAACACGAGCGCGATGGTCGCCGGGATCACGGCGGCGAGCTTCGACAGCGGATTGAGCCGGTACAGGAACCGCACCGCGGTCGCGGGCGGCGCGGGGGCGAAGGGGTCGATCGCGAGACTCATCCCGGCGTTCCCGGCGAGTGGGGCGCGGCGAGGTCGGCGCCGGGGAGGTCGGCGAGGCGCGTCGCGGAGGCGAGTGAAGGATGCTGCGACAACCCGCCGAGGGCGCGTCGCAGCGGCGGCAGGCGCAGGCCCGCGCGCTCGATGAGCGCCACATCGGCGAAGACCTCGCCCGTTCGCCCCGCGGCGGCGACCCGTCCGGACTCCAGCACCACGGTGCGGTCGGCGTGCTCGCTGACCAGCTGCATGTCGTGCGTGACGACGAGCACGGTCGTGCCCTCGTCGTTGAGGTCCTGCAGCAGCCGCAGCAGCTCCTCGGCGCGGGCGCGGTCCTGGCCGAACGTCGGCTCGTCGAGCGCCACCACGGGCGCGCCGGCCACGAGCGCCGTCCCGACCGAGAGGCGTCGCTTCTGGCCGCCGGAGAGGAGGAACGGATGCCGCTCGCCCATCTCCGCCAGACCGAACCGATCGAGCAGCGCGACGGTCCGCTCGCGCACCTCGGCCTCGTCGAGCCGCTGCCGGCGCAGGCCCTGCGCGACCTCGTCGAACACGGTGTGCGCGACGAACTGATGCTCCGGGTTCTGGAACACGAAGCCGATGCGGGAGGGGAGCGAGCGCGGATCGGCGCGCGCGACATCGACCTCGCCGAGGTGCACCGTGCCGCGCGGCGGCGGCACGACCCCCGCGATGGCCTGCAGCAGGCTCGTCTTCCCGGCTCCGTTGGCGCCGACGATCGCGGTGAACGAGCCCGCGGGCACCTCCAGCGAGACGTCGTGCAGCACGGTGGTCCGGCCGCGGCGGAGCGTGAGGTGCGCGACCCGCACGCCGGGAGCGGTTCGGCCGTGGTCTGCGCGAGGCGGGGGCGCGCCATCCGCCAGCGGGGGATGCGCCACGAGCGCCGCATGCAGCTGATCGGGCGTGAGGGGAAGGGGGTCGAGCCGGTAGCCGGCGCGGTGCAGTCGGAGTGCGGCGAGCGTCGCCGTCGGCAGCCAGACGCCCAGGTCGTGCAGCTCCCCGGCGCGCTCGCGGAGCGTCTGCTCGGCCGGGCCGTCCGCCACGAGCCGCCCCTCGCCGTCGAGCACCACGACCCGGTCGACGAACCCGATGGCGGCGTCGAGGTTGTGCTCGACCAGCAGGATGCCGTGATCGCCGGCGGCGACGAGGTCGGCGAGGGCCGCGTAGACGTCCTCGATGCCGGCGGGGTCGAGGTTGGCCGTGGGCTCGTCGAGCACGAGCAGAGGCGAGCCGAGCGCCAGGGCCGCGGCGATCGCGAGGCGTTGGCGGCCGCCGCCCGAGAGCCGGTCGGGGTTCTCGTGCCGCCGCTCCCACAGTCCGACCCGGCGCAGGGCAGCCTCGGCGCGGCGCAGCACCTCGTCGACCGGGAGCCGCAGGTTCTCCGGGCCGAAGGCGACCTCGTCGAGCACGGTCCCGGTGACGAGCTGCGCATCCGGATCCTGGAAGACCATCCCCACGTGCGTGCTCAGCCGAGCGACCGTGGTCGTCGCGGTGTCCACTCCCGAGACCTCGATGCGACCCGCGACCGCGGCGGGCACGGAGTGCGGGATGAGGCCGTCGAGTGCCAGCGCGAGCGTCGACTTCCCGGAGCCGCTCGGGCCGAGCAGCAGCACGACCTCGCCTCGCGCGATCTCGAACGACACCCCCTTCGGGGTCGCCTCCGGCGCATCCTCGTGCGTGATGGAGACGCGTTCGAGCCGGGCGAGCGGCGCCGGCGTGGGAGCGGGCGCGGCGGTGGCGGCGGGGGAGGACACGGCATCCAGACGGTCGGGGCGGGTCCTGCTAGGTTAGCCCACCCTAACCTGACGGGCGAGGGGTGCGCCGACGTCCGCATCTGCGGGGATCCTGCGCGACACGCCGTCGCCACCCTCGCGGCCGCGGCGTGTCGGGGACGATCCCCGCCGTTCGGCTCAGCGCCGCACGCGGGTGATGCCCGCCCGGCGCAGGCCCGTGCCCACGCCCAGCCCGACCGCGGTCCAGAGGACGGGGGCGACGACGGAGAGCACCAGGTAGAGGATCTGGGCCCACAGCGGCATGCCCCCGATGTGGGCGGCGAAGAAGACGGCGACGGCGATCACGAGCCCGATGACCGCGCCCGAGACGAAGAACCGCCACGCCGCCCACGAGCGGTACCGGGTCAGCGCTGCGATGACCTCCTGGATGCCGCCGAACAGGATCGCCGTGCCCAGGAACCGGAGCGTCCACTGCGGTCCGATCGCGCTGGCGACGAGCGCGGCGAGCACATGCGTGAGCAGCGCCACCCACGGCAGGCGGAGGACCTCCTGCGCGATGATGCCGGGGAGGACGTGCACGCCCAGCACGAAGCCGTAGAGCGGGGCGGCCACGGCGAGCACCGGGTAGGTGATCCAGCCGGCGAGGCCGCCGAGCAGGCCCGTCGCGACGCCGATCGCGGCGCACGTCAGCAGGACGCGCGTCGAGAGGACGGAGGTTCGGGCCACGTGCCCAGCGTACTTGTCCGCGGGCGGGCGCAGGCGGGAGCGGGCCGTGCGAAACCCGGGGCGCACCGCATCCGGATCAGGCCATCTCGCCGCCGCAGGCGAGAGCGCCGGCAGAACCTCCTGCCCGCGCCGAACGTCCTGATCCGGCGCGGGCCTGCCGGGGCTACAGTCGCCGTCGGCGCCGCGTGAGCCGCACGTGCGGGAGCGGCGGCGCCGGGATGCGCTCGTCGCCGTGCCCGACCACGTGCCCGAACCGCGGCGAACCCGCCTCCCACTCGTCGCGGGCCGCGAGGATCTCGTCGTGCGAGCGTCCCACGAAGTTCCACCACATCACGATGTCGTCCTCGAAGGGCTCCCCGCCGAGCAGGAACAGCGTCGTGTCCGCGTCCGGCGCCGCGATCTCGATCCGGGCGCGCTGCGTGCCGAGGTAGAGCAGCTGCTCCGGGCGCACGGATGGCTCCGCCCCGCCGTCCAGCGCGAGGGCGCCGTGCCCGTGGACGCCCGCCAGCGCGTACTCCCACTCCTCGTGCAGGGGCACGGTGACCACCGCCCCCTGGGGGATGCGGAGCTCCGCGCCGACGATGGGCGTGTAGGCGGTCGCGGGGGAGCTCACCCCGGCGAGCTCCCCCATCACGACCGTGGCCACGGCGTCCGGGCCATCGCGGGTCGGCAGCGCGATCTCGGGCAGCCGCTCGTGCCGTTCGAAGGCCGGCCCACCGTGCCGGCGCGACTCGGGCAGCGCGACCCACAGCTGCAGCGCGTCCAGCGGCACCTCGCCCTCGCCGACCGAGTACTCGGAGTGCGAGATCCCGGCGCCGCTGGTCATGAGGTTCAGCTGGCTGCGGGCGATGACGACATCGCTGCCGACCGCATCGCGGTGGCGCACCTCGCCCACGATCGGCCAGGTCACGGTCTGCAGGCCGATGTGCGGATGCGGCTCGACCCGCATCCGCGCGCGTTGCGGCCCGAACCGGTCGAGGAAGCACCACGCGCCCACGGTGGGCAGGTCGCGTTGCGGGAGGCTGCGGTGCACCTCCATCGCACGCACGCCGCCGAGGGGCACGTCGCGCGCCTCCAGGAGCAGGGACCGGGGCCCCGCGGGCGGCGACGGCTCCTCCGCGACCGCCTCCTCGGGCTCCGCGTCGAGCCGGGTCACTCCGCGAACCCCTCGGTCGCGCGCGGCTCCGGCCACTCGACCGTCAGCCCCGGCACCTCGTGGCTCCGCAGGTGCTTCACGACGAACGGGCACAGCGGCACGATGGTCTCGCCACGGGCCGCGACATCCGTCAGCGCCGCCGCCACGAGGACCGAGCCGAGCCCGTGTCCCGCGAACGCGTTGTCGATCGAGGTGTGCGGGAAGACGAGGCGTCCCGCGCCGTCCGGCTCGAACACGGTGAACCCGGCGAGGACGTCGCCGACGTGGATCTCGTAGCGTCCGGCCTCGTCGTTGCGGGTGACGGTGACGTTCTCGAGCGGCTCGCTCATGGGGGCTCCTCCCGGGGTCGTGGTCCCCACGCTACGCAGGTGGGGCAGACTCGTACAGTGACCGCCCTGTTCGAGACCGTCCGCGCCGCGGTCGGCGACGAGGATGCGGTGTACGACGCGTTCGTCGCCTGGGCCTCCGGTCGCGGCCTCACGCTCTACCCGGCGCAGGACGAGGCGGCGATCGAGCTCGTCTCCGGCGCGCACGTGATCCTGTCGACACCGACCGGCACCGGCAAGTCGCTCGTGGCGATCGCCGCGCACGCCGCGAGCCTCGCCCGCGGCGGCCGCTCGTACTACACGGCACCCATCAAGGCCCTCGTCAGCGAGAAGTTCTTCGCGCTCGTCGACGTGTTCGGCCCCGAGAACGTGGGCATGGTCACGGGCGACTCGGCGGTCAACCCGGACGCGCCGATCGTGTGCTGCACGGCCGAGATCCTCGCCAACCTGGCGCTGCGCGAGGGCCCGGACGCCGACCTCGACCAGGTCGTGATGGACGAGTTCCACTACTACGGCGACCCCGATCGCGGATGGGCGTGGCAGGTGCCGCTGCTGCTCCTGCGGCGCGCGCAGTTCCTCCTCATGTCGGCGACGCTCGGGGACACGACCCGCATCGCGGAGGACCTCACCCACCGCACGGGCCGGCCGGTCGTGGAGGTCACGGGCGCCGAACGCCCCGTGCCGCTCCACTTCTCCTACGCGCGGCGCCCGGTGCACGAGGTCGTGCACAACCTGCTGGAGGAGCGCGAGGCGCCGATCTACGTCGTGCACTTCGCCCAGGCCGCGGCGATGGAGCGCGCCCAGGCGCTCGCGAGCGTGCAGATCGCGAGCCGTGCGCAGCGCGACGAGATCGCCGCGGCGATCGGCGGCTTCCGCTTCACGACCGGCTTCGGCAAGACGCTGTCGCGGCTCGTGCGCGCCGGCATCGGCGTGCATCACGCGGGCATGCTGCCGCGATACCGCCGGCTCGTCGAGACCCTCGCCCAGCGGGGCCTGCTGCGGGTGATCTGCGGCACCGACACGCTGGGCGTCGGCATCAACGTGCCGATCCGCACCGTGCTCATCACGGCCCTCAGCAAGTACGACGGCACACGGATGCGGCAGCTCACCGCCCGCGAGTTCCACCAGGTCGCCGGCCGCGCGGGCCGCGCGGGGTACGACCCGCACGGCAACGTCGTCGTGATGGCGCCCGAGTGGGAGGTCGAGAACGCGGTCGCGCTCGCCAAGGCGGGCGACGATGCGGCCAAGCGGAAGAAGATCGTCCGCAAGAAGGCGCCGACGGGGGTCGTCAACTGGGGTGAGGGGTCGTTCGAGAGGCTGCGGGATGCCGAGCCGGAACCGCTCGTGCCGCAGCTGCAGCTGACGGCGGCGATGCTCATCAACGTCATCGGCCGCGGCGGCGACGTGTTCTCGAACGTGCGCTCGCTCGTGTTCGACAACCACCAGACGCGGGCGCAGCAGTACGCGCTCGCCCGCCGGGCGCTCGCGATCTTCCGCACGCTGCGGGCGGCCGGCGTGGTCGAGGTGGTCCCCGGCTCCGGGGAGATCCGGCTCACGGTCGACCTGCAGCCCAACTTCGCGCTCAACCAGCCGCTCTCGCCGTTCGCGCTCGCCGCGATCGGGCTGCTCGATCCCGAGGATGCGTCCGGATCCGTCGGGACGGGCCACTACGCGCTGGATGTCGTCAGTGTGATCGAGGCGACCCTCGACGACCCTCGGGCGATCCTGTCGCAGCAGGAGTTCCGCGCCCGCGGGGAGGCGGTCGCAGCCATGAAGCGGGACGGGCTCGAGTACGAGGAGCGGATGGCGGCGCTCGAGGAGATCACCTATCCGAAGCCGCTCCAGGAGCTGTTGTCCCAGGCTTTCGAGACGTTCGCCTCGAGCCAGCCCTGGGTGCGCGACTTCGAGCTGCGCCCCAAGTCGGTCGTGCGCGACATGTTCGAGCAGGCGTTCTCGTTCGCCGAGTTCGTGAACGCCTATCAGCTCGGCCGCAGCGAGGGGCTCGTGCTGCGCTACCTCAGCGACGCCTACCGCGCGATCCGCCAGACGGTCCCCGCCGAGGCGCGAACGCCGGAGCTGCTCGATCTCATCGCGTGGCTCGGCGAGCTTGTGCGGCAGGTCGACTCGAGCCTCGTCGATGAGTGGGAGGCGCTGGTGAACCCCGCGGCCGAGGGCGAGGTCGTCGTGCCGCCGCCTCCGCCGTCGGTCGTCGCGAACCGCCGCGCCTTCACGGTCCTCGTGCGCAACGAGCTGTTCCGGCGCATCCAGCTCGCGGCGCTCCAGCGTGACGACGATCTGGCGGCCCTCGATCCGGATGTCGACTGGCCCGCGGTGCTCGACCGCTACTACGACGAGCACGACGGGATCGGCACGGGCGGCGCGGCGCGCTCGCCCGCGCTGTGCGTGATCGACGAGTCCGACGCATCCGACGGCGTGTGGCGGGTCGAGCAGACGATCGACGACCCCGCGGGCGACCACGACTGGCGCATCCGCGCAGAGGTCGATCTCGCCGCATCCGCCGAGGAGGGCGCCGCCGCAGTGCGGGTCACAGAGGTCGTGCGGCTCTAGGCCGTCTCCCTCTCGGTGAGACTCGCGGTCGAGCACATCCAACGGAACGGTGATCATCTCCCACCGCCGGCGCATAGTGTGCCACGTCGGCGCCGTCGATGCCGGGTTTGTCCACGGGCTGGCCTGGCGATGTGCGGCGCGCGAGACTGAGGGGATGCAGACACGGTCGCGGGTGCCCCTCCCCGTCGCGGCTCTGGCCGTGCTGGCCCTCCTCGCGGGCTGCGCGCCGGAGCCACCGGCGCCCTCCCCCTCCTCCTCGCGCACGGCGTCCGCCACCCCGACGCCGACGCCGACGCGCACGGTGGATCCGATCGCCGGCATGAGCCTCGAGGACCGTGTCGGGCAGCTGTTCATGGTGGGGACCTCGGTCGACGGCGTCACCCCCGAGACCCTCGCGGCCGTGCAGAGCCAGCGCATCGGGGGCGTCTTCCTGCACGGCCGGTCGTCCGCCGGCGTGGACGCGACCTCCTCCCTGGTCTCGCAGTTCACCGGCGCGAACCCCACGACCTCGCCCGCGCTCTGGGTCGCGACCGACCAGGAGGGCGGGGACGTGCAGGTGCTCTCCGGCCCCGGCTTCGACGACATCCCCTCGGCCGTGACGCAGGCGACCGACGGCTGCGACACGCTACGGGCCAGCGCGCTCGGGTGGGCGGGCTCGCTGTCGAAGGCGGGCGTGAACATGAACCTTGCCCCGGTCGCCGACATCGTCACGAGCCCCGACACGGCGGGCGAGAACCCGCCGATCGGCGCGCTCGACCGTGAGTACGGGTACGACGAGGCGACCGTCGCGGCGTGCGCGGGCGCCTTCGCGCAGGGGATGCGGGCAGCCGGCGTCCTGCCGACCTTCAAGCACTTCCCGGGCCTCGGGCGGGTCGCCGGCAACACGGACGTGTCGGCCGACGTGGTGGACACCGCGATCGGGCCGGACTCCCCCGACGTCGACGTCTACCGGACCCTGCTCGCGGAGGGCCCCGCGGTCGTGATGGTCTCGACCGCGGTGTACCAGCAGATCGATCCCGCCGCCCCCGCCGCCTTCTCGCCGCCGGTGGTGACCGGTCTCCTCCGCGGACGTCTGGGCTACGACGGCGTCGTCACGACCGACGACCTCTCCGCCGCCGCGCAGGTGCAGCAATGGGCGCCGGGCGACCGCGCGGTGCTCGCGATCCGCGCGGGCGTGGACCTCCTGCTCGTCTCGGCGGATCCCTCGGTGTTCCCGGAGATGTACGACGCCGTGCTGAAGCAGGCGGAGAACGATCCGTCGTTCGCGGCGCTGGTGGATGCGTCGGCCCGACGCATCGTGGAGCTCAAGAGCTCGTTCCGCTGACCCGCACGGGGCGGGGTTTTCCCCGGCCCGTGGCCGCCCCCGGGCGCTCCCGTGCGCGTAGCGTGGAGAACGGGGCGACACGATCGTCCCCGATCCGCGGAGCGGATGTGCGCTCCGCACGAGAGTGGAGGAGACCCTGCCATGAAGGCTGCACGTTACTACGACCGCGGCGACATCCGCATCGAGGACATCCCGGAGCCGCAGGTCGAACCGGGAACGGTCGGCATCGACGTCGCCTACTGCGGCATCTGCGGCACGGACCTGCACGAGTACCTGGACGGACCGATCTTCGTGCCTCCCGCGGGTCACCCGCATCCGATCTCGGGCGAGTCGGCTCCCGTCACGCTCGGGCACGAGATGTCGGGGGTCGTCTACGCGGTGGGAGCCGGGGTCACCGATCTCGCCCCCGGCGACCACGTGGTCGTCGAGCCCTACATCGTGCGCGACGACGTCGACACGAGCGAGGCCAACATGGCCTACCACCTCTCGCCCGACATGAACTTCATCGGGCTGGCGGGACGCGGCGGCGGGCTGGCGGAGAAGATCGTGGTGCAGCGCCGCTGGGTGCACCCCATCGGCCCCGACATCCCGCTCGACGAGGCGGCGCTCATCGAGCCGCTGTCGGTCGGCTACCACGCGTATCGACGGTCGGGCGCCCAGCGGGGCGACCTCGCCCTCGTCACGGGCGCCGGCCCGATCGGGCTGCTGACGGCCGCCGTGCTGACGGCCGAGGGGGTCACGGTCGCGATCTCGGAGCCGAGCGCGCTGCGGCGCGAGAAGGCGCTCGAGACGGGGGTGGCCGCTCACGTCTTCGACCCGCGCGAGGTCGACGTCGTCGCCGAGGTGCGAGCGCTCACCGGCGGGGTCGGTGCGGACGTCGCCTTCGAGTGCACATCGGTGCAGCCTGCGCTGGACACCCTGTTCGAGGCGGTCAAGCCCCGCGGTGTCATCGTCGTCGTCTCGATCTGGGGACATCCCGGCTCGCTCGACATGCAGAAGCTCGTGCTCAAAGAGGTCGATCTGCGGGGGACGATCGGCTACGTGAACAGCCACCCGGACACGATCCGGCTCGTGCAGGAGGGCAAGGTCGACCTGAAGCCCTTCATCACGGGCCGCATCGGGCTCGACCACCTCGTCGACGAGGGCTTCGACACCCTCATCCACCGCAACGAGACGGCGGTCAAGATCCTCGTCGACCCGCGGCTGTGATCTGTGCCGCCGACGCCCGGCCCGGGCGTCGGCGGCGGTCGTTACCCTGGACGGGTGAGTGCGCCGCATCCCGACTCCTGGACCGAACCGGGCTTCGACGCGTTTCCGGACGACTGGGTCCCGCCGGATGACTGGGCCCCCGACGACGAGTTCGCACCGCCCCCCGACGAGTCGACGGCGGTGGGGGAGGCATCCGCTCCCCGCCGCCACCTGACGGGCGCCGATCCCCTCTCGGTCCTGGCCGAGGTCTACGGGTACGACGCGTTCCGCGGCGACCAGGCCGAGATCGTCGCGCACGTCGTCGCGGGCGGCGACGCCGTGGTGCTGATGCCCACGGGCGGCGGCAAGAGCGTCACGTATCAGGTGCCCGCGCTCGTGCGCGAGGGAACGGGGCTCGTCGTGAGCCCGCTCATCGCGCTCATGCACGATCAGGTCGACGCGCTGATCGCCAACGGCGTGCGGGCGGCGTATCTCAACTCGACCCAGACGCCCGACGAGCGCCGCCTCACCGAGCAGATGTTCGTCGCGGGCGAGCTCGACCTCCTCTACGTCGCGCCCGAGCGTCTCAACCTGCCGGCGACCAAGGCGCTGCTGCAGCGCGGCCGGCTGAGCGTCATCGCGATCGACGAGGCCCACTGCGTGTCGCAGTGGGGCCACGACTTCCGCCCCGACTACCTGCAGCTGGGCGCGCTCGCCGACGACTTCCCCGGGGTGCCGCGCATGGCGCTGACGGCGACGGCGACCCGCGCGACGCACCGCGAGATCGCCGAGCGGCTGCGGCTGCCGGACGCGCGTCACTTCGTGGCGAGCTTCGACCGGCCGAACATCCAGTACCGCATCGAGCCCAAGGTCGATCCGCGGCGCCAGCTCCTGGCGTTCATCCGCAGCCAGCCCGAGGGCGCGGCGGGCATCGTGTACGCGCTCAGCCGCAAGAGCGTCGAGCAGACCGCCGACTACCTGCGCGGTCAGGGCATCGACGCATTGCCCTATCACGCGGGGCTGCCGGCGCCCGTCCGCGCATCCCATCAGAGCCGCTTCCTCCGCGATGACGGCATCGTGATGGTCGCGACGATCGCCTTCGGCATGGGCATCGACAAGCCCGATGTGCGCTTCGTCGCGCACATCGACCTGCCGAAGTCGGTCGAGGGGTACTACCAGGAGACGGGCCGCGCGGGCCGCGACGGCGAGCCCTCGGTCGCCTGGATGGCCTACGGCCTCGGCGACGTCGTGCAGCAGCGCCGCATGATCGACCAGTCCGAGGGCGACCTCGCCCACAAGCGGCGCATGCAGCAGCACCTCGACGCGATGCTGGCGTTGTGCGAGACCGTGGCATGCCGCCGCCAGAACCTGCTCGGCTACTTCGGGCAGGAGTCCGGCGCCTGCGGCAACTGCGACACGTGCCTCACGCCGCCCGAGACGTTCGACGGCCTCGTCCCGGCGCAGAAGCTCCTGTCCACGATCGTCCGGCTGCAGCGCGAGCGGGGGCAGGCGTTCGGTGCGGGGCACCTCATCGACATCCTGCGCGGCGCCGACACGGAGCGCATCCGCCGGATGGGGCACGCGCAGCTCGCGACGTACGGCATCGGGCAGGACCTCTCCGATGCCGACTGGCGCTCGGTGGTCCGCCAGCTGCTGGCCCGCGGCATCCTGGTGGCGCAGGGCGAGTACGGCACCCTCGCGCTCGGCGACGACGCGTCCGGTGTGCTGCGCGGTGAGACGCCCGTCCCCCTCCGGCGCGACACGATCGGCCGCGTGACGGTCTCCCGCACGCGCAAGCCCGCGGCATCTGCGGACGTCGCCGACGGTGACCGCGAGCTGTTCGAGGCGCTGCGTGCCTGGCGGGCCGAGACCGCGCGCGAGCAGGGGGTCCCGGCGTACATCGTGTTCGGCGACGCGACCCTCCGCGCGCTCGCCGAGCAGCGACCCTCCCGCCCGGGGGAGCTCGAGGGGATCACCGGCATCGGAGCGAAGAAGCGCGAGGCCTACGGCGACGCCGTGCTCGAGGTCATCGCGGCGCACTGACCTCCCCGTCTTCGGGCGCGCCGCCGTCCCGCCCGGGCGGTCACCGTCGTGGCAGCACGTCCTCGAGGTGGGTGCGCAGGATCGCGGCGATGTCCACGTTCTCCCGGTCGTAGAGCCACTGGATCTGGAGGCCGTCCCACAGCGCGACCAGCCAGACGGCCTCGTGCTCGGGATCGCGATGGGGCGGCAGGTCGCCGTCGGCGGCTGCGGCCTCGAAGAGCGCGCGGAACATGTCGATCGAGGCGTGGAACCGCTTCGAGAAGTAGGCGTGCGCGGGATGCCGGGAGGCGGTCGCCTCGCACGAGAGCACCGTGTAGACCTCGATCAGCCCGGGGGCGGCGGTCGCGTTCCGTGCGGCGCCGTCGGGGATCTCGCGCAGCGCGGCGGCCGCGGTCGTCGCGCTGAGGATCGGAAGCGCGCGGCCGATCTCCTTGTCGCGTTCGGACAGCACCGCCTGCAGCAGGTCCTCCTTGGTCGGGTAGTGATGGAACAGCGCCGACTTCGACACGCCGACGCGCTCGGCGATCGAGCGCATGCTGGTGTCGCCGTATCCCTCCCGCGCGAACAGGGCGGTCGCGTCGCGGAGGATGCGATCGCGGCGGGCCCGCCCCGCGCTGTTGCCGTGGGGGCGGATCGGGGCGCTCGGCAGGCGCATCTCCGGCAGCGGGGAGGGCGCGATGCCGGTGGGCGGGCGGGGCGGGGCCCCGTCTGCGTACGGGCGCGCGACGAGCTCGGCGTCCCGGTCGAGCTCCCGCGCGACATCCACTCGGTCGGGGGCGTAGAGCTGCATGATCTGGAGGCCGTCCCATCCCGCGATCAGCCGGCGGGTCTCCACGCGCAGGTCGCGGCCCGCGCCGTAGGCGCGAGCCTGCTCGGTCGCCGGACTCGACTGCATCCGGGCGTACCGGCGGCGCATCTCGTCGTGGGCCGGGTGACCGGATGCGGTCGCCTCGCCGACGAGCGCTGTGAACACCGCGAGGTACCCCGGACGCTCGGCGTTGCGGCGGGCGAGGTCGGCGGCGCTCAGCGGCGCGTGCGAGCGCTGGCGCTCCCGCACCCACTCCGCGTTCACCGACTCGAACTCGGCCACGAGGTCCCGCAGGATGTCGTCCTTCGAGGGGTAGTGGCGCAGCAGCCCCGGGTGGCTGAGGCCGGCTGCGGCGGCGATGTCGCGCAGCGAGGTGGCGCGGTAGCCGGGGTCGACGAAGAGCCCCAGCGCAGCGGAACGGATCTGCTCCCGCGTGCGTGCACCGCGTGCGGTCAGGGCGCCGACGTCGCGCGTCGGGATGCCGCGCTCGGGGGATGTCGTCGTCATGGCCGTCTCCGTCGAGGCTACCGCTACCGCGGTGATCGAGACGATACCAGTCGATCGAGAAATGGTTACCAGTCGGTCTGTTTCGGGTGTATCGTGCTTTCGACGCCGCCGAGGCAGGCCAGGCGTCACGCGTGAAAGGACACGAGATGACAGAGCTGTCAGCCGCCGCCAGTGCCGCCGCCGCAGGCACGACCGGCTTCAAGGCGCCGGGGACGACCCCCTCGCGCACTCCTCGGGGTTACACGCCCGCGCTGGCCGGAGTGAACTTCGGCATCTACCTGGCGCTGTTGACGCCGGTCATGGTCGCGATGGCGTTCAAGATCCAGCACATCGACCCCGCGGGGGCCACGGGCAGTCTCGGCCTCGTGCTCGGCATCGGGGCGCTCTTCGCGCTCGTGGCCAATCCGCTCGTCGGTCGCCTCTCGGACCGGACGACCTCGCGGTGGGGCATGCGCCGGCCCTGGATGCTGGGCGGCGTGCTCGTGGGCCTCGGCTCCTTCGTCCTCATCGGCGCGGCGACGAGCGTGTGGGTCGTGCTGGTCGCCTGGTGTCTCGCGCAGGCCTCGATGAACGCGGTCCTCGCTGCGGCCAACGCCACGATCCCCGATCAGGTGCCTGTCGGCGGCCGCGGCAGGGTGTCCGGGGTCGTGGGGATCATGACCCCCCTCGGCGTCCTGGGCGGCAGCTTCCTCACCAACCTCATCGCCGACGACTTCCTGCGCTTCTTCGTTCCCGCCGTGATCGCGGTGGTCCTCGTCGTGCTGTTCTGCCTCATCCTCCGGGACCGCCGCCTCGCCGAGAAGCCGGCGCAGCGCTTCACCGTGGGCCAGTTCCTCGGCTCGTTCGTGTTCAACCCGGCGGCCCACCCCGACTTCGGGTGGACCTGGCTCACGAAGTTCCTCGTCATGTTCGGCTACGCGGGCATCGCGACCTATCTGCCCTACTACCTCACCGAGCGGTTCCAGCTCGACGAGAAGGGAGCGACGGGCATCATCCTGCTGGCCAACGTCGCCTCCATGGTCGCCATGATGATCTCCAGCCCGCTGGGAGGGTGGCTCTCCGACAAGATCGGCAAGCGTCGCCCCTTCGTCGCGCTCGCCGGACTCATCATGGTCGTCGGTCTCGTGCTGCTGGCGTTCGCGCCGAGCCTGCCCGTGCTGATCATCGCCCAGGCGATCATCGGCCTCGGGGCGGGATCGTTCCTCTCCGTCGACCTGGCGCTGGCGACCGAGGTGCTGCCCAACCCCGACGACACGGCGAAAGACCTCGGGGTGCTCAACATCGCGAACGCGCTGCCCCAGTCGATCGCTCCCGCGATCGCCCCCGGGATCATCGCGCTGGGAGCGACGACGGCGCTCGGCGGCTATACCGTCTATTACCTGTTCGGCGCCCTCGTGGCGCTCGCCGGCGCGGTCTTCGTGTACCGCATCAAGGGAGTGAAGTGAGATGACCACGACGGAGACGATCACCGGCGCCCGGCCCTGGCTCGATGCGAGCCTGCCGGTCGCGGAGCGTGTGGAGCTGCTGCTGGCCGAGATGACGGTGGAGGAGAAGGCCGGGCTCTTCTTCCACACCATGATCCGGATGGGCCCCGGCGGCGAGCTGTCCACGGGGGAGCCGGACTTCGGTCTCCCCTCGACCGAGGAGTACGTCCTCGACCGCCACATGACGCATTTCAACCTGCTCGGCGCCGCTCCCACAGCGGGCGAGATCGCCCGCTGGCACAACCGGCTGCAGGAGCTCGCCGCCTCGACCAGGCTCGGCATCCCGGTGACCGTGTCGACCGACCCCCGTCACTCCTTCAGCGAGAACCCGGGCGCCGCGATGATGGCGGGCCCGTTCTCGCAGTGGCCGGAGCCGCTCGGGCTCGCCGCGACACGTGACGCGGAGCTCGTGCGCACCTTCGGCGACATCGCCCGTCGCGAGTACACGGCCGTCGGGCTGCGGGTGGCCCTGCACCCTCAGGTCGACCTCGCCACGGAGCCGCGATGGGCGCGCGCGCTGCAGACCTTCGGCGAGGACGCCGACCTCACGAGCGAGCTCGGTGCCGCCTACGTCCGCGGGTTCCAGGGCGAGACGCTGGGCACGGAGTCGGTGGCGACCATGGTCAAGCACTTCCCCGGCGGCGGCCCGCAGAAGGACGGCGAAGACCCCCACTTCGCGTACGGGCGGGAGCAGGTTTACCCCGGCGACGCGTTCGAGCTCCACCTGAAGCCGTTCGCCGCCGTGTTCGAGGCGGGCGCGAGCCAGGTCATGCCGTACTACGGGATGCCGGTCGGCACGAGCTACGAAGAGGTCGGGTTCGGGTTCAACAAGGCCGTGCTGACCGGGCTCCTGCGGGAGCGACTCGGGTTCGACGGCATCGTCTGCACGGACTGGGGGCTCGTGACCGACTCCCTCATCCTCGGCCAGCCCTTCCCGGCGCGGGCGTGGGGCGTCGAGCACCTGTCGCGGCCCGAGCGGGTCGCGAAGATCCTCGAGGCCGGCGCCGACCAGCTCGGCGGCGAGTCGTGCACCGACGTGCTGATCGAGCTCGTGCGCTCGGGGGCGGTCTCGGAGGCGCGCCTGGACGTCTCGGCGCGACGGCTGCTGCGCGAGAAGTTCGTGCTCGGGCTCTTCGACGACCCCTACGTGGATGTCGACGCCGCCGACGAGATCGTGGGCTCGGAGCCGTTCCGGGCCGCGGGCTTCGCGGCGCAGCAGGCCTCGATCGCGGTGCTGTCGAACCGGACGCCCGAGAACGGGACGCCGGTGCTGCCGTTCGCCCGCGGGACGAGGCTCTACGTCGAGGGCATCGACCCGGCGGCGGCGGCCGCCTACGGCGAGGTGGTCGGGACCCCCGCCGAGGCCGATCTGGCGATCCTCCGGATCGCGGCGCCGTACGAGGAGCGCGCTACCGCCTTCGAGAACTTCTTCCACGCGGGATCGCTCGAGCTCCCGGCCGCGCTGCTGGCGCACATCGCCGAGGTGTCGGCATCCGTGCCGACCGTCGTCGACGTGTTCCTGGACCGCCCCGCGATCCTCGCGCCCATCGTGTCCGCCGCGGCCGCCGTGACGGCCAACTGGGGCTCGAGCGCGGCCGCGCTGCTGGACGTGCTGTCGGGCGCGGTGCCCGCGCGCGGCGCCCTGCCCTTCGATGTGCCCCGGTCGATGGCGGCGGTCGAGGCCTCCCGCCCCGACGTGCCGTTCGACACGGCCGATCCGCTGTTCCGGTTCGGCCACGGCCTGTCCCTCTGACCCGCTCCGCCCCCCGCCCCGGCGATGACCGCGGGGGGCGAGGGCCCGGGCGGGCCTGTGGGGAGGACACAACGATCGTGCGAGACGTCGCCCCGCGACGTTGTGCGAGGTGGCCAACCGAGTTGGGGTGATGTTGTGGAAGTCCTACCGTCGATAGTGACTTCCGCTGTCCCTCCTCGCTGAAAGGTGGCGTCATGGCCGACACCGTCATCCGTTCCCGCAAGCCCGCGACCAGCACTCGCACTCCCGCCGGCGGCGCGCCTGCCGCCCCGCGCAGCGCGGCCGAGGCGGCCGAGCCGCGCATCGACGTCTCCGCCGTCACCGACATGCTGCTCGGAACGTGGGCCGAGACGCGGCGCGAGGCGCGCGAGATGATCAAGGACCCGGCGTTCTGGCGCATCGACGGGCTGACGGTGGCGGAGCACCGCGAGCGCGTGCTCGGGCAGCTGCACCTGATCGTCGAGCACGGGGCGTCGGCGCGCGCCTACCCCGAGGAGTACGGCGGCAAGGACGACAACGGCGCGAACATCGCGGGCTTCGAGGAGCTCGTGCTCGCGGACCCGAGCCTGCAGATCAAGGCGGGTGTGCAGTGGGGCCTGTTCGGCGCCGCGATCCAGCAGCTCGGCACCACGAAGCACCATGACGCGTGGCTCCGGGATGTCGCGGAGATGCGGCTGCCGGGAGCGTTCGCGATGACCGAGACGGGCCATGGCTCGGATGTGGCCGCCATCGGCACGACCGCGACCTACGACCCCGACAGCGAGGAGTTCGTCATCCACACCCCGTTCCGCGGGGCCTGGAAGGACTACCTCGGCAACGCGGCGCTGCACGGGCGTGCCGCCACGGTCTTCGCGCAGTTGATCACGGGCGGCGTCAACTACGGCGTGCACTGCTTCTTCGTGCCGATCCGCGACGAGAACGGCGCGTTCCTGCCCGGCGTCGGCGGCGAGGACGACGGCGTCAAGGGCGGCCTCAACGGCATCGACAACGGCCGCCTCCACTTCGACCACGTGCGCGTGCCCCGGTTCAACCTCCTCGACCGATACGGGCAGGTGGCCGAGGACGGCTCCTACACGAGCGACATCCCGAGCCCGGGCCGCCGGTTCTTCACGATGCTCGGCGCCCTCGTGCAGGGACGCATCTCGCTCGACGGCGCCGCGACGACGGCCGCAGCCCTCTCGCTGAAGATCGCCGTGACGTACGCCAACCAGCGGCGGCAGTTCGACTCCGGCTCCGGCACGCCCGAGGTCGTGCTGCTGGACTACGGCAAGCATCAGCGCCGGCTCATCCCCCGGATCGCGACGGCGTACGCGCAGGCGTTCGCCCACGACGAGTTCCTGAAGAAGTTCGACGGCGTCTTCGGCGGCTCGGCCGACACCCCGGCCGAGCGGGAGGACCTCGAGACGCTCGCGGCGGCGCTGAAGCCCCTCAGCACCTGGAACGCCCTGGACACGATCCAGGAGTGCCGCGAGGCCTGCGGCGGCGCGGGCTTCCTCGCCGAGAACCGGCTGGTGGGTCTCCACTCCGACCTGGACGTGTTCGCCACCTTCGAGGGAGACAACAACATCCTCCTGCAGCTGGTGGGCAAGCGCCTGCTCGGCGACTTCGCGAAGCAGTTCAAGGGCGCGGACGCCGCCGCGCTCGCCCGCTTCGCTGTCGGCCAGACGGCGGGCAAGGTCTTCCACGGCGCGGGGCTGCGTCAGCTCGGCCAGACGGTCGCCGATCTCGGCTCGACCGCGCGGTCGGTGGAGTTCGGTCTGCGCGAGGACCAGCAGCACGAGCTGCTCGCGGGGCGGGTGCAGCGTATGGTCTCGGACATCGCCGGGCGGCTGCGTCCGGCATCCAAGCTGTCGCCCGAGGCGGCCGCGGCACTGTTCAACGAGAACCAGGCGACGCTCATCGAGGCGGCGCGTGCCCACGCGGAGCTGCTGCAGTGGGAGGCGTTCACGGACGCGCTGCACCAGGTGAGCGACGACGGCACGCTCCAGGTGCTCACCTGGGTTCGCGACCTGTTCGGTCTCTCGCTGATCGAGAAGCACCTGGCCTGGTACCTGATCAACGGCCGGCTGTCGGCACAGCGTGCGGGCGCGGTCTCGCGCTACATCGATCGACTGTGCCTGCGGCTCCGCCCGCACGCTCAGGACCTGGTCGATGCCTGGGGCTTCGAGCCCGAGCACGTGCGCGCCCCCATCGCCTCCGGCGCCGAGCAGGCCCGCCAGGACGAGGCGGCGGCGTACTACGCCGCGCTCGCGGCCTCGGGCGAGGCGCCCGTCTCGGAGAAGTCGCTGCAGAAGTCCAAGAGGTAGCGGAGTCGAGGCTCTCGTCGCCTGTCCGCAACGGTCGGGTGGGCGGCGATGTCGGAGCCCGGTCGTAGGGTGGCGGCATGATCGACCTCGTCACCGGCTCCGACGACCGTGCGCGCTGTGGCTGGGTCGGGGCCGACCCCGAGTACGTCCGCTACCACGACGAGGAGTGGGGCCGCCCGCTGCGGGGCGACCGTGCGCTCTTCGAGAAGGCGAGCCTCGAGGGGTTCCAGGCGGGACTCTCGTGGATCACGATCCTGCGCAAGCGGCCGCGTTTCCGCGAGGTGTTCGCCGGCTTCGAGCCTGCCGCCGTGGCCGCCTTCGGTCCCGATGACGTGGAACGGCTCATGACGGACGCCGGCATCGTCCGCAACCGCGCCAAGATCGAGGCCGTGATCGGCAACGCCGTGCGTGTCGCGGCGATGGCTCCGGGCGAGTTCGACGCGCTGCTGTGGTCGTTCGCGCCGCCGGAGGCGCCGCATCCGTCGTCCCTGGCCGAGGTGCCCGCCGTGACGGCGGAGTCGACGGCCCTGAGCACAGAGCTGCGCCGCCGGGGGTTCCGCTTCGTCGGGCCGACCACGATGTATGCCCTCATGCAGTCGGCCGGGATGGTCGACGACCATGTCGCGGGGTGCTGGCGCGCTGCTGCCTGAGGCGGTCGAGCCGGGGCGGTCAGCGTCCGGTGTCGAACAGGTGCGCCGCGCCGTGACCGAGCACCTTGACCACGACGCCGCGTCGCTGGAGCTCTGCGACCGTGCGGGTCTCCTCCGCGATGTCGCGGCCGAGGGCGTGCACGCTCGTCACCACCACGACATCCCCTCTCCCGAGGTGCCCGAACAGCCGCGCGAGTCGCTGCTCCCAGCTCTCCAGCGGCTCGGGCGAGGGGTGCCGGAATCCGTGGATCGGAACCCCGAAGCGCGCGAGCTGCGCCCGCTGCTCCACGACCGAGGGCATGTCGTCGCGGTTGACGACGACGCCGACGAGGCGTGCGCCCGCCGGGCGAGCCCGCCACCAGTTGTCGTCCGCTTCGAGCTCGTGAAAGCACTGCGGACACTCCGCCGCGGCGTGCGGCACCGGAAGCGGACCGGTTGTTGCGTCAGTCATCCGTGTTCCCCGCGATCTTCAGTTCCAGGCTCAGCTGGTCGGCGTCGAGCTCGGCCAGCGTGCGTCGAAGGAGTGCCGAGCTGTATCTGCCGGTCGAGGTGACCTCGACCAGGCGTCGCCGCATCGCCTCGATCATCACCAGGCGCAGCTCCAGCCTCTCACGAAGCTCCCCGGTCATGTCGGGGTCCGGTGGCTCGGCGAGCCGTGCCCCGACCCGCTGGAGCATATCCGGCGAGAAGGGCGTGCCGTCGCGCCGGGCGAGCCTGTCGTTGCGCAGCACCGCCGCGCCCGCTTCGCGCAGCTCGTCCTGCAGCGCCTCGTCGTCGGAGCCTTCGTTCGCCTCGGGGGCGCGGCGGATCCGCAGCGCCCGCACGAGCGGCGGCAGGGTGAAGCCCTGCAGGAGCAGACTGACGACGGCGACCGCGAACGCGATGTAGACGAGCAGCGGACGGTGCGTCGTGTCGATCGGCAGCGTCTGGGCCGCGGCGAGCGTGACGACGCCCCGCATCCCCGCCCAGACGATCACGGTGCCGTGCTTCCAGCCCAGCGGCGAGCTGCGGTAGTAGTCGAGGTCGGCCGCCAGCCGTGTGACCCGGCGGCGGATGTCGCCGATGCGGCGGGCGCGCGCCTCGGGGTCCCTCGGCAGCGCCCGTGTCCGCCGCCGGGACGTCCTCGTGCGTGCGCCGTCCCGTTCCCAGGTCACGGGCTCGCCGCTCTCCAGGGCGTCGAGTCGCGTGCCGATGCGGTCGAGGTCGAAGCGGGCATAGCGACGCGCTCTCCGTCCCTGCCCCCAGAGCAGGAGCGTGACGTACACGGCGCGGACGAGGACGATGATCGCGAGGGCGGCGAGGGCGGCGAGGGCGAGCCAGGTGCCGTGCCAGAGGCCGTCGTGCTCGGTCAGGTTCTTGGTCACGACATCGGTGAGCTCGAGACCCATCAGCAGGAAGACGCCGCCTTCGAGGATGAGCTCGATGGTGCGCCAGTTCAACGCGTCGGAGATGCGCTGCTCGGGGGTGAGCCAGCGGGCGGCGCCCTGGCCGATGACGACGCCCGCGACGACCGCGGACACGAGACCGGAGCCGCCCAGGGCCTCCGTCGGCAGATAGGCGATGAACGGGATGGCGAAGCTCAGGGCGGTGTTCGCGGCGGCATTGCCGATCCACGCCCGCAGTCGCAGCGTCAGCCAGCCGATCACGCCGCCGATGACGATCGCGACGAGCACGCCCCAGAGGAAGGTGCCGATCGCGAGGCCCATCGAGAACGACCCGGCGATCGCGATCGTCGCGGTGCGCAGCAGCACGAGCGCCGTCGCATCGTTCAGCAGGCTCTCGCCCTCGAGCATCGTGACCACGCGCGGCGAGAGCCCCACGCGCTTCACGATCGAGGTGGCGACGGCGTCCGTGGGCGAGAGGATGGCGCCCAGCGCGACGCCCACCGCGAGCGGAAGCCCGGGGATCGCCCAGGAGAAGAAGAGCCCGAGCACGACCGAGCTGATGATCACGAGGAACACCGACAGGCCGGCGATGGGGCGGAAGTCGCGCCGGAACTCGATCGCGGGCAGGTTGATCGCCGAGGAGTAGAGAAGCGGCGGCAGCACGCCGATCAGGATGATCTCGGGGTCGACGGGCCGGAGGTTGGGGATGAAGGGCGTCAGCGCCGTGAGCAGGCCCACCGCGACGAGGACGAGGGGCGCGGCGATGTTGACCCGCTGCCCGATGGCGGTCACGATCGTGATGACGACGATCCCGATCACGATGACGACGAGGGTCTCCACGCGCTTCTCCCCTCCGATTCCCGACGAGCCTATTGTGCCGCGGCAGCCTCTTCCCCCTGCGGAGCGTCGCTGCGCCTCCGGGCGGATCGGCCGCCTACACCCGTTCGAGCTGCTCGAGGAGACGGGCGAGGCATGCGTGGAGCCGTCGGGCGCTCTCGAGGGAGACGTCCAGGGTCTGCCGCCCCTCTGTTATCGCGACCCACACCGCGGACGAGTGAGAATATCGATAGGCGGCCACGCTCAGCTCGGTCGCCTCTTCGCTCCTCCCCTCTCCGTCGCATCCCGGGGGCAGTGGCACGACCGCCGGGAGGATCTCGAAGCAGCTCTGGTGATAGCCCTCCTCGTCGTGATCGCCGCAGCACCACTCCGGGCAGGGATCGGACGAGGGGGACGGCGCTGGGACGTCGGTCATAGGGGCTCCTTATCCAGCTGCGATGACGCGGCGAGGGCTACCCAGCCAAGTTGACGGTCGGCTCGGAGTCCAGCCGCAGGGAGGACGATCGGATGTCGAACCGCGCGGACGCGCGGATTCGCATATGCCGGTGGGGTCATCCGGGGGTCGTGAGACGAGACGCGCAGGTGCCTCCGCGCCGGCGTGTCAGGCAGGACTCGAGGAGTCAGGTCGTCTCCGCGAAGACGATCATGTTCTGCGTCGACGGACTTCCGTCCGGCTTCTCGAGGCATGTGATGACGACCAGCCGGCCCGGGACGTCGGCCCACACCTGTGCGTCGTAGGGGAGCTCGTCCTTGGTCACCGTCGTCGTCGCGGTCACCGAGTAGCGGACCCCGGACACGACGACCGACTCGCCCGCGTGCAGCGTGGACCGCCCGCCGGGTACGTCCGTCAGGTAGTCTCCCGGCGCTGTGCCGCCGCCGCGGAGCGCGTGCATGACGACGTAGACGGTGCCTGCCCGTGCATCGCCGACCGAGACGCCCAGGTTCCTGACCCAGTATGCGGACCGATAGCCGGGCGGGGTGATCTCTCCGTCGGTCTCATCGATCGCTCCCAGGGGCACGCTGAGCCCGACCGAGGGGACCTCGAAGACGGCGCCCGTGTCGTCGACCGCGCGGGACTGCTCGCGGGGGACCGCCGTCGTACCCGGATCGAGCTCGACCGGACGGCCGTCCATGCTGATCGCAGGAGCATGCCCGGGTGTCCGTCCCGGAGACATCAGCAGCACCGCGGACACGACCACCGCCATGGTGGTCGCTGCAACGATCACAGCGACCACCATGGCGCGGCGCTTCGAGCGCCGGTCCATCATCGCGAGCCGGCGACCTTGCGACGAATCAGCAGCCAGACGGTGCCCGCCGTGACGGCCGTGAGCGACGCGCCGAGAGCGAGCGCGAGCGGCACCGTCCCGTGGCCGTCGGAGACCGCGGTGCCGCCGGTGTTCACGTGGGGGCCGAGGGCCGCGGGCGCCGCCGTCGGAGATGCGGGGGATGTCGGCTGTGTCTGAGTCGGGGTGATTCCGAGCGCGTAGGAGCTCTCGCATTTGGGCTGGCTGACCACGTCGGCGCAGGTGTCGGAGGCCGAGGCGACCGCCGTGTTGACGACGATGCCCGAGAGCGCACCGATCCTCACGGTCACGTGGACCGTCGCGCTGCCTCCGGAGTCGATGTCGCCGACGTCCCACGTGACGACGCCGTCGGCGTACCGTCCGCCTGCATCCGCGGAGACGAAGGTCATCCCCTCGGGGAGGCGGTCGCTGAACGAGACGCCCGTGGCCGGCGCGGTGCCGAAGTTGATGGCGCTGATCGTGTAGGTGACCTCCTGGCCCGGGGCGGCGTCCCGGACGGGAGTCGTCTTGCTGAGGAAGAGGTCGGGGGTCAGGGGAACGGTCGGTGCGAGCAGCTCCCACCACAGCCCCGAACCGGAACTGCCGGGCACGACCCCTTGCAGCGTCACGGTGAGCCTGGTCAGCTCGCGCGTGGTCTGGAACGTCTCGGTCACGTTGTCGCGCGACGAGTCGTTGTTGCACGGCGACTTCGGCGCCAGGGAGTACGTGGTTCCGTCCTGCGTGACCGTGGCGGGGTCTCCCGTGCCCTCGTTGCTCCAGTACTGCAGCCAGTCGCCCGGTGCATCGGAGGCGAAAGCGGCCCCTTCCGAGGTCGTGCCGTTGCACACGTCGACGTCGTTGGCGCTGAGGATCGCGCCCGCGGGAAGGCGGCCGCCGGACAGGCCCGAGAAGTCGTACGTGTAGGTCCACGTGCCCGTCTCGCCGACGAACTGCCAGCTGTCGGAGTACTGCGTTCCCACCGGAGGCGTCTGCGTCGGGTTTCGCATCACGGGGAGGGTGCCGTCCGACGAGCTGTTGAAGGACGCCCGCCCGCCGCCGCTGTTGCTGACGGTCACGTCGAAGGTGCCTTCGAAGCCTCGGGCCCGCACCTGGCCGGAGTCGGAGGGGGCGTCCCGGAAGCTCCCCACCTGGTGCGTCGTCGTCGCCGGGTCGTACTGCGCCGGCGTGGACGGATCCAGCTGATATCCGACGGCGCCGTCGGCGAGGGGGGCCGAGGGGCCTCCGTCGGGATGGAGCGGGGAGAGCGTCGTGGCCGCTGACGCGGGCGACGCGATCGCCATCGTGGCGAGAGCCCCGGCCGTGAGCGAGAGGGTCATCACCCTCGCAGCTCTGGCGAGATGTGCTCTCGGGTGTGTCGTTCTCATGGTCTTCCTCCTTCTCCTCGCATCGCGCCGTACCCGCGCGGCGATGCGCTGTCGTGAGGTTCGGCGGACACGTCGGCGGAGCAACCGCGCTGTGAATCCCTGGTGATCACCCGTGTCATCCCCCTCGCGCCCCACTGACGGGTCGCTACTTATAAGTAGCACACCTCGAACGCCGGGATCTACCTGTCGCGGGTAGTGTGGCCCCGGTGGAAGGTGACTTGCAGCGGGTGCTCGGTCGGAACATGCGTGCACACCGGCAGCGGCTCGGCCTCAGTCAGGAGCAGTTCGCAGAACGCCTCGGTTACCACCGCACCTACATCGGCAGCATCGAGCAGGGGCTTCGCAACCTGAGCCTGCGTTCCCTCGAGACGCTCGCGGAGGATCTGCACGTCGATCCTCTGGATCTTCTGCGGGACGATTCGGCGAGGGATTGACGGCGGTCGTCCGCGCCGCGGGGGGTCAGGCGTTCCCGGCGATCGTGCCGGTCTGGCAGTAGCGTGATCCCATGACGGTGGCCCAGCTCGACGATGTGCTCTACCCGCCGATCGAGCCGTACGAGACCGGCATGCTGCTGGTCGGCGACGGCCATCGGCTCTACTGGGAGCAGTCCGGCAACCCCGACGGCAAGCCCGTCGTGTTCCTCCACGGCGGGCCGGGCGGCGGCACGAGCGCGTGGCATCGCCGCTTCTTCGACCCGGAACGGTACCGGATCGTGCTGTTCGACCAGCGGGGATGCGGCAGGTCCACGCCGCACGCGAGCGCGCCGGACGCCGACCTGACCTACAACACCACGTGGCACCTCGTCGCCGACATCGAGCTGCTGCGTCGCAACCTCGGCATCGAGAGGTGGCAGGTGTTCGGCGGTTCGTGGGGCAGCGCGCTGGCGCTCGCCTACGCCGAGAGCCACCCCGAAGCGGTGACCGAGATCGTGCTGCGCGGCGTCTTCACCCTCCGCCGGCACGAGCTGGAGTGGTTCTACGAGGGGGGCGCGTCGGCGATCTTCCCCGACCTCTGGGAGGACTATCTCGCAGAGATCCCGGTGCTGGAGCGCTCGCGGCTGATCGAGGCCTACCACCGTCGCCTGTTCGACCCCGACCCCCAGGTGCACCGGCCCGCGGCGCTCGCGTGGACGCGGTGGGAGGCCTCGACCCTCACGCTGCTCCCGGACGCGGGCACGGTCGAGGCCATGACCGACCCTGACACCGCGACGGCGTTCGCGCGCATCGAGAACCACTTCTTCGTGCACGGCGGATGGTTCCGCGAGGGACAGCTGATCGAGGACGTCGACCGCATCCGCCACATCCCCGCCGTGATCGTGCAGGGACGCTACGACGTGTGCACGCCCATCATGACGGCCTGGGATCTGCATCGCGCGTGGCCCGAGGCCGAGCTCGTGGTCGTCCCCGACGCCTCGCATGCCGCGAGCGAGCCCGGCATCGCCGAGTCCCTCCGCCGTGCCACGGACCGGTTCGCCGGCTGACCCGTTCGACCGCCCGTCTTCGACAGGAGCACGCCATGGACGAGGAACTCGCCGCCAGCATCGATCGCCGGCTCGCGGAGCGCTCCCTCGGGCGCGACCGTCTGCCCCCGGGGCCGATGTCCGCGGGTGCCGCGTACCGCATCGTGCACGACGAGGCCCTCCTCGACGGCAACGCGAGGCTCAACCTCGCGACGTTCGTGACCACCTGGATGGACGACGAGGCCGACCGCCTGTATGCCGAGACGTTCGACAAGAACATGATCGACAAGGACGAGTACCCCTCGACCGCCGCCGTCGAGGAGCGCTGCTGGCGGGTGCTCGCCGACCTCTGGCACGCGCCGAGCGCGCGCCACGCCATCGGCACGTCGACGACCGGCTCGAGCGAGGCGTGCATGCTCGCCGGGCTCGCCTTCAAACGCCGGTGGCAGCACGCTCGCAAGGCCGCCGGCCAGGACGCCTCCCGTCCGAACCTCGTGATGTCGTCCGCCGTGCAGGTGTGCTGGGAGAAGTTCTGCAACTACTGGGACGTCGAGATGCGGCTCGTTCCGGTCAGCGAGGCGCACCCCGTGTTCGACGGGCACGACCTCGACAAGCACGTCGACGAGAACACGATCGGCGTCGTCGCGATCATGGGGGTGACCTTCACCGGGGCGTACGAGCCGGTGGACCGGATCGCCGCGGCGCTCGACGCGATCCAGGCATCGACCGGGCTCGACATCCCGATCCACGTCGACGGCGCCTCCGGGGCGATGATCGCCCCGTTCCTGCAGCCGGACCTGGAGTGGGACTTCCGGCTCGAGCGCGTCCACTCGATCTCGACCTCGGGTCACAAGTACGGCGGCGTGTACCCGGGCCTGGGATGGGTCGTGTGGCGCGAGGAGCGATGGCTGCCCGAGGATCTCGTGTTCCGTGTCTCGTACCTCGGTGGCGACATGCCGACCTTCGCGCTCAACTTCTCGCGCCCGGGCGCGCAGGTGCTGCTGCAGTACTACCTCTTCCTGCGGCTGGGCTTCGAGGGCTACACGGCCGTGCAGCAGGGGGCGCAGGATGTCGCGGTGCACCTGTCGAGGGCGATCGGCGCGATGCCGGCGTTCCGCCTGTTGAGCGAGGGCACCGACATCCCGGTGTTCGCGTGGACGATGGCCGACGGGTACACGCAGACCTGGGACCTCTATCACCTGAGCGATCGGCTGCGGATGCGCGGCTGGCTCGTGCCCGCCTACCCGCTGGCGAAGAACCTCGAGAAGATCACGGTCCAGCGCATCGTGGTGCGCCGCGACCTCAGCCATGACCTCGCCGACAAGCTGCTCGCCGACATCGAGGCGGAGGTCGCCTACCTCGACCGGCTCGAGTCGCCCATGCCGCGAGAGGGCCGGCGCCCCTCCTTCCATCACTGACGGCGCGCCGCGGGAGGGCGCTCGCCCGGTGCCGTCTCCCGGTGCCCGACTCGTCGTCGGGCCTCCGGCTACGCGCCCATCGCGCGCGTCAGGGTCACCGCCAGGCCCACCGGGTCGTGTCCGGCGAGGTATCGGGTCAGACCCTCGCTGACCGCCGCCGCCGTGCGGGAGCTGACGAACCATGGGGGCTTGGGCAGGACCGTGAACCGGCCCCGGGCGCCGAGCGACCGCGGGAACGGACGGAACGGCCCCCGCAGCACGGATCGCTCGACGTCCTCGAGCAGGCTCGTGTTGTGCACGACGCCGAGCCCGCTGCCGACCTCGGCGATCGTCCCGCCGGGGAACGCGCCCCAGGACAGGACCGGGGTCGCGAACAGCACGCCCGTCCAGGTGTTGATCGCGATGCCCCCGTACCGCAGGTCGGCGATCGCCCGTTCGAAGCCCGCGCCGAGCGTGTCCTCGGTCACCGGGTCGATGAGCACGTTCGCGCCCAGCGTCCCGGCGAGACACTCGTTCGCGTGGGCGACGGCCGCGTCCAGGAACGCCTGGCCGAGCCCCGCGAGCTCGACCACGCCGAGCACGGGCGCGAAGTACTCGGTCGACTCGAGCGCCGTCGCGTCCTCGCCGGGCGCGAGCTCGACGAGGCGCCGTGTCCCGTCGCCGCAGCGGATCGCGTCCGGGTAGTCGGCGTCGGCGCGCGCAAGCTTCTCGTCGCTGCGCGGATACCAGACCGGCCGCGCGGGGGCGCTCGAGTAGGCGTCGTGCAGCGCGCGGAGGAACGCCTCGCGCTGCGGCCAGTCCGCCGAGACGAGCACCACCTGCCCCGCGATGCAGTTGTGCCCGCTGTTCTGCAGCCGCATGGTCGCGATGTGCTCGGCCTGATAGCGCAGGTCCGCGTCCGTCCACTCGCCGGGGACGACGATGATCGGCGCGACACCGCCGAGCTCGGCCGTGATGGGCGTCGTGAGCCGGGGCCGGTCGTCGCGGCGGCGGTCGGCGGCGTCCTCGCCGGTTCCCCGAGACGATCGCGTCGAAGGTCGCCGCGGAGCCGGTGATGTGCACGTGCGCGAACGCGTCGTGCGCCGTGAGATACGCGCCGACCTCGCCGCCGCCGCGGACGATCCGCACGAAGCCGGGCTCGATCAGCGGTGCGAGCGCGCGAGCGAAGACGGGCACGAGGGCGTCCTGCGTCGGGTTGACCTTGAGCAGCGACATCCGGTTGCCGGCCAGCAGCTCGTAGAGGACGTCGAGCACGGGGATGGAGCTGATGTTGCCGGCGCCGAGCACGAGGCCGACGTCGGGCTCGTCCGCGGGACGCAGCTGACCCAGGCCCGCCGCGCGGACCGCGTCGGCGGCCGAGACCCCCGGGCGCAGCCAGATCTCGCCGGTGAAGCCCGACAGCAGCAGCCGATCCGTCGCCGTCGCCGGATACACGTGGGCACGGACGCGGTCGCCCGGAGCCGCGTCGATCCGTACGCCGTCGAGGGGGCTCGACCCGCGGGCGAGGGCGCGAAGCGTGCGCAGGTAGCCGTCGAGAGCGCCGAGCACGGCGTAGGGTCCGCTCAACCACTCCTCGCCGCGCAGGGGGTGGCGCACGTCGAGGCCCTTGGCGGTCGCCGCCGCATCCACCCAGTCGTCGACGTTCGCGGCGACGGCCGCGCGCACGCGCTCCAGCAGCGTGACCCGCTGGCCGAGCGTGATCCGCGACCACACCCGTGCGCCGCCGCGGAGCGCCTCGATCTCGCGCTCGATCCCGTCGGCGTCAGGCGGCTCGGGGGTCACGGCAGGGCTCACGGCGGTCTCCTTCGTGCGAGGGCTCCAGCCTAATCAGGGCGCGCCGCTCACATCAGCCCAGCGGCGACGCCGGCGGAGCGCCGCGCGCTCAGATGAGGGAGAGCTCGCGCAGCTTCGTCTCGACGTCGGCGTTGCTGGGCTCCACCTGGTGGGTCGCATCCGGGTAGACCACGACGGGGATGTTGGTGCGTCCCGAGATCTCGCGGGCGACCTCCGCGGCGGCGGGGTCGGCCTCGAGGTCGACGTACTCGTAGGCGACGCCCAGCTCGTCGAGCTGAGCCTTCGTGCGGCGGCAGTCCCGGCACCAGTCGGCGCCGAACATCGTGAGCGAGGAGGTCATGATCCTAGGGTACGGCGCGCCGACACGGCCGGTCGCGGAACACAACCATTGGCTAACGGATTCCTGTGGACTTCCTCAACCCCCAGGTTTCGGCCAAGAGCGCATGCCACGATGAGAAGGTCGTTCGGGTTCTCGAGCGGTGTCCCACTGTTCGCGGAGGCGAAACGCATGCAGGTCACGATCGTCGTGCCGACGTTCAACGAAGCGCCCAACGTGGCAGAGCTCGTCCAGCGGGTCGCAGGCTCCGCACACGGGTACGACCCCGAGATCCTCTTCGTCGACGACAGCACCGACGACACGCCCCGCGTGATCGAGCAGGTCGCCAAGAGCGCGCCGATCCCGGTGCGGCTCATCCACCGCGACCACCCGGTCGGCGGTCTGAGCGGCGCGGTCACGACGGGTCTCGCGGCGGCGACCGCAGACGTGTGCGTCGTCATGGACGGCGACCTGCAGCACCCGCCGGAGGACATCGCTCGCCTGGTGACGCGCTTCCGTCGCGGTGACGTCGACATGGTGGTGGCCTCGCGCTACGCCGAGGACGGCAACTCCGCGGGCTTGGCCGACGGCTCCCGCGTGCTCGTCTCCCGCGGCTCGACGCTCGTCACCAAGGCGATGTTCCCCATCCGGCTCAAGGATGTCTCCGACCCCATGACCGGGTTCTTCCTGCTCGACCGCCGCGCGGTCGACGTGGCGGACCTGAAGCCGCGCGGGTTCAAGATCCTGCTCGAGATCCTCGCCCGCGAGTCGCTGCGGGTCGCCGAGATCCCGTTCTCGTTCGCCAGCCGTCACGCCGGCGAGTCGAAGGCGACCTTCATGCAGGGCGTCAACTTCCTCGCCCAGCTGACCGCGCTGCGGTTCGGCAAGATGTCGGTCTTCGCGCTCATCGGCGCGTTGGGCGCCGTCGCCAACCTGGCGATCGTGTGGGTGCTCTCGCACATGGGGGTCCACGACCTGCCGGCGATGATCGTCGCCGCGGAGATCACGATCATCGCGAACTTCATCCTCCAGGAGCGCTTCGTCTTCCAGGACATGCGCGCAGAGGCGTCCGGGGTCTTCAGCAGGTTCGCGAAGTCCGCCGCGTTCAACAACGCGGAGCTGATCATCCGCATCCCGATCACGGCTCTCATGATCTCGAGCTGGCACATCTCCGTCGTGATCGCCACGGCGATGACGCTCGTGGCCGCCTTCATCGTGCGGTTCCTGTTCCACTCCCTCGTCGTCTACGCGCCCCGCCGCTCGGCTGCGCGCAAGGCGTCGCCCGCCACGCGCTTCGTCGAGGAGCTCGACCGGCAGTCGCTGTCGCCCGGCGAGCTCTGAGCCGCACCCGACGTACCCTCGCGGGCGCAGCCGATCGGCTGCGCCCGCGTCGTGTTCCCGCCCGCGTTCGAGAGTGTGGGCACTCACACTCTGAGGTGTGCCTCGCCGCATCCTGAGTTGTGCGTAGACACATCGCGCGGCGACCGTCGAGGCTTGTGTGTCGAAGGGGAGTAGTTCCACCCGGGCGGTATGCCCGGGTGCGCTGCGTCGACATGCTGGCGGTCACGGTGACACGCCCGGCGCGGCACCTCGACCCACGAGGCGAACGAGACCTTCGGCCGCTCCTCCGGCCGGGGTCCCCTCCTCGGCACGGCACGTCGCAAGGAACCTCGCATGCCCGCCGCCCTCGTTCGCCGCGTCCTGATCTGTCTCGCCGTCGCCGCGCCGGCCCTCGTCGTCCGCCTCTCCGGCACCCACCTCTGGCCGGTGGCCGAGATGCTCCTGTACGGCGCCGCCGTCGTCGCGGCGGCCTTCCTGCTGGCGTGGGCCGCCGAGGCGGCTCAGAAGGACATCTCCGGCGCGCTCGCGATCGCCCTCCTCGCGCTGATCGCGGTCCTGCCGGAGTACGCGGTGGACCTCTACTACGCCTTCCGGTCGGGCTCCGACCCGGAGTACCTCCACTACGCCGCGGCGAACATGACCGGCTCCAACCGGCTGTTGCTCGGCTTCGGCTGGCCGCTCGTCGTGATCGTCGGCCTGGTGGTCGCGCGCCGGGCCGCGCGGGCTCGCGGGGCGCGCGCTCCGCGCTTCCTCGCGCTGCCGGAGAAGAGTCGCCTCGACATCGGGTTCCTCGCGATCTTCGGGATCGTCGCCTTCGCGATCCCCGCCATGGGTGCCATCCCGGTGTGGTTCGGTGTCGCGCTCGTGATCGGGTTCGGGCTCTACCTCTGGCGGGCCGGCCGGGTCGACGACGGCGGCGACGAGGAGTTCGTCGGCGCCGCAGCGCTGATCGCGGGGATGCCGACGGTCGCGCGCCGGGTGACCGTCGGCGCTCTGTTCGTCGGCTCCGCGGCGATCATCCTGCTCTCGGCCGAGCCGTTCGCCGATGCGCTCGTGGCCTCCGGCTCGTCCCTCGGCATCGACAGCTACTTCCTCGTGCAGTGGCTCGCCCCGCTCGCCTCGGAGGCGCCCGAGTTCATCATCGCCGTCATGTTCGCCCTCCGGGGGATGGGCGCGGCCGCCATCGGGACGTTGATCGCCTCGAAGGTGAACCAGTGGAGCCTGCTCGTCGGATCGTTGCCGCTGGCCCACCTCGCCGGCGGCGGCACCGCCGCGCTACCGCTCGACGCGCGGCAGATCGAGGAGTTCGTCCTCACGGCCACGCAGACGCTGCTGGGCGTCGCCCTCCTCCTCGCCCTGCGGTTCCACGGATGGGCCGCCATCGCCCTCGCGGCGCTCTTCGCCGTCCAGTTCTTCGTCACCGACACGACGGGTCGCTACGTCCTCAGCGCGATCCAGGCCGTGCTCGCGGTGACCCTCCTCGTCGTGAACCGCCACGCGATCCTCCCGACCCTCGCCGCGCCGTTCCGTCGAGCCCGGCCGGCCCCGCTCGCGCCCGCAGAGCCCGTCGCCGGGATGCGCTCGTAGAATGGCGGAGATGTCCCGTGCGTCCGTCACCCGCATGGTCGAGGACTACGTCACGCTCATCTGGAAGGCGTACGAGTGGCCCGGCGGGGAGCCGTCCACCACGGACCTCGCCGCCCAGCTCGGCGTGACGGCCTCGACCGTCTCCGCCAACCTCAAGAAGCTCGCCCGCGACGGCTTCCTCCATTACGAGCCCTACGGGCGCATCGAGCTGACGGGCGAGGGGCGGCAGGTCGCCGTCGCCGTGGTCCGACGCCACCGCATCCTCGAGACGTACCTCGTGCGGCGCCTCGGCCTCACCTGGGATCAGGTGCACGAGGAGGCGGACCGGCTCGAGCATGCGGTCTCGGACCTCGTGCTCGACCGCATGGATGCCGCGCTCGGCCATCCGGCGCGCGACCCGCACGGCGACCCCATCCCGGCGGCGGACGGGAGCGTTCCCGCCGACGACAGCTACCCGTTGAGCGAGGCGTCCCAGGGCCAGGTCGTGGATGTCGTGCGGGTCTCCGACCGCTCCGCCGACGTGCTGCGCTATCTGCAGGAGCGCGAGATCACGCCGGGCGCACGGCTGCGGATCGCAGAGGTCCACACCGCGGCCGGGACCATCCGCGTCGACACCGCGGCGTCGAGCGTCGAGCTCAGCACGGTCGCCGCGAGCGCGCTGCGGGTCGCTGCCCCGTCGGGGCGGTGAGCTTCGCGCTCAGCCGATCTCGGAGATGAACTCGCTGAGGCTCGTGCCGTAGTTGATCCGGATGCAGGGCAGCGCGAGCTTGTCCGTCCCGGGCCGAACGTACCCGTGCTCTGTCGTGCGCGCCATCTCGAAACCCGCCTGCCGCAGGCCCTGCTTGGCCGTGTCGTTGTAGTGCCCGAAGGGGTACGCCATCACCTCTTTGGCGCCCAGGATCTTCGCCGACGCCTCCATGTCGGCGGCGATCTGGTCGGCCGTGTAGTTCACCATGCGACCTTTGCCGTTGGCGCCGGCCTCGTGCATGTCGTCCGTGTGCGAACGCTGCAGCACGTAGGGCGAGGGGGTCGGCTCGTGCCGCCACTTGGTGATGACGAAGGATGTCGCCAGCAGCCTGTGCTTGTTGATGATCGGCACGCCGAGGGTCAGCCAGGTGGCGTCGGCGTCGTCGTCCGTGATGATGACCGAGTTGCGCGGCAGGGACAGCTTGCCGTCGATGAACGCGCTCAGCTCGTCCCAGGTCGGCAGATAGAAGCGGTTGTCCGCGATGTGCGCCATCTGCGCGTCGAAGTCGGCCGTGTAGATGTAGTTGAGCTTGAGGGAGTTGTCCTCGCCGGCCGGGTTGGTCGTGAACTGGTGGTACATCAGGATCGGCACGCCCACATCGGCCGCGGCGACGGCCGCCGGCGTCGTCCACGCGCCGTAGACCGTGATGCGCCGGTGCTCGCAGCTCACGAGGTCGGCGCCGTTGATGCGGTCGATCGTGCTCTGCGAGGCGGCGGCGGCCGGGCTCGCGTACCAGCCGGCGAAGACCGCGCCGTCGCGGTGCGGGATCGGCAGGTACTGGTAGAGGGCGCCCTGTGTCTGCAGGCGGGGCGCCTCGGCGATGCCGTCGCCGGCGAAGCTGACGGCGCAGGCGTTCGGGTCGGCGCTGGAGGCCAGCAGCGCCTCCTCCGGCGACAGGGGAGTCGGCGTCGGGCTGGGCGCGGGCGAGGAGGTCCGGGGATCCGCCGCGACCGGTTCCCCCGCGCCGGCGACGGCCCGCACCACCAGGACGGCGCCGACCACCGCGGCCACGAGAAGCACCGCCGAGGTCGCGGTGAGCGTGAGTCGTCGCCGGCGCCGTGCGGTCATCCTTCGGGTGCGCTGCTGCTGCCGCGTCGGCTCCATCCGGTCTCCTCCGGGACGAGAGAAATCTCCCCATCCTACGTTGGACGGGTGCACGGACCCGTCAGCGCAGAGGACCGAGGTCGCGCCCGGGCGGGCTCTGCGCGGTCACCGCCTGAGGACTGTGTTGTGGCTCCGACCGGCATCGATCCGGTGACCTTTCGATTTTCAGTCGAACGCTCTACCAACTGAGCTACAGAGCCGCGCACCGAAGTGCCCGTCCATCCTAGGCCGTGGCGGCGATCCGCACATGGTCCCGCGGATCGCCGAGGTGACCCGGAAAAGGCGAAACCCCCGCGATGTAGAAGCTACGCGAGGGTTCCTGGGGTGAGTGTAACGCTCACCCTTGTGGCTCCGACCGGCATCGATCCGGTGACCTTTCGATTTTCAGTCGAACGCTCTACCAACTGAGCTACAGAGCCGCACGGCGATGTCTCGCCGCGTCTTACACGAAGGGCCCTCTTCGAGAAAAGGGCCCGTCGCTTGGAGCGACCCTGACGGGACTTGAACCCGCGACCTCCGCCGTGACAGGGCGGCACGCTAACCAACTGCGCTACAGGGCCATGCTTGTTGAGTTGTGTTCGGAATCTGTGACCCCAACGGGATTCGAACCCGTGCTACCGCCGTGAAAGGGCGGCGTCCTAGGCCGCTAAACGATGGGGCCGAGTGAAACCCCGAATCCGGAGACCCGGCGCTCACGCTTACCGACGCTCAAGCATACGGTCTGGCGCCGCAAATCCCTAATCGGGCTCGACGCGGGCCCGCGCGCCTGGCCGGGCAACTGCTCGACGCGGGCGAGGATGACGGGGGCGCAGGTGCCGGCATCCGCTTCTCCCGTTGCGGATGGGACGGATGTTGCTACTGTTGTTCGAGTTACACGACCGAGGGGTGTGCGCATGCGCGATCACATCGACCCGACCGAAGAGTGCGACTGCGCCCCCTCCGGGCGGGAACGACGCACCATGTGGTCCGCCGTCGACCGCCGCACGGCGCTCGGCATCGGCGCGTTCGGCGCGATCGCCCTCGCTGGCGTCGGCGCCTCGGTCGTCTCCTCGTCCTCCTCCGCGTTCGCGATCGAGGGCTATCCCTCGTGGGACGACGTGCAGGCCGCCAAGGCCAACGAGGCGGCCAAGGCCTCCGAGATCGCGCGCATCCAGCAGCTCATCTCCGACCTGCAGGCGGACGTCGCCAACAAGCAGGCGATCGCGAAACAGAAGAGCGATGAGTTCTTCGCGGCGCAGCAGGCGTTCTTCGACGCCGGTGTCACCGCCGACCAGCTCCAGTCCCAGGCCGATCAGCAGTCGAGCAAGGCGGTGGATGCCGCGAACAAGGCCGGCCGCGTCGCCGCGCAGCTCTACCGCAGCGGAGGCGACGGCACCTCGCTGCAGCTGTTCCTCGCCGGGTCCGCGGCCAGCGCGGACGACCTGCTCGCCCGGCTGGGAACGATGGACAAGCTCCTCGAGCGCAATCAGGCGGTCTATGCGGACGCCGTCACGGCCCGCAACTCCGCGCAGTCGCTGACCGACAAGGCCAAGGTCGCCCGCGACGAGCGCGACCGCCTCCAGAAGGCCGCGGACGCGGCGATGCAGGACGCACAGCAGGCGGCGCAGGCCGCGGAGGACGCCCTCGCCGCCCAGAACGCCAACCTCGGCACCCTGCAGGCGCAGCTCGCGGCGCTGCAGGACGACACCGCGAAGACCGTCGCCGACTACCAGGCCGGTGTCGAGGAGCAGAAGCGTCGCGACGCCGCGGCTGCGGCTGCGGCCGCCGCCGCGGCGGAAGCGGCGCGCCAGGCCGCCGCCGCAGCGGCTGCCGCGAACAGCGGCGGTGGTGGCGGGGGCGGCGACAGCGGCGGTGGCGGTGGTGGCGGCGGCGACTGGGTCCGGCCTTCCGGCGGAGGCGTCAGCTCGAACTACGGCCAGCGCTACGGTCAGTGCGGACCGGACTACTGCGCCAGCAGCTTCCACTACGGCGTCGACCTCGCCCCGGGGTGCTGGGGAGACATCTACGCCGCGCACTCCGGCACGGTCGTCTACGCCGGCTACAACGGCGGCTACGGCAACTACATCAAGATCGACCACGGTGACGGCACCGGCTCGGGTTACGCCCACATCGTCGACGGCGGGATCTACGTCGGGCGCGGTCAGTGGGTCAGCGCAGGGCAGCGCATCGCCTCGGTCGGCAACACCGGCAACTCCTTCGGCTGCCACCTCCACTTCGAGGTCTACGTCGGGAGCAGCATCGTCAACCCGCAGGTCTTCATGCAGCAGCACGGCGTGTGGATCGGCTACGAATGATCCACGCCGGCCGATGAGGCCGCACGGGAACGAGAAAGCCGGCGTCGGCCCCGAGGGGCGGACGCCGGCTTCGTCGTGATCCCGCCGCTCAGAGCGTGTTGGGGGCTTCGCCCTCGCCCTGCGTCTTGGTCTGCCCGTCGTGGTGGGCGAACCGCTCGAAGGCCTCGGCCACGAGGCGCTCGGCCTCGGCCGCGTCGGCCCATTCGTCGACCTTGACCCACTTGTTCGGCTCGAGGTCCTTGTAGTGCTCGAAGAAGTGCGAGATCTCCTTCTTGGTCCAGTCGTCGATGTCGCCGACGTCCTGGATGTGATCCCAGCGCGGATCCTTCGCGAGGACCGCCACGACCTTGTCGTCGCCGCCGGCCTCGTCGCTCATCTTCAGCACGCCGACCGGGCGCACCTTGGCGAGGATCCCCGGGTACAGGTCGCGATCCAGGAGCACCAGCACGTCGAGGGGGTCGCCGTCCTCGCCGAGCGTGTTCTCGAAGAACCCGTAGTTGGCCGGGTAGCCGAAGACGGTGTAGAGGATGCGGTCGAGGAACACACGGCCCGTGCCGTGGTCGACCTCGTACTTCACGCGGCTGCCGCGCGGGATCTCGATGACGGCGTCGTACGCGCCCATACTCTGAACTCCTTCGGAAGGGGTGGATGCCGCGACCAGCCTAGTGCGACGTCCTCGCGGGCCGTGAGAGACCGGTCCCGGGCCTCTCGGCTCGGTTCGGCGCGGTGGAGCGAGGGGATACGGTGAGGGAGTGGCCCCGCATCCCGCCGTCGCCGAGATCCGTCGACACGTGCGCGCGGCGCTGGAGGCGTCCGAGCCCTCTCCGGTGCTCGTCGCTCTCTCCGGCGGGGCGGACTCGCTCGCGCTCGCCGCGGCCGTCGCGTTCGAGGCGCCCAAGCTCGGCCTCCCGGCGATCGCGGTGACGGTCGACCACGGGCTGCAGCCCGACTCGGCCGCCGTCGCGTCCGCGGCGGCCGCCGCCGCGGGTGCGCTCGGGCTCGACGCGCGGATCGTCCGCGTCTCCGTCGGCGGGGAAGGCGGGCCCGAGGCCGCGGCGCGGATCGCGCGGTACGCGGCTCTGCGCGACACCGCCGGGGAGGTCGGCGCGCGTGCCGTCCTCCTGGCGCACACGCTCGACGACCAGGCCGAGACCGTCCTGCTGGGGCTCGCACGCGGCTCGGGGGCGACGAGCCTGGCCGGGATGGCCCCCGACCGGACCGAGGACGGCGTGCGCTGGATGCGGCCGCTCCTCGCGGTGCGCCGGGAGACGACCGTCGCGGCCTGCCGGGCGCAGGGCCTCGAGCCCTGGCACGATCCCCACAACGACGATCCCCGGTTCACGCGCGTGCGGGTGCGCCGCCGCATCCTGCCGCTGCTGGAGGACGAGCTCGGCCCCGGCGTCGCGGAGGCACTCGCGCGCACCGCCGAGCAGCTGCGGGAGGACGCCGAGGCCTTCGCCGAGATGATCGAGGAGACGATCGAGGACATCGTCGAGCACGCGGAGGCGGGCATCGCCGTCTCGGTCGCGGCGCTCGCGGCGAACCCGCCCGCGTTGCGGCACCGCATCATCCGCCACGTCGTGGCCAGTGAGTTCCACGTCTCCCTCACCCGCACGCAGACGCTCGAGGTCGCTCGCCTGGTGACGGACTGGCGGGGACAGGGCCCGATCGACCTTCCGGGGTGCCGCGCCGCCCGTGTCGGCGGCCGCATCGAGATCACCGCGCACGCGGACCTCTGACGGATCGCCCCGCCCCCGTCGCGAGCCCTCACCGCGAGCGCCTAACATCGAGGGATGCGCGCCGCAGACCTCGCCGACGACCTCACCGACGTGCTCGCGACCGAGGAGCAGATCCTCGCGAAGCTGGACGAGATCGCCGCCCAGGTCGCGAGCGACTACGCCGGCAAGGACCTCGTGCTGGTCGGCGTGCTCAAGGGAGCCGTCATGGTGATGGCCGACTTCTCCCGTGCCCTGCCGATCCTCGTGCCGATGGACTGGATGGCGGTGTCCTCCTACGGCACCGGCACGCGCTCCTCGGGCGTCGTGCAGATCCGCAAGGACCTCGACACCGACATCCACGACAAGCACGTGCTCATCGTCGAGGACATCATCGACTCCGGCCTGACCCTGAGCTGGCTGCTCGAGAACTTCGCGGCCCGCGGCGCCGCGTCCGTCGAGGTGTTCGCCCTGTTCCGCAAGCCGGAGGCCGCCAAGGTGCAGGTCGACTGCCGCTACGTCGGGTTCGACATCCCGAACGAGTTCGTCGTCGGCTACGGGCTCGACTACGCCGAGAAGTACCGCAACCTGAGGGATGTCGCCGTCCTCGCCCCGCACGTGTACAGCTGATGTCCAGCCTCTGTACGCCGTGGGCGAATGCACAGACGCGGCATAGCGGGCGCACGCTACCCTGAGACGATCCGCCACCGGTGGGCTCGTCGAGGAAAGGGCCGGGGTTCGCCCCCGCACAATGGACTTCAAGAAGATCACCCGAAATCCGCTGATCTATGTGCTGCTGATCGGTCTGCTGCTCATCGTGGGCTTCTCGCTGATCTCCAGCCTCGGTGCGGCCAAGCAGATCACGACCCAGCAGGGTCTCCAGCTGCTCAAGGGCACCACCGTCACGAAGGTCACCAACACCGACGGCGACCAGCGGGTCGACATGACGCTGTCCTCGCCGTTCGAGGGCGCGACGAACGTGCAGTTCTACTACGTGGGCGCGCGCGCCGACGAGGTCGTGCAGGCCGTGGACGCCGCGAACCCCTCGGACGGGTACAACGACGTCGTGCCCCGCGCGACGTGGTTCGACAGCATCCTCTCTCTCCTCATCCCGATCCTGCTGCTCGGCGTGATCTTCTGGTTCCTGCTCTCGTCCGCGCAGGGCGGCGGCGGCAAGGTCATGCAGTTCGGCAAGTCGCGCGCGAAACTCGTCACGAAGGAGACGCCGACCGTCACGTTCGGCGACGTCGCCGGCGCCGACGAGGCGATCGAGGAGCTCCAGGAGATCAAGGACTTCCTCAAGGACCCCTCCAAGTTCCAGGCGCTGGGAGCCCGCATCCCCAAGGGCGTGCTGCTGTACGGCCCTCCCGGAACCGGCAAGACCCTGCTCGCTCGCGCCGTGGCGGGCGAGGCGGGCGTGCCCTTCTACTCGATCTCCGGCTCGGACTTCGTCGAGATGTTCGTCGGCGTCGGCGCGAGCCGCGTGCGCGACCTGTTCAACCAGGCCAAGGAGAACGCGCCGGCGATCATCTTCATCGACGAGATCGACGCCGTCGGCCGCCACCGCGGTGCGGGGCTCGGCGGCGGGCACGACGAGCGCGAGCAGACCCTGAACCAGATGCTCGTCGAGATGGACGGCTTCGACCCCAAGGCGAACGTCATCGTCATCGCCGCGACGAACCGTCCCGACATCCTCGACCCGGCCCTGCTGCGTCCCGGCCGTTTCGACCGGCAGATCGGTGTCGACTCCCCCGACCTCAAGGGTCGGCAGAAGATCCTCGAGGTGCACGGCCGCGGCAAGCCGCTCGCCGACTCGGTCGACCTCGAGGTCGTGGCCCGCAAGACCCCCGGCTTCACGGGAGCCGACCTGGCGAACGTGCTGAACGAGGCCGCGCTGCTGACCGCCCGGTCCAACGCGCAGCTCATCGACAACCGTGCGCTGGACGAGGCGATCGACCGCGTGATCGCCGGACCGCAGCGTCGGACCCGCGTGATGAAGGACAAGGAGAAGCTCATCACGGCCTACCACGAGGGCGGTCACGCCCTCGCCGCGGCGGCGATGAACCACACCGACCCCGTCACGAAGATCACGATCCTGCCTCGGGGCAAGGCGCTCGGCTACACCATGGTGCTGCCGCTCGACGACAAGTACTCCGTCACCCGCAACGAGCTCCAGGATCAGCTCACCTACGCGATGGGCGGGCGCGTCGCCGAGGAGATCGTGTTCCACGACCCGACCACGGGTGCCTCCAACGACATCGAGAAGGCCACCGGCATCGCTCGCAAGATGGTGACCGAGTACGGCATGACGACCGACATCGGCCCGGTGAAGCTCGGCGGCTCCTCGGGTGAGATGTTCCTCGGCCGCGACATGGGCCACGGCCGCGACTACTCCGACGAGATCGCGGAGCGGGTCGACGTGCAGGTGCGTGCGCTCATCGAGCAGGCGCACAACGAGGCGTACCAGGTCATCAACGAGAACCGCGACATCCTCGACAGGCTCGCCCTGGCGCTGCTCGAGAAGGAGACACTCGACCACAACGAGGTCGCGGAGATCTTCACCGACATCAAGAAGCTCCCGCCGCGTCCGCAGTGGCTCTCCAGCTCCGACCGTCCGGTGTCGAACCAGCCGCCGATCGACGTGCCGCGCCGGCAGGATGTCGGCGTCGCCGCCCAGACCGAGGCCGAGGCCGCCGCGACCGAGAAGGCTCCGCGTCGTCGCCCCAGCACCGGACAGGCGCGGCCCGCGACCGCGTAGGCTCGGCCGATGGCCGTCGACCGTGAGCGCATCGCCCTGCTCGTCCGTGATCTTCTCGAGGCCATCGGGGAGGACCCGGACCGTCCCGGCCTGACCCAGACCCCGAGCCGCGTCGCCGACGCCTATGCGGAGTTCTTCTCCGGTGTGGGGCAGGATGCGGCCGAGCCGCTGCAGCACACGATCTCGGTCTCGCGGGGCCCCGCGCCCGAGACGTCCCCCTCCGGCGCGGTGATGCTGCGCGACATCCTCTTCCGTTCCACCTGCGAGCACCATCTGCTCCCGTTCCGCGGGCGGGCGCACATCGCCTACCTGCCGGGCGAGCGCGTCGTGGGGCTCGGAGCGCTGCCGAAGGTCGTGGACGTGCTGGCGGCGCGGCCCCAGGTCCAGGAGCGACTGGGCGAGCAGATCGCGGACACGATCGACCACGCACTGGCGCCTCGCGGGGTGCTCGTCATCCTCGACGCGTCGCACGAGTGCGTGACGATGCGCGGCGGCCGGCAGCCGGTCGCGACGACGGTGACGGTCGCGGCGCGCGGCGAGTACGTCGAGCCCGCCGCGCGGGCGGAGCTGGTCGCGCTGATCGGCCCGGGGGGCGCATGAGCTGTCTCATCATGGGGATCGTCAACGTGACCCCCGACTCGTTCAGCGACGGGGGCCGCTACCTCGACGCGGACGCCGCGATCGCCCAGGGGCTGCTGCTGCTGTCCCAGGGCGCCGACCTGCTCGACGTCGGCGGCGAGTCGACGCGACCGGGCTCCGAGCGCGTCCCGGTCGAGGTGGAGCAGGAGCGCGTGCTGCCCGTCATCGCGGCGCTCGCCGCCGCCGGCGCGACCGTGAGCGTCGACACGATGAACGCGGCGACCGCGGGCGCCGCCGTCGCCGCCGGCGCCCGCATCGTCAACGACGTGTCCGGCGGCCTCGCCGACCCCGACATGCTTCCCGCCGTCGCCGCCACCGACGCCGACATCGCGCTCGGTCACTGGCGCGGTCACTCCTCCGACATGTACGCGCGGGCCGAGTACGGCGACGTCGTGCGAGAGGTCTCGGCCGAGCTCGCCGGTCGCGTCGAGGCAGCCGCTGCGGCCGGCATCGCCCCCTCCCGGCTCATCCTCGACCCCGGGATCGGGTTCGGCAAGCGCGGCGCCCAGAACTGGGAGGTGCTGCGGGCACTGCCGCAGCTGACCGGCATCGGCTCCCGCGTGCTCGTGGGCGCGAGCCGGAAGCGCTTCCTCGGCGACCTGCTCGGCGGCGATGCCGCGGTCGAGCGTCGCGACCTGGCGACGGCGGTCACGAGCGCGCTGGCGGCACGCGAGGGCGCCTGGGCCGTGCGCGTCCACGACGTCGTCTCGACGCGCGATGCGCTGCTGGTCGAGGCCGCCTGGCGGAAGGGACACGCATGAACGGCGACCGCATCACCCTCACCGGCCTGCGCGGCCGCGGCTTCCACGGGGTGTTCCCCGAGGAGCGACGGGAGGGGCAGGAGTTCGTGGTCGATGTCGAGATCACGCTCGACACCCGTCCGGCCGCCCGCAGCGACGACGTCGCCGACACGGTGCACTACGGCGAGGTCGCGGAGGATGTCGTCGCGGTCGTCACCGGCGACCCCGTCGACCTGGTCGAGACGCTCGCCCAACGCATCGCGGACGCCGTGCTGGCTCGCCCCGCGGTGGAGGCCGTCCGGGTGACCGTCCACAAGCCCGGTGCGCCCATCACGGTGCCGTTCGCGGACGTCGCCGTCACGATCGAGCGGGCGCGACCGTGAACCGACGGCTGGCGCAGGGCCTCCGGTCGCAGACGGCGGTCGTCGCCTTCGGCGCCAACCTCGGCGACCGCGCTGCGACCATCGAGGCCGCCGCGGCGGAGCTGCGCGCGCTGCCGCTCGTCGACGACGTCCGTCTCGCGCCGGCCGTCTCCTCGGTCGCCGTCAAGCCCGATGGGCCGGATGTCGAGGCGCCGGGGTACCTGAACACCGTCGCGCTCGTGCGGACCCGTCTCGCGCCGTCCGTGCTCCTGGCCTGCCTGCACGAGATCGAGCGTCGGCACGGCCGTGTGCGTGTGGAGCGCTGGGGCGACCGCACGCTCGACCTGGATCTGATCGCCTACGGCGAGGTGCGCTCGACCGAGCCCGCGCTCGTCCTGCCGCATCCCCACGCCGCGGAGCGGGACTTCGTCCTCCGGCCATGGCTCGCTCTCGACCCGGAGGCCGAGCTGCCCGGCAGCGGCCGGGTGTCCCGGCTGCTCGCCACGATCGAGGGAGCCGCGTGAAGCGCACCAACCCCGCCGTTCTCGTCATCGCGGCCGTGCTCGGCGGCGGAGTCGGCTTCCTGATCGACCAGCTGCTGACCAGCGGCGGCGCCGCGACCGTCGCCCCGCACATCTCCATGGCCCTCGTGCTCGCGCTCGTCGGCGTCGTCGTGCTCGCCTTCGCGATCCCGATCCGCCGTGCCATACAGGGCAGGTCCCAGGTGCCCATCGACCCGTTCCGTGCGCTGCGGGTCGTCGTGCTGGCGAAGGCGTCGAGCCTCGTCGGCGCCGCGCTCGGCGGCGGCGCGCTCGGGCTTCTGGTCTTCCTCCTGACCCGTCCCGTCACGCCGTCGGTAGAGTCGATGACGACACTGATCGCCACGGTCGTGGCCAGCGCCTGGCTGGTCGCGGCGGCGTTGATCGCCGAACACCTGTGCATCATCCGGAAGGACGACGACGATCACGAACCCGGATCAGACGACCCCGGACCCGGCGTCACCCCGTCCCACCACTGACGTCGGGCTCGCCGCGCTGCTGGACGCCGACACCTACGCCGGGTTCCTGGAGTCGCGGTCGCCGAACCGTCTGCCCGCCGACGGCGAGGGGTGGCACCGCATCTCGCGTCGCTACCTGTGGACGCAGCTCATCACGACGGGCGCCCTCCTCGCGGCCGTCGCGGTCGCCGCTCCCGTCGTCGCTGCGCTCGTCGGGCAGCCGTGGCCGCTGGTCCCCGGCGCCGTCCTGGCGGTGCTCCTCCTGGGCGAGCTCGTCATCCTCCCGCGGCGGGTGCGCTCGATCGGATACCGCCTGCGCGACGACGACCTCGAGTTCCGGCGCGGCATCCTGTGGCAGCGCCAGGTCGCCGTCCCGTACGGGCGGATGCAGCTCATCGACATCACGCACGGGCCGCTGGACCGCGGGTTCCGCATCGCGCAGCTGAAGTTCGTCACGGCGGCGGCGTCGAGCGCGGTCGTGATCCCGGGGCTCGACCAGTCGGCCGCCGAGGCGCTGCGCGACCACCTCGTGCGGGTCGCAGAGAACCGGCGCACCGGGCTGTGACCGCTCCCCCGCCCTCGCGCTCGCCGCTGAGCGACGGACAGTGGCACCGGCCGCATCCGTTGACGCCGTTGCTGCGGGGCGGGTTCGCGCTCCTCGCGGTCTCGGGCGTCATCATCGCGAACCTGCGGGAACGCATCGTCGGCTTCTTCCTGCCGCGGGTGGACCCGGCGCTCGGCGACGACTACGAGCGGTGGACGACTCCGGGGGACCCGGTCGACTGGGTGCTCGCCCGCGGTCTCGTGCTCGTGGCCGCCCTCGTGGTCCTGGGAGTGCTCGTGGTGCTGGTCATCGCGTTCACCCTCGCCTGGCGGTTCCACACCTTCCGCGTCACCGAGGAGGACGTCGAGGTGCGCCGCGGCGTGCTCTTCCGCTCGCACCGACGTGCGCCGCTGGATCGGGTGCAGGGCGTGAACCTGACACGCCCGTTCGTCGCGCGGCTGCTCGGGCTGGCCAAGCTCGAGGTCGTCGGCGCGGGGCTCGACGCGAACGTGCGCCTGGAGTACCTGCGGCGCAGCGATGCCGAGACGGTGCGCGCCGACATCCTGCGCCTCGCCTCGGGTGTCCGCCTGGCCGAGGCGGCGGGGGAGGGACGCCCGGCGTTCCTCGCGGACGTGGCGCGCGGCATCCAGGGACTCGCCGAAGGCGACGAACCCGTGCCCGAGCCCGCGTCGGTCGTGCGTCTGCCGCCGGCCCGCATCGTGCTCTCTCACCTGCTGGACACCCTGACCGTCGTCATGGTGCTCGTCGCCGTCGCGGCCGTCGTCCTCGCAACGCTCGGCCCGCCCTGGATCGTCTTCGTCGCGGTGCCGGTCGTGTTCGGCCTGGGCGCCTACCAGGTCCGGCAGATCATCCGTGCGCTGCGCTACGCGATCGTGGCGACCCCCGATGGGGTGCGCATCACCTTCGGGCTGCTCACGACCGTGACCGAGACGATCCCGCCCGGGCGCATCCACGCCGTCGAGCTCAGCCAGCCGCTGCTGTGGCGGCCCGCCGGGTGGTGGGCCGTGCGCATCAACCGCGTGAGCGGGCGCAGCGCGAGCGACACGACATCCGACCAGTTCACGACCCTCATGCCCGTCGGCACCGCGGCGGATGCGGCACGGGTCCTGGCTCTCGTGCTGCCCGCGGCGGACGTCGCGGCGGCGATGCCTGCTGGCCTCGCCGCCCGGCCGGCGTCGGACCCTTTCACGACGATGCCGCGCCGTGCGTGGTTCCTGCGTCCGCTGTCGTGGCGGCGCACCGGCGTGCTCCGCGCTGCCGATGCGCTGCTGCTGCGTCGCGGCGCGATCCGTCGTTCGCTCGCGATCGTGCCGTGGGCGAGGATGCAGAGCGTCGCGGTGCAGCAGGGCCCGCTCTCCCGTGCGGCCCGCGTCGCGTCGCTGCACGTGCATACCGTCGCGGGGCCGGTCCGGACGGTCGTGGCAGGTCTCGACCGCGACGCCGCGCTCGCCGTGTGGCAGCGGGCCGCCGACGCCGTCGTGGCCGCCGCCGCGGCGGACCGTTCGCATCGATGGGCCGCCGTTCCGCCGGCCCGCTCCGCGGGTGCGTCCGGGGCGGTCGCCGAGCCGGGGCTCGCCGCCGCGTTCGGGTCGGCCGCGGCATCCGCAACGGCGGGGATCGTGATCGACACGCCGGTGGGGGATGCTGATTCTCGGGGTGTTGCGTACGATTCCCGCCGTTCGGTCTCGCCCGAGCCCGTGCCCGAGCCCGAGCCCGAGCCCGACCCCGAGCCCGAGCCCGAGCCCGAGCCCGAGCCCGAGGACCCGACCACCGAGGAGGACACATGAACCGCGACGGCAGACTCGGCGTCGGCGTGATCGGTGCCGGGCGCGTGGGCCCGGTGCTCGCGGCGGCGCTCGCCGGCGCCGGTCACGCGCTCGTCGGCATCACGAGCGGCTCCGACGACGACCGGGTCGACGCGATCCTGCCCGGGGTGCCGGTGCTCGACGCCCTCGAGGTCGTCCGGCGCAGCGAGCTCGTGGTCGTCGCGGTGCCGCACGACGAGCTGCCGGGCCTCGCGTCGGGGCTGGCCGAGGTCGGCGCGTGGCAGCCGGGCCAGCTCGTGCTGCATCCCGACCCGGCCTACGGCACGGCCGTGCTGGCGCCCGCCGCGGCGCGGGGTGCGATCCCGCTCGCCGTGCACCCGGCGATCTCGTTCACCGGGACGAGCATCGACCTGCGCCAGCTGGCCGCCGCGTACGCCGCCGTCACGGCACCCGCCGCGGTCCTGCCGATCGCGCAGGCGCTCGCGGTCGAGATGGGCTGCGAGCCGGTCGTCGTCGCCGAGGAGGACCGCCCGCTCTACGCCGAGGCCATCGCCACCGCCACCGAGTTCTCCCGCTCGATCGTCCGGCAGTCCACGGGTATCCTCGCCGGCATCGGCGTCGAGAACCCGGGCGGCTTCCTCTCCGCCCTCGTGCGCTCCGCCGTCGACCAGGCGCTCGCGTCGGGGACGGCCGCGGATGCCGACCCGCCGCTGTCGTGAGCGACATCCAGCTCGCGCGCATCCCCGCGGGTGCCCTGCCGCCGCAACGGGGGCGCCCGCCCGTCCGGGTCGAGGCCTTCGAGATCGGTGTGTATCCCGTCACCGAGGAGCAGCTGGCCGAGATCCTCGGCGTCACCGCCGCCCATCCCCGTCGCCCGGCCGTGGGTGTGAGCTGGCTGCGGGCCGTGCGGTTCTGCAACGCGGTGTCCGAGTGGGAGGGCTTCGAGCCGGCGTACCGGGTCGACGGCGACGAGGTCGCCCGCTACGACGACGCCGAGGGGTACCGGCTGCCGACGGAGGCCGAGTGGGAGCTGGCGTGCCGGGCGGGCTCGGCCGCGCCGCAGTACGGCCCGCTGCCCGAGATCGCCTGGACCGTCGCCGACGGCGTCCGCACGCCGCAGCCCGTCGGCGCCCGGCTGCCGAACCTCAACGGCCTGTTCGACATCCTCGGAAACGTGTGGGAGTGGTGCGAGGACGTCGTGGACGAAGGCCGTGAGGAGCACGCGATCCGCGGCGGCGGGTTCGCCGACGACGCGTGGAGCGTGCGCGCCGACGTGCGCCGTGCCGGGCCTCGTCGTGAGGGAGCGCCCGACGTCGGCTTCCGCGTGGCGCGCAGTCTGTGACGCCGGGTCTGCGGGTGCTGCCCTGTCACCGCGAGGGAGCGATGACCAGGGAGACGTTCTGCCCGCCGAAACCGAACGAGTTGCTCAGAACGGCGTGAGGTGTCGCCTGTCGCGCCTCGGTCACGACATCGAGCGCGATGCGCGGATCGACCCCGGTCGAGCTCAGGTTGCGGGTTGGCGGGATGCGTCCGTGCTGCGCGCTGAGGACGGCGATGAGGGCCTCGACGGCACCGGCGGCGCCGAAGAGGTGCCCCAGGGCGGCCTTCGGCGCGGTGACCGTGGCCCGTCCGAACACCCGGGTGATCGCGTGCGCCTCCGCCGCATCCCCGACCTCGGTTCCGGTGGCGTGCGCGTTGACGTGTCCGATGTCCTCGGGGGCCAGCCGCGCCTGGGCGAGAGCCTTGCGCATGGCCGACATCTGACCGGTGCCCGCCGGGTCCGGTGCCGTGAGGTGTGGTGGGCGTCCGAGGCGATCCCTGCTCCCGCGAGCTCGGCGCGGATGCGTGCGCCGCGCGCGACGGCGTGTGCGCGACTCTCCAGGATGAGGACGGCGGCGCCCTCGGCGAGGACGAACCCGCTGCGGTCGGCGGCGAAGGGGCGTGACGCGGACGCCGGATCGCCCGTGTGATGGGAGAGCGAGCGTGCCTGCGCGAAGCCGGCGACCGTGATCGGGGTGATGGCGGCCTCGGTGCCGCCCGTGATCACGACGTCCGCCTCGCCCGCGCGGATCAGCCGGGCGCCGAGCGCGATCGCCTCGGCGCCGGACGAGCAGGCGGACACCGGGGTGAACACGCCGGCCCGTGCGCCGTAGGCGATGCCGAGGACGGCGGCCGCAGCGTTCGGCATGAGCATCGGGACGGTCCGGGGCGACACCCTGCGGGCTCCCGACGTGAGGCGGACGCCCTCCTCGTGCAGCAGCGTCTGCACACCGCCGATCCCGGTGCCGATCGCGGTCGCCAGGCGGTCGGGATCGGGCTCGGGTGCGCCGGCATCGGCCCATGCCTCGGCAGCGGCGACGAGCACCGCCTGCTGCGAGCGGTCGAGACGCTTGCGCTGCACGGGGGAGAGGAGCTCTCCCGGATCGGCGGCCATCGTGCCCGCCGCGATGGCCGCGAGCCCGTCGCTGCCCGCCAGCACGCCGGCTCGGATGCCGGATGCGCCCGCCAGCAGCGCCTCCCAGGTCGAGTGCGCGTCGACTCCGAGCGGGGTGAGCGCGCCCACTCCCGTCACGACGACGTCGGTTCCGAAAGACATGGCGACCACTTTTCTTGTATGTTATACAAATCGTTGGTCATTTGTATCACATACAATTACGGGGTGACCTCTGAGCGGACGGGCGGCGATCCGAGCAGGCGGGCGCGCGGACGGTCCACCCGGTTGCGGCTGATCGAGACGGCGGCGCGGCTCGGTGTCGAGCGTCCGGGTTCGGCTCTGAGCGTGGCGGAGGTCGCGGAGGCCGCCGGTGTCTTCCCGAACCAGATCACCTACCACTTCGGTTCCAAGGACGCGCTGCTCGTGCACGCGGCGTTCCTCCGCCTCCTGCGTGACACCCGCCGCGTCGAGCGGATCGGCCGCGCGGCTGCGACGGCCGAGGCGTTCCGCCGCAACATCAGCCGTGCCGTCCTGGCACTGCCCTCGTTGCCCGGCGTGGCCGGGGCGCTCGCGATCGGAATCGCCCGGGCGGATGTCGCGCCGGTCATCGACCAGCATCTCCACCTGCTCTTCCGCCAGTCGGAGCGCTACCTCGGCGTCCTCCTCGACCGCCGGGGCTGGGGCATCGAGCGCTCGCCGCACCTCGAGGTCAGGACCTTCTGGAGCACCGCGCTCGGCGGTGCTCTGCTTGCGCGGGCGGGGGCGGCGGGGACGGCCGCCGACCTCGACCTCGCCGGCATTCTGAGCGTCCACGACCGCGCCGATAGACTGAAATCGCCCCCGTCGACCGCTCAGACCGGAGACCCCATGACCTCGAAGCCCGACTCCGCCGTGCCCGCAGACTCCTCCGAGGAGGATGTCTTCGAGCAGAAGGCCGTGCGTCTGGCCAAGCGGGAGCGGCTCATCGCCGAGCGCGTCGACGCCGCCGGCGGTGCCTACCCGGTGACGGTTCCTGTCACCGACACCATCCCGGCGCTGCGCGAGCGCTACGCCGATCTCGAGGCGGGCGCGGAGACGGGTGTCGTCGCCTCCGTCGCCGGTCGCGTGGTCTTCAGCCGCAACACCGGCAAGCTCTGCTTCGCCTCGCTGCAGTCCGGTGACGGAAGCCGCATCCAGGCCATGGTCTCGCTCGCCGTCGTGGGCGAGGAGTCGCTTGCCCGCTGGAAGGAGCTCGTCGACCTCGGCGATCACGTCTCGGTCACCGGCGAGGTCATCTCCAGCCGTCGCGGCGAGCTGTCGATCATGGTGAGCGACTGGACGATCGCCGCCAAGGCGCTTCTGCCGCTGCCGAACCTGTACACCGAGCTCAGCGAGGAGAGTCGCGTGCGCTCGCGCTTCCTCGACCTGATCGTGCGCGAGCAGGCCCGCACCTCGGTCCGCGCCCGGGCCGCGGTCAACGCCTCGCTGCGCGCCACCTTCGCCGGGCACGACTTCATCGAGGTCGAGACCCCCATGCTCCAGGTGCAGCACGGCGGCGCCTCGGCGCGCCCCTTCGTCACGCATTCGAACGCCTTCGACACCGAGCTGTACCTGCGGATCGCGCCCGAGCTGTTCCTCAAGCGCGCTGTCGTGGGCGGGCTCGACCGGGTGTTCGAGATCAACCGGAACTTCCGCAACGAGGGCGCGGACTCGACCCACAGCCCCGAGTTCGCGATGCTCGAGGCCTATCAGGCCTACACCGACTACAACGGCATCGCCGACCTCACCCAGGAGCTGATCCAGAACGCCGCCGCCGCCGTCAACCGGCTGCTCGGTCGTCCGGAGGCCGGGCACGAGGTCGTCTGGGCCGATGGCACGGTGTACGACCTGGGCGGCGAGTGGGATCGCATCTCGATGTACGACTCGCTCACCGCCGCGAGTGGCCGCGCCGTCACCCCGGAGACCTCGGTCGACGAGCTCGCGGCCTTCGCGCAGGAGGCCGGCGTGGATGTCCCTGCGCGGACCGCGACCCACGGCAAGTACGTCGAGGAGCTGTGGGAGCACTTCGTCAAGGGCGGCCTCGAGCGGCCGACGTTCGTCATGGACTTCCCCCTCGACACGAGCCCGCTCGTGCGCGAGCACCGTTCGATCCCGGGCGTCGTGGAGAAGTGGGACCTGTACGTGCGCGGGTTCGAGTTGGCCACCGGATACTCCGAGCTGGTCGACCCCGTGGTGCAGCGCGAGCGGTTCGTCGAGCAGGCGAAGCTCGCCGACCGCGGCGACGACGAGGCGATGCGCATCGACGAGGAGTTCCTGCGGGCCATGGAGCACGGCCTTCCGCCCATGGGCGGCATGGGCATGGGCATCGATCGGCTGCTCATGGCGATCACCGGCCTCGGCATCCGCGAGACCATCCTCTTCCCGCTCGTCAAGTAGTCGGCCGCTCGTCAGGGGCGGAACGCCCAGTCCGGCAGATGCCCCGCCTGCACCATCGACATGACGATGCCGGCGAGCCCGTGGCCCGGCTCGATCTCCAGCGCTCCGCGGGCGTAGGCATCGGCGTGCGTCGACCGCCCGAGTGCCCAGCAGAGCCAGGCGCACGCGGAGAGCGCTCCGGGGCGATGCTCCCGCGGTGCGGACGCCGCCGCCTCGCGACACGCGTCGAGCGCGATCCCGAGCCGCTCGATGTCGGGTCGCGGGCCCTCGCCCCACATGGACGGCGCGAACTCGTGGGAGTACTCCTCGCCGTTCTCCCACCGCAGCTGAGCGTGGACCGCGTCGTCACCCGCGTCGACCCCGCCGATCCAGGTCAGCAGGCCGATGTCGCGGGCCGCCGGGCGCTCCAGGCACCAGATCAGCAGGGCGCGGGCGTAGGCGTCGTCAGCGTGCCGTGTCGGCGGGAGCGCCCGCCGACACAGCGCGCTCCGCCACGACGTCGTCGAAGAAGCCCGGCAGGTCATCGAGCACCCCGGTCGCCGCGACGGCAAGCGGATGCACGCGTGCTCCCTCGGCGGACGGCGAGCCGGCGAGGAGGCGCACGGCGTGTCCGAGCTCCCGTAGCGCCACCGCGGTGCGCTCGGTCGTGGCGAGATCGACCGCCGGCAACGCGGCGCCGGTGGCCTGGTCGCCCACGGGATCCGCGACCACACCGGCGGCCGGCCCGTCGTCGAGGTCGGCGGCGTCCCCGCCGAGGTCGGCGACGAGGTACGACGCCCAGCGTCCCCCGCCCACGTACAGTGCGTCGACCGTGCCCAGACCACACGCATGGGCTCGTGCCGCGAGCGCTGCGGCGAGCGTCGCGTACGGCACGGCGCCCGCGCTCATCCGCTCCTCGCCGTACACCACCAGCGCGTAGGCATCGGCATCCGCGATACGGCAGACCATGCCGATGAGCGTCGCCGCGAACGTGTCGATCTCGCTCTCGCGCGGGAGATCGACGCGCATGCCGCCCACGCTCCGGCCCCCGGAGAAGGGGATGATCACGGCGCTCCGGGTCGGGGTGAAGCCCAGCAGGTGCGGTACGACGGACAGGAACTGGCGAGGCTCGGTGGCCTTCACGATCGTCTTCATGCGTCGAGGATCGGCTGCGGCGGCCCGGCGCGGGCCGGCCCTCCCCAGGTGTCGTCGCCCTCCCGCCGTCTGTCCCGGCTGGGGAGGAGAGGATGGCGCAGTCCGCCTCCCAGCCTCGCGGCGTACGATGGGCGCATGGACAGCTTCTGGGTCGCCGCGCTCTGGGCGGTCCTGCCGACCGCGTGCCTCGTGGTGCTGTTCTTCTTCATCCTCCGCTCGGTCGTGCACATGGACCGCAACGAGCGTCGCGCCTACGCGAAGGCCGAGGCCGAGGAACGCGCGCGGCGGGGGATGCCGCCGGCCGGCGCCGCCGCATCCGAGCGCTGAGAACGGCTCGGCGTCGGAGGCCTCCGCTACGCTGAGAGCCGACCCCGGGGGGCAGCCGTGATCCAGTTCGATTTCGACGATCCGTGGTGGCTGCTCTTCGTCTTCGTGTTCGACGTCGTGGTGCGCGTCGCGGCGGTGATCATCGTGCCGCGCAACCGTCGGCCCACGGCGGCGATGGCGTGGCTGCTGGCGATCTACTTCATCCCGATCATCGGCGTGCTGCTGTTCCTCGTGATCGGCACGCCGCGACTGCCGCGCAAGCGCCGCCGCAAGCAGCGCGCGATCAACGACTACATCGAGGACACGACGGCGGGCCTCGACTTCGGCATGGCTCAGCCCGGGGCGCCGGAGTGGTTCACCTCCCTCGTGCGGCTCAACCGCAACCTGGGCGCGCTCCCGCTGTCCGGAGAGAACTCCGCGCGCCTGGTCGCCGACTACCAGACGAGCCTCGACGACATGGCCGAGGCGATCCGGCGGGCGCGGCGCTACGTGCACGTCGAGTTCTACATCCTGCAGTCCGACGCCTCGACCGACGGGTTCTTCCGGGCGCTCGAGGAGGCCGCGGCACGCGGCGTCACGGTGCGGGTGCTGCTGGACCACTGGGCCAACCGGGGCAAGCCCTTCTACCGCGCCACGCTCAAGCGGCTCGACGCGATGGGCGCGCAGTGGCATCTGATGCTCCCCGTGCAGCCGTTCAAGGGTCGCTATCAGCGCCCCGATCTGCGCAACCACCGCAAGCTCCTGGTCATCGACGGGGACGTCGCGTACATGGGCTCCCAGAACGTCACCGACTCGACGTACAACCTGCGCAAGAACATCCGGCGGGGCCTGCACTGGGTCGACCTGATGGTGCGCCTCGAGGGGCCGGTCGTCGCGAGCGTCAACGCCGTCTTCCTGTCCGACTGGTACAGCGAGACCGACGAGATCCTCTCGGGCGAGGTCGATCTGTTCGACGTCGATCGGGCCGTCGGCGCGCTCGACTGCCAGATCGTCCCCTCCGGTCCGGGGTTCGAGTTCGAGAACAACCTGCGCCTGTTCCTGGGCCTCCTCTACAGCGCTCAGCGGCGGATCGTGCTGATCAGCCCTTACTTCGTGCCCGACGAGTCGATGCTCCTGGCGATCACCACCGCGTGCCACCGAGGTCTCGAGGTCGAGCTGTTCGTCTCCGAGGAGGGCGACCAGGCGATGGTGTACCACGCGCAGCGCAGCTACTACGAGGCGCTGCTGCGGGCCGGCGTGAAGATCTGGATGTACCGGAAGCCCTACATCCTGCACACGAAGGCCTTCACGATCGACGACGAGGTCGCCGTCATCGGTTCGAGCAACATGGACATGCGCTCGTTCGGCCTGAACATGGAGATCTCGCTGCTCGTGCGCGGCGCGGGCTTCGTGGAGCAGATGCGCGAGGTCGAGGGGCGCTACCGCGAGCTGTCCCGCGAGCTGACGCTCGAGGAGTGGCTGACGCAGCCGCTGCGCTCGACCGTGCTCGACAACATCGCTCGCCTCACCTCCGCGCTCCAGTAGCAGCAGCCCCGATCGTGACCTCGCCGTTACCGGTCGTGCACGGATCGCGCGGGGCCGTGCGTCAGGATGGGCGGCACGACCCTCGGGAGGAATCATGAGCGCATGGCGTGCGGGCGCGGGAGCGGCCCTGACCGGCGTTGTGCTGGCGGCGGCGGGGATCCTCGTCGGATGCGCGGGCGCGCCGGCGCCGACGACCACCACGACGACCGCGATGGATGTGGATGCGGCCTGGCTCGACGGCGGCCGTCTGATCGGCGTCGTGACCTGGGGCAGCTCGAGCTGTGTGCCCGTCGCGGCATCGGCGGCCCTCGGCGCCGACGGGACGCTGGCCGTGACGCTCGAGGACGCCCCGGCCTCGGAGGGCGGCACCCCGCGAGCCTGCACGGCCGATCACGCCCCGCGCGTGAGCCTGGTCGACGTCCCCCAGGGCGTCGATCCCGCCACGGGCGTCGGCCTGCATGTGACCTACGGCGCGGGGGCGGGAGAGACGGCGCTCGCCGCCGCGCCGGGCCTGACGCGGCCGGACACGCCGAGCGACAACGCTCCGAGCGCCGGCTGGACCGGCACGCCGGGGATGTTCGCCTTCGTCACATGGGGCTCGTCCTCGTGCGTCCCCGCGGTGAAGGATGTCGCGGCCACCGGCGACGCGCAGGTCACCCTGACGTTCGCGGAACCCGCCGCCGACCGCGTCTGCACGATGGACATGGTCCCGCGCGCCGGGCTCGCCCAGGTGTCCGGTGTGAAGACCGCATCCGGCGCGCAGCTCGTGCTCGCGGGGGATGCGTTCGCCGGAGTCGCGGTGCCGATCGTCGGGGGCGGCTGAGGATCAGCGGTCGGCCCGTACGAGCAGTTCGCCGATCTCACAGTCGAGCGCCCGGCAGATCGCCGCGAGCGTGGAATAGCGGATCGCCCGCGCGCGGTCGTTCTTGAGGATCGAGAGGTTGACCACCGACACCCCCACGACCTCGCTCAGTCTCGTGAGGGTCATGCCGCGCTCGGCGAGCAGTTCGTCGAGCCGGCAGTGGATGCCGCTGGGTCCCTCGTCCTCCACAGGGGTCATACGAGGCCTTCCGTGTCGCGCTGCAGCCGCGTTCCGTAGGAGAAGACGACCGACAGCGCCAGCACCGCCAGCCCGGCGAGCGTCCAGGCGGGGTCGAAGCGGAAGCCGACGACGAACACGTCCCCGGCGACGGGGTTCAGCTCGTCCGCCGCCATCATGCGGCCGAGGCCTCCCAGGCCGGACGAGAGCATGCTGCCCAGGAGGAGCGCGCAGCCCGCGACCTGCGTCGCGACGATCACGGCGCGGTGGAAGGGCCGACGCCACATGAGGAGGAGCAGGAAGAGGACGACCGCGCCGACGGTGAGCAGCGTCGTGAGGGCGCCGGACAGCGCGCCGAGCACGAGGAGCGACCGGGCGCTCGCGCTCAGCCCGGTCGGCACGACCCAGGCGGTGTCGAACGTCGCAGCGGTGAGGGATGCGCCGCCGCCGATGCCCAGCGGCACCGCGGCGTCGGTGAGCAGGGAGATTCCGCTCTCGCCCGTCGCGAGTCCGATCGCCTGTCGGATGCCGGGGAGCGCGAGCGCGAGGCCCAGCACGAGCCCGGCTGCGGCGAAGAGGATCAGGATGCCGCGTTCCATGCGGCGGCTGATGGGCTGCGTGTTCGACATCGCGCCAGTCCTTCCGTGTCATGCTGCGGGCGCTCTCCTCGACCCAGCGCTTCGTGCAGCGAGAGCGTATCGACTATCGATAGCAACGATAAACGATATGTCGGCGCTGTCAACCGTTCCCGCGGGCGCAGATCCGTCTCGGGCGTCACGCCCCCAGCGAACACGGGACCGCGGCATCCGGTCGCTCGTTACCCTCGATACACAGGCGCGGGAACTCGTGCCTGCCCCGCCCCAGGTCGGAGGAACAGAATGTTCGAGAGATTCACGGACCGCGCCCGTCGAGTGGTCGTCCTCGCCCAAGAAGAGGCGAAGATGCTCAACCACAACTACATCGGCACCGAGCACATCCTGCTCGGCCTGATCCACGAGGGCGAGGGCGTCGCCGCCAAGGCGCTCGAGAGCCTGGGCATCTCGCTCGACGCCGTGCGCGAGCAGGTCCAGGACATCATCGGCCAGGGCCAGCAGCAGCCGACAGGGCACATCCCCTTCACGCCCCGTGCCAAGAAGGTGCTCGAGCTGTCCCTGCGCGAGGCGCTGCAGCTCGGTCACAACTACATCGGCACCGAGCACATCCTCCTCGGCCTCATCCGTGAGGGCGAGGGCGTCGCCGCCCAGGTGCTCGTCAAGCTCGGCGCCGATCTCAACAAGGTGCGCCAGCAGGTCATCCAGCTGCTCAGCGGATACCAGGGCAAGGAGCCCGCGGGCGTCGCCGCCGGATCCGGCGAGCAGAGCCAGCAGGCCGCCCAGGGCGGGTCCGCCGTGCTCGACCAGTTCGGCCGCAACCTCACTCAGGCCGCGCGCGAGAACAAGCTCGACCCGGTGATCGGGCGCGAGAAGGAGATCGAGCGGGTCATGCAGATCCTCTCCCGCCGCTCCAAGAACAACCCCGTCCTCATCGGCGAGCCCGGCGTCGGCAAGACGGCCGTCGTGGAGGGTCTCGCGCAGGCGATCGTCAAGGGCGAGGTTCCCGAGACGCTCAAGGACAAGCAGGTCTACTCGCTCGATCTCGGTTCGCTCATCGCCGGTTCCCGCTACCGCGGCGACTTCGAGGAGCGCCTCAAGAAGGTCACGAAGGAGATCCGCACTCGCGGCGACATCATCGTCTTCATCGACGAGATCCACACCCTCGTGGGTGCCGGTGCCGCCGAGGGCGCGATCGACGCGGCCTCGATCCTCAAGCCCCTCCTCGCCCGTGGCGAGCTCCAGACGATCGGCGCGACGACGCTCGACGAGTACCGGAAGCACTTCGAGAAGGATGCGGCGCTCGAGCGCCGGTTCCAGCCGATCCAGGTCGCCGAGCCCTCGCTGCCCCACGCGATCAACATCCTGAAGGGGCTGCGCGACCGGTACGAGGCGCACCACAAGGTGCAGATCACGGATGGCGCGATCGTCGCCGCCGCGAACCTCGCCGACCGCTACATCAGCGACCGGTTCCTCCCCGACAAGGCGATCGACCTGATCGACGAGGCGGGCGCCCGGCTGCGTCTCAGCATCCTGTCGTCCCCGCCGGAGCTGCGCGAGTTCGACGAGAAGATCGCCGCGGTGCGCGAGCAGAAGGAGGCCGCCTCCGAGGAGCAGGACTTCGAGAAGGCCGCGTCCCTGCGAGACGAGGAGAAGTCCCTGCTCGCCGAGCGGCTGCGCCTGGAGAAGCAGTGGCGCAACGGCGACGTCGCCACCACCGCTGTGGTCGACGAGGGGCTGATCGCCGAGGTCCTCGCACAGGCGACCGGCATCCCGGTCTTCAAGCTCACCGAGGAGGAGTCCTCGCGGCTCGTCTTCATGGAGAAGGCGCTGCACCAGCGCGTCATCGGCCAGGAGGAGGCAATCGCCGCCCTCGCGCGGACGATCCGTCGTCAGCGCGCCGGCCTCAAGGACCCGAAGCGGCCGAGCGGCTCGTTCATCTTCGCCGGCCCCACGGGTGTCGGCAAGACCGAGCTCGCCAAGGCGCTGGCCGAGTTCCTGTTCGACGACGAGGGTGCTCTCATCTCGCTCGACATGAGCGAGTTCGGTGAGAAGCACACTGTGTCGCGGCTGTTCGGTGCCCCTCCCGGGTTCGTCGGCTTCGAAGAGGGCGGCCAGCTCACCGAGAAGGTGCGCCGCAAGCCGTTCTCCGTCGTGCTGTTCGACGAGATCGAGAAGGCTCACCCCGACATCTTCAACTCGCTGCTGCAGATCCTGGAGGAGGGCCGCCTCACCGACGGTCAGGGTCGCGTGGTCGACTTCAAGAACACCGTGATCATCATGACGACGAACCTCGGCTCGTCGGCGATCGCCGGTGGTCCGGTCGGCTTCCAGGTCGAGGGCAACTCGCAGACCAGCTACGAGCGGATGAAGGGCAAGGTCGACGAGGAGCTCAAGCGTCACTTCAAGCCCGAGTTCCTCAACCGTGTCGACGACGTCATCGTCTTCCCGCAGCTGTCGAAGGACGAGCTGCGCCAGATCGTCGACCTGTTCACGAAGCGTCTCGCCGAGCGGCTGCTCGACCGCGACATGACGATCGAGCTCACGCAGGACGCCAAGGACCGCCTGATCGAGATCGGCTTCGACCCGACGCTCGGCGCCCGGCCCCTGCGCCGTGCCATGCAGCGCGAGGTCGAGGATCAGCTCAGCGAGCAGATCCTGCACGGCCAGCTCGAGTCGGGCGACCACATCCTGGTCGACGCGAAGGACGGCACGTTCGTCTTCGAGAGCGCGCCGCGCGGCGAGAAGGTCGCGGTCGGCGTCGGTGTGGCGGGCGAGATCGCCGCGACGCCGGACATCGCCGCCACCGACTGACGCGCGACGAGAGGGGCGGATGCCGAGGGTGCGACCTCCGGCATCCGCCCCTCTCGTATGCAGGCTCAGCCCTGGGCGACGGGCTTCCGGGCTGGCGCACGCCGCGCGGGCGGGCGAGCGGGGGGAGCGCCCAGCGTCCGGAAGAAGTCGTCCGGAATCCAGAAGTCCTCGCGGCTGAGGTCGCGGATGGAGGAGTGACCGAGCCCGAGCACGGCGGAGTCGAGTCCCATGCGCAGCAGGTCGAGCACGTTCTCGACTCCGGTCTGCCCGTTCGCGGCGAGGCCCCACAGGTAGGCGCGGCCGATCATGACCGCGCGGGCGCCGAGCGCGAGGGCCTTCGCGACGTCACCGCCGCGGCGGATACCGCCGTCCAGCAGCACCTCCAGCTGATCGCCGACGGCATCGGCCACCGGGCCCAGGCAACGGATCGTCGCCGGTGTCGTGTCGAGGTTGTTGCCGCCGTGGTTCGACACCGAGATCGCGTCGGCTCCGATGTCGACCGCGCGCCGGGCGTCGTCGACGCGGGTGATCCCCTTGAGGAGGAACTTGCCTCCCCATTGGTCGCGGAGCCACTTCACGTCATCCCAGCTGGGGGGCGGGGTCTGCATCCACTCGTAGTAGGCGCCGAAGAACGTCGGGGCCGGACCGTCCGTGGGCTGCAGATTGGGTGCCGTGAGGTCCGGGATGCCGTGCGTGGCGAAGTCGAGCAGCCAGCGGGGGCGGCGGATCCCCTCCGGTGCGAACTTCACGAGCGCCGCGAGATCCATCTTCTCGGGGATCGACGGGCTCCCCCAGTCGCGTCCGATGGAGAAGGACCAGTCGAGTGTCGCGATGAGCGCCTTGGCTCCGGCTGCGCGAGCACGTTCCATCCGCTCGATCATCGAGTCGCGCGAGCCCGTCCAGTACAGCTGGAAGAACGTGTTCTCGTTCGCGGCGACGACCTCTTCGACGGGCTTGCTCGCGAACGAGCTCAACCCCATGATGGTGCCGCGGGCGGCCGCGGCGCGGGCGACGGCCACCTCGCCGTCGGGATGCACCGCCTGCACTCCCGTCGGCGAGATCAGCACGGGCAAGGAGATCGGGATGCCGAGCACGGTGGTCGACAGGTCCCGCTCGGCCTGATGGCCGGCGACATGGGGTGCGAACTCGAGCTCCGCGAACGCGTCGGTGTTGTCGCGTGGCGTCGCGCCGCGTTCGGAGCCGGCCACGAGGGCCGCGTAGACCGAGGGGGGAAGCCGTCGCTTCGCGCGCCGCTGGGCTTCCAGGACGGATTCGAACCACGGGTTCTGTTTCCACGGCCAGTACATAGATGTCCCTTCTGTCTGACGTCGGCGTCAGAGCGTGTGCATACGCTGGTCGATGCCGATGCGCTCGGCGGCGGGATGCGACGTGAGCCGTCGGACGGGAGGAGGGCGACGTCCCGTCATGTCGAGCCTCCTTGCTCCGATGGACGGCGCGGTGGGCGCCCGGCCATCAGCATAATGGCACGGGGTGCCAAAAACTAGGGTCACGATGTCGTCGTCGCGCCGATCCGTGCATCCTCCTCGGTAGGGTGACAGGGTGAGCGACTTCATCGTCCGGTCCGCGCGCGCGGGCGACGTGCGCAGCATCCATCGCATGCTCGAGCCCTACGTGCAGCGGCGCATCCTGCTGGGCAAGGACATCGTCGTGCTCTACGAGGCCGTGCAGCAGTTCCTCGTCGCCGAGGACTCCCACGGCCGGATCATCGGATGCGGGGCGCTCCATGTCATGTGGGAGGACCTGGGCGAGGTGCGCACCCTCATCGTCGCCGACGAGTGGCTCCATCGTGGCGTGGGCCGGGCGATCGTCGAGGGGCTGGAGGCCAACGCACGCAGCCTCGGGCTGTCGCGACTGTTCTGCCTGACCTTCGAGGTCGACTTCTTCACGCGGCGGGGGTTCGCGCCGATCGGCGAGCACGTGGTGGACCCCGACGTGTACGCGCAGCTCGTGCGCAGCCCCGACCAGGGCGTCGCGGAGTTCCTCGACCTCGCCCACGTCAAGCCGAACACGCTCGGCAACACCCGCATGCTGAAGCAGCTGTAGGCGCCGTTCCCGCGAGGCGTTGCACCGCCTCACAGGCCGGCCCGCGTAGCCTGAACGGGTGAGCACCCCGCCCCGCCGCAAGCCGTCGCCCGCGGTCTACCGCAGGCGTCGGCTGGTGCTGCTGCTCGCGGTGGTCGCGGTGATCGCCGTGGTGTGGCTGCTCATCGCACAGCCGTGGCGTGGCGGCGCCGACACCGCGGCACCCACGCCGGACGCCTCGACGCCCGGCGCCTCGACCGCGCCGCCGGCGACGACGGATCCGACGCCGACGGACGCGACTCCGGCAGCGGAGTCGCCCGCTCCGACGGAGGCGTCGGCGCCCGCCCCTTCCGCCTCGCCCGCGCTCGCCGCGTGCGCCGCGAAGGACGTCAGGGTCGAGGCCCTCACCGACCAGAACACCTACGCCGCCGGTGTGGACCCGCAGTTCTCGATCCGGCTGACCAACACCTCCGGCAGCGACTGCACGATGAACGTCGGGACCGCGACCCAGTCGTTCACCGTGACGAGCGGGACGGATGTGTACTGGCGTTCGACGGACTGCCAGACCGCTCCGAGCGACCAGTACGTGACCCTCGCCGCCGGTCAGACGGTCACGAGCGCGACGCCGATCACGTGGGACCGCACGCGCTCATCCGTCGACACGTGCGGCAGCGGCAACCGGCCGGCAGCCCCCGCGGGCGGCGCCTCGTACCACCTCGCGGTCGCGATCGGCGGTGTGAGCTCCGCGCAGACCGCGCAGTTCCTGCTCTACTGACGCGGGGCCCGGCGTCCCGCGCTGATCCTGTTGTCGCGGCGACCGCGTCACGATCCGGCCACCGCCGCATCCCTTCAGCATGCACACCTTGACCCTCGTCATCGCCGGGATCGTCGCGTGGGCGCTGTTGAGCGTCCCACTGGGAATCGTCGTGGGGAGGACGATCACACACGGCGAGCGCCGCTGAGCCGACACGGTGGACCCCCCGCGACCGCCGACGCGGGTGGGGCGCGAAGCCCAGCCGTCGCGTGTGCTGCTCCCGGCGCGGCGCTACTCGGCGTCGGGCGCGCGTCGCGATCGCGTCGACTCGCGCACGATCAGCCGGGTGGGAAGCGGCGTGCTCTCGGTCACGCGGTCGGGCTCCTCGACCGCGAGCAGAACTTTCTGCATGATCAGCTCGCCCAGGGCGGCGAAGTCCTGACGCACGGTCGTCAGCGCGGGGTAGACGTACGGCGCCTCCGGCACGTCGTCGAAACCGACGACGCTGACGTCGGCCGGCACCCGGAAGCCGCGGGCGCGGAGCGCGGCGATGAGGCCCATCGCCATGTGGTCGTTGCCGACGAAGATCCCGTCGCCGCGCCGGATGTCCCAGCCGCCGCCGATCTCGTGGCCGCTGGTCGCCGACCAGTCGCCGTACTCGGGCTCGACGACCTCCAGCCCGTGGGCGGCGACCTCGTCGCGCCACCCGCGGACGCGCTCGACCGCGTCGGGCGCACGATGATGGCCCGCGAGATGCAGGATGCGGTCGTGCCCGAGCTCGCGCAGGTGCCGGACGGCGGAGCGTGCGCCGCGATACTGGTCGATCGAGACGAGCGCCGGCGACGGTCGCGACGTGGCCGCGGCCGCGATCAGCGGGATGCCCAGATCGAGCGAGCGGATGCCCTCCAGCACTCCCACGTCGACCACGATCAGCACGATGGCGTCGACGCGCTGCCGCAGCAGCGCCTCGACGGCGGCGCGCACCCCGGCGACGTCCGCCTCGGGGGAGCTGACCGCATCCACGTTGTAGCGCGCTGCCCGCGCGGCGAAGTTGAAGTGCGTCGCGATCGAGGTGGGTCCGTACTGGATGTTGCCGGGCGTCACCAGACCGATCGTGCGCGTGCGCTTGGTGACGAGCGCTCGCGCGGCGGGCGACGGGCTGTAGCGCAGCTGCGCGATCGCCTGCTCGACGCGCGCGCGTGTGGCGGGACGCACGTTCGGCAGGTCGTTGAGAACCCGCGACACGGTCTGGTGCGAGACGCCGGCCAGCTTCGCGACGTCGAAGATGTTCGCCGCCCTGGGCGCCCCCGATCCCTCAGCCATCGACATCCTCTTCGCCCTGCGCCACCAGCACGAGCAGCGAGTCCGGGCTCAGCTCGGCTGCCGTGCGCACATCGGCGATGCGTCCATCGCGCATGACCGCCACGCGGTGACTGACCCGCAGCACCTCCTCGAGCTCGGCCGAGATGAACACCACCGCCAGACCGTTCTCGGCGAAGTCGCCCACGAGGTTCTGCACGTCGACCTTGGCGCCCACGTCGATGCCACGCGTCGGCTCGTCGAGCACGACCACACCCGGCGCGAGTGCCAGCAGGCGTGCCAGCAGGACCTTCTGCTGGTTGCCGCCGGAGAGCGTCGCGGCCGGGCGGTTGACGTCGGCCGGCCGGATGTGGAGCGCCTCGACCCAGCTGGCCGCGAGCTCGCGGCGTCGCGCCGCGCTGATCCGGTGCAGGATGCCGCGCTGCGCCTGGAGCGCGAGCGTGATGTTGTCGAGCACGCTGAGCTCGCCGATGATGCCATCGGTGCGCCGGTTCTCGGACGAGTAGACGACGCCGAGGCGCATCGCGCTCCGCGGGCCGGTGAACCGGACGGCGCGCCCGTGGAGTCGCAGCGCCCCGGCGTCGGGGCGATCGATGCCGGTCAGCGCGCGGGCGAGCTCGGTGCGCCCAGACCCGAGCAGGCCGGCGACCCCGAGCACCTCGCCCTCCGCGAGGTCGAGGTCCGCGTTCACCACCCCTGTCCCGACCGTCAGTCCCCGCGCCGACAACGCGGAGGTCGCCGTGCTCTCCTCCCACGCGGGCGGATGGACGGTGTCGAGCTGCTCCATGCGACGTCCGAGCATCTTCTCGACCAGGTCGATCCGCAACAGCTCGCGGGTCAGGTACTCGCCTACGAGACGCCCGCTGCGGAGAACGGTGACCCGGTCGCAGATCTCGTACACCTGGTCGAGGAAGTGGGAGACGAACAGGATCGCGACGCCGCGCGCCTTCAGCTCGCGGATGACACGGAAGAGCTCCGCGACCTCGTCGGCATCGAGGCTCGAGGTCGGCTCGTCCAGCACGAGCACCTTCACGTCCGCCGAGATCGCGCGGGCGATCGCGACCAGCTGTTGGACCGCCAGCGGATGCGTGCCGAGAAGCGATGCCGGGTCGACCTCGACGCCGAGCGAACGCAACGCGTCGGCGGCGACCTGACGCATCCGGCGCACGTCGATCAGGCCGAGTCGCCGGGGCTCCCGACCCAGACAGATGTTCTCGGCGACCGTGAGGTTCGGCAGGAGATCGATCTCCTGGTACACGGTCGAGATCCCCGCACGCAGCGCATCGGCGGGGGAGGAGAACCGTGTCGGCACGCCGTCGATCAGGATGCTGCCCTCGTCGAGCGGCCGCACGCCCGTGAGCGCCCGGATCAGGGTCGACTTGCCCGCACCGTTCTCGCCCATGAGCGAGTGCACCTCGCCCGGCCGCAGCCGCAGGTCGACGCTGTCGAGGGCCGTCTCCGAGACGAAGCGCACGGTCGCTCCTCGTATCTCTACGACCGGAGCGACCGTGCTGTCCATGGTGACTATCATGCCGCGCGGCCGCGGCGCGGCTTCACCGCCGATGCGCAGACCGGGCCACCAGCACGCGCTGCACCACGACGAACACGAGCAGGAGCGCGCCCACCGAGATCCGCATCCACGACTGCTCCGCCCCGAGGAAGGAGATGACCGACTTGATCGTGCCGTAGACGAGCACACCGATCATCGAGCCGATCACGAAACCGCTGCCACCCGTGAGCAGCGTCCCGCCGATGACGACCGCGGCGATCGTGTCGAGCTCGGTCCCGATCCCGTTCAGCGGGTACGCCGCCCCCGTGTACGCGGTGAAGATCACGCCCGCCAGCCCGGAGCAGACGCCGCACACGACGTAGGCCAGGAGCTTCGTGCGGACGACGGGCAGGCCACATCAGGCGCGCCGACTGCTCGTTGCCGCCGATGGCGTAGATCGTGCGCCCGAAGCGGGTCAGGTGCAGGATCAGCGCGGCGGCGGCGACCACCAGCAGGGCGATGATGCCGGTCGGGGTGATGTAGAACGAGCCGGGTGCGCCCTGGATGCGCGTCGACTGCAACCACAGGATGGCCGGGTCCTCCACCTTGACCGAGGAGAGGCTCACCATGAACGCGAGCCCGCGGGCGGCGAACATGGCCGCGAGCGAGGCGATGAACGGCTGCACGTCGAAGTACTGCACCATGACGCCGACGGCGAGGCCCATCGCCGCGCCGATCGCGAGCATGGCGGGCACGACGACCGCGGTCGGCAGACCGGAGGCGAGCATCGTGGCCCCCAGCATCCCGGTGAAGGCCATGACCGCGCCGACCGAGAGGTCGATGCCCCCCGTCAGGATCACGAAGGTCATCCCGACCGCCAGCACGAGCAGGTAGGCGTTGTCCAGGAGCAGCGCCGAGAGCACCCGCGGCGTCAGGAAGTTGCCGAAGTAGGCCTGTGCGCCGAGCAGCATCGCGACGAGGATCACGAGCGCGGCGAGCGTCGGCACCCACGAGCTGTGGCGGCGCCGGAACCGGCGGATGAACTCCACCGCGGCGGTGGCGGGGGAACCGGCGGTGCCGGCGATGCTGGCGCCGCTCATCGGGCCACCTCCATCTGGGATCGTGACGGCTTCTGGATGCGCCGGCTGGCCCGCGCGAGGTAGTCGCGCGACCGCGGCGACTGGACGAGCACGACCACCACGACGACGATCGCGAGGAACAGCGGGCTGACCGCCGGGGGAACGCCGAGGAAGGTGATGGTGGACTTCAGGGTCTGGATCGTGAAGACGCCCACCACGGTCCCGGCGATCGAGAACTTGCCGCCCATGAGCGATGTCCCGCCGAGCACGACCGCGAGGATCGCATCGAGCTCGATGTACAGGCCCGCGGAGTTCGCGTCGGCGGCCATGATGTTCGAGCTGTAGAGGATTCCGGCGAAACCCGCGAGCAGGCCGCTCAGGGCATAGGCGCCCCAGATGATGCCCCGCGCCCGCACGCCGGCCAGGCGGCTCGCCTCCGGATTGATGCCGACGGCCTCCGTCAGCATCCCGAGGGCGGTCCGCCGCTCGATCACGGCGATGAGAGCCACGGCGGCGAGCGAGACGTAGAACGCGAACGGGAGCCCGAGCACGTACCCCTGCGCCATGAACTTGTAGGGGTCGCTGTTGATCGTCGTGATGAAGCCGCCCGTGATGAGCAGCGCGATGCCGCGTCCGGCGAGCATCAGCACGAGCGTCGCGATGATCGGCTGCACCCCCACGACCGAGACGAGGAAGCCGTTCCACAGGCCGAGCACGAGCGAGACCAGCACGCCGAGCGAGATCGCGATGGCGACAGTGGCCGGGCCGCTCGGGTCGTCCGAGGCGGCGATGAAGGTGAGCGCGACGGAGCCCGACACCGCCATGATCGCGCCCACCGACAGGTCGATGCCCCGCGTCGCGATGACGATCGTCATGCCGAGGGCCACCAGCATGAGCGGGGCGCTGTTGCGCAGGATGTCGATGAGGGGACCGTAGAGCTGGCCGTCCTGCACCGTGATGCCGATGAAGGACGGACGCGCCACGGTGTTGATCGCGATCAGCACGATCAGAGCGGCGATCGGCCAGACCAGCCGATGCTTCAGGATCTTCTTCATGCCGCGTTCTCCGGCGTCTCGGGAGACGACATCGTCTCGGGGGCGAGCGCAGCGACGGGTGCCGCCGACTGCGGGTCTTCCTGGGCGATCATGGCCACGAGGTCGTCGACGCCGACGGCACGCGCGTCCAGTTCGCCGATCTTATGGCGATCGCGCAGGACGACGATACGCTGCGCGATGCGCACGACCTCCTCCAGCTCGGACGAGATGAACACCACGCCCAGTCCCTGCGCCGACAGCTCTGCGACCTTGCGCTGGATGTCGGCCTTCGCGCCCACGTCGATGCCGCGGGTCGGCTCGTCCAGCACGATCAGCTGGGGCGCCGTGGCGAGCCAGCGGGCCAGGAGCACCTTCTGCTGGTTGCCGCCGGAGAGATTGCGGATGAGGGCGTTCGGATTCGCCGGACGCACCCCCAGCGCCGACATGTACTCCTCGACGATCGCGTTCTGCTCGGCTCGCCCGATGCGCCGCAGGGCGCCGCGCTTGGCCTGCAGGCCGAGGATGATGTTCTCCGCGACGGTCAGGTCGGCGATGATCCCCTCGGCGCGGCGGTCCTCCGAGGAGAACGCGATGCGCTGATCGATCGCCTGGCGCGGGCTGGTGAGCCGGGTCTGCCTTCCGCGCACCTCGGTGGCTCCCGCATCCGCTCGGTCGGCGCCGTAGAGGAGGCGGACGAGCTCGGTGCGGCCCGAGCCGAGGAGACCGGCAAGGCCCACGACCTCGCCGTCGTACACCTCGATGTCGACCGGCTCGAGCACGCCCTTGCGTGCCAGCCCCGTCGCCCGCACGATGGGCGTCGCAGTGCGGTCGATCTCGCGGTCCGCGACACGAGAGATCTCCTCGAGCTCGTCGAGCTCGCGTCCGATCATCTTGGCGATCAGCTCGCCCCGCGGCAGATCTGCGGCGAGGTACTCCCCGACGAGCGTGCCGTTGCGCAGAACCGTGAGGCGGTCCGAGATCTCGTACACCTGGTCGAGGAAGTGGGTGACGAACAGGATGGCGACGCCACGGTCGCGCAGGCTGCGCATGACGGAGAACAGCTGCTCCACCTCGCCCCGATCCAGGCTGGAGGTCGGCTCGTCCAGCACGAGCACGCGAGCCTCCGCGACCATCGCCCGGCTGATGGCGACGAGCTGCTGCACGGCGAGCGAGTGCGTCGCGAGGGTGGACCGCGTGTCGATCCGCAGCCCGAGGGCCTCCAGATGCGAGGCGGCCACGCGATGCGTCGCACGCCAGTCGATGCGGCCGGCGCGGCGCACCTCCTGGCCGAGCATCACGTTCTCGCCCACGGACAGGTTCGTGCAGAGGTTGACCTCTTGGTAGACGGTCGAGACCCCGGCGGCCTGCGCGTCCGCGGACGAGCGGAAGGTCCGCTCCTGCCCGCCCACGCGGATGGTGCCCGCCGTGGTCTGGTACACGCCGGTGAGGGCTTTGATGAGCGTGGACTTGCCCGCGCCGTTCTCGCCCATCAGGGTGTGGACCTCGCCGCCTCGCAGCGTGACGTCGACATCCGACAGCGCCTTGACGCCGGGGAACTCGATCGTGATGCCGCGCATCTCGACGACGTGGGCGTCGGTGGCCGTTGCTGACATCGGGGCTCGCCTCCTCGCGATGAGCGTGCGGGGACCGGGATCTTCCGGTCCCCGCACGGCGGATGGGATCAGTAGGGACGGGAGTCCAGGACCTTCGCGGCCTGCTCCTGGTCGAAGGACTGGTCGGCGACGATGGTCTTCTTCTCGACCGTGTCGCCGGCCAGGACCGCCTTCACGAGCTCCGCCGCCTTGTCGCCGAGCAGCGGGTTGCACTCGACGATGTAGTTGAACTCGCCCTTGGACAGGGCCGTCATGCCGTCCTTGACCGCGTCGATCGTCACGATCTGGATGTCGACGCCCGGGGTGAGGCCGGCCGCCTTGATGGCGTCGAGCGCCCCGAGCCCCATGTCGTCGTTCTGTGCGAAGAGCACGTTGATCGACTTGCCGTACTTCTGCAGGTAGCCTTCCATGACCTTCTTGCCGCCGTCGCGGGTGAAGTCGCCGGTCTGCGAGTCGAGGACCTTGATGTCGGTGCCCTTGATCGCGTCGTTGAAGCCCGTCGAGCGGTCCAGCGCCGCGGAGGAGCCGGTGGTTCCCTCCAGCACGACGAGGTTCGCGCCCTTCCCGTCGAAGTTCTTCTTCACCCACTCGCCGGCTGTCTTGCCCTCCTGGGTGAAGTCCAGGCCGACCCATGAGGCGTACAGGTCGGGGCTGGCGCTGACCGTGCGGTCCTCGAGGATCACCGGGATGTTGGCGTCCTTCGCCTCCTTGAGCACGTCGTCCCAGCCGTCGACGGTGATCGGGGCGATGACGATGGCGTCGACGCCCTGGTTGATGAAGCTGCGCACCGCGGCGATCTGCGCCTCCTGCTTGTTGTCGGCCGCGTTGAAGACGAGGTCGAAGCCGTTCTCCGCCGAGAACGCCTTCTTCATCGACTCGGTGTTGGCCGCGCGCCAGCCCGACTCCGAGCCGGTCTGGGCGAATCCGACCGTGATCGGCTTGTCGCCGCCCGCCTTGTCGCCGGAGCCGGCGCAGCCGGTCGCGGTCAGCGCGAGCGCTCCGAGCATCGCCACGCCGGCGAGCAGGGTCTTGATCTTCATCGGAAACCTCCGTGTTCCCACCGGCTTCGATGCCGGTGCAGATGATGCCGGTCCTCCCCCGTGGAGTCCGTGGTCAGAATGTTAGCGCTCACAATCACCGTCCGCACAAGCATCCTTCCGTAACGAATCCGTAACGCACGCGGTTTCGCTGCACTCTGGCGAAGGAGGTGGTCTCACGACGGCGGCGTGGAGGGGCACGAATGTGAGCGGTCTCGTGTGAGGTCGCGCCTGTCGTGTTCCCGCCCGACGCGCACGGCGCGAGCGGTCGATACCCTGGAGCGATGGCGAAGAAGAAGCGGCCGGGGGTCGAGCTGGAGTTCCGCAACACCGCGCTGAGCGACGCCCTGCAGACGCAGGACATGGCCGCGGTCGCGTTCGCGCTTCGCCACGGTCCGACCGTCGTCCCGCTCCTGCGCGCCGGCGCGCGCGACAACCCGCTCGATCGGGGCGAGGTGTGGACCTATCGCGATCCCGCGACCGGGCAGATCGCCCTCCTGCTGTTCAGCGACGCGGTGCACAAGCCGGAGGCGCTGCCCGCCGCGGTCGCTCTCCAGGACCCGGAGTGGCTGCGTCAGTTCCTCGTGACGCACGGCGAGCGGATCACGACCGTGTTCTTCGACATCGCGGGTCCGCATCCGATGCAGGCGACCCCCGCCGACCTGCTCGCGGCACTCACGCTCGAGTCCTGACCGGTGCGGGCCCTCAGCCCACCCGGGGCGCGATGACCCGCAGGCGCAGCAGCGCGCTCGTGACGTCGAGGATCGCGGAGTCCAGCAGCTCGGCGTACCCGAGCCGCGTCGCCTCGGCACGGCGCTGGGCCCCTTGCGCGACCGGGCGGATCTCGCCGGTGAGACTTAGCTCGCCGAAGGCGGCGACCTTCGGCGGCAGCGGACGATCGGTCGAGGCGCTCGCGACCGCGAGCGCGATCGCGAGGTCGGCGGCGGGCTCGGAGAGCTTCACCCCGCCGACCGTCGAGACGTACACGTCGCGCTCGCTCAGCCGCAGTCCCGCGCGCCGCTCGAGCACCGCGAGGATCATCGCGACCCGTGACGACTCGACCCCGTTCACGATCCGGCGCGGGTTGGGCGTCGCGGAGGGGACGACGAGCGCCTGGATCTCGACCGGAAGCGCCCGCCGGCCCTCCAGCGCCACCGCGACGCAGGTGCCGCTGACCGGCTCCCCGCTGCCGAGGAACAGGCCGGACGGGTCGGGGACCTCGACGATGCCGTCGCCGGTCATCTCGAAGCAGCCGACCTCGTCCGTCGGTCCGAAGCGGTTCTTCAGCGCGCGGACGAAGCGCAGCGCGGTGTGGCGATCGCCCTCGAAGTGGCAGACGACGTCGACGAGGTGCTCGAGCAGCCGGGGGCCCGCGACCTGGCCGTCCTTCGTGACGTGCCCGACCATGAGCACCGACAGCCCTCGTTCCTTGGCGATGCGCACGAGCGTCGCGGCGACCTCGCGCACCTGACTCGGGTGCCCTGCGAGCCCCTCGCTCGACGAGGACGAGACGGTCTGCACCGAGTCGACGATGAGAAGCCCCGGCTGAACCTGGTCGACGTGTCCCACGAGGGTCGCGAGGTCGGTCTCGCTCGCGAGGTACAGCTCGTCGTGCAGCGCGCCCGTGCGCTCCGCGCGGAGCCTCACCTGGGCCATCGACTCCTCGGCGCTGACGTACAGCACCCTTCGTCCGTCGTGCGCCGACCGCGAGGCGACCTCGAGCAGCAGCGTCGACTTGCCCACCCCAGGCTCGCCCGAGAGCAGCACCGTCGCGCCCGGCACGACGCCGCCGCCGAGCACCCGGTCGAACTCGGCGACGCCGGTGGCCCAGCGCGGCGCATCCGTGGTGGTGACGTGCGTGATCGGGCGCGCGGCTCGCTCGTCGCTCGGCGCGACGGGCACGAAGCCCCGCAGCACGCCGGTCTGCGCGGCTGCCTCGACGACGGTTCCCCACTGCTGGCACTCGCCGCACCGTCCGACCCACTTCGCCGTCGTCCAGCCGCACTCGGTGCAGCGGAACGGTGCGGGGGCGGGTTTCTTGACGGCCATTCGTTCAGGCTACGGCGAGCCTGCGACATCCGCTCTCAGGCGTTCCAGGGCGGCCGCACCGTGCGCACGAGCGAGTACGACACCACATCCGGGTCGTGGTGCTCGATGCTGTACAGCAGGCGCCGTCCGCTCGCCCCGATGCCGACGAACTCGAGCGTCATGACGGGGGTTCCCACCGGGCGCTCGAACAGCTCGGCCAGCGACGCGTCCAGGGCCGCGACCCCCGGAGTGGACACCTCCCAGATCACGGGCTCGCCCCACACGCGTGCCGCGATCGTGAAGACCGACTCCTCCGGGTCGAACTCGACGTCGCCCGCGATCGGCACCACGTCGTGCGCGACCATCGCCACCGCGCCGTCCGCACGCCATCGCTTGCGGATGCCGATGCCCCGCGTCGCGGCGGGAAGCTCCATCAGGGCGGAGACGCTCGCCGGAAGCTCGGTCACCTCCGATCCGAGCACGTCGACGTCGGAGCGGAACCCCAGCCGGTCCAGCAGCTCGCTGTGCTCGTACTGCTCCTCGAGCCGGACGCTCATGCGCAGCGCGATCGGATCCACCGTCGTGACGGCGCCCTGGCGCCGTCGGAGGATGCCCTGTCGCTCCAGCTCCGACATGGCGTTGCGCAGCTGCTGACGGGAACAGCCCAGCCGGGCGGTCAGCTCGAGCTCGCCCGGCAGGGGCGCGTGGGCGGCCGCCGCGTCGCGCACGAAGCGCAGCAGCTCGTGCTGCAGGCGCGTGTGGGCCGGATCCTGTCTCGGACGGGGCAGCGGGATGTAGGACATGTCGATGCTCTCTGTGCTCCGATACGTGACCCCACGCTAGCGCGAGGAGCCCGTCCCCGGGGATCCGAACAGGCCCGTGGGCTCCTCGATCGAGTCGAGGTACGCCGAGCGGCGGGCGAACAGCTCCGGGACGCGCGCCCGCGCCGCCGCGATGATCCCGTCCATGTCCGCCGAGCGCAGCTCGCCGCCGTCGACGACGATGTGGCCGGCGACCATCGTGAGATCGACGTCTCCGCCGCGCACGGCGTGCACCAGATTGTGGTGGATGTTGGCATATGCCCCGGACGGAATGAGCGGCGTCATGCGCGGGGTGTCGGTGCGCACGGCGACCACATCGGCCTGCTTGCCCGTCTCCAGCGAGCCCAGGCGGTGCTCCTGGCGGATGGCGCGCGCACCACCGGTCGTCGCCATCTCGAGCACCTGCCACGAGTCCATCGCGGCCGCATCCATCGAGCGCAGCTTGCCCATGAGCGAGGCGACCTTCATCTCCTCGAACATGTCCAGGTTGTTGTTCTCCTTCTCGCCGTCCGTGCCGAGGCCGACGGCCACGCCCGCGGCCAGCAGCTCGGCGACCGGGGCGAAGCCGCTCGCGAGCTTCATGTTGCTGACGGGGTTGTGCGAGACGCTGACCCCGCGGCGGGACATCAGGTCGATCTCGTCGGCATCCAGCCACACCGCGTGCGCGATCATCGTGCGGGGCGTGTCGAAGAACCCGAGACGGTCCAGGGCGATCATGGGGCGGGCGCCGGTGCGCTCGGCGAAGATCTGCACGTCGAGCTCGGACTCGCTGCAGTGCGTGTACAGGCCGGTGTCGTACCGCTGCGCCATCGCGATCGCGCGGCGCTGGCCCGCCTCATCCGCGTAGAAGGGGTGCTCGAGTCCGACCCACGGCATGACGCGGTCGTGCCCGGACCAGTCCCGCAGGATCCGCTCGTTGTCGTCGAGCGTGTCGAAGTAGTCGTAGTCGGGGTGCTCGCCGACGTAGTTGACCGTGACGAGCCGGTTGCCGAGCGCGTCCGCGGCGCGGGCGGCGCCGTCCATGTAGCGCCACATGTCCACGACCGTGGTGGTTCCCGAGAGCAGCCCCTCGGCGTAGCAGAGCCAGGCCGCCGCCTCCGCGTCCTCCGGCTGCAGCACGCGGTGCATCGGGTCGATGTGCAGGCGGAGCCACTCCCACACCGGGAGATGCTCGGCCGTGCCCCGCAGCAGGCCGGAATGGTGGTGGGCGTTGACGAGCCCCGGCATGAGCACGTGGTGCGGCAGGTGGCGTCGCGCGGCGCCCGGATGGCGCGCGACGAGCTCGGCGGTCGGGCCGACGGCCACGATCGTGTCGCCCTCGATCGCGACACCCGCGTCGGTGAGGATCTCGCGACCCGGGGTCATCGGCACGACGATGTCGGCGGTGAGGAGGAAGGCGCTCATGCCTGGGGTCCGTTCTGGCTCTCGGCGAACGTGAGGATGCCGACCCCGCTGCTGCCGGGGTGCGGGCGTCGGAGCATCGCGGGCGCGAGGATCTCGTCGAGGGCGATCTCCACGACGTAGTGCGTCTCGGCGCGCAGCAGATGACCGGCCACGGCGGCGCCGGAGCGGCTCTTCTCGCCGAGCGCGACGTGGATGTGCACGACGTGCTCGCCGTTCTCGCTCGTGATCGTCCCGGACCCCACGCCCTCGGTGTAGGAGACGCGGGTGACCTCGGCCGACGGTGCCTCGGGGTCGTCGGGCTCGTGATCGCCGGCGATCAGGTCGGCCCACCGGAACGCTCCGCTGAAGGTCACGACGACCGCCTGCGCGATCTCGTGCGCGCGGCAGGCGGCAGCGATCGAGCCGAGCACCTCGTCTCCGGGCTCCAGGGCGACGAGGATGCGCCTTCCGGTGCGTGCGACATGTGAACGCATATGACCTCGAGTCTCGATTGCGGAGCGGTTATCGACAAGTGTGTGCCATGCGCGCCACGTTCCGTTGCCTTCTACCTCACCGTTTTACGGTTTCTGCGGGCACTGCATCGTGTTTCGGGGTCGTAAACACTGCGGGGCAGCTTGCCACTTGTCGATGTGTTGGGGAGATCAACGGATATCGTGAAGAGATGCCCAGCCTCGGCCGGGTCATTGCCCGTACCCCGACCGAGGAGGAAACCGATGACGGATGTCGTGAGCGAGCTGTCCGGGATCCGCCTCTGGGACGGCGAGGAGGACCGCGGGGTGGTCACCCTCTCGTGGTCGGACGGACGGCTCCAGGCGGTCGACGCGGTCGACCGGGACACGGCGGCGGAGCCGGAGCTCAGCGTCATCCCCGGCCTCATCGACACGCACGTGCACCTCGATGCGTCGGCCGTTCCCTCGCCGGTGGACTGGATGACCTGGCCGCTCATCACGCCCGCCTCCGAGCGCTCGCTGCACGTTCTCGCGCACGCGCGCAACGCTGCCGCGGCCGGGGTCACGACCCTCCGCGATCTGTCCGGCAGCGAGGTGCAGCTCTCCGCCGCCCGCGCGCTCGCCACCGGCGTCGTCGCGGGACCGCGCCTGCTCGTGCACGGCGCGGTCGGGATGACCGCCGGCCACGGCGACCTCTTCATCCCCCCGCACTACCCGCATCGCGCGCCCGTCGCGGACTCGCCCGACGAGTGCCGCAAGCTCGTGCGCCAATGGGCGAGGCAGGGTGCGGACGGCATCAAGATCTTCACGAGCGGCGGTGTCCTCTCGATCGGCGACCGCGTGGGCTGGCGCAACCAGACCCCGGCCGAGATCGCGGCCACCGTCGACGAGGCCCACGCCCTCGGAATGCTCGTCGCCGCCCACACCCACTCCGCGGAGGGGGTCGACATCGCCCTCGAGTTCGAGGTGGACTCGATCGAGCACGGGACCGGGATCCTCGAGCGGCATTGGCCCGTGCTCATCGAGCGCAACATCCCTGTCGCCCCGACACTCATGATCAACGACGCGATCGCCGACCGGCGGATCCCGGTCAGCGAGGACGCCGCGGAGAAGGCCCGCGCCGTCGTCATCGAACGCGATGCGAACTTCGTCGGCGCCGCTGCCGCGGGCGTCCGGTTCGTGCTCGGCACGGATGCGAACGGCGTCATGGTCCGCTTCGGTGACCAGCTCGAGGAGCTGCGGCTCATGCGCACGGCATTCGACTGGACCGCGGAGCGCACCCTGCGTTCGGGCACGTCCGACGCCGCCGACGCGATCCGCCTCGGGGATGTCGCGGGCCGCCTGCGTCCGGGGCTCGCCGCCGACTTCATCGTGCTGCGCGGACGCCCCTGGGAGGACATCGACGCGCTCACCTCC